>NZ_JBBUKT010000003.1 GCF_038066715.1 Luteolibacter sp. Y139 | reverse complement strand
GCTCGCCGGCACCACCATTCTCGGTTCGAGTTCCGCGCTTGCCGCGAACTGGACCGGCACGGTCAGCACCGACTGGAACAACTTCGCGAACTGGAACGGCTCCACCGGTGGCTCCGGCGTCGTCACGACTGCCGCGGCACCGCCGAACATCGCGACCATCACCGCGAACATCAGCCCGATCCCGACCAGCATGCTGATCGGCAATACGGCGGCGGGCCGGATCGATCACCGCGCGGGCACTGCCACCCTTGCCACCGATGGCGATATTACCCTGGGCCGCACGGGTGGAGGCAATGGCACCTATAACCTGGCCAACACCGGAGGCGCCGGCGGAACGCTCACGGGCTTCGCGCAGGGCTCCGGCACCCTGACCGTGCCACGGCACGTGTATGTCGGTGGTCCGATCGGAGCTGGCACCGGAACGGTCAATATCAACACCACCGGCACGCTTGCGGTCGGCAGCCAACTCCTGCTCGGCACCCTTGGCGGCACGGGCACGGTGAAGATGGACTCCGGCACGCTCACGGTGGTCAACGAGTTTGAGATCGGCAACGGCACGGGCTCCACCGGTACCTTCAGCATGTCCGGTGGCACGGTGACGAAGAGCGGTGCCGCCACGGCTGTCGATATCGGCGGCGGCCTTACCTCCGCCACTGACGGCGGCACCGGCACGGCGAACCTGAATGGCGGCACCTTCACCGCCGCAGGCGACTTCCGCATTGGTCAGGATTTCGTCACCGCCACTGCCACCACCTCGAACGGCACCGTGAATCTAGGCGGCACCAATCTCACCGTGAACGGTGGATTCTGGGTGGGTAACAACACGGGAGCCACCGGCACGCTGAACTTCAGCAACGGTTCCATCACCAACAACAACTGGGTCTCCGTCGGCCGCAAGGAAGATGCGAACGCCGGCGCTGGCGGCACCGGTACGGTGACGATGACCGGCGGCACGTGGACCAAGAACGGCGATACCAACTTCATCGTCGGCGACACTGGCTCGGGCCTCATGAACATGAGCGGCGGCTTGGTCATCGTGAACTCGTCCGCGGTCGCCGACCGCGGCATCACCTGGGTCGGCAACCGTAACGGCGGCACCGGCACCCTGAATATTTCCGGGACCGCCGAGTGGCGTAGCCCGCGTTTCATGGCGGCGGTTGAGACCGGCACCACCGGGACGATCAATCTGAACGGCGGCACTGTGAAAACCAGTGCTCTGTTGGGCGGCTCGGGCGACAGCCACGTCAATTTCAACGGCTCCCAGATCATCGCCACCGGCAATAGTGACGGCTTCATCGAGGCCTTCATCACGGCCTCCATCGGTGCCGGCGGCTTGAAGGTGGACACCGCCGGATTCAGTGTGAGCAGTTCCCAAGCGCTCGATGGCGCGGGTGGCGTGGTCAAAACCGGCGCTGGCACCCTTACCCTCAGTGGCTCGAATACCTACACCGGCGCCCACACCGTGAGCGGTGGCAAGCTGGCTGTCGCTTCGGATACCGGCACCACGGGGAACTTCACCGTGGCAAATGGAGCCACCTTGCGAATCAACCAGGCCGGGAACTTCTCGAGCTTCTCGGTTCCGAACGTCAGCTTGGCCTCCGGAGCTGCGCTCGAGATCGGCGTCGCGGATTCCTTCGGTAATCCCTCCAATCCCGCGCTGAATGTCAGCACCGCCCTCGCCCTGACCGGCGGCCCGGTCACCATCAATGTCGCGGATCCCAATCCGGAACTCGGACAGTTCCCGCTGGTCAGCTACACCGGTTCGATCACCGGCGGCGGCAGCTTTGTTCTGGGCAGCCTGCCCCTCGGCGTGACGGCGAATCTGGTGCAGACCGCTGGCTTGGTCTCGCTGAACGTCACCGCCATCAACTTCCCGCTGTGGCGGGGGACCGTGAATGGCAACTGGGACACCACCACCGTCAACTGGATCGACAAGATCACGACCAATCCCCTGGCCTACGCGAATCCGCTGCCGGTGGAGTTCGATGATGATCCGGCCGTCCTCACTCCCGCGCTGACCTTGAATAGCACCGTGACGCCTGGCCTGGTGACGTTCGACAGCGACACGCTTAACTACACTCTCAACGGCACGGGCAAGATCAGCGGGTCCGGCGGATTGACGAAGGCCGGCACCTCCTCGCTCACCATCGGCCTGACGGGGAATGACTACACCGGCGTCACCACGCTGTCCGGCGGCACCACCACCGTGGGAGTCCTGAGCAATGGCGGCGTCGCCAGCTCCATCGGTGCGGCTTCCGCCTCACCGGACAAGCTGGTTTTGAATGGCGGCACGCTCGCCTACACCGGCGGCAATGTGGTCATCAACCGCGGCTTCACCCTCAGCGGTGCGGACAGCGGGTTCTCGAATGCCAATAACGTGACCTTCTCCGGCACGGTGGCCGGCACGGCTGACGGCAGCCTCATCAAGACCGGCGCCGGCACGCTGACCCTCAGCGGTGCCTCGATCACCCTCGGCGGCACGGGTCTGGTCAGCCAGGTCGAGGGAGGCACCCTCGCGTTCCCCGGCCCCGGCCAGACGATCTCCATTCCCGGAGAGCTCTATGTGGGTTCCCTTCCGAATGTTCCGGCGAATCTGGTGATTCAGAACAGCAACCTGACGGTTGGCAACTTCATCGCCGTGGGCCGTGGCAACGGGGATACCGGTGTCCTGAGCACCCTCTCCGCCACCGGGTCCACCGTCCGCGTGGGAGCCTTCAGCACCGGCTTCGACAATGCATTGGCCACCAATGACAGCGACCAGACGGTCACGCTGACGAATACCAACTGGACCACCACGGGCATGACCCTGCTCGCCGAGAAGCAGAACTCGACGACCAACATGACCCTGGCGGGGAATTCGGTCTACACCGCCACCAACCGGATCCAGATGGCGCTCAACAACACCGCCGTCTGCAACTTCACGCTCCAGGATACCTCGAGCATGACTCACACCGGCGGCTGGTTCTCGGTCGGAAATGACGGCACCGCCGTCATGACGGTGAAGAACAACGCGAGCCTCTCCACGGTCAATGCTGACTTCAACATTGCGGACGTCGGCACTTCCAATGGCACGCTGAACATCCAGGACAATGCCACGGTCTCCGCGACCGGCACCACCTTCGTCGGGAAGAATACCGGCACCACTGGCACCGTGAACGTCACGGGTGGCACGCTCACTTGCGCTACCTATGTCACCATCGGTCGCTACAACGGGGCCACCGGCATCTTCAATATCACCGGCGGCACGGTGAACCTGACCGGCACCACGCCTGGATTCATCGTCGGGGAAAACGGCACCGGCACCTTGACCGTGGGCGGCACCGGCCTTCTCAACATCGACGGTGAAGGTCTCCATCTCAGTGCGGAAGGTGCAGGCACCAGCCATTCCGTCGCGTATCTCAACACCGGCGGCACCATCATTGCCAAGAGCGTGGTACAGCGGAATTTCAACGCCGCGAACTACACCGAGTTCCACTTCAATGGCGGCCTCCTGAAGGCCCATACCGGAGCGAACTCGAACTACATGAACAGTCATGACCTAGTGTCCGTGGATGCAGGCGGCGCCTTCATCGATACCAATAACCAGGCCATCACCATCTCCCAGGTGCTCGTGGGTCCGGGTTCGCTGACGAAGCAAGGCGCCGGAACCCTGACGCTCTCCGGGATCAACACGTATGCCGGAAATACCACCATCAGTGCCGGCACGCTTTCGGTATCGTCCGCCTATCTCTCGAATACCGGCACCGTCTCGATCGCGTCGGGAGCAGTCCTGAACCTGACCCATGGTGCGGTGGATCAAGTTGCCAGCCTGGTTCTCAATGGAGTGAACCAGCCGATTGGCAACTACACCTCCGCCACGCCCGGTGGCTACATCACCGGCTCCGGAACCATCCAGGTCACCGGTGCCGTTGCCAACCCGTACGACACGTGGATGGCCGGCTTCCCGTCGATCCCGCTGGCCGATCGTGATCCGGGCGATGATCCGGACGGCGACGGCTCCACCAATGCAGTCGAGTTCGCGCTCGGCGGCACCCCTAACAGCGGCACCAACGGCCCCAAGGTCTATCAGATCATTGCGGACAGCAGTGCCGATGGGGACACGACCAAGGAGTTGCTGCTGACCATTGCGGTTCGCAGTGGCGCGCCGGCCTTCACCGGCAGCCCGTCGCCGACGGCAACGCAGGACGGCTACACTTACACCATCCAGGGCAGCACGAACCTGACCGGCTACACCACGGCTGCGGTCCCGGTGACTCCCGTTACCGCGGGCCTGCCAGCGGCACCGAGCGGCTACGAGTACCGCACGTTCAGCCTGAGCGGGTCGAATGGTAACCCGACCCGTGGCTACATGCGCGTCAGCGTCACGCCCTGAGACATCCCCGGGGAATCATTGAAGCCCCGTCCGCTTCGCGCGGCCGGGGCTTTCCATGTACTATCATCCGATCATCCGCGCGCGGAGCTGGCGCGGCTTCTGATGGATGAGGGATTGGAGAAAATCACCATCCTGTGGTAGGGCTTTTCACTACAGGCTTTTGTCGTGGTGGGTAAACCTACGAACTATGACCTCGAATGACGCATCGCCTATTGGCAGGAACGAACTCATTCACTATTCTCTCTTCCGTTAGAAAACCCTCCTTCGAATGATCAAGAACGTACTCGTCCTCGGGGCCGGCAGCGCTGGCCTGATTGCCGCCCTTTCTCTCAAGAAGAAAATCCCGCAGCTCAATGTGCGGGTCGTCCGCAGCCCCGACATCGGCGTGATCGGGGTGGGCGAGGGGACCACCCCGAATTTCCCGCGACATATCTTCGACTATCTCGGCATCTCGCGGAAACACTTCTATGATCTCGCCGAGCCGACATGGAAGCTGGGCATCCGCTTCCTATGGGGTGAGCGCGGGCGTTTCGACTACACCTTCGCGCCGCAGCTGGATGCGCATTGGTCCGACTTGCCGCGGCCGAATGGCTTCTACTGCGACGACGAGTTCTCGTCGGTCGATATCACCTCCGCATTGATGCGGCAGGGCAAGGCCTTCGAGCGCCAGCCGAGCGGTGCGCCGGACATCCAGGCGTGGCACGCCTTCCACATCGAGAATGCCAAGTTCGTCGAGATCCTCGAGGTCGTCGCCCGTGAAGTCGGAGTCGAGTTCACCGATGGCCGCGTGGTCGGTGCCGACCGCGGGCCGCAGGGCATCACGGCCGTCCATCTTGAAGATGGGCAAAGGCTGGAAGCAGACCTCTTCATTGATGCCAGCGGCTTCCGCAGTGAGCTGTTAGGCAAGGTGCTCGAAGAGCCCTTCAATAATTTCGACAAGACGCTCTTCTGCGATCGTGCCGTCGTGGGCGGTTGGGAACGCGGCCCGGATGAGCCGATCCTTCCCTACACCACTGCCGAGCAGATGGACGCCGGCTGGAGCTGGCAGATCGAGCACGAGTTCCACGTCAACCGTGGCTATGTCTACTCATCCCAGTTCATTTCCGATGATGAAGCGGCCGCCGAGTTCAAGCGCAAGAACCCGAAGGTGCCCGAAGCCCCGCGCGTCGTGAAATTCCGCAGCGGTTCCTACAAGCGGCTGTGGGTGGACAACGTCATCGCCGTCGGCAATTCAGGTGGCTTCGTTGAGCCGCTTGAAGCCACCGCGCTCATGATCGTCTGCTCGCATTGCCAGACCTTCGTCGATTTCCTGCTTCACTCGGAACTCGATCCTACCCCCTCCATGCGCGATCTCTACAATGAGCTGGTGGCCCAGGGTTGGGGAGATATCCGCGACTTCCTCGGCCTGCACTACAAGCTGAATACCGCGCTCGACACACCCTTCTGGAAGCACTGCCGCGCGGACACGGACATCTCCGGAATCGGTGCCCTGTTAGAGTTCTACGAGGAGAATGGTCCCACCGGCTTCTGCCGCTATCGCATGGGCTCCAGCCAGAATGACTTCGGCATCGAAGGTTACTTCGTGATGCTCGTCGGCAACCGCGCGCCTTATCGCAAACGCCACGCCGCCACCGAGCAAGAGAAGGCGATCTGGAACGCCCACCTGCAGGCGAACCACAACAAGGCGAAGCACGGCATCGACGTGAAGGAAGCGCTCTACTACGTCCGCCATCCCGGCTGGCAATGGAACGCCGAAAAGCCGGCGTGACCGGTCCGTGACGGATTGATCCACAGCCATCAGGCGGTCTCGCCTGATGGCTTTTTTGTCGGGAGATGGTGGGCGGCGTGGCGAAGGTGGCGCGGAGGGATGGCATTCTAACTCCCCTTGCAAATTCGCCACGCGGCTGAAGCGTGCGCTGCTTAGAGAGAGGAGTGATCGCCTTAAAGCCAGCGACCTCCAATTCGCAGACCGTTCCGCCTCCCGGCGACTTGGTTGAACCGCAGGCTTGCTCCGCTCGGCCCGGCCCCATCCGAAAACCAAATCCAAGGAGACCCCTGTTATACCTCTGCGCTGATGGCTTGCACTTGTGGTTTGTCGACTACGAGCCCCATGCCGGGCTGCCTTCAAAGGCCCGGTCCGGCATTTGGAAACACCCCCTATTCGCTCGCGAATCTAACAATTTACGTAAGAGCCGCATGACCGTTGAACCCCGGCCGTGAACTTCTCGAAATGATTCCAAATCAGGCAATCCCCGCCGGTTTGTAATGTTTGACGAGGTGATTCAAACGGATCGTGCAGATTAGGTGACAGTATTGATGCCAGGAATTTCAAAAGTCCTGCTTGCAAAACGAGACTTCAGCCCGAGTTTCGCCCGCCCTGTCCATTTGAAATGCCAAACACATTTCAAACAGGGTGAATCCGAAATCCACAGATCAAACGCTTCCACCGACCCAGTGGCAGCTAGGTCCCCCCGCCCGATTGCCGCTGCTTCCCGGCGATCCGACGGTGAGACCATCCCATCCGTACCCGACCCGAAATCCAGACCCATGACTCAACCAATTCGTAACCTGACGACCCGGGCATCCTTGTCCGCTACCGCGTCTCACAATGTCCGTTGGTTTGCAGGGATGATCGCTGGCGCCACCGCGCTGGGCCTCTCTGCCGCGCACGCTCAGCAATGGAATGGCTCCGTGAGTTCCAATTGGAACGAGCCGAACAACTGGACCCCCGCCGGTGTTCCCAACGGCGCCAATGCCAACGTCAACACGATCACCCCGAACTTCCCGGTGGTGACTTCGAATCTCCTTTTCAATCCTACTGACGTCATCCTCGCCATGGGGGCCGGGACGACCGGTCGGCTGGACCAGTCGGCCGGTCAGATCAATGCCAACGCCTGGACCTACATCGGCGTGGAAGGCGGCAACGGCACCTTCAACCTCACCGGCTCCGGTAACTACGCGACCAACGGCCGCCTTTGGCTCGGTGGCAGCCAAAACGCGGGCGGCGGCACTGGCGTCGCCACGATCAATACCACCGGCACCCTGAGCACGGCATCCGACGTAGGCGTCGGCTCCAGCGGCGGTACCGGCACACTGAACCTCAATTCCGGCTCCCTCGCGACCGGCGGTTGGTCCTTCATCGGCAAGCGTGAAGCGGCCGACGGCGGCAATGGCACCGTCAACATCACCGGCGGCACTTGGACCAACAACGGAGACCGTGGCTACATCGGCCTCGGCAACTCCACCGGCAAGATCAACGTCTCCGGCGGCGCTTACGCCCAAGGGGCCACGGGTGGCAATGCCTTCTTCGCCGTGGGCGTGAACAACCTTGCGAATGCGACCACTCCCGAGCTGAACCTGACCGGCGGGACGTTCACCGCCAGCCGCCGTATTTCGGTGGGCGGGATGGCACCTGAAAACGACAACAACGACGCTGGCTTTGTTGGCGCTGGCAAGGGCAAGCTGACCGTCAATGGCGCTACCGCCGTCCTGAATTCCAACGGTGAATTGTGGGCCGGCCAAGGCACCGGTGCCAACGGCCAGATCGTTCTCAACGCCGGCACCATCAACGTGAACAGCTGGGTCGCGATCGGCCGCGGCGGTGGCACGGGTGATCTCACCATGACCGGTGGCACGATCACCAAGACCGGCGGCGGCAACTTCATCGTCGGTGCCAGCGGCCCCGGCACGATGACTCAGAGCGGTGGCCTTGTGGACATCCAGAATGGCCTCACTTGGATCGGTGAGCAGGCCGGAGCGACCTCCGCTTCGCTCACGATCAATGGCACCGCGGAATACCGCTCGGGAACCATTTCCGTGGCACCGCGTGCCGCACTTGGCGTGCTGAATCTCGATGGCGGCACGGTCCGCACCAACCGCTTCTCCGGCAGCGCTGAAGACGGCAGCGGCGCCAATACCGGCAACGGCACCATCAACTTCAACGGCACCCAGATCATCGCATCTGGCAACAACGCCGAGTTCACCCGCCTGACGGACACCCTCAATGTCGCCAGCGGCGGCATGAAGGTGGACACCAATGGCTTCGCCCTGACCGCCCCGATGCCGATGTCCGGCGTGGGCGGCGTGACCAAGAGCGGTGCTGGCAGCCTCGCTTTCACCGGTGCCAATACCTTCAGCGGTGCTTCCACCGTGACCGGCGGTACCCTGAGCTTCACCACCGACTCGACCGGCGGCGGCGCACTCAGCGCGGCAGCGGGCACGACTCTCGGAGTGGTGCAGTCGGTCAATACCGGCGTGCTTCAGACCTCCGGCCTCACCTTGGCCAATTCCACGCTCTCCATCACGGCGGCAGCAGGTGCGGGCAATCCCACCGTAGCTCCACTGAAGGTGAATGGCGCGCTCTCGCGCACCGGCACTACGGCGATCAATCTGGTCGATACCGAACCGGCGATCGGTTCGTTCCCGATCGTTTCCTACACCTCCAAGACCGGTGCCGGCACTTTCGTGGTGGGCACCCTTCCCGATGGTGTCTCGCTGAATCCGACCACGCCGATTGCGGATAGCGGCTCGGTCATTTCGCTGAATATCACCCGCGTGAATGCCCCGCACTGGGCCGTTGGCAACTCCGGTGTCTGGGATACCTCCACGCTGAACTGGACCAATGGCTTCGGCGGTGCCACGACGAACTTTGCGAACGGTGACCCGGCGATCTTCGAGGACGTCACCACCTTCCTGAACGTCCCCGCCGACTACGATATCGCGCTGAATTCCACCGTTTCTCCCGGCGGCAGCGGCACGACCTTCGACCACGACATCTTTGACTTCACCCTCACCGGCAACGGCAAGATCAGCGGCACCGCTGGCCTGACCAAGCGCGGCATCGCTGGGCTCACGATCCCAAACACCTTGCTCAATGACTTCACAGGTCCGACGACCATTGAGGAAGGAACGGTTTCGGTCGGTCTCTTGACGAATGCCGCCGCTGCCGGCCCGCTCGGCAAGGGCACGCTCGTGCTCGCCGGTGGCACCCTGAACTACACGGGTCCAGCCGTGAGCATCGACCGCGGCTTCCAAGTCAATGCCGTGCCGAGCGCCACGACCTCGAGCGAACTCGTCCTCGCGAGCAACGTCACGATGAGCGGCCCGGTCACCGCGACCAATGGCAAGCTCCGCCTCTCCGGCGCGGGCGTGCTCACCCTGAGCAATCCCGGCGTCAACTCGCTGGCCAATGGCCCGCAGGATGCGACCCCGGCGTCCCTCGTCATCGATGGTGGTGGACTTACGCTCAATGGCACCGGCCAGACGGTGAACGTCGTGGGTAACACCCAGATCGCCGTTCCGGATGCCTCTAACACGGCGCTCACGCTCAGCGGCAACACCGTGATGAACGTGAACCGTTTCCAAACCGGCTTCGGCGTGGGTTCCACCTCGAGCGTCCTGATCCAGAACTCGGCACAGCTCCACAAGAGTGCCACTGGCTGGCTCTCGATCGCCAACAGCAACAACGCCGTCTCCACCGTGACCGTCCGCGATAGCGGCAGCCTCGTGACCGACGGCGGCGACTTCAACGTCGGTGACACCGCCACTGCCAATGGCAGCCTGGTCCTGGAAAACAGCGCGCTTGTGACCTCGGCTGGTCCGGTCTTCATCGGCAAGAACGGCACCACCGGCACAGTGACCATGAGCGGCACCTCCACCATGGGCACCGGGAATTCCGAAGTGGCCGGCGGCGCTGGTTCGCACGGCAACCTGAATGTCCAGGGCGGCTCCACCTTCACCTCCGGTGGTCGCATGCTGATCGGCCCGGGTGCGGGATCCACCGGCGTGGTGACCGTCGCGGGCACCGCCACGGCGCAGGTGAACTCGTTCGTTTCCGTCGGCTTCAATGGCGGCGGCAGCCTGCTCGTGAAGGAAGACGGCAACTTCAACACCACCGATGACCTTTCCGTCAATGAGGCTGGCGATGTGCCTGCCAGCGTGACGGTGCAGGATACCGCCGCTCTCTCGGCTGGCGGCACCGTGTTCGTCGGCCGAAATGCCAACAAGGTGGGAACGCTGACCGTTTCCGGCACGGCGACCTTCGATCAAACCGGAGCCGCCGCGCAGAACCTGTTCGTGGGTCTTGCCGGCACCGGCACCCTGAACATCAACGGTGGCGCAGTCGCCACCTCGGCCAGCGCCAATGGCGTGATCCTCGGCAATGACGCTGCAGGAACCGGCACGGTGAACCTGAACGGTGGCACGCTTACCGCGAAGCGCATCTTCGGCGGTGCCGGCACGGCTACCTTCAACTTCGCCGGTGGTGTGCTCAAGGCGAACGCCGGAGCCACGGCCGACTTCATGACCGGTCTCGACAATGCCTTCGTCGAGAACGGCGGAGCCAAGATCGACTCCAACGGCCAGAACATCAACGTCGCCCAGCCGCTTCTTGCAGGCACTACCACTGGCGGTGGCCTGACCAAGTCCGGCACCGGCACGCTCCGCCTCAATGGGGTCAATACCTACACCGGAACCACCACCGTTTCCGCTGGCGCGCTCGGCGGCTCCGGCACCATCGCGGGTCCGGTCGTGGTGCAGAATGGTGCGGCCCTCGCACCAGGTGCCACCACCGGCATTCTCTCTGCGAATGCGGGCGTCACCTTCAATGCAGGCTCCGCCTTCGTGGTGAATGTCGACGATAGCCAGGCCGTGAAGAGCGGCCGCCTCAGCACCACCGGTAACCTGAACGTGACCGGTGTGGCCCTGCAGGTGAATGTCAACGGCTCCGCTGCTTCGGCACCTTACACCATCGCCACCGCGGGCTCGGTCACCGGACCGTTCGCCTCCGTCCCGGCCGGTGTCTCGGTGACCTACAATGCCACCAGCATCACCATCGTTCCGCCGGCAGGTTCGCCGTTCAGTTCGTGGATGTCGAACTTCCCGACCCTCACGGGTCCGAACGCAGCAGCAGGTGCTGATCCGGACGGTGATGGCCTGACCAACATCGAGGAGTTCGCGCTCGACGGCAATCCGGCCAGCGGCGTCAACACCGGCAAGATCCGCTCGCGGGTTGAAAACGTCGGCGGCCAGAATGCGCTTGTCATCACCCTGCCGGTCCGTGCCGGTGCAGTCTTCGACAACGTTCCGGGCCCCGGCGCGGATGCCACGGTCGCTGCGGATGACGTGCTCTACATCATCCGGGGATCGAACAACGTGGCGACCTTCGATCAGGTCGTCACCGAGATTCCGGTCAGCGCGGCCGGCATGCCTGCCCTCAGCAGCGCTGCCTGGACCTACCGCACCTTCCGCCTGAATGGTGCGATCCCGGCTCGCGGCAACCGCGGCTTCCTGTCCGTCACGGTTCAGGACGCTCCCTGATCAGCCCGATTCCATTGGGTTTCTGGATTCACAGCCCCGGTCGCCTTCGTGCGGCCGGGGCTTTTTCGGCCTTGGCACCCGGGGGTTCCCGTCCTAGAACCCGCCCGCCATGTATTCGACCAAGCAGATCGACGTCACCGTGAAGATCTTCATCCTCTGCCTCGTCGCCTTCTTCAGCTGGGCGGTGTGGGGCGTGCTTGGCTTGCTCGGCCTGCACGGTTGATTTTCCTGCGCAGGGGAAGGGCTGCGTTCCTTCCGGAGGGGCGAGTTTTCCGTTTTTCCGGTCTCCTAAGCATACCGGAAAAGCGGAAAAAAGAACGGGGCTCGACGAGCCTCACGTCCAAGCCACGACCGCCTCTTGAAGATGGCCGCCACGGTCGTGGTATTTGATGTGGCCGTTCGCGAGCGCGTATTCGTGCACGCACTTGGTCACCTTCACGTCAAAGGCGCAGTACTCGGCGATTTTCATCAGCGGCTCCAGGCTGCCGGTTTTCTTGTGCTCCTGCCACCACTTCAGCGCGTCGAGGCCGTCGGCGGATTTGCCGGTGCCGAGTGAGGCGGAGGCCGCGGCATCGAGCTTCATGCGGAAGCCGAGCGTCTCCTGCAGTGCGAGCATCATGTCCAGGTTCACCGTCTGCGCCGGCAGGTCGTAGATGGTGTAGCCCTGCAATACCGGGTAATCGAACTCGACGTGATTCCAGCCGACGACGAGGTCGGCGCGGACCAGCTCATCCACGAGTTCATTGATGTCGTGCTCGCCGTAGATCCGGTAGCCGCCGCGGGCGGTGCTGTAGGTCACGGCGACGGAAATCCCCATCTTGTCCTTGTGGGCGGAGCCGCCGACGTCGCCAAAGCTGCGCTGCGTTTCGAGGTCGAAGTAGACGATGTTCTTGCCGGACACGGGCGCAGCCTAGGCGGCGTGCCACGAAACCCGCAACCCTTTGTCAGCGGGCTCAGGCCCTCTGCGCTACCAAGCCATACATCAGCGGCATCGATGGCTTGCCGTCGGGCATCGCCCAGCGTCGTCCGGGCAGGGACTTCATCTCCGTGAAGGGCTTCCAGCCATTGGTGTATTCGTATTCGTGGAACTCTCGCAGCGTGAGCCCGGCCTGGATCACCGCGCCGAGGATGTCGCCCAGACCGCGCTGGAATTCGTAGCAGGGGTGAGGATTGCTGAAGGGCTCCGCAGGTGCCACCGGTACTTCGGAGCGCCTTGCTCGTCGAAGATCATCGCGAACGGATGGAACTCCATGCACACGAAGCGCCCGCCGGTCTTCAGGACACCAGCCACGCCGCGCAGAAAGGTCCCTAGGTCGGAGAGCCAGCACAGCGCGCCATACGAGCAAAACACCGTGTCAAAGCGGCGCCCATCGCTCGCCGCCTTCTCCAGCCACGGGTAAACATCCGAGCGCTCGAAGGTTCCGGCGATACCGGACTCCGCGGATAGCCGCTGGGCAAAATCGATCGCTTCATCACTGATGTCCACGCCAGTGACCTCCGCACCGAGCGCTGCAATGCTCAGCGTGTCCTGTCCCGAGTTGCACAGCAGGTGGAGCACCGCCTTTCCCTGCACCGCGCCCAGAAGCCCGATCTCTTCGGGGAACAGAGTGCTGCCACCACCACGCAGGAAACCGGCTTGGTCCGGCTTATGGCGATTGTGCGCCACTGTGGCCGCATTCCACGACAGGCGATTGTTTTCATGGAGATCGGGACGGATCACCACGCTAGGGGACGGCTTGGCCGGGGTGCCGTCAACTCCGCTCAACCGGCGGTCGGCAAGGGGTAGCAGGCCATCTCCTTGAGTTCCGCCCAGCTGGGCACCTCTACGCCCGCTGCCAGCTTGAGCATCCCTTCCTTGCCCGTTTCGCGGCACCAGGTGCGGATCTTCGCCTCGATCGCGACGTAGGGGGCATTGTAGTCTTCCGTGAATTGCACCACACCGAGCACAGGGTAACTGCTGCCGGGAAATTTAGTCTGTGTCGTGGCGAAAATCGCGATCTGGGAGTCCTTGGGAATCAAGTCCTTGGCCAAATTCGGCAGCTCGCGGCGGATCACCTCCAGGCAAGGCATGATCAAAGCCATATCCCACGCCAGCAGCTCGTAAATCGGCGGCTCGATCGGGGTGAAAAAGAGGTCAACTTCCATGGAGGGACGCGGGCAGGGTAACGATACGGTCACACTCGTCACGCCTTTCCCGATGTATGTTGTAATTACAGGCCGACCGGGAAATGCCTCCCGGCGAGCGCGTCGATCGCCTCGCGGCGGTCTAGGGCCTTAACCCCGGTCCGGCGTCCCGGTAGCGGAAAAAAGCCGTCCGGCCGAGCGACGAAAGGTCCCGGCCTCGAAGGCCACCGGGTCTTTCGCACTGACGAATGGCTCCAGCGCCACTCCCGCCGGCCGCTACTCACTGCACCATGTAACCCGCGAGCATCCCCACCAGACACGCGCGGAAATACATCGCCGCCTCCTTGCTCATCGACTGCTCCGCGATCCTCAAATCCTCCAGTACCGGTTCGAACGCCTTTGGGTCCCGCGCACTGGCATCCATGTGCAACGTGTACCTCGCCCGCGTCCGCTGGAACATCAGACCCAGCTCACGGATGTCATCAGGGGTGAATTTGCCCGACTCCTTGAGCGTGAACTTCGCCTTGTAGCCTTCGTTGATGTTCCACTCCACCTGCGCCGGCAGACGTGTTCTCAGATGGCCGCCGAGCCCACCATTCGCACCGTGGATGAATTCCAGCATACCACTGAACACCTCCATCAGCGGCTTGCGGAACTTCACCGCCTCGGGATGCAGCTCATTGGTCCGCTTCTCCAGCACCTCCCGATGCACCTCGTGGAATTCATCGCGCCAGATTTCCGAATCGTGCATCAAACCCACTTCCCCGATATACCTGCCATACAGCGAATCAGCGTCCGACTCCGAGCACATTTCTGGCGTCGTCCACTTCGCTAGTTCCTTCTTCGCCTTCTCGTGAAGCTGCTTCAGTTGTGCGACCGCATCCTCCTCCGGAGCCGCTGGCTCCGCTCCCGCTGTCATCACGAGCGAGCACGGCAGGAACATCACCAACAGCAGCGCAAGCAAGGATGGAGGTTTCATAACGAGAGCACGATCATCGACGCCAACTTCGCCCTGAAATACAAGATCTGCTCCTTGCTCATCTGCTTCTCCCCGGCGTCCAGCTTCGCCAGCGCCGGATCCAGCACCTTCGCTTCCAACCCGGCCGGATCGCGACCCTTCTTCACATGATGCGCGTGCGATCGCTGGTAGATCCGCGCCAACTGGCGCAGGTCATCATGCGTGTAGTCTACAGGTTCCCAGAGTTCGAAGTTCTTCTCGAAGCCCTGGCTGATCCACCACTCCATCTCCGCCCGCGACCTCGTCGTCTTGCTCGCGGTCACCGTCTTGCCATTCGCCTGCGCGAGGAATTCCGCGATTCCCGCGGACACCTTCGAAAGTAGCTTCCGGAACTTTTCCGCTTCCTCAAACCGTGCATCCGTCCGCTTGGACAACAGCTCCGCGTAGACCTCGTAAAACACGTCCTGCCCCTGCTCCGACTTCCACGCCTTGTTCCCGCTGACGAAGTAGTTCTCAAACCCCTGCAAGGGCGATCGGGTCTCGTACTTCTGCGGCGTCAAATACTGCACGAAGTCCTCCTTCATCTTTGGGGCCGGCTTCGGCTCCTCTTTTCCCTTCGCCACCCCGAGCAGCAGCAGGCACGGCATCAGCAACGACAATAGCGGACGCATCATGAACGGATTTCTCAATGAACAATGACCCGACAGGGCGAATCACCACACCGGCACAACACGGCGCAATCCCCTGACACAAGAGATACGCATCCGCACGTCGCCGTCATTACGATTTCTTGCCCCATTCTTACCGCGCGATGTACGTCGCGATCATCTGCACCAGCCGACCGCGGAAATAGGGCGCCGCCTCCTTGTCCATTCCTTCTTCCATCTGCTTCAAACCGGCTCAGCGTGGGCTCTGTCGGGCCGAGGATCCTCTCCGTAGACCCGGTGGGATCGGCAGCGGGCGCGGACATTCTTGCGTCACGTTCCGGCTACTCCGGCGCTACCTTCACGAACAGGCGTTTCGTGCTGCCTGTCGGCAACGCGCTCTGCGGAATCACGAATCCGGTCGTCGTCGCCGGCCAGCTCGCGGCCTTCCACGTGCCAGCGGTCGTCCACGTCTGGAGATTGGCGGAGACCTGCAACTGATAGAAGCGCCCGGGCACCGTCTTCACGGTGGCGACCGCGGAGCTTCCCGAGCCGGGTTTCACGTTGAGCGCCACCAGCACGCTGGAAGCATCCAGCGGATTGGTGCCAGCCTCGAACTCCGCCGCATTGGTCATGCCGTCCTTGTCGCTGTCGGCGGTGCCGGAAAGGGTCGTGAGAGACGATGCGAATGCGAGCTCCCACTTGTCGGGCAGTCCGTCGTTGTCCTCGTCCGCCTTGCCGCCGAAGCCCAGCGAGACCGAGTAGTAATAATTCCGCGTCAGGTTCGTCAGTTGGTAGCCTTTATAAACCGGCGCTTGGCCGAGCGAGAGGCTGCTGGCGACGTTCGTCACGTCGTAGCTATAATAAATCTGATCGGTCCCGTTGTACTCGTAGGAAACCACGCCCGGCCCGGTGCCACCGGTACCATCGGCATTCGCGTCCACGAAGCCTGCGGCGATCTTCTCCCCGGCTCCGATGGTGATATTCGCCGGCCCATTGGAGAACGCCACGTCATTCACCCCGAGGCTGTAGCCGGTGCGGGTGGTCCCGATCGCGACCACGGTGAAGTTGTCGTTGCCATTGACCTTCACGAGGAACGGCGTGACCGGATCGCCGACGCGCGAGGCATGGAAGCGGAAGCGATCCACACTCACCGTCATCGGAGCGCCGCTGTTGTTGGTGAAGGTATCGGTCTCGTTGATCACCAGGTTCGAGTTCGCGCCATCGACCGTGTAACCGGCAACTGCCTGCGCGCCGTGGCCAACGTCATACGAGGAAAGCAGGTAGCTGATGGAGAACTGGTAGTTGCGGTTCAGTGTGGTGTACAGCTGGCTGCCGGGGTTCGGCGGCTGGCCCAATGTCACCGAGCCGGCATTGGCATCCGTCTCACCACCGCCGTACCAGATCTCCGCGCCGCCGTCTTCCCAATCGATGATCCCGGCAAGAGTGCCACCTGTGCCATCCGCGCGGGCATCGATGAATCCGATCGCGAGCTTCTCTCCTGCGGCCAGCGGCACCACGGTCTGGGTGTCGGAGAAGGCCACGTTATTACTACCCACGACGTAGTTCGTGCGAGTGGTGCCGATCGCGACCACGATGAAGTTGTTGTTACCAAGGACCTTGACCACGAACGGGGTGACCGGATCGCCGGTGCGGCCGGCATTGAAATGAAAGCGATCGAGCGCGACGGAGATCGTGGAGCCGCCGTTGTTGGTGTAGGTCGCGTTCTCGTTGATGACGATATTCGAGTGCCACAGGTCGGGGCCGTGGGCATTGGGTGGCGTGGCACCGGGAATGCCGAGCTCACCACCGGCGTAGAAGCTGCCGCTCTTGGTGCAGGAGTCGGAGTCCATGCCGAGCACCCAATCGGCCACGCGGGCCACCGCTTCGTCATCGACAATGCCCTTGGCCAGCGGCGGCATGGAGATGTGCGGATCGATGGTGTTCATGCGCAGCAGCATCACCGAGTTCTCGATGCTGCCGGGCTTGATCACCGCGGGCGCAGGTGCCCCGAGACCATCGATGACCGCTCCGCAGAGGATGCCTTGGTTCGCGAGCGGCGTGGTGAGCCGCGCATCCCAGAAGGCGCGCGAGCTGCCGCCGGGCTGGTGGCAATGCGAGCAGTTGCTATCGAGATACGAGCGCACCCACGCCTCGTCCGTCACCGTGGTGCTATCGTGGGAAACCGACGTGAGCACGTTGGCCAGACTCGCCTTGGTGAGCGGGGGATTGATGAAACCGGCGACGCTGAGGGACTCAATCTGGTTAGCGGTGCCACCGCCGGGGTAGGTGAAGTCGCGATTGAGCTGGCGCGTGCGGAAGCCGAGTACCGGACCCGCAGCGGCGGTGTGGCATAGGTTGCACTGGGCACGGGCCGGATAGAGATACGTGAAGGTCTGGCCGTTCACGGTCAGATTTTCCTCAGCACCCGCTTCTAACAAGTCCGCCTCCAGTCCATTGGCGCGCCACTTGTAGGTCACGCCGCCCCAGCCATCGGTGCCACGGACGAGCAGGCGAGTCTCCAGCGGCGCATCCGTGTCGGGCCGGGCGAAGTGTTTCACGAACACGGTGCCGACCGGGAAGTCCCAGGTGCCCGTCGCGCTGTAGGTGATGCGCTCGGCGGCGGTGTTGGCCACGCCGTCATTCGGCAGGATCACCCAGCGCTTCTTGTGCATGCCCGCACTCCACAGCGGCATGTTCACGTCGAAGGGAATCATGAATGCAGCCGGCGTGAGATTGGGCAGATTCGTGAAGACGCCGGTCTGTGAAAGCAGCGCCGGATATTGCCAGGTGCCGCCGCCCGGAGGACCGGCCGGCTTGATGCGCGAGATCTGCGCCGCGCCATTCACGCCGGCACCGAGTTGGAGCAACAGTGGCTCGCCACTGGAATCGATGCCGAACGAACTGACCCCTTCCCAAATCCCGCCGGCGCGTCCCGTTGCGATCTGCTGGACGCCGATCTTGGCCTTCGTCACCGGATCGAATTGCAGGGCGTAAACATTCTGCGTCCCGTTGTCGGCGTAGAGATACTTCCCTTGGAGGAACGGCATCGCCGTGCCGCGATAAACGTGGCCGCCGATCACACAGTTGCCGGTGCCGTGGTTATAGTCGTGGACAGGCGCACGCTCGGTACCAATCAGCGGACTCGGCTTGGTGCTGAAACCATCACCCGTGCCTTCCTTGTAGATCCACTGGAAGTTCAGACCGGGCGCATCCATCAGGTCGACTTCTTCCCAGGTGTTTGCGCCCACGTCGCCGATCCAGAAGCCGCTCGCGGCATCGAAGCTCATCCGGTGCGGCTCGCGCAGTCCGATGGCGTAGAACTCTTCCAGCACCGAAGCCGTCGCACCATTCTGCGCTTCCGCCCACGGGTTGCTCTTAGGAACGTAGTAGTTCTGGCTGTAGGAGCCGAGTCCCGCCGGCTGGCGGCGGATCGGGCGGCTGATGGCTCCGCCTTGCATGTCCACGTCCATGCGAAAGACACCGGAGCGAGCGCGCTCGTTCAGCTTCTGCACGTCATTGACCGCATTGTTGCTCTCGTCGCCACCGTCGCCGAAGCACAGGTAAAGGAAGCCATCCGGCCCGAAGCACATGCCGCCGCCTTCGTGGCCTTTCGCGACATCGTGCAGGTGTAGCAGGATCTGCTCGCTGGATGGCGTGAAGGTAGTGCCATTCCACGTGAAGCGCGCGAGGCGATCATAGAAGGGATGATTGTCGTCCACCAGCGCGTCCGGGCTGTCGTTGGCATTCTGGACGTAGTACACATAGAGGTAGTCCTTCCCCACGCCCTGGCCGAACTGCGGGTGGAAGACGGTGGAGAACACACCGCCATGCTTGTGAGTGGGCACGCCGGCGTCCCAACTGATGTACCAGACGCGGTCGGTGATGTTCAGCACCTCGGTCCGCGTCGTCGTCGCGTCGTTGTCGGCCAGCTTGAAGATGCGGCCGTCCATCTCCGCGACCATGATCTGTCCAGGTTGGCCGGGCCATGGCTTCGCATCGATCGGTGATTCCCAATTGAGCGAGGGAAACGCCTTCGTCAGCTGCACGCCGGTCGGCACCACGGAAAGCGTCGGCAGTGTGCCATTCACGAACGCAGTGACCGGCTTCGGCCCACCGAAGCCACTCACGCCTTCGGTGTAGGGTCGCAAGGAGATCGCCGTAGTCGAAGGAAAGTCGGAGGCCACCGTGGTCGGCGGATTGACGCCGGAGCACCACTTCACTGCGCGGCACAGGATTTCCTGGAAGGCGGCGCAGCGCATGCCCGGAGGGTCCACGTCGCCGGGAAAGATGTGGCCGTAGCTGGTGGCATACACGCGGCCGGAGCCGTAGTTCGTGGTCCACTCGACCGGGAACTGCAGCTGCGACTCGGGATCCTTCGCGTAGGAAAGGACGGTCAGATTGTTCGCCGGGCCGCGTGAATAGCGCCAGATTTCGAGGTTCGCGGCCATCCATGACGTCGGCAGGCCGGCGTGGATGGGATGATTGCCGAGCCGCTTCACCAGCGCGTTCGAGTTCGCACCGTGATTCGTATAGGCGTATGGGCCGGGCTGATTCGGCTGATAGGTTTGGAGCTGCTCGCTTGCGCTGATCAGGATGGCCTTGCCCACGTCCGCGTTGTTCCAGCGCAGGCCGAGCATGTCGTTATACGCCGGCCAGTCGGGGAAGGCCGAACAGGCTTCGTGGAGGGCAATGAAGCCGCCGCCATTGCTGACGAAATTGGCAAAATTCGTCTTCACCGCCGCCGGCCAGCTCGGCTCACCGGTGGCATTGCTGTAGCCGGAGATCACCACCTTGTAGGCGGAGAAATTCGGCGACCACGTGGCCCAGCCAGGATCGCTGGCTGCGCCGGGGGTGATGCTGATATCGACATCGAAGGAGCCATCGCGCGACAGGATCGCGGTCAGGACATCCTTGCGGTGTTGCCAGTCGTGATTGCTCGCGCCTTCAATGAGCAATACTTTCGTCCGCTCGGCGAAAGCCGTGCCAACGAGCAACAGGAACAGGGCGCTGAAGAGGATTCGGGGGGAAACCATGGCGAGTCCGGTGGGGGGTCCGGGCCGCTCCGGCGGGGGCCGGAACGCTATGGAGATTTTTGAAAATGCGATCCAATCACACTAGGCCGAGGGCGGCTAGGGCTTTGAATTACGGATTTCCTGATGATCTCGGAGCTTTCGCTTCCACCGTGAAGAAGCACGAACCACGCCCGAATCCGCGGGGAAGGCAATCCGACTCCAGCTAGCGGAATACGAGCTGCGAGAAGTGGTAGAAGGCCGACTTCCACTCGGGCGTGTCGTGGGCAAATCCGTCGACACTCCAATGGTGTGGTACCTTCTTTTCCTTCAGGTAGTCGTGGACACCGCGGCTGATGCGGATCAGGCCGTCCTTGTTACCGCAGGAAAGCCACAGCAGCTTGATCTCGCGCGTGGTCTTTGAGGGGTCCGGCACCAGTTGCTGCGGCTGCTTGGTATTCGGCGCGGGCGAGAAGGCGCCGATCCACGCGAAGCGGTCCAGATTGCCGAGGCCGAAATTCAGCGACTGCCCGCCGCCCATCGAGAGCCCGGCCAGGCCACGATGCTCGCGGTCCGTTTTCACCGAATACTTCTTCTCGATGAAGGGGATCACGTCCTCCAGCAGATCCTTCTCGAACTTCTCGAAGGCGGGCGCATGACTGTAGATGTCGCCGGTGGCTCGATCGTCTTTTTGCGCGCGGCCATTCGGCATCACCACGATCATCGGCTCGGCTTTGCCGTCGGCGATGAGGTTGTCCAGGATCACCTCCGGGTTGGCGAACCGCTGCCACTCGGTTTCATCGCCGCCGATGCCGTGGAGCAAATAGAGCACCGGATACTTCCGTTCCTTCACATAGCCGGGCGGCGTGTACACGGACATCTTGCGGCGGGTGCCGACGGACTTGGAGTCGTATTCCACCATCTCGACCGAGCCATGGGGAATGGCATCGCGCTTCACGTCGAAGCCCTTCGGTGGATCGGGAAACTCCGGTTTGTCATCGGGGCCGAGCTCAATGGGGCCGCCCTTGCGAGGGTTGGGTTCCGGCTCGGGCTCTGCGGAAGTGAAGGGCGTGAAGGCGCAGGTGATCAGGCTGGCGAGAAGGAGTGGTTTCATGGGGATGGGGTTCATTGGAAAAGCAACGGGGTGAATTCTCTCAGGCAACGCCGCCAGGTCTGCCACTCGTGAGCGGTGCCGGGGGACTCATAGTAGCTCGTTTTGATGCCGGCTGCTTCCAGTGCGTCGCGGTAGCCTTTCACGCCTTCGTAGAAGCGCTTGTCTTCCGAGGTGCCGATGCCGAGCCAGACGAGCTTCACCTTGGAATTGAAGGCCGCGGCGTCGGCGAAGACGCCATCCTGGGCGGTTTTCGCGTCGAAGGTGCCGCCGCCGATGCCTCCGCCTGCGCCGCTGAAGCCGCCGAAGTACGAGAATAGGTCGAGATGCTTCATGCCGATGGTGAAGGTCTGCATGCCACCCATCGAGAGCCCGGCCATCGCGCGATGATCGCGATCGCCCAAGGTGCGGTAGGTGGAATCGATCATCGGGATCAGGTCGTTCACGAAGACTTCTTCGAGTGCGCCGATCATGCGGTTGAAATCGCGCGGGCCGCCGCTCGCCGCAGATGCTCCCGGCTTTTGAGCGTAGCCGCGTTCCATCACGATGATCATCGGCTTCGCCTTCTTCTCGGCGATGAGATTGTCCATGATGTGATTCATCCGGCCCTGCACGCCCCAACCGCGTTCATCCTCTCCACCGCCATGCTGGAGGTAGAGCACCGGATAGCGCACTGATGAATCGGCGTCGTAGCCGGGCGGCGTGTAGACGAAGATCCTGCGCCACGTACCGGTGGTCTTCGAGAAGTACGAGCGTTCCCGTATTTCACCATGGGGGACGTCCTTCGGCTGATAGAAATTGCCGTCCGCATCAGGAATCTCGATGCCGCTCGATTGCTTGCTCACGCCATAGAAGGTTTCGCTCGCCGGGTCGTTCACCTGCACGCCGTCGATGACCAGCCAGTAGTAGTGGAAGCCCGGCACCTGCGGATCCGTGGTGGCGGTCCACACGCCATCGGCATCGCGTTCCGCTGTGTAGCGTTTGCCGAGATCGAATTGCACCTTCTTCGCGTCCGGTGCCTTGATCCGCAGCGTCACCCGGTTGTCAGGATGGACGCGCGGGAATTCCGCGCCGGGAACATTGGTGGTCGCGGGCACGCCGGCGGGTGGCTCAGGTTTCTTTTCCTCCGTGGCCGATGACTGCGCCTTTTCCTGAAGATCGCGATCCAGCGCTTCGCCATCGAAGGGTACCACGATGATCTTGCTGCCGTGGCGGTCATTGCCCTTTTCCTGATCCTTTGGCACATCGAGCACGGACAGCAGGAAGTGGGTCACGTGTCCGTCCTTCATCACGACCGCGGGGCGTTCGATCTTGTCCCAATGGTTCACCGTGCCGTCGGTGTAGCGGAGGAAGTCCGTCGTGGGATCGTAGGCGAGCCCGCGCAGTGTCCAGTTGTCGATGCCATTCGGCGAGGTCAGGTGCCATGCCTTGCGGGTGCTCCAGCCATTGACGACGATGTGATAGAGCCCGCCGCTGTACCAGAGGATCGGGTCCTCGAGGTCTTTCAGTGGCAGATCTTTGACCGTGGGATAAACGCTAGGTCCTTGGACGGTGTAGGGTCCGAGGATGCCGGTCTTGCTGATCCAGATCGCTCCCGAGCGGGCCAGGATCATGAAGTCCCCATCGGGTCTCAGGAGCACACAGACGTTCGACATCTTGCCGAGTTCACTGAACTTGCCGGGCGCGACCTGGATCTGCCCGTGATGTTTCCACGGTCCGTCCAGCGAGTCGGCGATGAAGACATCGCCGGGCCTCGTTTCGCTGACGATCGCCGCGTAGCGGCCGTCCGGCAGCTTGAGGGCCGTGACGTTGTGACCCTTTCCTCCCTGGTCGTCCGGCCAGCAGAGGCCCTTGTCTTCATAGGGTCCGGTGACCTTGTCGCTCACCGCGTGCACTGCGGACGATTGCCACCAGCCATTGTGGCCCTTCGATTGATCCCAGCGGCTTGCGAAGAGGTGGAACTTGCCATCGGGACCGGGAATGACCGCGCCGTCCCAGTAGCACCACTTCTCCATCGTGGTGTCCTCAAGGCCATTCTGCGGATCTCGTGGTAGCACGCCTTGGGCACCCCATGCCTCGGACGAGAGCTTCCCCTCGACCGGCATTGGCTTGAAGTAGTCGATGAGGGTCTTGTCCGCGGCGTTGGCAAAGGGCGTCAACAAGAGCGCCACCATCAATGGGTTTCGAAGGCAGTTCATGGTGTGATCGTGAGCGTGAACGCAATGATGCCGACGCTGCTGTCCGGCAGTCGGAATTGGGTTTGGGGAGTCATGCAACATTCCACCAAACCCGCGTTCACCTCACGAAGTTTCAGACACCCCTTGCCTCGGATGGGGGAGAAACCTCTCCCCAAGTGGGGTGAGGGGTGATTGCAAGTAATTGAAAACAAGTCGACTGCGACCCGATGAAAGTGCTCTGTTAGGGCGCTCGACCCGGCAAAACCGCGGCTTGTCAGACCTGGCTTTCTATCGTTTCCGTGGAAACGTTTCGTGTTCGTCGATATCGAAGAGTCCGGCGACTCTGGGTCTTGGCGGGATCAACGATTTCGACCGCCGCGTTCCTATACCTTCAGCGCCCCACGGAAGGCCCGGGCTGCGTAATAAGACTGCGCCCCGTTGTGATAGATGAAGACGCGGCCGAAGCGTTTGTCGCCGAAGATGGCACCGCCGAGTTTCCGGACTTCGGCGGGGGACTTCAGCCAGCTCGACGTCTTCAGGTCGAACTCGCCGAGCTTCTGCAACTCGTGGTATTGTTCTTCTGTTAGGAGCTCGATGCCCATGGCCTCGGCCATATCGACGGCGCTGGTCTTTGGCTTGTGCTCCTTGCGAGAGTCCAGTGCCTCGCGGTCGTAGCAGGTGCTGATACGGCCTTTGGGGGTCTCTGGCGAGCAATCGAAGAAGAGGTACTCACCGGTCTTCTTGTCCTGGCCGACCACGTCCGGCTCGCCGCCGGTGCGTTCCATTTCGCCGAGCGACCAGAGCTTGTCCGGATGGGCTTCCAGCTTCGCTTCCACGTCTGCCCACTTGAGGCCCTTGTGACGGTTCGCGTGTTTCTCGAAGCGGGCCTTCAAGATGCCGAGGATGTCCTTCTTGTCGGTCGGCGACAGCTTACTCTTGGATTCAGAGCCTTTCATGGTGGGATTTGTTAGAGCTTACCTTTTCGAGAAGAGCCGGGTCACGAGATGACCTTTCCACAGCCATAGCCCGGAAAGGACCAGAACCGGCACAAAAACATACCGGAACATCGGCAAGTATTGGGCGACCTCCTGCTGCGGTCCATAGATGAAGCCGAGGATCGGAAGGCCGAAGAGAATGTG
The DNA here is from genome assembly GCF_038066715.1 of Luteolibacter sp. Y139. NCBI lineage: Bacteria > Pseudomonadati > Verrucomicrobiota > Verrucomicrobiia > Verrucomicrobiales > Verrucomicrobiaceae > Neoluteolibacter > Neoluteolibacter soli. Next base: position 690,552 of record NZ_JBBUKT010000003.1, on the reverse strand, counting down.
AATCCAGCGGAAGACGATGCGTTGCGTTCCTGCGCTCATGGTTGGTTTCCTTGGTTTGAGAGAACGGTGGTGAGTTTCTCCAGCATCATCGCCCAGCCATACTGGGCGCCGCCGAAGGCTTGCTTGCCGCCGGGCTGCGAGAGATCGAAGCCGGCGTGCTCGAAGAGGAGGCGAGTGCCATCGCCCTCGGACTCCAGCCGGAAGCTGACCCGGGTATTCTCCACCGGGCCGGCGACCGACCACGAGAACATCAGCCAGCCGGGTGGCTCGCATTCCAAGACCTCGCAGCGCACGATCAAGCCCTCGAAGCCGACCTCGGGTTTCGGCGGGACTTGGAAGGTGAAGGGGTGGCCCACGCGCGGCTCGAAATCATTGGGATACATCCAGTCCGCCAGGGCGTCGCGGTTGGCGATGGCTTCCCAGACCTGCTCGCGCGGCTGGGGAAGGTGAAGTTCCCGTTGGATCGTGTTGTTGATCATTTCTCGTTCTTCTTTGAGAGGTGGTTCTGGAGGCGTTGGAGGTGGTCGTCCCAGAAGCGCTCGTAGTGGGCGATCCAGTCGCGCACCGGGGCGAGCTTCTCCGGGACGAGACGGTAGCGGCGTTCACGACCGTGCCGCCGCTCGGTGACCAATCCGGCATCGAGCAGGATCCGGAGATGCTGAGAGACCGCTGGCCGGCTCATGGAAAAGTGCGAGGCGATCACGCTGACCGAGCGCTCGTCGTCCGTGAGCTGATCCAGCATCTCACGCCGCGCGCGGTGGCTGATCGCGTGAAAGACGTCGGGCTCGAAATCGGAGGTGATCTCCATGGCGGGACAATAGGTAAGCTATAGCTTACGCGTCAAGCCGAAGTGATGCAATGGAATGAAAATTGGCGGAAACGCGGCCGAAACGACCGGGTCGGAGCCCTGCCCTCGTGTGCAGCACAGCGGCACTGAGAGGCCTTCAGTCTAGTGAAATGCGATAGTCGAGCGCCCGGCGACTTCCTAGCCACCCTGCTGCCGAAGACTGGCGGCCACCTCTTGGGTGACGTCTTTTCCACCGCCGAAATTCGAGATGAACCCTCCGATCGTGTAAATGGGTCCCCACGGGATTCTCCACCATCACTCCGGCCAAGTCCGTTCGGCGGGAAGGTTTTCGACCTTGTTGTCGCGGATGACGGTGTGGTCGCAGCTTCGAAAGTCGAAGGGCGGGCGATTCCACGACTTGTAATTCGTGTTGTAAGTCACGCGGTTGCCGGTGAAGGCGAGGCCATCGACCGAGATGGCGAAGACCAGCGGGACATCGAAGGTCTTGAAGTCATTGTCCTCGATGCGGACGTTGCGGTGATAACGCGTGGTCTGGTCCTTGAGGTCGGGCACTTCCGGATAGGCGGCGATGAGGGCCTCGGTGAATTGGTAGCGCGAGGTCAGGTTGTCCTCGAAGAGGTTCTTGCGGATGAGGACGTCGTGGCAGGCGCCGGACTCGAACCAGCCATTGGCATCGCCTGCGAGCAGGATGGCGGAGCCGGAGGAGCGCACGAAGCGATTGTTCTCCACGAGTACGGGACGGTTCGTGGTGAAGAGCGCGCCGCGGGCCCGGTTGTTGGTGACCGTGTTGCCGCGGAAGATGACCTCGGGATGCCAGTCCGGATTCTCAAGCGCATCGCCAGCGGCCACGGCGTCGGGCACTGGCGTCTCGAAGGTGAAAAGGATGTCCTGCGTGCTGAGCCGGCGGATCCTGGCAATGCGACGCGTCTCACCATCGGTGAGCGTGCTGGCCTTGATGAAGCGGAGGCTTTCGCCGGGCAAGGCGATCTCAAAGCCCACGGCCTGCTCGTGCATGTAGCGGCAGCGCAGCGTGTGCGCGTCGACCTTTTCGACGATATGTAGGCAGGTGGCGTGGACGTTGATGGCATCGTCCATCATGCCGGAATAGAGGCCGTTTTCTTCGACGATGAGGCCCTTGCAATTCGAGTAGTGAGTGGCGTCGGCGTTGGTGGAGAAGTGAAGGCCGGAGCCGGGCGCGGGGTGAGTACCGCCGCCGGTGACGCGGATGTTTTCGGAGCGCTGGGCGAGGATCCCCATGCCATGCGCGGCGTGGATCGGGCAGTCTTCCAAAACCGTGTCCTTTGCGCGGTAGAGCACGAATGCCGGATGCGGACGTGAGGGGCCTTGGCGCAGGGTAAGCACATCACCGGTGCCGATGCCTGACTGGGCGATGTCCTTTTCCACCCGGTAGCGCCCTGGAGCGAGCATGGTGAGCGGGCCGCCGAAGTTATAATCAGCGGTTTCCGGCGCGATCATGCCATTGGAGGCCTTGAAAACGATGCCGCCCTTTCCGGCCGGATTGGCCCAGCCATCGCCGCGGAAGGTGAACCAGCCGTTGCGCACCTCGTGCGGGAACTTTTCCGGATCCACCGTCATCTCATACCAACCGGGACCGGTAGCGGTGACGATGCCCTGCGCGAGGTGCGGGATGACGTAGTCGACCGCAATACCGCGCACGGTGACCTTTTCCGAATCCTGGATGAGAAAGGGCGCCGGCGAACCGTGGAAGAGGAAGGTGGAGCCGGAGCCATCGAGCGTGACGTCGCGTAGATCGACAAGTGGCACGGACACCGGCTGCCACTCCGGTTGGTCGTGATTCGAGACATGATAGTGGCGCTTCAGCGCGCCGGTCTCGTGGAAATGATAGACCCCTTTCGCAAGTTTCAATGTGGAGCCTGGCGAGCTGCGCAAGGCAGCCAGAGCGAGACGAAGCGCGGGCGTTTGGTCCTTTTCATCGCCTGGCGTGAGGCCAAACTCTTCGCTGGAAAAGATCTTCGTAGGTCCGGCATCGGGCGTGTCTCCGGTCGTCCATTTCAGGTCCAGCCAGTCGGCGTGGTCGTAGCTATTGCCATCGAGCGCATCGGCCTGGAGATAGAGCCGGCGGTGGGTCTTGGCGGAGACGGCGATGTCGAAGACAGCTGGTGCGTCACCTGCCTTCATCACCGGGGACTCCCACAATACGGCATCGCCGGAAAGGATGCGGAAGCGCACCGATCCCTTGCCTGCGCCGACTTCTTCATCCACGCCAGCCGCACCGGAGAAACGCGCGGTGCCGGCGGGCACCGTGACAGGGACCTCGGCGGAGGCATGCGAACCGAGCCCGCTGGCAAAGGTGTTCCCGCCCGAGCGCAGCGGATTGCCATCAACCGAGAGATCCCGGCGCAGCTCGCCATAACTTTGGTTCGCCACCGCCAGGTCGGCGTCAGTGACAGCGGGTTCTGCGGCGGCTAACGGAGCTGCGGCAAAAAACAAGCGCAGGACGACGGGACGCATTACCTCTCAATGCCCGCCTTGAGGACGAACCACGCCGGATTCAGATGTCCGAGCGGGCCGCGGAGCTGGTCGATATCCGCGGCAGGGCCGTGGAATTCGAGGCGGGTAAGATCGGAAATGGTGAGCATCTGGCCGAGGATGGCGCCGACGTTTTCCAAGTGGGCGAGCACTCCGGCCGAGCCGACGTAGCCCTCGCGGCAGAAGACCTCATCCTCGTTCACGGTGAACTCGTAAAACAGGCACAGCGGCTCGCTTTTGGTTTTCGCGACGAATTCGCGCATAAGGCATTCTGCCTGCTCACGCTTGCCGGCATGAACTTTGAAATACGGGTGAATGGTGACGAGGTTCTGGGGAAGGCTCATAAGTTGGCCCGAACTCTCGCCAATTCGTTCGCCTCGGCAAGCTGGTTTGCTAGGGCAATTTCTCCCCGTTCCCAGCCGCCGCCCCCGGCGTCCGCCATCACCTTTTCCTACCCGGGGGAAGCTTTTTGATGACATTTTCCCGCCCATTCTTAACCTCCGCGCCGGGAGCCTGAGGATTGCCTTCGCCGTGAACCTTTGTTCCTAATTATCAGTCATTTGACGCCCTGCGCCGCTTGATCTCTCCGTGAACTCCCATCGATCGATTTAAGAAAATGCACCTTTATCAGGACTACTTGGCGGAAATTGAGGAACGCAAAGCCGCGGGCTTGCATCCCAAGCCCATCGATGGCGCCGAACTGCTGGCTGAAATCATCGCCCAGATCAAAGACCCCTCCAACGAGTACCGGAAGCAGTCGCTCGACTTCCTGATTTACAATACCCTTCCCGGCACCACCAGCGCGGCCGGCGAGAAGGCCGCCTTCCTCGAGGAAATCATTCTCGGCAAATTGGTCGTGGAGGAAATCTCCCCCACCTTTGCCTTCGAGCTGCTCTCGCACATGAAGGGCGGGGCCTCCATCCAGACCCTTCTCAATCTCGCACTCGGCGAAGATGCCGGCGTTGCCAAGCAAGCCGCCGAGGTGCTCAAGACCCAGGTCTACCTCTACGACGCCGATACCTCGCGCCTCAAAGCTGCCTACGACGCTGGCAACCCGGTCGCGAAGGACATCCTTGAGAGTTACGCCGCGGCCGAGTTCTTCACCAAGCTCCCGGACGTCCCGGAAGAAGTCCAGGTAGTCACCTACATCGCGGCCGAGGGCGACATCTCGACCGACCTTCTTTCCCCCGGCAATCAGGCTCACTCCCGCTCCGACCGCGAGCTGCACGGCAAGTGCCTGATCAATGCAGAGGCTCAGGAAACCATCCAGGCCCTGCAGAAGCTTCACCCCGGCAAGAGCGTCATGCTCATCGCGGAGAAAGGCACCATGGGCGTGGGTTCTTCCCGCATGTCCGGCGTCAACAACGTCGCGCTCTGGACCGGCAAACAGGCCAGCAAGTACGTGCCCTTCGTGAACATCTTCCCGGTCGTCGCGGGCACCAACGGCATCTCCCCGATCTTCCTCACCACCGTCAGCGTCACCGGCGGCATCGGCCTCGATCTCAAGAACTGGGTCAAGAAGACCGATGCCGAAGGCAAGGTGGTCAAAGACGCCAACGGCGAGCCCATCCTGGAGCAGTCCTACTCGGTCGAAACCGGAACCGTCCTCACCATCAACACCAAGGAGAAGAAGCTCTACGGCGATGGCAAGGTGCTGGCCGACATTTCCTCTGCCTTCACCCCGCAGAAAGTTGAGTTCATCAAGGCGGGCGGCTCCTATGCCATCGTCTTCGGTAAGAAGCTCCAGACCTTCGCGGCCGAGACGCTGGGAATTGAAGCCCCCGTCGTCTTCGCTCCCGCCAAAGAAGTTTCCAATCCGGGACAAGGCCTCACCGCCGTCGAAAAGATCTTCAACCGCAACGCCGTTGGCACCACTCCCGGCCTGACCTTGCACGCCGGTTCCGACGTTCGGGTCAAAGTCAACATCGTCGGTTCACAGGACACCACCGGCCTGATGACCTCGCAGGAGCTGGAGGCCATGGCCGCAACCCTCATCTCGCCGACGGTCGACGCCGCCTACCAATCCGGCTGCCACACCGCTTCCGTTTGGGATAAGAAGGCCCAGGCCAATATCCCGAAGCTGATGTCCTTCATGCAGCGCTTCGGGCTCATCACCGCCCGCGACCCGAAGGACGGCTATCACGCCATGACGGACGTCATTCACAAGGTGCTCAATGACATCACCGTGGACGACTGGGACATCATCATCGGCGGCGACTCCCACACCCGCATGTCGAAGGGCGTCGCCTTTGGCGCGGACTCCGGCACCGTCGCCCTGGCTCTCGCCACCGGCGAAGCGACCATGCCCATTCCGCAGTCGGTCAAGGTGACCTTCAAGGGCACGCTCAAGCCCTACATGGATTTCCGCGACGTGGTTCACTCCACCCAGGCGCAGATGCTGAAGAAATTCGGCGAGAATGTCTTCCAGGGCCGCGTCATCGAGGTCCACATCGGCACCCTTCCTGCCGACCAGGCCTTCACCTTCACCGACTGGACCGCGGAGATGAAGGCCAAGGCTTCCATCTGCATTTCACAGCCTGAAACCCTCATCGAATCCCTGGAAACCGCGAAGCACCGCATCCAGATCATGATCGACAAGGGCATGGACAATGAAACCCAAGTCCTCCAGGGCCTGATCGACAAGGCCGACAAGCGCATTGCCGAGATCCGCTCCGGGGAAAAGCCGCCGCTCGCCCCCGATGCGAACGCCAAGTATCACGCCGAGATGGTCGTCGACCTCGACATCATCGACGAACCGATGATCGCCGACCCCGACGTCAACAACGAGGACGTCTCCAAGCGCTACACCCACGACGTCATCCGCGGACTCTCCTACTATGAAGGTAGTAAATCGGTTGATCTCGGCTTCGTCGGCTCCTGCATGGTTCACAAGGGCGACCTCAAGATCGTCGCCAAGATGCTCAAGAACCTCGAGCAGGCCCAGGGCAAGGTGGAGTTCAATGCACCTCTCGTGGTCGCCGCGCCGACTTACAACATCATCGACGAGCTCAAGGCCGAAGGCGACTGGGCCATCCTCGAGAAGTATTCCGGCTTCGAGTTCGACGACAACGCGCCGAAGACCGCCGCCCGCACCGAGTATCAGAACATGATGTATCTCGAGCGACCCGGCTGTAACCTCTGCATGGGCAACCAGGAGAAGGCCGAGAAAGGAGACACGGTCATGGCCACCTCGACCCGCCTCTTCCAAGGCCGCGTCGTCGAAGACACCGACCGGAAGAAGGGCGAGTCCCTCCTCTCCTCTACGCCCGTCGTCGTCCTTTCCGCCATCCTCGGCCGCACGCCGAGCTTGAATGAATACAAGACCGCCGTCGAAGGCATCGACCTCACCACCTTCGCCCCACCGGTGAAGGAGTTGGTGGCCGCCTCCTAACGTAACGGACTGCGGGTCATCAGCCCGCCCCGCTTTATCGGCTCTTGGGTCTTCGAGGCCCAAGAGCCGCTTCTATTGGGAAATGAACATGACGCCGCGAGAGTTCAAAACACGATTTCAGAAGGCTCAGGAGCCAGCACCTGAAGGTGTTGATCTCGATTTGGGGCGGTTTCGCGACTTCCCCCGAGAACGAATAGAGGAGTTGAAAATTGACGAGGCATCAAAAGCTCTTCTGCGAGAAGTTGGCCTCCCGGAGGAGGCGGCTCCGTTCCTTTCGTTTGGGGATGGCCCAGATAAAGTCCTAAAGAAATTATCCTCCGCGTCCTCATTTCTGGATCGCGAGTTTGACCGCTACAGGCTTTTGGGAAGCAATGGTTCGGGTGATTTTGTCTGCATAGACGAGAGTGACGGCAGTGTCATCTACCTGAATCACGATTCGAATATGAAGAGAGTCTTTATCAATTCATCGGTACTTCAGTTTGCAGAAAGTCTCTGCTTGATGGCTGAAGCGATTCAGTCCGACTTCGCTTTTGATTTCGGTCTCGCTCTTGCTCGCATCGATCCCGCTGCTCTCAATTTGGACGCGATGTGGCCAGTCGAGTATGAGATGATCAAAGGATCAATGGGCTGAAGTCCAACAGTCCGAGGTAGCCTGACTTTGAGGGCGCTCGAGAGTGATTTTTGGCTGTTCTCCCGCCGCGGCTGACCGGGCTGCAGGATGCCTCTGGAAGTTTCATACCGCTGTTGTATAGGTAGCTTCCCATGGACACGCTTCGCACGTTCAAAACCGGCTCCGGCGCCGACGGCAAATTCTACTCCTTGCCCGCGCTGGCCGAACAAGGCTTCCCGAACCTTTCCAAGCTGCCGGTGTCCATCCGGATCGTGCTGGAGTCCGTGCTGCGCTGCGTGGATGGCCGCAAGGTTTCCGAGAAGGACGTGGCGAACCTCGCCAACTACAACGCGAAGTCCCCCGGAGACTACGAGATCCCGTTCACGGTCGCCCGCATTGTGCTTCAGGACTTTACCGGCGTGCCGCTCCTCGTGGACGTGGCCGCCATGCGTGATGCCGCCGTGAAGCGGGGTGCCGCCCCGGAAAAGATCGAGCCACTGGTGCCCGTCGATCTCGTGGTCGATCACTCGGTGCAGGTTGACTTCGCCGGCTCCCAGCTCTCGCTCGACCGGAACATGGCGATCGAATTCATCCGCAACCGCGAGCGCTACGAATTCCTCAAGTGGGGCCAGCAGGCATTCGAGACCTTCTCCGTGGTGCCTCCCGGCATCGGCATCGTTCATCAGGTGAATCTGGAGTACCTCGCGAAGGGCGTGCTTTCGAAGGACGGCGTCTACTATCCAGACACCCTCGTCGGCACCGACTCCCACACCACCATGATCAATGGCTTGGGCGTCGTCGGCTGGGGTGTCGGTGGCATCGAGGCGGAAGCCGGCATGCTCGGCCAGCCGGTGACCTTCCTCGTTCCGGAAGTCGTCGGCGTCTATCTGACCGGCGAGCTGAAGGAAGGCGTGACGGCGACCGACTTGACGCTGCGCATCACCCAGATGCTCCGGAAGCATGGCGTGGTCGGCAAGTTCGTCGAGTTCTTCGGCCCCGGCACCAAGGCACTCAGCCTGCCCGACCGCGCCACCATCGCGAACATGGCGCCCGAGTACGGCGCCACAATGGGCTTCTTCCCGGTCGATGAGGAAACCATCGCCTACATGCGCGGCACCGGTCGCTCCGAGGAGCTCTGCACCACGGTAGAGAACTACTACAAGGCGCAAGGCCTGTTCGGCATCCCGGACAAGGGCGACTGTGAATACACCGACCTGTTAGAACTCGATCTTTCCACGATCGTTCCGTCCGTCGCTGGTCCGAAGCGTCCGCAGGACCGCATCGATGTGACCGCCTTGCGTGAGACCTTCGACACCTTGTTCAGCGCGCCGGTGGCCAATGGTGGCTTCGGCCTCGACGCCGCCCAGCGCGAGACCCGCGTGAAGTTGACGATGCGCGAGAAGGCAGGCGTGTCCGTCGACTCGCTGCTCGCCACCGATGGCAACCATCAGCCCTTCGAAGGCGGCCCGCGCAACGAAGTCGAGATGGTTTCCAATCGCCCGACGCCTGATGCCGTCGATCCCGATCTTTTCCCCGGCGGCCCGCAGGACATGGAGCTGACGCACGGCTCGATCCTGATCGCTGCCATCACCTCCTGCACCAACACCAGCAACCCGAGCGTGATGATCGCCGCGGGTTTGGTGGCGAAGAAGGCGAATGCACTCGGTCTCACCGTCGCGCCCTATGTGAAAACCTCGCTGGCTCCCGGTTCACGCGTTGTCACCGATTACTTTGAAGCGACAGGCCTCCAGAAGGAACTCGATCAGCTCGGCTTCCAGACGGTCGGCTACGGCTGCACCACCTGCATCGGCAACTCCGGCCCACTACACCCGTCCATTGAAGGAGCGATCACCGAAGGCAGCCTCGTCTGCGCCTCGGTGCTTTCCGGCAACCGCAACTTCGAGGCCCGCGTCCATGGCTCGATCAAGGCGAACTTCCTAATGAGCCCGCCGCTCGTCGTCGCCTACGCGCTTGCCGGTCGTGTCGATCTCGACCTGACCACCGAGCCGGTCGGCAATGACAAAGATGGCAATCCCGTCTTCCTCAAGGACCTCTGGCCGAACCATGAAGAGGTGAAGCAGCAGCTCGCCGCCGCGCTCAAGCCCGCCGTCTATCAGAAGCTCTACGGTGACCTCGCCTCCGCGAATCCGAAATGGGCCGAAATCTCCGGCACCACCGGTGCGACCTATTCCTGGGATGAGAAGTCGACCTACATCCAGAGCCCGCCCTTCTTCGAAGGTGGCGCGACGGTCACCGGCGACATCCTCAACGCTCGCCCGCTCGGCATCTTCGGCGACTCCGTCACCACCGACCACATCTCGCCCGCCGGTTCGATCAAGGCGACCTCGCCCGCCGGCAAGTACCTCATCGAGAACGGCGTCGAGAAGGCCGAGTTCAACTCCTACGGCGCACGCCGCGGCAATGACCGCGTGATGACCCGTGGCACCTTCGCCAACGTCCGCATCAAGAACCTGATGTGCCCCGGCATCGAAGGTGGCTACACCCAGTACTTCGGTGACGCGGAAGTCTCCAAGCCCGACCAAGCGATCGAGGCTTACGAAGGTGCGAAGCCGACCTTCATCTACGATGCCTCGATGGCCTATCAGGCCGATGGCACCAAGCTGATCATCATCGGTGGCGAGGACTACGGCATGGGTTCGTCCCGCGACTGGGCCGCCAAGGGCACCCGCTTGCTCGGCGTCTCTGCAGTGATCACCAAGTCCTTCGAGCGCATCCACCGCAGCAACCTCATCGGTATGGGCGTGCTCCCGCTGAACTTCATCCACGCGGATGACTACGACCGCGTGAAGGGCCTGACCGGCGCGCGCTTCGATATCACCGGCATCGGTGGCGAACTGAAGCCGATGCAGGACGCTCTGCTCGTCTGCCACCTACCCGACCACTCGCGCGTGGAGTTCCCGCTGAAGGTCCGCCTCGATACCCCGGCCGAAGTCGACTACTACCTCGCCGGTGGCATCCTACCCTACGTGCTGGACCAGATCTTGGCATAAGGCTCGTGAGGAGCGGCGACACTCATGTTGCCGAGGTTTCGAGGCCGCTTCCGGCAACGGAAGCGGCTTCTTGCGTTCTTCCCCGCGGTTGCTCAGCTTCATGACATGTCATGGCTCCGCGTCTTGATGATTCTCTTTTGCGCCGCGGCTGGAATCGCGCGAGCCTCCATCACCGCCGCATGGAAGATCCCGGTGGAACGAGTCGCCCCGTCATACGCGGATGCTCCGCCTCTCGCAAAGCCACCGGGTGATTCCGCGTTCTTCCAACCGGGGGACAAGATTTGGGACCTTTCGAAATGTATCTATTGGAACGTTCTGGATTTCGCCGGTGTTGGAGAAAGCGATCTCTCCAACGGTCCAGCACCCGGTGAAGTGAAAATCGATTGGAAAGGGGACTGGATCGTGTGGAACTCGCGCTCGGGCATGATCGTCGCCCGCGGCTCGTGGCACGATGTGCTTGTCGCCGAACAGGTGCTGAGATGCGACGAGCTGCCCAAAGTGATTCGCACCCGCATCGAAGTAAAGGGAACTGGAAAGCCGCGTTCTCTGTCGCTCATCTCGCGCAGTGGAGAAAAAGCCTCGCTGGAAATGAATGAGCTTCTAGCGGAAGTGGAAACCACCTCTTCCAGTGACGGAAATGCCTGTGACACCCAGTTTTTCGTGAGCTGGCCTGCGGAAGACAGTCACTGGACTTGGGAAGTAAAGACTGCCGTCACGCTTGGGAACGGAAGTCCCTGTCAGATCGCTTGCCAAGGCACGAAAGACCAGCGTTGGGAACTTGTGGTCTCTACTGAGGAGGAGCTGATGGATGGCACTCCCTCGAAAGAATTCTGTTGGGTGGAAACGCCCGATGGTCTGAGGGCTTGGTCGAATTCTGGTGTGCGCGGAAAACCACTGCGAAAGCAATTGGATGCGAACCGCTGGCTCGGAATCTATCCGATGGCCAAGGGTTCCGCTTCCCATTTTCTGGCAGAGGCTCGTTCGCGGCCGGGGCCTGACGTCACTGGGCCGGAACTTGCGGAATGGACCCGGATGCCCTTGCTCAACATCAGGCCGGTGTTGGAAGAGCGAGGCGTTGCCTTTCGAAATGAGCGTGATTGTGCGTGCATTGATCCGTTGACGGGAACGGCGTTCGTCTTGGCCGATCAAGTGACTCAGGACCTCGCAGAGTATTTGTTTGCCAGCGTTCTCGACGGCGAATTGGTACCGCCGATCTGGATAGAAACCAATCCGGAGTCGGGCGGCTGGGGCTTGGCATCCCGGTCGGGCGAGCGGGCTGAGATACGAAGGTCCAGCAGTGATCCGGGAAACCAGCTGCTCTTCCGCAGCGAAGCCACCGAAGGAGGCGACGGAGTCATCTTCGATCTCGGCTACGCGATCGATGTCGTCTCGGGAGACGTGAAGATCGGGAAGCTGGAAGCAAACACGACGCTCACAAAGGACAAGCCCCAGGTCATCGGCAGCGGCACTGCGCCAGATGGCAAGGAGGTGAAGGTTACCGTAACCGTGTCGAAGCCACCGTCGAACTAGCATCGTTCACTGCGCCTTGATCAAGGCCACGGCATCGGCCGTGGCTTGGACCAATGCCTCTCGGGTCTTCGGTGGATTCGCAAGTGGTGCAGGCGGGGTGAAGGCCGAGCCGAGCATCGATTTCGCGTAGCCGATCTTCAGCGCGTAGTTCACGTTCTGATTGATCTCCAGGCCGCGCGAGGAGACGCCGCTGCCGAGGGTAGCGGAGACGATGCCGACGACCTTGCCAGTGCCATCGACGAGCGGGCTGCCGGAGTTGCCGGGCTGGATCGGAACACTGATCTGGAAGTAGCGGCCATCATCATTCGCACCGGAGAGCGAGCTGACGCTGCCTTCGGTGAACTTCGCCGAGCTGCCCTGCACCGTCACCTGGGGGAAGCCCACGGTGAAGACCGGCTTGGCGAGGCCGATGCCTTTCTCTTCACCCAGCGGCAGCCACTTGGTGTTTTCGGCTTCCACCTTCAGCAGGGCGACGTCGTTGGTGGCATCGAACTTCAGCACCTTGGCAGGCACGAACTTGCCACCGACTTCCACCTCGATCTTGGTGCGGTTGGCGACGACGTGGTTGTTGGTCAGCATGTGACCGCTGGCCGTGATGAAAAAGCCAGTGCCGGTCGCGATGCCCACCGGCTTCTTCGCAGCCTCTGCCGCATCACCGTGGCCGCCGGCGGTGAGCAACGCGGTGGAATCCGTGGTGAATGACGGGACGGTCCGCTCGGCTCCGTCCGTGCCGACGTAAGTGTATTTGCCCACCACGTAGACATCCTTCTCAAATTTCATCCCGTCGATGTAGGGCTTGGTATCGCAGGAAAGCCACGCGACCTCGACGGTGATGACCTCCGGGACGGTTTTGGTGGTGAAGCCCTTTACGATCTTCGGCTTGCGGTTCGGCTGGAGGGTGGTTGGGCCGTCTTCCTGCACGGTGTAGGGGACCTTGATCTCCTTGGTCTTGCCGGTGGTGAAGCCAGCGGGGGAGAGCAGGATGCCGCCTTCCTTCACTTGGAGAATGATGCCGACGAGCTTGGTAGCGCGGGACTTGAGGAAATCCGCGCCTTTCTCACGATTCGCGGCCTCGTTCTCCGCGACCGTGGTGTTCTTGCGGTGAAGCTCCGCGTCCTCGGCGTTCAGGCCCAGCTCCGCCACCAGTTCGGGGGGCAGGCGCTCGAAGGGAATCTTGGCGATCCCGCCCTTGTGCATGATGCGGATGCCATCCGGCTCGACCTTGCGGATGATCACGTCCTCGTAGTCCAGCAGCTTGTCGAACTTCCGCCCTTCCTGGGCAAAAGCGGCGGATAGGGTGAGCAGGATGGCGAGCGCGCGTGGGAGGTGCGACTTCATGACTGCCACTGATATGTTCAACCCGGCCTTCAAGGTCAAGACGGAGCCGGACGCCTCTTTTACTACTGGGAAGTTGTTTTTGCCACCGGCCCAACGCCCGGTTCGGGGAAAAAATCCCTCCGCAAAATTTTCCTCAGAATCTTTGAACGTCTGAAAAACTGAAGGGTCTATGACTATGAAGACCGCGCGCTGCGTGAGTTTTCATGTAAGGGTGAACAGCAATAAACGTCAGCTTCCTTAGTCCATGGGTGTGGGCAGGGAAAATGATTCAGGCCGCCAGGGGTGGGACCTTGGCGGCCTACTCTTGTACGGCGATGTCGCTTCTCCGAGGACCGGTGAAATCGCAGAAAAAGGGCGATCCCGCAGTGAGCAGGAACGCCCTTCCGTCCAAGCCGAATTCCAACAGCCGCCTCAGTTCACCGAGAACCGGGCCCGCAGGAATTTACGGGAGCCATTGAGAGGGATCGCCGCGCGGAATTGCTGGGGCGTGTCCTCGAGCAGGATCACCCCGGCGCCAGCCCAGTCGTACAGGTTGCTCGAGCTTTCAGCGGTGATCGTGACATCCACGGCGTCCGCATTCCGCGGGACGGTGAGGATCAGCTGACCACCCTGCACCGTGCGGGTGAAGGTTGGCCGCTTGCTGCTATCGCGCGGATCAGTGCCGGTCGCGTATTCCACCAGGTTCGGCACGCCATCGCGGTCGTAGTCTTCCTCGCTGCCGGAGAGCGCCGGGGAGCCGGGGAATTGGGCGGCCTGCCATGCGGCGTAGCCACCGGTCGGCGGAGCGGTGACGGTGGCGGACTGGCGGATCGAGCCATTCGCTCCCACCGTGATGAAGGTGTTGTTGTAGAATACGGTGGCATTCCGGTCATCCTGGCCGGCGGTGGTCAGCGCACTCCAGTTCGCGCCGTCGGTGGAGATCAGGTTGATGTCCGCGTTGGCGTTGTCCTTGTCGACGCCGGCGGCGAAGTAGATGCCATTGCCATAAGCGAAGGCAGGGATCTGGCGGGTGCCGGTCTGGGTGGTGGTGAAGCTGGCGCCATTGTTGGTGGAGTGGCGGATCTTCGTGTACCAGCCGGAGGCGAGGAAGCGGTCGTTGCAGTACTGGACATCGTAGAAGCCGTGCCAACTCAGCAGCCCGGCGGCGGCGGAGGTATTGGTCCACGTGTTGCCATCCGGCGAGGTCAGCACGATGCCCGAGCCACCGTCATTGGCCGCGCCCACGGCGACGAAGCCGCCATTGCCGTAGGAAACGCCATTGATATTCACCGAGACGCCGGACGGAACCGGCGACCAGGTGGTGCCATTGGTGGATCGCCACAGCGCGCCGGCTTCGCCCACCGCGACGTAAACGCCGCCACCGAAAGCCACGTCTTTCAGCGATGATCCGGAGAAACTCCGGCGGGTCCAGGTGGTGCCATTCGGCGAGGTGTAGATCGCGCCCTTCCAACCGGCAGGCGCCGTAAAGTCATAGTCCTGGCCGACGACGACGAAATTGGTGCCGTCGTAGATGATTCCGTAGAGGTAGCCATTGGCCGCCATGCTGCCGCCGGTGGTCCAGTTGATGCCATCGGTGGAGATCCGGTAGGTGCCGGCGCTTTCTCCCACCGCGACGAGCTTGCCGCCGCCGAAGGCGATGTCGTTCAGGTGGGCAGTGGTGCCGGACGTGCGGGTGGTCCAGTTGTCCAACGGATCGGAGACAGTGATCGAATGACTGGCCACCGTCACGCCGCCGCGGGTGTCCGTGGTGATGAGGTCCACGGAATACGTGCCACCGGTCGGGAAGACATGGTAGGCGAACGAGCCCCCTGTTAGAGAAGTGCCATCCTTGAAGTCCCAGGCAAACGTGAGCGCGTCGCCATTCGGATCGCTGGTGGTGGAGGAGAAGAGCACGCCGGCCCGCGCATTCGCGGTAGCGGGGGCGCTGATGCTCGCGGTGGGTGCCGAGTTCGAGGGGTAGAAGCCATTGCTGCGCGAGGTCGCACCTGCCGCGCCGCTGGCGGTCAAATAACGGCCGCCACCGAAGGCCAGCGCGGGAGTCGAGGGGAAGCCGGTATAGCCACTCTCCTCCCATGACAATCCATCGACCGACACCAGCAGCACCGAGGTATTCGAGTCTGTCTTGTCGATCGCCGAGGCGACGATGCAGCCTTCACCGGCGACGATGTTGTTCACGTCGTAGTCGTGGTCGCCACGGATCGGCATCTCGGTCCAGGTCACGCCGCCATTCAGCGACGCGTGCATGCCGCTGTACCAACCGCCCGCGATGAATTTCCCGGCGGCGTAGATCACGCGGTCAAAGCTGTGCCAGCTCTGCAAGGTGTGACCCGAGCTGCGATCGGTCCAGGCAATGCCATCCGGCGAGGTGTAGACCGTGGTGCCGCCGACGGCGACGAAGACTCCGCCGCCATAGGCGATGCTGCTGAGCGAAGCGACGCCGGGCGCCGTTGACTGGGTCCAGGTTTGTCCGCCATTGGTCGAGCGCAGGATGGTGCCATCATCGCCGACTGCCACGAAGGCACCGGCACCCCACGCCACATCACGAAGCTCCGGAAGCAGGCCGAGGGTTCCCTGAGTCCAGTGGATGCCATCGGTGGAGGAATAGGTGGTCGCATGCCAATCGCCGCTGATCGAATCGAAGCCGGCGATCACATAGCGGCCATCGCCATAGGCCATGCCGCCGCTGTTGAAGTTCAGGGCCAGGTACTGCTCCTTCCAGGTTACGCCGTCGAAGGATCCATAGGCGTACTGGTTGCCGGTGACGATGAAGCGGCCGTTGAGGTAGGCGCTGCGGTTCACGGTGCGGCTGGCACCTACGCTCCCGGCGGTCCAGGTCGTGAGCGGATCGCTGACCGTGACGGCCTGCGTCTTCACGACCGTGCCGCCTTTCATGTCACTCACGGTCAGAGTCACCGTGTAGTTGCCGCCGACGAGCCAGAGATGGCTCACCGATGAGGCATTCGATGCGGTGCTGCCGTCGCCGAAGTCCCAGTTGTAGGCGAGCGTGTCGCCATTGCCGTCCGACGCCGAGGCGGAGAAGGTGGTGCTCGCGCGTGCGGCGATGCTGCCGGTGCCGGTCAGCGTGGCCGTCGGTGCGATGTTTCCGGGGAAAGGTCCGATCTGCACGTTCACATCGAGCCACTGGTTGGCTCCAGTGCCGCCGATGGCGAGCGGCGTGACGTAAACATTGGCGGTGGCGTCCGCGAAGGTGCGGCCGAGAGCGACGGCGGCGTCATTCTTTCCATCCGGCGTTCCCGGAGTGGTGTCGATCAGCCACGAACGCGACTCCGCAGGGCGCTGCCAGATCAGATAGGCACCCTTCTGGAATGAAGGCTGGGTCGGGATGCCGGGGCGATAGCCAACCCAGTAGTATTCGGCCGGTGAGGCGGCCTTCGTGATGCGGACGCCGCGCAGCGCACCGGTAGTGGCGCTGGAGTCAAAGCGGTAGATGCGCCGGGTGCCGGAACCGGTGGCAGTGGCGTCCTGCCACTGTGCAGCCGTGAGCCAGCCGAGCCGTTGTTTTCCCTGCATGTGGAAGTGGCCCTCCGGATCCGGGCCGCTGCCCATGATGTCGGTCTGGTCGCCGTATTCCACGCTGCTACCGGCGCCGGTCACGCTGCCATCGGAGGTCGCCCAGAAGCTCGAGTGGCCGATGCCGTAGTTGTGGCCGAACTCGTGGATGATGACGCCCGAGGCGATGGTGCCCTGCAGCCACTGGCTGCCGCCGCCCGCGAGGCCGGCATAGGTGAGGCCACTGCCCTGCATGCCGATGCTCGCGAAATGGACGACCACGATGTCGTAGCCATTGAGCGCGGTGGGCCCGGCCACGGCGAGGTAGGCGTTCCTCGCGTCGGTGTGGAGTTCGCTGTTTTTGTCCGGCGCGTAGGACGTCGAGGGCAGCGGCATGCGGACGGTGGTGGAGCTGACCGCCGCGGTGATGGTGGTCTTGCCGTAGGACATTTTCGTCAGCGAATCCGCCACGGCGGTATTCATGACCGATGCCAGGGCGGCTTGGGTCACGACCTGGCCGGGCACGTCGGAGAAATCCACGCGGATGCAGAAGACGGACTTGGGCGTCTCCGACCAAGCGTCCGCCTGAAGCTCGACCTCGGCCGAAGCTCCTTCCCAATTCACTCCGCCTTCAGCGGGTGATGGCAGGGCGAACACCACGTTTGAACCGCTCTTAGGCGAGATCGACTCATCAAGCTTGGCCATCTTTTGATTCGCATCCTCAAGCGAGGCGGTATCGGCGAAGAGGTAGCGCTTGCCCGCGGCCAAGGCAGTGACCGCGTGGTCGCCCAGCGCTTCACCGGTGGAGAAGTCACGGGCCGGATCCGGATTGCCGAGAGGCAGTGCAGCGTGGGCCGCGACTTCCTTCGAGGCGACTGGCACGAAGGCCTGCTCGTCGATCGCCGCGACCCCATCAAGAGTGATGCCGGCGAGCGGAGTGCCTTCCTTGGTCACCTGCTGCTGCCGCCGGCCAAAGACGGACGCCTGCCAGCTCTGGCCTTCCATTTCCAGAACACGCATCGGCTCGGCGGGGCCGCCTTCGACGCATACCGGCAAGACCCGCAGCGTCGCCATCGCCACGAAGGGCCGCTCATAGAGAGGCTTGAGCGGCTCCGGCAGCGCCTCGTATTCCGCCAGCGTGACTGCCTGCTCCAAGGCCTGCTTCGGGTCGGCCGCGATCCACTGGAGCATCCGCTCCTTGCGTTCCGTCGCCATCGTCACCGCCCGCTCCATGTCGGCAGCGGGGATTTCGCGCGCTTCGCGGTGATCGGCCAGCCACTGCGTCAGGGCAGGATCGGCTACTGAAGGACGGGACTTTGGCTTCTCAGCCTCCGCAGCCTTCGCGACCGGGGGAAGTGGCGGCGGGGCGGACGGCTTGAGCCACCAAAGGGCAACTCCGACCAAAAGAATCAACGGCAGTAGGATCGCAGGGAGGCGTCGCATGGCGCGCGCCATAAGCCACAAAGCTTAAGAAACGTCGATATTATTTAGAATTTTGAGTTCGCCATGTTTTGACGGATGCCGCTGGAAACCCGCGCCTTCCAACAGATTGCAGGGGCGTCCCTGAAAGAATCCGGGAAAGTTTTTTTAGAAACTTTGAACGTCTGAAAAACTGAAGGGTCTATGATCATGAAGACCACGCACTGCGTTGGTTTTCATGTAAGGGTGAACAGCACAAATCGCTTCCGCAGCCTACGGGTGTGGGCAGGAAATGATTCGGGCCGCCAGGGGTGGGACCTTGGCGGCCTACTCTTGTACTCTGGCAAGGTGAACTGTGGGGTGCATCGGCGCATTGGCGGATCAACCGATCTTCGCACGCTTCTCCCGGGCCGCTGTTCCAAGCTCCGCGAGAAGTTTGAAAAATTTCTCAGAAACTTTGAACGTCTGAAAACCTGAAGGGTCTATGACCATGAAGACCGCGCTCTGCGTGAGTTTTCATGTAAGGGTGAACAGCACAAAATCGCTTCCGCAGCCTACGGGTGTGGGCAGGAAATGATTCGGGCCGCCAGGGGTGGGACCTTGGCGGCCTACTCTTGTACGGTGATAGCGGCCCTTCAGGCGCTCGTGCGTGAACTCACTCCGTCACCTCAAGGCGAAGGAAACCAACGGTTTCCCATGAACGCAGGGACCGCGAGATGCGGTACAAGCTCGCCGAGCCATCACCATCGACGTTCGAGTTGAGCAGGCTCAGCGAGCCGGATCCTGGGCCGCCGTTGCTCACCGGGTAAAAGGTGGACCAGGTAATCAGGTCGGGCGACCACTGGTAGCCGATGTCAGGTGACCCGGAGTTGGATCGGCGGTAAACGAGGTCGAGGTAGGTTTGGCCATTGCGGAAGGCCAAGGTCGCGACCGGGAGGCCTTCAGGGGAGGGCAGCAGCGGCGAGGTGTCGAAGGCCCGTTCGAGTACATTTGCCAAACCGTCGCCATCGGCATCGGTCTCGGGGGAGAGGTTGCTCTCGTTGAGCCCCGCATTGAAGGCCCACTCCTGCCAATCGGTGCTGCCCATTCCGGGCAAGGTGACGGCCGCGGCGGCGCTGTCGCGCCATCCCCATTCATTGGAAACGCGCGCCCAGTAATAGGTGCCGGTCAGCGGCGATGGGAGCGTCAGAATGCTTCCTGTCGCGCCGGTGATCGGCCGCGAGGTGTCGCCGCTGCGGCCGCGATACCACTGGATGGTCGCGGGCACCGAAGAGTGGATCTCAAGGTCCAGCGAAGTCTCGCTGCCAGCCTGGGCATTGAGCGACACCGGCTGGCGGGTGATCAGCGGCTTCAGGTCGATGAAGAGGCTCTGGCTGCTTCCCGCGGCGGAGGAGGATACACCGGCGGCGATCATGACCGGGGTGCTGCGGCTCGTGAGATCGCCGGTGCCGAGCTGTCCCTGATCGTTTCGTCCCACGGTCCAGACCGTGCGGTCGAGCTTGACGATGCAGGTGTGATCGAATCCGCAGGACACCGAGGCAACGTCTTCCATGACCCGCACCGGCGCGGGTTGGGAGTTCTTGTTGCCGGTGCCGAGCATGCCGAATTCATTGCGGCCCACGGCCCAGAGCGACCGGTCGTTTTTAATGAAATGGCTGAATTGCCGGCCAGCGGAACAGGCGACCACGTCCCGGGCGACGAGGATCGGCTCGTAGGATATGGAGACGCTGCCGATCTGGCTGTAGCCGGTCGCCCAGAGAGTGCCATCGTTCTTGAGAAACAGGCTGTGTCCGGAGCCGGCGGCGACGTCGACGACACTGTCCGCCAGATGGACCGGCTGGCCGGGGTTGGAAGAGCTGCCATTGCCAAGCTGGCCATCGGAATTCCCGCCGTAGGCCCAGAGGCTGCCGTCGTTTTTGACGACCAGGCTGTGGAACGATCCTGCGGCGATCCGTGAAACCCCGCTGTTTACCTGTACGGGGGTGAAGCGGGGTGCGCTCGGGGCGCCGCTGTGCGCACCATAGTCATTGGTGCCGGTGGCCCACAGGGTGCCATCTTGCTTCAGGATGAGAGTGAAGCCTCCGGCAGACATGTCCGCGACTCCCGTCATGATCGGGATGGGCAGCAGGTTCTGATTGATGGAGGAACCGGTTCCGAGTTCCCCGGAGTAGCTCGTACCGGAACCCCACAGCGAGCCATCGGCCTTGAGGAAGAGACTGTGATCGATGCCGGCCGAGATCTTGACCACGTCGCGCATCGAGAGAACCGGCGTCCGGCGCTGCTGGGTGGTGCCATCGGCCAAGGGCCCGAAGGTATTGCGTCCCATGCCCGAGACCGTGCCCGGCACTCGCAGGGGAGCCATTGCGGTAGCCCCGTGGCTGTCGACCGTGCCGGCGAGATTGGTCACGCGCACCCAGACGGCGGGTGCCCCGCTGAGAGCGGACAAGCCGAGGACAGGACTGGTGGCTCCTGCCACTGGATTGGAGGTGTTTCCCGGCGTTCCCCGATACCATTGGTAGGAAAGCGCACCGCCGGTGGCCGCGACCGAATAGAGCGCCTGCGAACCGGTGAGCACGGAGTATTGGTCGGGCTCGATGGTGATGACTGGCTGCACGGCGACGGTGACCGTGACGGTGCGGCTGTTGGCGGTGCCGTAGGCATTTCCGACCCGCAGCCAGAACTTGGTCGTGACGGCCAGTGGCGCGGTTTGGAAAGAGGAGGAAGTCGCTCCGGCCAGAGGAGCGGACTGGTCTCCGGTTTCACCGGCAAACCACTGGTAGGTGAAAGGCCCGGGCCCGCCCGGCAACACGCTGAGAGTCGCCTGCTGGCCGGTCAGTATCACGGCATCGGCAGGCTGGCCGGCGAGTTCGGCACGGGCATCCATCCACCATGAGTGGGAGGATCCGGCGACCACTTTGGAAACGCCGGTGGCGGCGAGTCCGGGAAGGGTCGTGTTCGAGTTGTAATTGCCACCGAGCCGGCCACTGCCCGGGTAACCCATCGACCACATCGTGCCATCCGTCTTCACGAACAGGCTGTGGGAATTGCCCGCGGCGGCATCGACGACATTGGTGGCGAGCTGAAAGGCGGTGGGCCGATTGGTGGTGGTGCCATCGCCGAGCTGGCCGAAGAAATTGTACCCGGCAGCCCACAGGGTGCCGTTGTTCTTGATGAACAGGCTGTGATACTGGCCCGCGGACATCTTCCTGACGCCGGTAGCGACGAGCACCGGGGTCTCGCCGGTGACTTCCGGCCCATCGCCGATTTGGCCGTAGTTGTCGTAGCCGCGTCCCCACAAGCTGCCATCAGCCTTGATGAAATAGCGATCCCAACCGCCGCGGGCCCGGACCACGCCGGTGGCGACGAGGGTCCAATCAGGGACTTCGTAGTCGGTGCTCACCTGGGTCTGCCACAGGGTGCCATCCGTCCGCAGGATCTGGCTGGAGTAATTCGAGCACGAGATGTCGGCGACACCGGTGGCGACCTGGATGGGAGTCGTGCGACTGTAGTAACCACCTCCATCGCCAAGTTGGCCGCCGTCTGCCAAGCCCACGCCCCACAGGGTGCCATCGGTCTTCACAAACAAGCTGTGCGAATAGCCGGTGGCCACACGGGCGACACTGCTGGCAATCAGCACCGGCGTGTAGCGGTCGGTCGTGCTGCCGTCGCCGAGCTGGCCGTAGTAGTTTCGTCCGGTGGCGAACAGTTCGCCGGTAGCGGTGAGGATCAGGCCATGGTCGACGTTTGTGGTCATGTCGAGGATGCCCGACGCCACCTGGGCCGGTTGGGGAGTATTGGAAGGCACCCCGAGCTGGCCCCAGGAATTGTCCCCGCTGCCCATCAGGCGGCCGGTGGTGGCCGGGGTGACGGTTGCGGTGGCGGCGATGCTATCGCCGCTGCCGGACAGGTTCGTGACCCGGACCCAAAAGCTGGTGAGCGTGGACAGGGGCGGGGTGACCAGCATGGCGCCGGTCGCTCCGGCCACGGGAGCGGACGTGTCACCCGCGGGGCCGGCATACCATTGGTAGCCCAGGCCGGTGCCGGTGGCTGCGACGGTGAAGGTCGCGTTTTCCCCATATCCGACGGCCTGAGGCTGGGGCTGGGTGGTGACCACCGGTTGGGTTTCGGCATTCGCCGGGACCACGGCGGCGCTGTCCTTGCTGCCGTAGGCATTGGTGATCCGCACCCAATGCGGCTGGCCGATGGAAGCAGCCGGGACTGCGTAAACGGAAGTCACGGCACCTGCGATCGGCTGGGTGGTATCGCCGGCCGCTCCTGTGAACCACTGGTAGGAAAAGGGCCCGGGGCCGGCGACCACCACGCGGAGAACCAGCCCGTCATTCACGAGGCTGGCCACCGGGGCGTCCTGGCCGGTGATCTGCGGGGTGGCATCCAGGAAGTAACTGAAGCTTCCCCCGGCGGCCATGCCGGAGACACCGCTCGCGATGGGAACGGGAAGAGTGCGGGTGACCGTGGTGCCATCGCCCAGTTGGCCCTGCGGATTCCACCCCATGCCCCACAGCGAGTTGTCGTCCTTGAGGAACAGGCAGTGATCCTGCTGGGTGGAAATGCCGCGAACTCCCGTGGTGCAGACCGATGGGGTCGTGGTGCTGGTGGTGCTCCCGATGCCAAGTTGACCGGAGCCATTGTAGCCGGTCCCCATCAGCGTGCCATCCTGCTTCAGGATCAGGGTGTACACCGGGCCGGCGGCGACGCGGGAGATGCCGGTCGCGACAGAGACAGGGCCTTGCCAAACCACGGTGTTGTTTCCATTGCCGAGCTGGCCGTGGTCGTTTTGTCCCATGGCCCACAGGGAGCCGTCCGACTTGATGAACATGGCGTGGCGGCCGCCGGAGGTCACATTCACCACGCCGTCCGCGATCTTCACCGGTGAGTAGCGAGGGATCGTGGTGCCGTCCCCGAGTTCTCCGCCGTAGTTACTGCCCATGCCCCACAGCGAGCCGTTGGTCCGGATGAAGAAGGTCTTGTAGCCGCCGGCTGCGATCCGGGCGACGCCTCCCGTGATCTTTTTCGGCGTGCCGCGGCTGATTCCGGTGCCATCGCCAAGCTGACCGTCGTTGTTGCTGCCAGCCGCCCACAAGCTTCCGTCCGCCGTCAGGAAGATCGTGTGTTCGTCGCCCGCAGCGATCTGCATCACCCCGGTGAGGGTCACGGGGACCGGGTTATAACGATGGGTGCTGGTGCCGTCGCCGAGCTGGGCGGAACTGTTTCCGCCGAGCCCCCACAGGCTGCCGTCGGACTTGATGAAATGGGCGTGATAGCGTCCCCCTACGACCCGGACGACGTCGCGGACCAAGGAGACCGGCGTGCTCACTGCCTGATTCCGGACGAAGCCGGTGCCCTTCAGGGTGGCTGGGACCATCGGGGCCACGGTGATGTCAGCGGCCGGGCTATTGACGGCACCGTCGGCGTTGGAAACCCGGACCCAGAACGAACTGTCGGCGGCGAGCGGCAGGCTCAGCATCAGCGGACCGACGGCACCGAGTACCGGTGAAGAGAGATTGCCGCTTTGTCCCTTATACCACTGATATGACAAGTTCGAACCGCTGGCAGTTACGGAGAGGACAGCATTGTCTCCGAACTCCACCTGCTGATCCTGAGGTTCCGCGGAAAGCACCGGCGGCGCTGCCTGAAGCGGCAGGGAAGCAAGACACAGCAGGGAAAAAAGAAGGCGCATGATCGGATGAGACCGGCACCCTAGGTCTCCGGCCAAGGATGGGAAGAGCGTTTTGGTGGCGGAAAGTGCCTGTGTTTGCGGATGACCGGAACACAACTCCACATGTTAGGGATTTGAGCCGGAAAAAATGGAACGGAGGCCTGATCACATCAGGCGCTCGCGCAGGGCCTCGGACGGCATCGAACAGGCATCGCCCTTGCCGAACCACCTGTGGCGGCGGGCGGCGATGAAATCGTAGGCCCAGTCCCGCAGCGGACGGGGAATGCAGCGGCCCAGCGCGGAAAGGATCCGCCAGCCGGTGCCGAGTTCGCGCATCGCCCGCAGGATGGCAGCCGAGCGGGAGAAGACCTGGCCGTCTACTTCGACCAGCGCGGTATTCAGGGCTCCAGTGCCGGCCTTTTCCTCCATCTGCTGGCCCCGCGGGCTCTGGAGTTTCACGAACCGGAAGCGCCGCCGTGGGTCGTGCTCCGCCAGAAAGCGGATGCTCTTGCTGCACATCAGGCAGTCGCCGTCGAATGCCACCACGATGAAATCGTCGCCGTCCACGGGCGGAAGTTAGCACCATCGTGGTGTGAGGAAATCCTAGGCTGGATCATTTGCTTCGGATTGGATGCGCAGCGTGACGCCGAATCTGCACCATCTCGAGCTGTTCTATCATGTCGCGCGCAATGGCGGTATCACTGCGGCCTCCCGCAGCATGCCCTACGGCATCCAGCAGCCGGCGATCAGCGGGCAGATCACGCTATTGGAAAACGATCTCGGTGTGCGGCTGTTCCAGCGGCGGCCCTTCAAGCTGACGGCGGAGGGGCGCGAGCTGTACGAGTTCCTCGCGCCCTTCTTCAGCGCGCTGCCGGACATGGCGGCGAAGGTGGCCGGGAAAGCGTCGCGGCGGCTGCGTCTGGCGGCGCCGGCCACCATCATCCGTCGGCATCTTCCCGATGTGCTCGCGTCAGTGCGCAAGGCCCGGCCAGACTTGGAGCTGACGCTGGTCGATGCCGATCAGCGGGCCGGTTTCGCCTTGCTAGAGGCTGAACAGGTCGATCTGGCTGTCTGTGAGTTGGAAGGCCGGGCGCCTGCGGGTATCCGCACCGAGGTGCTGATTTCCATGCCGCTCGTTTTGCTGCTGCCGGAATCCTACCAGGTCGCACGCTCAGGCATGCATGGGATGGCGGTGGATTTGCCGCTGATCCGTCCGCCCTCGGACACGGCGATGAGCCGGTTGTTTGCGAAGGGGCTGGCCAAGGCGCGGCTCGAGTGGCCGTCGCGGATCGAGGTGAACTCGCTGGAACTCGTCCACGCCTATGTCGCCGGTGGTTTCGGCGCGGGACTCAGCGTGAAGGCACCGGGCCTCACCGCTCCGAAGGGCACTCGTGCCTGGCAGATTCCGGATTGCCCCGAGTTGACCATCGCGGCCGCATGGAGGGGCAAGCTCTCGCCATTGGCGGAACTGGTGCTCGCAGGCCTTCGCAAGCGGGCGAAGGCTGGCTAGGCGGATGGACTCAGTCGCGGCCGAACATGCGGCGCAACTCGGCCGCTTCCTTGACCTTCGGTCGCTGGTTGCGGCTGGGAGTTTGGGCCACGGCGGCGGACTCTTTTTTCGGCTTCGAGCGTTCGCGCTGTGGAGCGTCGAGGTCGCCGAACCATGCAAGGCAGATACGGTGCTTCATTGGGGGGAGGGACGAGTGAACGAGAGTCACCCTAAACACATCTCGCCATGACTTCAAGTACGCGATTGCGTAACCTACGATTTTGTCACCAAGTCGCCGAGCCGTAGCCCTGCGATGTAGTGGATCTGCCGGAGCGCCTCTGCGATTTCTGCCGCCGCGTCGTGTTCCAGCCGCCGCTCGAAGGCCGCGAGAATGCCCGGTCGGTCGGTCAGGCGCACGCAGATCACGAAGGGGAAGCCGAAGCGCTCGCGGTAGCGGGTATTCAGGTCGGTGAAGCGTTCGAATTCCGCATCGGAGAGCCGGTCGAGGCCGAGACCCGCCTGTTCGCGGGTCGACTCGGCACTCAGGGCACCGGCGCGGGCGAGCTTGCCGGCCAGATCCGGGTGGGCGCGGATCAGCGCGAGTTTTGCGGATTCGTCCGCATTTTCCACCGCGGCGCGCATCCGGTCCGCCAAGTGCTCTTTCCCGGAAAAAGGGCGCTCACCCGCGGTCTGCTCCGCGACCCACGGCGAGTGCTCGTAGATGCCGCCGAGGCAGGCGACGAAGTCCGCCTTTGGCATCGCATTCAACGCATCGACCGTTAGAGTCCTCACTTCGACACCATCCTTACTCCCTCCACCCGTGGCAACGCTCGAATCCAATCGCTATGGCAAGTTCCGGGTCCGCGTGATGAAAGTCCTGCGGCACGATGACTCGCATCACGACGTCTGCGAGCTCGAGGCCGACGTGCTTCTCCACGGTGACTTGGCGGGTTCCTACCTCTCCGATGACAACTCATCGATCGTGCCCACGGACACGGTGAAGAACACCATCCACTTCCTGGCGCATGATCATTTGGAAACCTGCCGGACGAGCTTCGCGAAGATCATCGTGGAGCATTTCCTTGGAAAGTATCCGCATCTCTCTGGCGTCGAGGTCGAGCTGCGCGAGCGGAAGTGGGAACGGATGACGATCAATGGCAGTCCGCACCCGCATGCGTTCACTCACGCCGCGAATGGTGAGCCATTCTCGCGGGCGACTTTCTTCCGCGGGCAAGCTCCGAAGCTCACCTCGGGCATACGCGGGCATCTGGTGATGAAGAGCACGCAATCCGGCTTTGCCGACTACAACGTCTGCGAACTCACCACGCTGCCCCCGACCACCGACCGCGTCTTTGCCACGCGCCTGACAGCGGAGTGGGAGTTCGCGGATCTAACAGCGGGTTTCATCGCCGCGGATACGGAGGTTCTTGCCGCAGCGCATGAGGTGTTCGCCACGACCTACAGTCCCTCGGTCCAGCGCACGCTCTATCAGATCGGCGAGCTCGCCTTGGAGCGCGTGCCGGAGATCTCGCGGATCGAGCTGAAGATGCCGAATGTCCATTTCCTCGGGCTCGATCTCACGAAGCTCGGCCGGCCCGGGCAAAGCTGCGTGCTGCTTCCCACGGATGAACCGCACGGAGAAATCGAGGCGGTCATTGCGCGATGAATCCCTGGCAGGAAATCGCCCGCTTCACGGAAACCGGCAACGACGTCATCGTCGTGACCGTGGCCGCCGCGCGTGGCAGTGTGCCGGGTGAAGCGGGAGCAAAGATGCTCGTCACCCGCGATGGCCTGCAAAGCGGCACTGTCGGCGGCGGGCGAATCGAAGCGCGTGCGCTTGCCGAGGCGGCGGAACTACTAGGTTCATCCGAGGAATTTACCCGCCTTGTCTGCTGGAATCTCCAGCGCGATATCGGCATGACCTGTGGCGGGGAGATGACGCTGCTGTTCGAGCGCGTGGCGGCCAAGCCGCCTTGGCATCTCGTCATTTTCGGTGCGGGTCACATCGTGCAATCGCTGGTGCCGGTGCTGCTGCCGCTTTCATGCCATATTGATGTAATCGACACGCGAGCTGATTGGCTCTCGCGATTGCCGGTGGCGAAGAACCTCGCGACTCACCCCGTGGCTTCTTTTGAAGATGGCGTCGGATTGGTCACCGGACAGTCGTTCGTGCTGTCGATCACCAAAGGTCACGCCAGTGACGTGCCGGTGCTGCGCGACGTGCTGGCCCGCTATCCCGGTATTCCATTTCTGGGAGTGATTGGCAGCGCGTCGAAACGCGCGGCCTTGCTGCGGGACCTGAGGACGGAGGCAGTCGCGGAAGGTTTGTTAGATAGAATCACCTGCCCGCTCGGCCTGCCGATCGGTGGAAACGATCCGCACGAGATCGCGATCAGCATCGCCGCCCAACTGCTTGAGCGGCGATCAATGCCTCAAGCGTAGATCTTCTCGTAATACTCCGTCACCATGCGGTCGGAGTCGAAGAAGGGCACCACCTCGTTCATCGAGTTCAGCACCAGCTTCCACCAGCCGTCCGGGTTGCCGTAGTAGAGCGGCAGGACCTTCTGCTCCATGGCGTCGTAGAAGCCGAGCAGGTCGTGGCGATCGCGTGCTTCCGGGTCGAGGCTCGGGTCGGCAGGTGGGATGATGAAGCTGTTGTGGCCGTCCTTGGAGAACTCGCAGACCCAGCCGTCGTAGGTGGTGAGGTTGATCGCAGAGTTCATCGCGGCGGTCATGCCGGAAGTGCCGGAAGCTTCGCGGGTGACCACCGGGTTGTTCAGCCAGATGTCGGCGCCGTATTTCAATTGGCGCGAGAGCTCGAGCTCGTAGCCCACGAGCACGGCCACGTTCGGGAAGTCCTTCGTCGTCTGGACCAGATGGTTGAAAGTCTCGATCGCGCCGAAGTCGAAGGGATACGGCTTGCCGGCCCAGATGACCTGCACCGGCCGCTCGTTGTTGTTCACCAGCGAGCGGAAGAGACGGATATCGCGGGTGATGAGGTCGGGACGCTTGTAGCCGGCGAAGCGGCGGGCCCACACGATCGTCAGCACATCGGGATTGAAGAGCTTGCCGGTTTGATTCGCGACCGTCTGGAAAAGATTCGCCTTCAGCTCGCGCTTGCGGGTCTTCAGCGTTTCGATGTCGCCCTCAAGGCGCGATCCCTCGAGTCCCTTGTCTTTCCAGAAACGTCCGTTCTGTGCATTGGTGACGTGAGTGATGGGGCAAATGTTCGGGTAGTGCTCCCACATCTTGCGGGAGACGTCGCCGTGGAGCTTGGAAACCGCGTTCGACAGGTGGCTCAGGCGTAGCGCAGCGAGCGAGTGATTGAAGACCTCGCCATCGATGCCGGTGATGCCGCGGATGGTGTCCATCGACACGTTTCCAAAGAAGGTGAAGTCGTGGAGCAACTTGAAGTCATGCTTCTCATTGCCCGCTTCCTCGGGAGTGTGGGTGGTGAAGACGAAGCGCTTCTTCACTTCGTCCACGCTGCCGGTCCGCTCGAAGACGCGGAAGGCGGCAGACAGGCCGTGGGCTTCATTGAGGTGCCAGACTTCAGGATCCACACCGAGTTCCTCAAGCAGGCGCGCGCCGCCGGCACCGAGGATGATGTACTGGGCGATGCGGCGCAGCGGGTCGTTGTCGTAGAGCCGGTGCGTGATCGCACGGGAGAGGTGGTCATTCTCGTCCAGATCCGTGGTCAGGAAGAACATCGGAATGGTGCCGAAGACATCTCCGGGCAGGAACATCGCCTTCACCCACACCGGATGGCCGTGGACAGGCACTTGGAACTTGATGCCGGTGTCCTGCAGGAAGGCGTACTGCTTCTTGCGGAATTGGACCGCCATCTCGCGTTCTTCGCCTCGCGCTTGGTCGTAGTAACCATAGGTCCACAGCATGCCGATGCCACATACGTTCTGACGGAGGGCGGCGGCGGAGCGCATGTGCGAGCCGGCGAGGAAGCCGAGACCGCCCGAGTAGATCTTGAAGATCTGGTCGATGGCGAATTCGCAGGAGAAATAGACAGCGCTCTTCGAGAACTTGGGGTCGATCTCGTAGGAATGGGAAAACGGTTTCGGGAGAAAGGATCCGGACATGGGTGCTACGGGCTGGAAAAGGAAATGTCGCTGAAGGCGTGGCGGTTTGGGGGGCGGCGACCGCCGTTAGGGTTGGCCAATCGGGCGGCTTTGTCGAGCCGGGACGGGACCATGAGGAATCAGTAATGGATCAGGCGATTCTCCAGAAGTCCCGCTCATGGGTGTGACAGGGGCCTCCCACGGGGTGGCACGACGAGTGCGTGCGTGGATTTACCATGTCGCTCGCGTCTGCAGGGAAAATGGGCGGCTGGGGCCGCATGACCGGGGTCTTCCTCTGGTGGGTGCTGGCACATTTCACAACCTGCACTGCCCAGGAATCGAAAACGCCGCGTGAGGTCGTCGCCGAGGCGGCCGTGCTCATGGACGTGGACCAGCAGAAGACCTTGGTCGAAACCCTGGCCACGGCGAACGCGGACGAAGTGGTCCCGCTGCTCACAAAGTGGAAGGAGAGCGAAATTTTCCAATATCAGGACGCCGCCGGGAACAATCTCGCCGTGCTGATCGATGGCGAGGCGGATGGTGACGAAAAATTCGCACTCGTGGCGCTCGCCACTGGCAAACCGGTCACGGCGGACGATGGCAAGCCGGTGCGGGTGAGCAAGGACGACCTCTCCGTGGCCGACACCGATTCCTCGCTGCGTCGCGTGATGAAGGGCGTGACGGACCGCCTCGCACTTTCCTCGCCGGACGTCGCCAAGCGGATGCGGGCCGTGCAGGATACTGGTCTTGAGCAGGATATCGCGAAGCTGCCGCTGCTGGAGCAGCTCGCCGCCACCGAGAAAAATGGCAAGGTGAAGGCCGCGCTGGCCGAAGCCATCGCATTCTTGAAGTTGCACTCCGAGGATGTGGCGGTCCGCGAAGCCGCGGTGACTGACCTCGGCAAAATGGCTTCGATCGGCGCGAAGGATGTCATCAAGGCGACCCGCGACGAAGCGGAGAAAGCGGGTCAGGCCAGTCTCGTGACCGCCTGCGACAAGGCACAGGCCGATATCGCTTCTCACGTTTCCTTCGTGAACTCCGCCGGCACCCTTTTTCGAGGGTTATCGCTCGGCAGCGTGCTGCTGGTCGTGGCAATCGGCCTTGCGATCACCTTCGGCCTGATGGGGGTGATCAATATGGCGCACGGTGAACTCATCGTCGTGGGAGCCTACACGACCTACCTGATCCAGAATTTCTTCGCGGCTGGCATTCACATGTCGCCGTTTGGCATCCCGGTCAATATTCCCGGGTTGAACCTGACCGGGAACGCGTGGAGCCTCTATTTCCTCGTTGCCATTCCGGCCAGCTTCCTTGCAGCTGCGGGGGTGGGCCTGCTGCTGGAACGCGGCATCATCCGGTTTCTCTACAAGCGTCCGCTAGAGTCGCTGCTCGCGACCTGGGGAGTGTCGATGGTTCTCCAGCAGCTCTTCCGCCTGATCTTCGGCGCGAACAACGTGCAGGTGGATAGTCCCGCCTACCTGTCCGGAAACTGGACCGTGAACGACATCGTCTTCGGCTGGAACCGGGTGTTCGTGATCGGCTTCGCGGTGCTCATCATCTTCCTGACCTGGGCCACGCTCAATAAAACCTCGCTCGGCCTGCTGATCCGGGCCGTGATGCAGAACCGCGGGATGGCCGCCTGCATGGGGATTCGCACGGAGCGGGTGAACATGATGACCTTCGCCTTCGGCAGCGGCCTGGCCGGTCTCGCCGGAGCCTTCCTTTCCCAGCTCGGAAACGTCGGCCCGAACCTTGGTCAGAACTACATCGTGGACTCCTTCATGACCGTCGTCGTGGGCGGTGTGGGAAATATCTTCGGCACGGTGATCAGTGCGCTCGGCATCGGCATGGCCGATCAATCGCTTCAGCAGATCCTGCGTGATCCCGTCACCGGCAAGATCCTCGTGCTCGGTGCCATCATTCTTTTCCTCCAGTGGAAGCCCTCGGGCCTCTTCGCCACCCGCTCCCGCAGCCTCGACTGATGAATACTTCTCTAAACGGCAAGGTCCCCACCATTGCTCTCGCGGCCATCGCGCTATTCCTCGTGGTTGGAATGCCGGTGCTCAATGCCTCCGGCGGGGTTACCGACTTCACGCTGAATACCTGGGGCAAGTATCTTTGCTACGCCATCCTCGCCATCTCGGTGGACTTGTTGTGGGGCTACACCGGTCTGCTTTGCCTCGGCCAATCGCTGTTCTTCGCGCTCGGTGGCTACATGCTCGGCATGCACCTGATGCTGATGATCGGGCCCGACCCGGTGTACAAGAGTGCGCTTCCAGACTTCATGGACTTCATGGGACGAAAGGAACTGCCTGGCTTCTGGGAGCCTTTCCACTCCTTCCCGTTCGCGGCACTGATGATCTTCCTGATGCCCGGGCTGCTTGCCGGGATCTTCGGCTACCTCGCCTTCCGTTCGCGCATCAAGGGTGTCTATTTCTCCATCCTCACCCAGGCACTGACCTACGGTGCCGCGCTGATGTTCTTCCGCAATGAGCTCTTCATGGGTGGGAACAATGGCTTCACCGACTTCCGCAGCATCCTCGGCGCGGACGTCCGCAGCCCGGAGACGAAGCGCATGCTCTACATCGCCTCGGCGATCACGCTGACGCTCGTCTTTGTCTTCTGCAAGTGGCTGACCACGTCCCGCTACGGCCTGATTCAGCGCGCCATCCGCGATAGCGAGAACCGCGTGCTCTTCTCCGGCTACTCGGCGGCGAACTTCAAGCTCTTCGTTTTCGTCATCAGTGCGATGATCGCGGCAATCGGGGGTGCGCTCTATGTGCCGCAAGTCGGCATCATCAATCCCAGCGAGATGATGACCGAAAAGTCGCTCGAGGCCGTCGTGTGGGTGGCGGTTGGTGGCCGCGGCACCCTTATCGGTCCGATCATTGGCGCGATCCTGGTGAACTTCCTGAAGAGCTGGGCGACGACCAAGTTCCCCGATTTCTGGCTCATCATCATGGGTGGCAGCTTTGTGCTCGTTGTCCTGTTCCTGCCGAAGGGGATCGTCGGCATTCCCGCCCAGATCCGCGAGATCATGGCCCGTCGCCAAGGCATTAAGGCTGCCGCCGCCGAAGAAGCACTCCTCACCTCCGCCGCGAAGACCAAATGAGCATGCAGCCCTACCTCCTGGCCGCGGAGGGACTGAACAAGTCCTTCTCCGGATTCCAGGCGATCCGCGATCTGAACTTCGCCCTCGAGAAGGGCGAGCTGCGCACCGTCATCGGTCCGAATGGCGCGGGCAAGACCACTTTCCTCGACCTCATCACCGGCCGCACCAAGCCGGACACCGGCACGCTTCACTTCGAGCAGACGCACGATCTGCTGAAGATGAACGAGTATCAGATCTATCGCCTCGGGATCGGCCGGAAATTCCAGACGCCGACCGTGTATGTCGATCACACGGTGCGCGAGAACCTGCTGCTCTCGCTTGCCGGCTCGCGCGGCATCCTTCACTCGCTCTTCGGCCGCGTGAAGAAGGAGCAGGAGGCGCGGATGGATGAGATCCTGCACACCATCAAGCTCACCGAACGGGCCCACACCAAGGCTGGCTCGCTTGCCCACGGCCAGAAGCAGTGGCTGGAGATCGGCATGCTCCTCGCGCAGGACGCAAAGCTATTGCTGGTCGATGAACCCGCCGCCGGCATGACCGATGAGGAAACGCATCGCACTGGCGAGC
This sequence comes from Luteolibacter sp. Y139, assembly GCF_038066715.1. Lineage (NCBI taxonomy): Bacteria > Pseudomonadati > Verrucomicrobiota > Verrucomicrobiia > Verrucomicrobiales > Verrucomicrobiaceae > Neoluteolibacter > Neoluteolibacter soli. Next base: position 657,506 of record NZ_JBBUKT010000003.1, on the reverse strand, counting down.
TGCTTCTCTCGCTCGCCGGCAAGCACACCATCGTCGTCATCGAGCATGACATGACCTTCGTCCGGCAGATCTCGCAGGGCGGGATCGTCACCGTGCTCCACCAGGGCAATGTCCTCTGTGAAGGCTCGGTGGACAAGGTGCAGAGCGATGAGCGCGTGATCGAGGTCTATCTCGGTCGCAAGAAGAAGGCCGCCTGAAGTACCATGACTGCCGTAGCCACCGAAACCCCGACTCTTTCCGTCAGCGACCTGTCCGTCTCGATCGGCGGCAGCCGCATCCTGCGCGGCGTCAGCCTGGAGATCCGGCCGAAGACCGTCTTCTGCCTGATGGGCCGCAATGGTGTCGGCAAGACGACCACGCTCAAGGCCATCACCGGCCTGATGTCTGCCGACATCGGCACCGTTTCCTTGGAGGGCGAAACGATCTCACGCTTCAGCCCCGAGAAACGCGCGCTCAAGGGCCTCGGCTTTGTGCCACAGGGTCGGGAAATTTTCCCGCAGCTCACGGTGGAGGAAAATCTCTACGTCGGCACCATCGCCCGCGGCCGCAAACCGAAGAAGGAGGAAGTCGATCGGGTCTTCACGCTCTTTCCCATTATCAAGGAATTCCTGCCGCGCAAGGGCGGCATGCTCTCCGGTGGGCAGCAACAGCAACTCGCGATCGGGCGTGCCCTGCTGACCCGGCCGAAGCTGCTCATCCTCGATGAACCGACAGAGGGCATCCAACCGAACATCATCGATCAGATCGGCGAGGCCATCAAGATGCTGCGCGACGAGGGCGAGATGGCGATCCTGCTGGTCGAGCAGTACCTGGACTTCTGCAAGGAACTCGGCGACGACTTCTGCATCCTCGAACGCGGTCGCGTTGCCGCCAATGGCCCGATGACCGGCCTCAGCGATGAACTCATCAAGGAATACCTCACCGTCTGATCATGATCCGCGAAACCCTTCGCAAGCTGCTGCCCGGCTTGTTTGCCATTCTGCCCACCATCGCCGCCGCCCATCCGGGCCATTATCATCCGCCTGGTGAGGAAGATGAGTTTGAACAGCTCCGGGCGGATTGGCTGCACTTGCACGGCTCGTTCGAAATTTCACTGGCGATCGTGGTGGTCACGTCGGTGGTACTGTTCCATCTCACCAAGAGCCGCAAGGTCCGCATCGGTGCGGCCGTCGCTTTTGGCGGTTCGCTCGCCCTGCTCGCCGCATCCTGAGCCATGCACCTGTCCCCGCGCGAACAGGAGAAGCTGCTGGTGGTCGTGGCTGCGGATCTCGCACGTCGGCGCCGTGATCGCGGCGTGAAGCTGAATTATCCCGAGGTCGTCGCCCTGATCACGGCCGAGATTTTCGAAGGTGCCCGCGATGGCAAGTCGGTGGCGGAACTCATGAGCTACGGCACTACGCTCGTCACCCGCGACGAGGTCATGGAGGGCGTTGCCGAGATGATCCACGACATCCAGGTGGAGGCCACCTTTCCTGACGGCACCAAGCTGGTCACCGTTCACCATCCTGTCCGATGATCCCCGGAGAAGTCATCACGCCCGACGGCGTTATCGAGATCAACGAAGGTCTCGCGAAGCTGAAGCTCGCGGTGGCGAATACCGGCGATCGTCCGGTGCAGGTCGGCAGCCACTTCCATTTCGCGGAGGTGAATGAGGCGCTCGAGTTTGATCGCGCCGCTGCCCGTGGCTTCCGCTTGGACATCCCGGCGGGCACGGCGATCCGCTTCGAGCCCGGCGACACGCGTGAAGTGCCTCTGGTCGCCTTCGCTGGCGAGCGCAGGATCTACGGCCTTAACAACAAGGTGAACGGCAAGCTCGACGCATGAACCAAACCCGCGCCAACTATGCTGGTACCTTCGGCCCCACCGTGGGCGACCGCGTGCGTCTCGCCGACACCGAGCTCTTCATCGAAGTCGAACGCGACTTCGTCGCGGAGAAAGGCGGCTATGGCAACGAGGTGAAATTTGGCGGTGGCAAGGTGATCCGCGATGGCATGGCCCAGTCGCCGCTCGCGTGCGATGCCGATTGCCTCGACCTCGTCATCACGAATGCCCTCGTCCTGGATGCCGCGCACGGCGTGATCAAAGCCGACATTGGCATCAAGCACGGCCGCATCGTCGGCCTCGGCCACGCGGGAAATCCTCTGCTGCAAGATGGCATCGACATGGTCATCGGCGCGGGCACTGAGGTCATCGCGGGTGAAGGCTGCATTGTCACCGCCGGCGGCATCGACACGCACATCCATTTCATCTGCCCACAGCAGATCGAGCATGCGATCGCGAGCGGCGTGACCACGCTTATCGGCGGCGGCACCGGACCGGCGCATGGCACCTATGCCACCACTTGCACTCCCGGGAAATGGAACATCCGCCGGATGCTGGAAGCAGCGGAAGCGTTCCCGATCAATCTCGGTTTCCTCGGCAAGGGCAACTGCTCCTCGCCCGAGCCGCTGCGCGAGCAAGTGTTCGCCGGTGCCATCGGCCTGAAGCTTCACGAAGACTGGGGCACCACGCCCGCGGCGATCGATACCTGCCTCGGTGTCGCGGATGAACTGGACGTCCAGGTCGCGATTCACACGGATACCTTGAACGAGGCAGGCTTCGTCGAAAGCACGCTCGCCGCCTTCAAAGGTCGAACGATCCACACCTATCACTCCGAAGGTGCCGGTGGCGGTCACGCGCCGGACATCATTCGCGTTTGTGGTGAGGCCAACGTGTTGCCCTCGTCCACCAATCCGACGCGGCCCTTCACCGTGAACACGATCGATGAGCACCTCGACATGCTCATGGTCTGCCACCACCTCGACTCGCGGATTCCCGAGGACGTCGCCTTCGCCGAAAGCCGTATCCGCCCCGAGACCATCGCCGCGGAAGATCTGCTCCACGACCTCGGCGCGATCTCGATGATGTCCTCTGATTCGCAGGCCATGGGCCGCATCGGCGAGGTCATCACCCGCACGTGGCAGACGGCGCATAAGATGAAGGTGCAGTTCGGCCCGCTCGAAGGACCATCGCATCCGGCTGCCGACAATTTCCGGGCGCTGCGCTACGTCGCGAAGTACACGATCTGTCCTGCGCTGACCCACGGCATCGCGCATGAAGTTGGCAGCATTGAAGTCGGGAAGCTGGCCGACATTGTGATCTGGAAGCCCGCCTTCTTCGGCGTGAAGCCCGAGACCATCCTTAAGGGCGGCCTCATCGCGTGGGCGAACATGGGCGACCCGAATGCCTCCATCCCTACGCCGCAGCCGATGATGTATCGCCCCCAATTCGGCGCATTCGGCAAGGCGATCCGCTCGACCTCACTCACCTTTGTAAGCCAGGCCGCGCTGGATTCCGGTTCACTCGATGACCTCGGCCTGCAGAAGCAGCTTGTCGCCGTGAAAGGCTGCCGCTCTGTCACCAAGGCGGACCTGCCTTTCAACGACGCCATGCCGAAGATCACCGTCGATCCCGAGACCTATACGGTCACCGCCGACGGCCGCGAGCTGCGCTGCGGACCCATGGCCGAGCTGCCAATGGCGCAGCGCTATTTCTTGTTCTGACCCTTCGTCTAGCAGAAGGCTCCCGGCTTCGTCGTCTCCACCGCCGAGGGGCACTCTTCCAGCGTGCGCCGGATGCGCTCGTGGGTGCGGGCGATCATGTCAGCCTCGTCGCGCAAGCCTCCGAGGATTTCCTGCAAGCGCTGGCCGGGCTGATCCTTGGCATCTTCCGGCGTCTTTCGCTCGAGAGGATCGGAAACCAGTCCGAGGATTTCCGCATGGACCTGATAGAGCGATGTGTAGGCGTTTAGAATGGCAGCATGGGATTTGTTCCGCGCGCTTTCCAAACGATCCAGGCGCGTGGGATCGCGCGAGGTCAGGATTTCACCGAGCCCTTCTTCCCGGGCACGGATGCCGGTGATCTCGCGGCAGACTTCCGCACAAATGCCGTCCACGCCCTTCTCCACCTCCTGCGAGAAGACGGCCAGGTGTTTGCTGTGATGGACCTCCTTCTCGATCTTCTGTTTGAGAGAAAGGAAGCGGCCGAGACCTTGGGCATACTGGGGCAAGCCCTTCGACGTTAGATTGCCGATGATGCGCTTCAGTTCCTGATCCTGCTCCGCGTTGCTTTCGCCGATCAATTCACGCACGCTGGCGGCATCCACGGCAGGACGCTGCTTGTTCCAATAGCGGAACACCAAAGCGGCCGTCACTCCCAGGAGCAGGACGAAGCCCGCCATGCCCGCCTCCAGCGCGAAACCCACTGCACCTGCGATGAGCAGGGGCACCCATGTCGACGGCGAACGAAGCATCATTTCCCGGCTCCGGTCCCGAATCCGGCCCTCATCCATCGGGAAGGTGGGGGCCACCGAGAAGAGCGTTGAAGAGTCCATGCCTGAGTTCCTCCTTTGGCGGAGAGGTTAGGAGATGGCATGGAGGCAGGCGATTACATACGGCCATCAACTTCGGAGCCGGACAGGTTGCCGAAACCGCTCTTAGAGCGGCTTGGCCGGCTCGATTTTCGGCAAAGGAAGCTCCCGTTGCTGCTGTGGCGGGGCGAAGCGTGGGTCTTCACGGGCGGGCAGGTATTGCCCGGTCTTTTGATCCAGCAGAAAAATCTCCTGATCGGAGAGGCGGATGTAGCCCTGTAATTGCACGGCGACCTTCGGATTCCTCACGGGAGTGATGGTGAAGGGTAGCCGCTTTTCCTCCTTCACGAACATGGGCGCTTGGAACTCAAGCTGGTGGCTGTTGATAGGCCCCACGCGAGAGAAGCGACCGCTCATGGAGTTCACTTTCCCGTAGATTTCCACGGCGACCTTTCCCTTGGCGAGGTCTTCAGGGGTAGGCTGGGCTTGTGGCGGCGCCGCATGCAGCAGCGTCGTGACGGCGACGAGTGCGAGGATGGATGATGTCGTTTTCATGAGATGGATGGAATGGTAGAAGAAAGGGTTGGAGCTTGTGAGCGGCGGCGGAGGACCAGTTCCGCCACGGCAGCATTGCCGAGAATGCTGAGCCAGAGAGAGATCGCGTAGTTCTTCTCCTCCGCCATCCCGGCCAAGAGGAAGGCGAGATGATAGACGCGGAAGGTGATGGCGCTGGCCGCGTAGGCGAAGGAGCGCGTCATCCACTCGCGGTGGGCGATGAGATCGCGAGTCCCGCCGATCATCGAGGTCACCCCGCGGAGCGTGGTGTGAAAGGTCACCGCGCCTAACAGGAGGAAGCCGAGTTTTCCCGCGAGGCCGCCCTTGGCGAAAAAGGCGAGGTAAATGCCGGTAGGGGAGAGGACGAACAAGACGCTGGCCGCATAGATCCGGCCACACCAGCGGTGCAGTGCCGGGATGCGGCGAAGCAGCTTGCGGGAGAACTGGGGCAGGACGGAAAGCAGGCACACAATCCCTGCCACGACGTGAACGTAGAGACAGACGATCCACAGCGGCTGGCGCCCGATCTCACCCTTCTGTTCCACGAAGATCCCTTCGCCGCCGGGACCGAAGTCGCTGAGCGAGTTCTGTGTAATGAGCAGCGCTCCGGCAAGCAGCGCCACCCAGCCGATCCAGCGGATCACGGTGGACATGCCGGCATCATGCCGCAGCCGGTCCGGGCGCGCTGTAAAGGCCGCGTAAATTCAGACGCTCACTTCACCACCGGCTTGCCTGCCTTTTGCCAGGCGGTGATGCCGCCATCCAAGTCGTAGACGGTGAAGCCGGCCTCGCGCAGCTGCTTGGCAGCCTTGGCGCTGCGGCCGCCGGACTTGCAATAGACAAGGACCGGCTTCTTCGGGTCGAGCTCTGCCTTGGCTTTTTCGACAAAGCCTTCCTTCGAGAGGGTGACCAGCTTGGCTTTTTCGAGGTGGCCTTCCTTCCACTCATCCGGCGTGCGAACGTCCAGGATCTGAACGCCGTCGGTGATCTGCTTTTCCGCCTGCTCGATTTTCACAGGGGCGGGTTCGTCCGCGGCGTGGAGGGGCGTGGCGAGGGCGAGGCAGGCGAGGACGGCGGCGAGCTTCATGCCCTGAACATGGGCTGGAATGAGAGATCGTCACTTGAAAACTCGTGCAGTCCGGTCATGGCTGTGCCGTGCCGTTCCCGGAAATCGCTTGGTTCCAGGCCGCTCCGAAGCGGCGGCGCTTCCTCGCGGGCATTTCCGGCGGTGCGGATTCGGTGGCGCTGCTCCACCTGCTGCACCGCCATGGCTTCCGCGAGGTGGTGGTCTGCCACCTCGATCACGGGCTGCGCGGCAGGGCCTCGACGAGTGATGCGCGCTTTGTCGAGAAGCTGGCGGCTTCGCTCGGCTACCCCTGTGAGTCCGGCAAGACGGACGTGCGAGCGGTGATGCGGGACCATGGCGACTCGCTGGAAACTGCCGCGCGCGAGGCACGCCATGCCTTCTTCGCGCTATGCTCGCGGAAGCACCGCTGTCCGCGGCTGCTGCTCGCTCATCACGCCGACGACCAGGCGGAGACCGTCCTGTGGAATCTACTGCGCGGCAGCCGTGGTCTGTCAGGCATGCTGGAAAACCAAGTCCTCCAAGTCGCCGGCCGGCCTCTGGAGTGCCAGAGGCCCCTGCTGCTCCTGCGGCGCGATGACCTGCGCGGATGGCTTTCGGCGGAGAAGCTCACGTGGCGCGAGGACGTGACCAATGGCAAGCCCATTGCCGTGCGCAATCGCCTCCGTCACGAGGTGCTGCCGCTGCTTTCCGATATCGCGCGCCGTGATGTCACCGAGTCGCTGGTGCGCGCTGCGGGCTCGTCCTGTGAGCATCGTGTGATCGAACGCTGGGCCGTGAAACAAGCGGACGTGCTCGATCCGCAGGGACGCCTGCATTTGCCAAAACTGCGGACACTGCCGCGCGAGCTGCAAGCGGCGTGCTTGTACGACTATCTTCGTAATTCCGGCGTGACAGGTTTATCGAGAGAGCTCGTCCTGCGCGGGCTGGCCTTGCTCGATGTGGACGGACCTCCGGCGGTGAATCTGCCCGGTGGACGTGTCCTGCGCCGGCGGGCGGGTCGTCTGTTCATGGCGTGAATATCGTGTGCAGCTTGAGAAAGCGTCGCGTCGCGGTGTCGCTCGCTGTATCCCGCATCACGGCTTCTTCGGTTTGATCCGGGAGTGGAGTGGCCGATGTGGCACTCGTGGCGACGACCGGCCATGTAGCCAGATTATTTCCGGCAAGGAGCTCGTAGGCCACATCAAGGGCGTTCGCAGGCCTGCGGAAGCGCAGCGCCGGACGGCGGGTGGTGCCATCCATCGACCACGTGAACGACATGACCGGCGAGTCGATCAGGCGAGGGTTCGTCGCGAGGGTATACTCGTCGACGTTGGTGCGACCATCGCCATCCGGGTCGGCATCCGGGCCGGAAACGAGCGGGTTGTCCCGCTCGGCGGAGGTGAAGTGGAAATTGTCCCAGCCGTGATAGGCTTGGGCGAAGGAGCTGTCGGCATTGCCCGGGCTGCCGCCGGTCGTGGCGCTGATGGCCCAGCGCTGTGGATTGCCGAAGTCATCGTAAGGCGTGGTCGAGGGAGCGCGAAGGACCAGCGAACGCCCCGTGCCATCGGTAGCCGGGTACCAGCCATCCTTGTATTCGAAATCGAGAACGCTCTCTCCGACCGCATCAGCCAGTTCGAGTTTCTCGCCGCCGTTCGCCAGCACGCCGCTGTAGGGTCCAAGTACGGGAACTGTCGTACCCGGATAACGTAGGGCGAAGGCGGCCGGATTCTTCGCCACGATCACCCGCGCTCCTGCCGCCAGCGTGGAAGCGGGGAAGGTGAAATCGATGCCCTGCGTGAAATGCGCACCCGTCAGCGTGAGCGTGGTGGTGCCGATGTTCACCAACTCGACATACTCGAAATCGTCTTCGACTACGGCGGGCATGGCCGTTTCCTCCGCAGGCGTCGGAACCGTGGGATGATACTGGATCTCCGAAATACGGAGGAACTGTTGGAGTGCCGATGGTGTGCCAGGATAGCTGAAGGAGGCAATCAATGCACCCGAGGGATCGCGCAGGTTCACGGTTTCCCCACGGGCGGAAAGCTGGCCGGAATAGTTGCCCTGGATGAAACGCTTCTGCCCACCCGTGGGACCGCTGGTCCGGCTCCGGAATGCCAGCGCGTCTTTCACCACATGGAGGAGCCCCTGATACTCGGCGATCGCGCTGCCGCTGCCCGGAGGAATCACGGTACCGCCTTCGAAGACATGCTCGATTCCTCCATCGAGCTTCCACCCGGAGAGGTCCACGGCCTGAGACGTGGTATTCTTGAGAATCAGATACTCGTGTGACTGATTGCCCGAAGCGGGGAGGAAATCCACCGAGTCGATCGTCACCATGCCCGGCGTATTGGTCTGCGCGGCGGCCGGGATCTGGGTGCTCGCGGTATTGCCAGGAGCGTAGAGCAAGGGCCGGTTGAAAAGGAAGGTCCGGCGCGGAGCGAAGTAGCCGCTGACCACCCGCTCCACTTCCTCGCGCGGACGATTCGCGGCGAAGTTGGAATTCACGCCCCACTTGGTGAAGTCCTGGTCGCCATCGGTCCACGATGAGGGGTTCGCGGGATCGGGATCGACGGTTGCGGCAATCGCGCGCATCCGCGTTTCCAGGATGCCATTCACCGTGCCGGGCGGTTGGAGAAGCTGGTCCATCAGCGTCCGCATCCGGCGGACGTACATCGTGCGCATTTCCGTCGATTCGTAGATCAGGTTGTAGAGCCGATTGTTGGCGGAGTGGGAATTGAGGGCGTTGTTGGAGACGAGGGTGTCGTCGAAGTAGCCGTAGGTGGCGATCCAGTTGTGGCCGTGGGAGAGATCGACGTCCCAGATGATCGGCCGCCACTCGCGGGTCAGATTGGTGTCGCGGTAGAGGTAGAAGTTCTTGTGGCCGTGGTCGCGGTCGCTGTTGAACTGGCGGGTCACCAGGTAGTTGATGGTGGCCGCGAGGTCGACGTTGTCGTAGGCGTAGGTGCGGCGGGTGGCGAGCGCCTGCGTGGCGCTGTCGAGCGCGCTGGCAAAGGCGTTCAAGTCGGACTGGTCTTCCGTCCGGCGTGTCTTCTTCTCCGCGCTTGATGTCAGGTTCTCGGCGTAGATCTTGTAGAAGGCTCCTTCGGGATCGAGGCCGTTGCGTTCCAGCATCCGGTCGTCGCCATCCTCGAGAAGATCCATCACGCCATGAAAGGCGCCGTTGAGCTGCACGCGGACGGGGAAGGCGAAGTGATAGGGAGTGCCGGTCAGCTTCCCGACCTCATGGGAAAGCGTGTTGCGGGTCTTCGTTTTGTCGGCCCAGTTCGATAGCAGGTTGAGATCCTTCACAGGATGTTCACCTTCCTTCCAGACAAAGCGGTGATCGCTGTTAGAATCGAAGTCGTAGCTCTTCTTCGCGAAGCCGGAGGTGGACTGGCCATGGATCTCGTGGCCGATGTTGTCGTAGAAGCGGTTCAGGTAGTAGCAGGAGCTACGGAAGGCGGCCGCGGTCGGCCCGGTCGCGGGCGAGCCTTCGACGAACCATTCCAGCACCGGCAATTGGCTGGTCGTGGTGGCGCTGTTGAGCGCGACGGTGCCGAAGTACTGAGGCGCGTCCGTCGTGTTCGTGTAGGCCGGGAAGATGGTGGAATTCCCCGCCGTATCGCGCGCCTCAAAGCGCCAGCGAAACATCTGGCCGGCGGTGACCGCGCTGGTCGTCAGGTTCCCGGAGTAGATGCCGTCGCCCGCAATGTCGTCGGGAGCGGTGCCGCTGTCGTTGAGATTCACGGTCGATTCCGCACCCCACATGGTCCGGGGATAGGCGCGCACCCACGAGACGTTGTTCTTCGTCTTCACCACGCGCACGGTGACTTTCAGCGCGGGGCTGCTGGCATTGCCGAGGGGGCGGGGGACCAGAGGATCGACGGGCGTGGCATCATACACCACTGGTCCGGCCGATCCTGTATTGTTCAGCGCGCCGGGTGTTGGCTGGCTGAAATAAACATTCCCGCCGGGGACAGGATCGGTGCCGGTGGTCATCTCGGGCAGCAGCAGGAAATCCGAGCTGCTGGTGCTTGAATTTAACCCCTGGATGGCGAGCACGTTGCTGCCGGAGATCAGCAGGGAAACCGGAACGTTGAACTCGGTCCACGAGTTGGGGATCGTCTCATCGAGTGCAGCCGTAGCGACCGAATTGTAGGCCGGGGTGCCGGCGAAGTTGGCGCGCGCGATCTCCGTCCCGTTCAGCCAGGCGACGAAGCCATCCTCGTAGCGCATGCGAAACTTGCAGGTCACGAGTGAAGACGGGCTGGAAACGCTGAACGTTCGCCGGAAGCAGAGCGACGGGTTCACGTTCTGCATCGCCGTCTGGCAGTTGGTCGCGATCCACGCGTTGAGGCCGCCGCTCGTGTCGTAGCCCAGCCCGGTCGCAGCTGCTGTCCAGGTGGTGTCGCTGAAGGACGGGCTTACGTTCCAGCCGCCGCTCAGGCTGGTGCCGATATCGCCGCCAGCATAGTTGCTGCCGCTATAGTTCGTCTGGCCGGTCGCATTGTTGGCGAGCACCCGGTATTTCCCGCTCTGGCCGGTAGCTACTACGGTCGTCGTAGTAGCCGTGAACGAGATGCCGTAGGAAATGTCCGGTGCCTGCGGAGGGTAGGACGCGCCGAAGGAGTCGACCAGTTGAGCCGAGCCGGTGGTGGCGTTCGGCTTGTAGAGGCCGAGGAACTCACCCTCGGACGAGAGGCTGAAATTCGCGTGCAGCAGAGCCGCGGGATTGGTCAGGTTACGACCGGAGGCCCAGACGAGCACGGTGCCCTTGGCAGGGATGCTGACGGCGGGAAAGCGCCACTTCTTTTTCTCCGCCTGGTCATCGGTCAGCCACCAGCCGTCGAGGCTCACCGCGGCGGTGCCGGTGTTGTAGAGCTCGATCCAATCCTCCTTCTCGCCGAAATTGTCTTCCGCGCCATTCTGATTCGAGGCGAGGAACTCGGACAAAATCACATCCGCCCGGAGTCCGGAGACACAGAGGGGGAGGATGAGGAGGGGGAGGAGGAAGCGTCGCATTCCTAGGGAATTCTAGAGGCTGTGTGACAAATTGGTCACAATCCTCCGCGACGACAACCCCGGAAAAACCGCTCTTTCGAGGGGTGGAGCCGTCGGTCAGGCTTCCCAGTCCAGAACCACTTTGCCCGACTGCCCGGACATCATGGTCTCGAAGCCCTTCTTGAACTCGGCGACCGGGAAGCGGTGGGTGATGACCGGCGAGATATCGAGGCCTGCGCGGATCATGCTGCTCATCTTGTACCACGTCTCGAACATCTCGCGGCCGTAGATGCCCTTCAAGATGAGGCCCTTGAAAATCACCTTGTCCCAGTCGATCGCGACCTTGTCGGGGAAGATGCCCAGCAGGGAGACCTTCGCGCCGTTCGAGGTGTGGTTGAGGATATCCGTCAGGCCGGACGGATGACCGGACATTTCCAAGGCAACATCGAAGCCCTCCTTCATACCCAGCGACTTCATCGCGTCACCCAGCGACTCTTCGGCAACGTTCACGGTGCGGGTGGCTCCGAGCTTCTTCGCGAGTTCGAGGCGCCACGGATTCACGTCGGTCACGACCACGTGGCGAGCCCCGGCGAAGCGGCAGACGGCGGCAGCCATGCAGCCGATCGGGCCGGCGCCGGTGATCAGCACGTCCTCCGCGACGAGGTCCCAGGATAGAGCGGTGTGGACGGCATTGCCCAGCGGATCGAAGCAGGAAATGACCTCCTCCGGGATCGAGGGGTCGACCTTGTAGACGTTGCGGTAGGGGATCGAGAGATACTCCGCGAAGGCACCGGGGCGGTTCACGCCGACGCCCAGCGTTTCCGGGCAAAGGTGACGGCGGCCGGCGAGGCAATTCCGGCAGCGGCCGCAGACGATGTGGCCTTCGCCGGAGACCAGTTCGCCGGGGACGATGTCGGTGACGCCGGAGCCCACCGACTCGACCACGCCGCAGAATTCGTGGCCGACATGCATCGGCACCGGGATGGTGCGCTGCGCCCAGGCATCCCATTTCCAGATGTGGACGTCGGTGCCGCAGATGGAGGTCTTCTTGATCTTGATGAGCACGTCCATGGGGCCCACTTCGGGCATCGGGACGTCCATCATTTCGAGACCGGGACCGGCGGTGGCTTTGACGAGCGCTTTCATCAGATCGGGTGCGCTCGGGATGGTGCACGGGCCCCTAGGGCGAGCTAGGGAAATGTTTTACCACCGGGAAAAGTGACTAAGCCGGACGGGAGTGCTGGCGGAATCGGTCCAAAGGCTGCTCAAGGTAGCGCCAGCAGGCATAAGCCGTACCCCAGGAGCCTAGGGCAAAGACGAGGATGCGCAGTGCCAGCATCAGCTGGTTGGGGCCGTCCGCCCACCACAGCCAAGGGATGAGCTTGCCCACTGCCAGCGGCACGATGGTGTGGAAGAGATAGAGCCCGTAGCTGATCCGCCCGATGTGTTGGGCCACGGGATGCTCGAGCACTTTCGCCAAGGCACCGGAGAAGCCGTGCAGAGTCGCGGAGATCAGCCCGACGAAAGCGATCGAGAGCAGGGTCTGCTGGAAGTGTCGCAAACCGGTCACCGCATGGCCGGATTCATCGAACACATACAGGATCAGGTAGGCGGCAAAGGCCAGCCAAGCGGCGAAGCGCAGCCTGCGATCACCTGCTTGCATCCCGCGTTCCATCGCCAGCGCCAGCAGCGAGCCCGTCCCGAGGTAGTCCGCTGCCGAAGTGGACAGGGCTCCTGCGTGATAGACCTGAGGGAAATAATTCAGAACCGCCCAGCGGGTAAGCGGAGCCAGCAAAACGAAGGCGATCAGGGTGGGCAACAGAGCCTTTCTGGGCAGGTAGAAGATCACCAGCGGCCAGAGCAGGAAGAACTGGATCTGGATCGCAAGGGTCCAGTAGTGCGCGGTGCCGGGTGGCCAATTCGGCGAGAAGGCCATGTGGAGATTCGCCAAGTGCCCGAGGTAGATGAAGGGATGGGCGATCAGGTCGGGCGAGCGGCAGAGCCATCCGAGAAGCATCGCCGCATAGCAGGGCAGCAGCAGCCGGATCGCCCGCCGCTTCAGGAAGTGCCGGAAGGCCATCCGCCTCCAGGGCTTGTGCAGCTTTTCGCCTGCGTCACGGTCGCGCAGCAGCACCCGTGTTGTGAGGAAGCCGGTGAGAATCAGGAAGAAGTACAGGCCGATCTCAAAGGGCAGAGCGCCACGCCATTCCCGTGGCGTCCAGTGCAGCCAGATCACGCCCAGCACGGCAAAAGCGCGCCAGCCATCCAGTTGGGTGTTTCGCGGGGCGGACAAGGCGCGGCGACGCTGCCATGCATCGCCTGCCAGCACAGGAAAAAACGGAGGGTCCCAAGGTCGTTCCCGCTAAGGAACCGACGAGAGGATCGCCCAGCCGGCGAGGAACAGGGGCGGCACGATGATAAGCTGGAGAATCAGGAACTGCGCCTCGGGTGGGAAGACATCATCGGGAGACAGCCGCGAGCGTCTCAACTTCCCGTCAAACAGGCCGAGGCCGTAGGTCGTCGCCAAGTTGACCGTTCCCCAGCCGAAGAGCCAGCATCCGAACGGTCCTCCCAGCAGGGGAGCGACCAGATCGAGTGCGAGAAGGGTGGTAAAAGCGATGCAGGTGGGCATCAGCCAGACCACGACTCGGAACCAGCGGATCGAGGGATTTGGAGGTGGAAATGGGTCGTTCAAGGCGGAAGAGAACTTTGAAAATCCACTGGGATAAAAACCGCCGGGAGCACCGGCTAATCCCCGGAAACTCTTGAGATTGACCGGATTTCCGCTGGCCAACTAACATGCCTCAACGTAACCTTTCCACAGTTTTTAAAAATTCCCTGCCGCGTTTGGCACGGGCATTGCTCAAGGCTCATCGACCAATCCGCCGCACCATGAAGAAAATCGAAGCGATTATCAAACCGTTCAAGTTGGAGGAAGTGAAGGAGGCCCTTGCCGAAGTCGGCGTGCAGGGCATGACTGTGACTGAAGTGAAAGGTTTCGGCCGTCAAAAAGGCCACACGGAAATCTATCGCGGCTCCGAGTACACCGTGGACTTCCTCCCCAAAGTGAAGATCGAAATCGTCGTGGACGACGCCCAGGCCGGCGGCGTGGCCGAGGCCATCGTCAAGAGCGCGAACACCGGCAAGATTGGTGACGGCAAGGTCTTCATCTCGACGGTCGAAGAGGCCATCCGCATCCGCACCGGCGAGACCGGTTCGTCCGCGGTCGCCGTGAACTAACTGAAAAATTTTCCCCAGGTCATCCAAGCCCGGCTCTCCCTCAGGAAGCCGGGCTTTTTCGTGGGAATGTTATCTTCGTGGGCGCGGTGGTGACATCGCGGAAGGAAGGGTGAAGTCCGCTTAGCCGGTGGCTTCCGCGTTCTCACGAACGCGCCTACGTTACTTTGAGGGCAACGCCGTATCTAGGAGACGTGAAGAAAGCCGGACGAATACGTCACGGCATGGCCGCCAATGCCGACGCGGTCGCTGCGATGCTCGCAGAACAACTCCCCGCCCCGCTGGGAAACCTGTCGCGCATGGAGCTTCGTGCGGCCCAGACGCCCGGCCCAGTAGGGAATGAGTGTGCAGTGGGCGGAGCCTGTGACCGGGTCTTCGGGAACCCCTGCGCCGGGAGCGAAGAACCGCGAGACAAAATCACAATCCACACCGGGCGCGGTCGCGATGATCCCCAGGCAATCGAGGCGCGCGAGAGCCGCCATGTCCGGCTTGAGATGGCGCACCTCTTCCTCAGACTCAAAAACGGCGAGGTAGTCGCGGGCTTTGCCAGTGACTACCGGGGTGGCACCTAGGCCGGCAGCCAACGCAGCCGGTGTATCACACAGATCTGCCGGGCGGGCCGGGAAATCGAGCGTGAGCCGCTCACCCTCCTCGCGCGAAACCGAAAGGATCCCGGAACGAGTCTGGAACCGGACAACGGAACCACGGTAGCCTAGATGCCGGAAGATCACGTGGGCGGAGGCCAAGGTCGCATGGCCACATAGATCCACCTCGAGCTCCGGGGTAAACCAGCGGAGGTCGAAGAACGAGTCGCGCTGAATCACGAAGGCGGTCTCAGCCAGGTTGTTCTCGGCCGCGATGGACTGCAGGACGTGGTCCGGCAGCCAATCCGTCAGGAGGCACACCCCGGCGGGATTGCCGCCGAAGAGACGGTCCGTAAACGCATCAACCTGATAGTAGGGAATGCTCATGAGTCCTGTTCCGGTCGTGGAGGTTCAAGCGACGTCGTCATCGAGGAATTTGACCGAGGCCTCGACCAATGCCGCGCGGAATTCTATTCCGCCTCGCTGCAAGACCAGATGATGACTCTCCTTCGCGGACGTGACGACCTCGAAACAAGCATCAGGATGCGCGAGGTGCGCACGCCGCCAAAAGCCGTAGTGCCTCTCAACGATGAAATCGATGTCGGACAGAGGAATCACGACAGGGATGCTGGGTTCGAAAATCGCATACCACGTATCGCGCCAGGAGTAGGAATGGTGAATGATCGCGTCGCTCGTAAGTAGCAGTGTTCCCGGCCGCGTGTTGAAACCGATGCCATAGTAGCAAGTGGCGATGGCAAATCCGGCCTGCTCGAGCGGCAGTTCACGCCGGACGCAGAATGCCTTCCATCTGCTTTCGGAAATTACGGACTTCAAAGGCGGTGAATGTGCCCGGGCTATTCCAGCTCCGGGTGTGAGCTTGTTTCAGGGCAGTATTAGCACTGCGTTTGCCGCCGCCGCCGGATCAAGGCGCTCATTCAGCGTGGTGCGGATGGCGGTGGCCGTTCGCGGCACCTTTCCCTCGTGGACCTGCTTGCCGTTCACGCTGACGGTCACCGGCTGATCGAGATCCAGCAGCTCATCGGAAAGCCGCAGCTCGGTCTTGGATGGCACGTCACCTTCCAGGCTGATCTTCTGGCCTTCCACGGTCGCGACGATCTTCTGCCCGGCTTTGGCAGCGGCGAGATCGGGAATCTTCAGCCAGTAGAAGCGGTCGTGAGTGATGTCGTCCTGGAACCACACGATTTTCTTCGGCCAGGGTTGGCGGGTGAAGGTGGCCATCCACGGCACGGCTTCGGCGTCCTTGCGATTCATCCAGTGCGGCAGGCCCTCGTAGATCCGGGACATGTGGACGTAGCCGCCAGGATCGTCCTTCGCGAGTTGGTCGAGCTCGGCAGTCTTGGCAGCGGCGATCTTGTTGCGATCGTAGGCAGCATCCGCGCCACCCATGAAGATCGCGAAGGGCAGGTCACGCAGGCCTAACAGCGAGGCCTCGTTCGGATGGCCCGCCATCATCGCGGCAGCGGCAAAACGGTCCGCCATCCGGGGAGCGAGCTGCCACACGCCATCACCGCCGGCCGAATAGCCCATGAGATAGACTTTGTTAGGGTTCACGCCGCGCAGGGCGACATGGTCCTCGATCAGCCGCTGGAACATCGGATCAATGTGCCCCTCGTGCCACATGTTCCAGGTGTCGGTAGGCGCGCGCGGCGCGATGTAGATGCCTTCGGCCGGCTCGTAGAGTTTGATCTGGTTTTGCCACTGCTGGTCATTCACTTGCGGCGGGGCGCTGCCGCCGCCGTGCATGGAGATCCACAGGCTGCGGCCTTCGGCAGGGGCGTCGCCGAAGGTCTTGTCCAGCCAGCGCAACGTCTTGTCACCGAGCGTGATCGACTTCTTCTCCAGCTCGTCCTTCCGCTCCTTGGCAAGGGCGCTCGTACGATCCGCGGCCAGCAGGTGGAGGACGCGTGCGGCATCGGCCTTGCTCAGGTCACCGGGCAGATCTTCTTCCTTTCGTGACGAGGAAAGCCAATACTCCACCGTCGAGATCGAGCAGGGGACCGGTGCTAGATCCTCCCAAGCCGCATCCACTGTCGGATCGCCTTTCTCCAGCGGGCCGAAGGCCATCTCCCGCACCTCGCTCTCCTTCGTGAATCGCAGCCAGCCCTTGGCACCGGGCTTCAACTCGAAGCGCGGCATGTCATTGAGATCCGTCGTGCCCGCCTTGGTCTCTGACTCGCCGAGCTTCTTGTCGGTGTCATCCAGCACCACGAACGGAACCGCCAGGCGTTCGCCGCCCTTCTTCTGGAAAAGCCGCACGCCGAGCTTTGCCACGGCGCTTTCCGCCGGGGCGGGTGTCTTCGCGTAACGGGAGGTCACATTCACCGCCGCCACGTCCTGGCTTCCCTCTGCCCAGACCATGGGGAATGCGGTGCCGTCCTTCTTCCACGAGGTCGAGAAGATGCCGTATTTCGGATCGTCCAGCTTGGCCTGCGCGGCATCGTTCACGAACCATCCGCGATCCAGGCCGTCCTTCTCGTATTCGTCGGCACCGGTGAAGTGCCAGTCGCCGTCCCAGACCTCGACCCACGTGTGATTGCCGCGCTCATTCGCCCACAGCGGTGTGCCGGTGGCGCGGGCCGGGATGCCCACAGCGCGGCAGGCATCGACGAGGATGATCGAGAGACCGGTGCAGGTCGCCTTGTTGATCGCCATCGACTCCGACGGACTCTGGTTCGGAATCTTGCGGCCGGTGTTGTAGTGAACGTCGACGATCTTGAAGAACTCGCGGTTCAGCGCCTGCACAGCGTCCGTGACGGTCTTCGCGTCCTTCACCAGAGGCCGCGCCTTTTCGAGGAAGTCCTTCCGCCATGCCTCGCGCGTTTCGTCAAAGACGGCGTATGGCAGCACGTCATTGAGAAAGATGTCCTCCGGGACGTCCTTCGCCCACGGGAACTCGCCGCGCGCTTGGAGGGCGAGATCGAGGTTGTTGCCGAGAAATTCCGCCGACAACGCCTCGCGATCTTTTGCCGGCATGTTCTCAGTCAGGAACTTTGCCGCTTTCTCACCGGCTTCTCCGTGCTTCGCCTTGGCGGCGGCAATGAAGTCGTCGGCGGGTGCGGCGAGGAGGGCCGCAGGGAGGCACAGCAACGGCAGGAGAAATCGCATAGCGCGCAAACTAGCGTCGCCGCCCGCGCCGTCGATCTCAGAGACGCGGGTGAAATGTAGCGGCCGCCTTCGCCGCGGCCACATGCGCGGCGATCCGGTCCTGCAGGCAATTCGCGCTCGGCGTTTCGAAGGTGAAGGAAACCGGGCAGCCGCGCTTGGCCAGGAAGATCGCCTCCGGCCAATTTCCCGGGAGGTCCGCCTCGGCGGCGTGATAGATCCAGCCCGCATCGCGGATGTCGTGGCCATCGATCATCGCGCCGGGTTCGGGCGGGAACCACGGCTTCACGGCCTCCAGGATCGCACCGGCGCGCTCCGGCCGATCGTCGCCGAGATTGATCTCGTAGAAATAGAAGCCGCTGGTTTCCCAGTCCTCGTGCAGCGAGATGAAAATCCGCGGGCAGGGGAGCGACTCCAGCCATGCGGCGTGGGCTTGGACCTCCGGAGTGCGGCGGGCCCAGTAGTCGCGGTTAAGGTCCACGCCGTCCGCATTGTCGCGAGTGCCGGCGGCCAGCCCGGTAGGATTGAGCACCGGGCAGACCAGCCACGGGCCGTCATTGAGGGCTCCCTGCTTGAGCAGTTCCATCACGGCGAGCGGACCAGCCGGTTCATCGCCGTGGATCCCGGCGGAAAGGTAAGCCGCCAGGCCATCGCCCCGCTTTTCCCAAACGATCACCGGGCCGGCAGCGGTTTCGCACAGCGTCTGCGCGACGAATCCGCGTTCCGCGGCAAGCGCGCCGAACTCGGCGAGGAAGGGCTGGAGCTCAAAGGCCACGCCATGAAGATGCCCCGGACCCGCCGGGCTCTATCAAGCGCATTCGCCCGCCACCTTCAGGATGCCTGCTCTTGAAGCAGATAAAAGACGTCGGTGCGGATCTGCGAGGGATCGGCGTTCCAGATTTCCTCCCAGTGCCCGTAGATCTCCCAACAAATCCCGGCAGGCACCTGCCCGTTTTCCGCGCACCATCGCCGGACCGCATCGTGGGCTTCGCCAAGGCCACTATAAGGACCGAAGTGGGTCGTTGTCGCCACTTGGCCTGCAGGGAGCTGTGAGTAGTGGACGCGGTCATCTCCAACAAACGGCTCGGTGACCTCCGCTCCGACTTCCACCTGGTGATCCTTCAAATACAACGCCACGTGTCTCCCCGGTTTCGGCAGCCCGGCGGCGCGAACGAAGGACCAGACTTCGCCGCAAGCCGCGGGGACGAACTTGGAAAGCTCGTGAGGCTTCACCTGCTCGCGCACCACTGCGGTGGGCACCGCTTCAACGGATGCTAGATGGACAGAATGGTTCATGGGGGCGTCCATGTTACGCTTTGCCACTGAAAACGGTATGCAAATCGTCCCAGTGACTCAGCCACTATGATTGGCCGTGTTGCCAGCTCTTGTAGACCGCCTCAAGGCTATAGCCGTCGGGATCGAAGACGTTTGCAGCGTAGTAGCGCGGATCGTAGTAAAGGCGCGCACCGGGCGGGCCGTTGTCGGTAGCGCCCGCTGCCATCGCTGCCTCGTGGAATGCGTTCACCTCGGCCTCACTCTTGGCGACGAAGCCGATATGCGCCGCCTTGGCATCGGCATCGCCCTGCCTGAGCCAGAAGAATACTCGGCCGTCCCGCCCGAAGCCCTTGAGATCGGGATGGCCTTCGGGGCCGTCCTTGCCGTCGTAGTCGATGACATGCTCGATGCCGAGCGGCTGGAGAGCCGTCTCGTAGAAGGCAATCGATCGACCGAGGTCTTTGACGGTGATGAAGACGTGGTCGAGCATGGGCGATTCGGTTAGTCAGGTTGATTTCGGCTGTTCGGGCGGCGGCAAAATCTCCGCCAGCTCGAAGTCGATGACGCAGAACCGCCCCGCGCGAGGATCGTAAGTAATGTTCCGCGGCTCGGCATCCAGATGACGGACGCCGTAGTCCTTCTCCAGATCGGCGAAGAGTTGGTCGGCACGTTCCTTTGAAATGGTGGACGCCGGTTGGCCGCAGCTCGTGGAAACGAAATAAAGCTCCTCGGGATGTTCTTCCACCAGCTTCGGCACGTAGGGACAGCCGCGTTCCTCCAGCACCTTGAGCACGGCCACCTCGGTGGCATAGCGCTTGTCGGCGTCCGTGCCGCGGAAGCGCTTGTGCACATTCCCCATCCAATCGATCCGCACGTGGGCGCGGATGCCATCCTTCAAGTCCCTCATAAGCCTAGGATCGCCCGGGCGACCGAGAAATAAATGACCATTCCGGACACATCGACGATTGCCGCGATGGCCGGAGCTGAAACCACCGCAGGGTCGAGCTTCGCCGCTCGCGCGCCGAGTGGCAGCAGCGAGCCAAGGAAGGTCGCTGAAGTGACCTGGGTCGTGAGTGCCACGGCGATGGCGACCGCCACTTTCCAGAGCGACATCCCGGGCGGCATCGGCAGGTGGAAAAACGGCAGGAGAAGCACCGTGAAGAGCGCCATGCACGTGCCGAGCAGGGCTCCGAGGAAGAAGCCGGTGCGGAGTTCCTTCCAAGCGACTTCGCCCGCCAGGCCGGGCCCGATTTCGCCCAGCGACATCGCGCGGATGACCATCGTGGAAGCCTGACCCCCGGTATTGCCGCCAGCCGCGACCACCATCGGCAGGAACAGCGACAGCAGGAACACCTGGCTGAGGATATTGCCGAAGCGCATCATCACATAGCCGGACAGCAGCGAGACGAAGGCGAGTCCGGTTAGCCATCCGGCGCGGCGGCGGAATTGGCTGACGATGGTGGTGTTGAGATAGGTTTCCTCCGACTGCTCGCCACCGATACCCGCGGCCTTTTCGATGTCCTCGGTGCTTTCCTCCTGAAGGATCTCCATCGCGTCATCGTGCGTGATGATGCCGAGCAGGTGGTCGAATTCATCAATGACCGGCAGCGCGATGAGGTCGTACTTCAGCAGCATGTTCGCCGCCTCTTCCTGGTCGGCAGTAGCGAGCACGCGCTCCGGGCCGATCTCGCGCATGATGTCGCGGATTGGCGTGTCCCAGGTGTTGAAGGCGAGATCGCGGAACCGCAGCTTGCCGAGCAAGCGGCCTTTTTCATCGACCACGAAAATCCGGCTGAGGGTTTCGGTCGACTCTTGGCCGCGGCGGAGCATTTCGATCGCCTGCTTCACCGTCTGGTAGACGAAAATCCGGCCGATCAGCGTGGTCATGCGGCCGCCGGCAGTATCGTGCTCATACTTGAGCAGCGAGCGGGTGAGCTCCTCGTCCTCCGGACCAAGCAGGCCTAGGAATCGCAGCCGCGCCTCGTCGCCCACGTCCTGGAGGATGTCCACGCGGTCGTCGTCGGAGAGTTCGTGGAAGAGGACCTTCAGCTCGGACGGGCTGAAGGCATCGAGCGCCTCCTCGATCATCGTGTCCGGCAGCTCGACGATCATGTCCGCCGCCTTTTCCGGACCGATGGTCTTGAGAAACAGCTCGTGTTTCTCCTCCTCGATCTCCTGATAGGCTTGGGCGAGGTCGGCGTAGTGCATCTCCTCGGCCAAGGCGCGGACGGCGCTACGGTCCTCAGCCTCAACGGCTCGCATGAGCTCGTCGAGGGGGAGGGTCGCTTCGTCGTCCGGCATGGCACGGAGTGTACGGCGGGAGTTGGGACCGCCAAGCGCGGAGAGGTGACGCGGCCTCTGAAAGGTCGCCGGAACTCCGCATTAATCCGCTTGCCTCGGGTTCATGTCGCGGTCCAATCGTAGGCGCTGCATCAATTCCTGATGGGTGAGTGGCGCTACATTTCCCGCTTCGATCTCCGCGTCTCGTCGGAGTGCAAGTTCGACAGCCTCCTCATCGCTAAGTCCATCGATTGCCATGCATGAGAATCGCTCGAACGGTAGTTCCGCGAAAGCCACAATTCCGGCTTCCCCGTCCCCGTCTGGCTGTCTCAGGTTCGATTTGTGAGACAGGTTTGGCATATGGTCGCCGCTGCGATGATAAGCACGGCAGCGGCGGAGCTTCCGAAATTGGCTGTAAAGGGAATCCCGGTCGCCGATGTGCGGCTGTTGGATAGCCCGTTCCGTGACGCCCAGAAGCGCGACCTCGATTACCTGCTCCAACTGGATCCGGACCGGCTCCTTTCCGGAATGCGCGCCGCCGCCCGCCTGAAGCCGAAGGGCGAGCTCTACGGCGGCTGGGAGAAGAACGGCTCCGGCATCGTGGGTCACTACCTCAGCGCCCTCGCTTGGATGTCTGCTGCTACCGGCGACGCGAAGGTGAAGCAGCGGATGGACTACGTCGTCTCCGAAATGGCGGAATTCCAGAAGAACCGCGGCGATGGCGGGCTCTACGCGTCCCCGTGGGAGGCCGACAAGTGGTATGCCTCGCTTGGCCGCGGCGACCTGCGCCTCAGCAATGTGGTCCCGTGGTATGTCGGCCACAAGACCCTCGCCGGCGTCCGCGATGCCTGGCTGACCGGCGGCAACTTGCAGGCGAAGGACGTCCTCATTCGCTACGCCGATTGGTGCGTGCAGATCACCTCCAAGCTCACCGACCAGCAGTGGTCGGACCTGACCTCGAAGGAATTCGGCGCGCCAAATGAAGTGCTGGCGGACCTCTACGCTGAGACCGGCAAGCCCGAGTATCTCGCCCTCGCCAAGCGCTTCCGCAAGGAGCCGATGGTCGCCGCCTTCGAGAACAACAACGCTGCCATCATCAACGGCCGTCACGCGAACACCGAGATCCCCCTCTTCGTCGGCTACGAGCGCATCTATGAAGCGACCGGAGAGGAGCGCTGGCACAAGGCCGCCACGAACTTCTGGGACGCGGTCATTTCCAAGCAGAGCTTCGCCTTCGGCGGCAATAGCATCTGGGAAGCCTTCATCAATCCCGCCGAATACGACCGCAAGTTGGCGGACATCTGCGGCCCGGAAACCTGCAATACCTACAACATGCTCAAGCTGACTCGCCAGCTTCACGAGCTGCAGCCGCAGGCGCGCTACGCCGACTACATGGAGCGCGCGCTCTACAATCATATCCTCAGCTCGATGGGCCCCGCGCCTGACAATGGCTTCGCCTACTACACCCCGACCCGGCCCGGCCACTACAAGCGCTACTCGCTGCCGTTCGATTCCTTTTGGTGCTGCGTCGGCAGCGGCATGGAGAACCACGGGCGCTACGGGGCCTACATTTACTCGGCATCCGAGGACCGGTTGCTGGTGAATCTCTTCATTCCCTCGCAGGTGCGGTGGAAGGGTCACGAAGTACGACAGACCTCGGATTTGTTAGAAAACGGAATCGTCACCCTGGCCGTGAAGTCGGAGAAGCCTGCGGACTTCACACTGTCCGTGCGCTGTCCCGGCTGGGTGGATGCGCGGCAGGTCCGGCTGCGGGTAAACGGCAAGGACCTCTCGCTCAAGCCCGAGGCCGGCAGCTACCTCGACGTGAAGCGCACCTGGCAGAATGGCGACGTGCTCCAAGCCTACTTCCCGCCGGAGCCGCGCATGGAGAAGTCCGCGGGTGGCGGCTACGCGGCCTTTTACCAAGGCCCCATCCTGCTTGCAGCCAAGCTCGGCGACCAAGGATTGGAGAAGACCGATTTCTACGCGGATGGCAGCGTTCCCTTCATCCAGCTCGGCCGCAAGGAAATGGACCAGGCCAAGGTCCCCGCAGTTTCCAGCAAAGGCAGCCCATCGCTGATGCAAAAGGGCAAGACCGGCTACACCCTCAAGACCACCACGGGCGAGATCCCGCTGGTGCCCTTCTATCAGGTCGGGCTGGAGCGCTATTCGGTGTATTTCCCGCTGCGCTAATCCTCCTGACTGGCGCTCTCCTTGGTATCGCTGCCGAAATACACCTGCACGTGGACCAGCTGTTCACCCCGAAAGGTGAAGACTTCCGTGTTCCTGAACTGCGCTCCATCCTTGGACGTCGCGAGGTAGATAGCTACCACGTCATCGCCGTCCTCGATCAGCTTCTCGAATTCGAAAGTGCCCACATGCTCGCTGTTAGGCCAACAACGCTCGAAATAGCTCTCGCGATTGATCGCATCATCGAGCGGGCTGCTGAAGGTGAAGTCCTCAGCCAGAATCGGCTCGATAAGACTGCGGTCCTTTTTCTCGTAAGCTTCGAAGCAGCGGCGGGTGAGTTCGGCGTGCGTGCTCATGGCGTGGCAGAAGGTTGACCCGCTCTTCTCGCGGGTGCCGTGCCAGCACGAAGCGCCTTGGGAAAAGAAGGGCCTTCCGCATTCCCAGCGCGCGGATCCTCAAACACCCTCTGCAAATCGCATGTCGGGGAGTGCGCATTCACTCGCCCACCCCGCGATGCCCATCACGGTTTCCTGTATTGACCCCACAGCTGCTCCCAGCGGCTGGCGATGCCGAAGGCGTAGGGCGTGGGGCGGATGCCGTAGTTCCCCAGGCAGCAGAAATCGTTCACTTCGACCAAGACGGTCTCGCCGGATTCTAGGACGCCGACGTCCAGACCGTAGGCCACCGGCGCGGAGGTGTAGGCCTCGATCATGTTGAGGACGGCGTTGCGGTCGGGGAAGATCGTAACGTCGCCCTTGTAGCAATGGATGGCTGCTGCTTCCCCATGATGCACGTAGCAGCGATACTCCGAGAGGATCGACACGTCCTCGCTGACGTAGACCTGGTGATCCGGCTCCATTGAATGCACCGCGATGGACGCGGCCACCGAGTCATCCAGAAGCATCGGCGCGAACTTCTTGTGATCCTGTTCCAGCGGCTTGAAAAACTCGCCGTGCTTCACCTCCGACAGCCGCTTCACTTGGATATCGCGCCCGAGGAAACCCGCAAGCTCCGTCGGGTAATGAGGGAGGCTCTTGTAGGAGGGGAACACACGCAGGATGCTTTCGACCCCGCCGAAAACCGGCGTCTCCCGGGACACCCCGAGCAAGGGCAGCTCGCTCAAGCGATACCGCTCCACACGATAGCCCAGCCGATGGAACCCGAGCGCTGCCGCGAAGTAGTTGATCGAGTTCTCATGGATGGGGTCGGCCTCGAGGACGTATGCGTGCACGCGCGGGACCCTACAAATCTTGGGGGTTAGGGAAAGCGATTCATGTGGGTTGAAGTTGATGATTTCGTTTCACGCCGTCAGGATCCACCCGTGAAATTCCTCCCTCTTTGCCTCGCCCTGATCGTTGCTGCCCCGGTCGCACTCCACGCCCAGTCGCAGCAGGAAATGAACGCCGAAGCCGCCGAGGCCTTCAAGAAGGCGGACAAGGAACTCAATGAGACCTATGCCAAGGTCCTCGCCAACCTCGACGACGAGGCCAAGGAGAACCTCAAGAAATCCCAGCGCGCCTGGGTCGCATGGCGGGATGCCGAGGCGGCCTTCCGTGCCGATGCCGAAGCCCGCGGCGGCAGCATGTGGCCCCTCATCCACGAAGGCGTCCGCGGCAGTCTGACGAAGGAGCGGGTGAAGAGCTTGAAGGAGCTTCTGCTAGAGGAGAAGTGAATCAATCGAAAGCCGTCGGCAGCTCCGGTTGGGCCGCGTGAGTGAAGGCGAGATCAATGTAGTGCGCCGCTGCTCGGTAGGGGCAGAGATCGGGCAGCGCATCCGGCGAGAACCAGTCCGCCCCATCGGTTTCATGGGACAGCGTCAGTTCGCCGCCGGTCGCCTCACACAGGAAGACCAGCTTGTAGACATGCTCCGGCTGGCGCGGGTGGCCCTGGCGGTCCTTGTCCCAACAGGCGATGAGCTTCCGCACCTCCACCACGATGCCGGCCTCTTCCAGCACCTCGCGGGCGGCGTTTTCGGCGGGACTGGCATTCAGGTCGGCCCATCCGCCGGGGAGGGTCCATTGACCTGAGCTCGCTTCGCGCACGAGCAGGATCTTTCCCTCCCGGATCACCGCGGCGCGGACATCGACCTTGGGTGTGGCGTAGCCGATTTCGACCGGCCAGCGGAACTCGCGGTCCTCGGCGGTGAGCAGTTCGGAAGCGATTTCGTGGAGGCGCTTGTAGCGTTCGAGGTCGTAGGGCCCGTCGGAGTAGCGCAGGCCGGCTTCGGCCATCGATTTCAGTTCACGGCTGACTTCCAACAGGTCCTTCGGCATGGCGGCGACGCTACCGAGGGCGGGGGAAACTTCATCCCCGAATTTCCCGCCGCTACTCCGTGATGACCCAATCCTTCGGCGACTTGAAGCCCTCGCGCCCTTCGCCGTAGGGGCCCACTCCCTTCTTCTGCCAAGTCCCGAATTCACGCAGGAGCTTCTTCAATTCGGCGACCTTCTCGGCATGCTGCCCAGCCACGTCCTTCGCTTCTCCCGGGTCAGCCGCCAGGTCGTAGAGTTCCCAAGTCGCTTTCGCCGTGGGACTTTCGGAGAAGAAATCATCGTGCGCGACCAGCTTCCACGAGCCGAGATGCACGGAGGCATGGGCATCCTCGCCCTGGTGGACGTAGGAGAACCACGGGCGCTCCGGCAGCGGCTTGCCGTCGCGGAGGGCGGGCAGGAAGTCGATGCCATCCAGGTTCTTCGGAGCCTCCGCACCGGCCGCGGCGAGCAGGGTCGGCAGCACATCGATGTAGCCGATGCGCCCGTCGAAGCGCTTGCCGCCGGTCAGGCCTGCCGCCGGCCAGCGGATCGCTGCGCAGGATCGCGTGCCGCCTTCATAAACGCCCAGCTTGGCACCGCGATACGGACCATTGTTGGCCCCCTCGCCCTTCACTCCGCCATTGTCGCTGAAGAAGAGCACCAGGGTATCGGCGGCATCCGGCCGGGCTTCCACGGCCGTGAGAACCTGGCCGATCGCCCGGTCCATCGCGTTCACCATCGCCGCATAGACCCGCTTCTTGGGTCCCAGACTGGAGAATTTCGCCAGATCTTCCTCCTTCGCTTCCATCGGCGCATGTGGGGCATTCAGCGGCATGTAGAGCAGCCATGGCTTTTCATCCGGAGCCTCCCGGACGAAGCGGGCGGCCTCCGCACCGATGAGATCCGTAGAGTAGCCCGGCTCTTTCACCGTCTGGTCATTCCGGTGCCAGTCGGTTTCGCCGTCGCGCTCGTGGGTGAAGTAGTCGATCGCCCCATTGTAGCAGCCGTAGAAGCTCGTGAAACCGTGGGCCAGCGGCAGGAATTCGCGCTTGGCATGGCCCAGGTGCCACTTCCCGGTGATCTCCCGCTGCTCGTAGCCGGCGGGGGCCAGCAGCTCGGGGATCGTCTTTTCCTCGGCCGGCAGCCCGTATTTCGACCACGGCGGGACCACCGCCCGCATCATGCCGAACCGCAGCGGCCAGCGGCCGGTCATCAGCCCCGCCCGGGTCGGCGAGCACATCGGCGCGGCGCGGAAGCCGGTCAGATTCACCCCGGTCGACGCGAGCCGGTCGAGATTCGGGGTCGGAATCGTCCCGCCATTGAAGCCCACGTCTGCCCATCCGAGGTCATCGGCCACGATCACCAGCACATTCGGCTTTTCGGTCGCCACAGCTGGAAAAACCACCAGCCCCAGCGCCGCGCAAATTGCCCGGATTCCCAACTTGGGCCCGGTCCTTGGATTCTTCATGCTGCTAGATTTCACGGAACGGCCGATTGTTCCTGCTGCTGCCACGGAATGAAGGCGTCCCGACGGAAAATTCGACATTTCCACCCGCGAAGACCTCGCCTAGGGAAAGGCGCATGCATCCGTTCCTCGACGAGGGTTTTCACGTCCGCTGGTCCACGCTCACGCCGGAGGCGGTCGAGCCCGACATCCGCAAGGCGCTCGAAATCGCCAAGGCCAACCTCGACGCGGTCTGCGCCGTGACCCCCGCCGAAGCGACCTATGCGAACACCTTCGGCGCCTTCGAGAAAGCCAGCGACCTGCTCAATCTCGGCTGGGGACGCCTGAATCACCTCGATTCCGTCTGCGACGAGCCAGCCCAGCGCGCAGCGCTCAATGCGATGCTGCCGGAAGTCTCCGAGTTCTACGCCTCCATCCCCCTCAATGAAAAGCTGTGGGCGGTGCTGAAGTCCTTTGGCGAATCGCCCGCCGTGGCGTCGCTCGGACCGGTCGAGAAGCGCTTCGTCCAGGAGACCATGCTCGATTTCGTCCAGTCCGGCGCCGACCTGCCGGCGGACCAAAAGACCCGGGTGGCTGCCGTGGAAGCCGAGCTTTCCAAGCTGACCAAGCAGTACTCCGAGCACGTGCTCGAT
Source organism: Luteolibacter sp. Y139 (assembly GCF_038066715.1). NCBI lineage: Bacteria > Pseudomonadati > Verrucomicrobiota > Verrucomicrobiia > Verrucomicrobiales > Verrucomicrobiaceae > Neoluteolibacter > Neoluteolibacter soli. The sequence continues at coordinate 629,498 of NZ_JBBUKT010000003.1, read as the reverse complement.
TCGACCAATGCCTGGGACCTCGTGATCGGGGACGAATCGAAGCTCGCCGGCTTGCCCGCTTCCGCGAAAGCCGCCGCCCTCGCCAATGCGAAAGCCAAGGGGCTCGCCACCGACGAGAAGCCCGCCTGGCGCTTCACGCTGCAGATGCCGTCGATGTTCCCGCTGATGCAGCACCTCGACGACGAGGGCATCCGCCGCCAGGTCTGGGAGGCATCGGTGAAGGTCGCCGGTGAAGGCGAGCACGATAACACCCAGCTCGTCTGGCAGATCCTCGAGCTGCGGAAAGAGAAGGCCGCCATCCTCGGCCATGGCCACTTCGCCGATCTCACGCTCCAGCGCCGGATGGCCCGCGATGGCGCGACCGCGCTGAAGTTCACGGAAGACCTGCACGATCGCATTGAGTCGCCCTTTCATGCCGAATATCGCTCCCTCTGCGACTACAAGTCGAAGAAGACCGGCACGGCTGTCGATGGCTTGCAGCCGTGGGAGTTCGCTTACTGGTCCGAGAAGCGCCGCCAGGAAGAATACGATCTCGATGACGAGGCGCTACGCCCCTACTTCCCGGTCGATCGCGTGATGAGCGGGATGTTCGATCTGTGCTCGCAGCTCTTCGGCATCACCATTCACGAGCGTGAGGCCGCGTATTTCGAAAAGGGCTCCAGCGTGGAGAAGTCGGAGAAACCCGAAGTCTGGCACCCCGAGGTGAAGTTCTACGACCTCCTCGACACCAAGAGCGGCGAGCATCTCGGCTCCTTCTATGCCGACTGGCACCCGCGCGAGTCGAAGCGAGGCGGCGCGTGGATGAACTGCCTTTTCCATGGTCATCCCGGTGGCAATGGTGCCGCCCGCGAGCCGCACCTCGGTCTGATCATCGGCAATATGAGCCCGCCGGTGGATGACAAGCCGGCATTGCTCACCCACGGCGAAGTGGAAACCATCTTCCACGAGTTCGGTCACCTCTTGCACGGACTGCTGAGCGATGTCCCGGTGCGTTCGCTCGCCGGTACGAATGTCCCGTGGGACTTCGTCGAGCTACCCTCGCAGATCATGGAGAACTTCTGTTGGGATCGCCGCTCGCTCGATTATTTCGCCAAGCATCACGAGACGGGTGCGACCATTCCGGACGATCTCTACGACCGCATGATCGCGGCGAAGAACTACATGAGCGCCACCGCCTTCATGCGCCAGCTCGCCTTCGGCAAGCTCGACCTGGAGCTGCACACCCATCTCGACCGCTACGATGGCCGCGACCTCGATGTGGTGGATCGCGAGATCCTCTCCAGCTATCGCGTTCAAATGAAGACCGACTCGCCGAGCATGGCGCGCCGCTTCAACCACCTCTTCAGCTCGCCGACCGGCTACGCCGCGGGCTACTACTCCTACAAATGGGCCGAGGTGCTCGATGCCGATGCCTTCACCCGCTTTCAGGAAAACGGCGTGATCGACCCGGAAACCGGAGCGGCCTTCCGCGAGCACATCCTTTCCAAGGGGAATTCGGAGCCGGTGGACGAGCTGTTCCGCCGCTTCATGGGCCGCGATCCGGAATTGGAGCCCCTGCTGCAACGTTCCGGGCTGGCGCAACCCGCGCTCGCTTGATCCCATCCGCGTCCCGCGCATGCGATCCGGCATCCTCTATCTCGTCTCCGGCCCTTCGGGTTCCGGGAAATCCACGCTTTGCCGCCGGCTCGCCGCCGAGGGCGAGGCGGAGTTCTCCGTCTCCTGCACCACCCGCCAGCCGCGCTTCGGCGAGACGCACGGGAAGGAATACTTCTTCCTCACCGTGGAGGAGTTTGAGGCGAGAGTGGCGGCGGGGGATTTCCTCGAACATGCGCTCGTCCACGGAAATCACTACGGAACCTTGCGCAGTGAGGTCATCGGACGTCTCGCCGCGGGCATCGACGTGGTCATGGACATCGATGTCCAGGGTGCAGCACAGGTCCGCGCCTGTGAGAATGAATCGATCCGCCTCGCGCTGGTCGATCTCTTCGTGATGCCGCCGGATGAAGACGAACTCGCCCGGCGCTTGCGTGGCCGGGGCACGGACAGTGATGAGGTCATCGCGCTACGCCTGAGCAATGCGATCGATGAAATGCATCACTGGCCCGAATACCGCTTCAGGCTGCTATCCGGCAGGCCGGAAAAGGACTACGCGAAGTTCAAGTCGCTGCTCTTCGGTGAGCGGATGCGGGTGTCGAGGTTGAGCAAGGGCGATTTGGAAGTGTGAAATAGCTCCTGGCGGCCGCCGGGGTTCTGGAGGACTCACGGCCAAGTGAAGCCGTTCTCCTTGGCGAAGGCATCCCGTGCGTCGGCTTCCTGGGCCGGCCAGCGGCGATAGACTTGTCGCAGGCTATTGTCGCGTTCGTCGCCTTCGGGGAGAGTGATGGCCCAGCGGGCGGCGGTTTCGTGCTGGTAGTCGGCGATGTAGCCGATGTAGCCGGTGATGGCGGCGCTTTTCACGGGGCCATCGGGAGCTTTGTTAGAGAGCCAGTCGGTGGCGGCCTGATAATCGTGGTCGGCCCAGTCGTTCATCATGGTGGCGGCGATGCGGCGGGAGTCATCCGGGGAAAGCCGGGAGCCGAGCCACTCGATCCACAGGCCGGTTTCAGGGCGGAGGACAGAGCCCTGAACCTGCCGGGCGAAGATGGCGAGTTCCGTGGGTGTGAGCTTGGCGGACTCGAGCCACTGCCTGGCCTCGCTGAAGTTTCCGTAGGTGAAGGAGTTCGCGAGTCCGCTCAGGATGGTCTGCGAGATCTCGGCCCGTGCTCCATCATTCGCGAGTGCCGGAAGACGTTCGCGCATTGCTGCCAGTACAGCTGTCTTCTGCGGACCAGTCCGGGGAGTTTCCCCCATGGAAAAGATGGTGCTGTGGCGGTCCTTGAGGTCCATTTCATCCACCAGTTGCAGGGCCAGCGCGGGGTCGCTGAAAGCGACTCCGGCGATCAGGCTCGTGCGGGTCCGATCATTCACGCATCCGGCCAGGTTTTCCTCCGGATGCCGCACCCGTTCCACCGCCGCAGCAGGATCCGTCCTTGCCAGATAGTGGATGGCGGTGCTCAGCGAGCTGGCACCGCGTGGATCGTCGCCGATGAGTCCACGCGCCTTCCCGATGAGCTTCAGCGCGCCGCGCGGATCCTTGGGTATCCAGGTGTCAAGCGTGCGAAAGATCACGGAGCGCCGGATATGCTCCGGAACATCCTCCGCTTCCAGCAACCGGGTGATGAAGCTGTCCCACCCCGTGGTGGTCATGAGCAGCGTGCGCCTGAAGAGTTCCTCATCGCGCTCCTTCAGCACCGCGCCGTCCTCGCGTTCCGGCGACTCGAGCTTGGTGAGATAGTCCATCCAGTCGGAGGCCAGTTCCGCACCGGCTTTCCGGGCTTCCTCGCGGGTTCGCCGCGAGTCCTGGGATCCGCCTGATGAATCCCCGGCTGCGTGTGCGTCGCCTTCTCTAACAAGTGCATCCAATTCCGCGCGTGCCGCGATGAGGCGGTGGTGATCATGCCAGCCGATGCCAAGGGCGATGGCGATTGCGGCGACTGAAAGGTAGAGGGGAACTCTCATGGGATGATTCCTTCAAAAGCTTATTTCAGGTTCTGCAGCAGCTCCGAGCGCTTGGCTTCATCGGTGACTTTCTCCGCCAGTTCGCGGCACATCACCTTGTTGGCTTCATTTTCCGCGTAGGTGTTCTCCAGGAAGGAGATCAGGAGTGAGTCGCCATCGCCTGCTTCATGGTACTGGCGCACCAGTGAGATGATTTCGGGGTAGGGGATCTGATCCTGCTGGATGGATATCTGGCCGAGCATGTTTCCTGTGGCTTCGCCGGCGAGGGCGGGGGATTGGGATATCGCCCAGTCGCGGATCGCGCGGATATCCTCCGCCGCGATCTTCCGCTGCATGAGAATGGCCATGGTTCCGTCAGGAACCACGGAACGGACGCAATTCTCGCGCTCCGCGGGCGTCGCGGCCACGGCATCCAGAAATTCATTCACGCTGCTGAAGTCGGTATCGTGGACGCGCTTGGCCGCTTGCGCCTTGATCGCCTCCTTCGCGCCCTCATCCGGCAGTTGCTGGCGGGCCAGTGCGACGAATGCCTCCGGGGGATCGATGATCCCGAGTGTCCCGGCGTAGCGCATGGTTTCGGCACGGTCCTCATCTGTTAGATTTGCCAGTCTTCGACCTGCGGCGGCCGGGTCTGAGGACAACAGTCCCACGACCGCATTCGCCTCGAAGGCCGTGCGCGTGCCATCGCTGTGACCCAGTCGCTTGGAATCGAGACGTCCCGCGGCGATCTGTGTGTCCAGCCATGCGATGGCTTCCGCGGGTTCCTTTCTCATCCATGCGAGCAGGGCGACCGGCAATTGTCTTCCAAGCATGCCCGGATCACCGAGCTGGTCGGGGAAGTTCACCAGCGCCGCCTCGGGATCCACCGCTACGAGCTTGCCGCTGATGACGTTTTCCAAGGCCACCCGCTCGCTCTGGAGCATACTGAGCGTGGAAATTTCCCGCAGCGATCGCACGAGTTCTTCCGACGTCATGTTCTCCACCCGCTGCCAGAATTGGCGGCGGATGACCGGGTCATCAAGGAGGGCGGCGAGCTCTTTCCAATCGGTTGGCATGGCGCGCTCTGCGGATAGCTTGCGAGTGCCGGCGCCGGGATTTGTCGAAGCCAGCGTTTGGTCCGCGAGTTGTTGGCGGAGACGGGTGCTTTCGCTTTCCACGCTGGCGAGGGAATGGCGTTGCGAGCCGATCCAAGTGACCGCGGCGAGCAGGACGGCCAGCGGTGGGACGAACGAGGTGGTCTTCATGACAGTGGCTGTTAGAAAAGTGGCGAGGGTCGCGAGCGAGCCGGTGGCTGCGCTCGCGGCGAGGGCCTTCGACGCGAGCACCGATGACGCGGGTAGAGCGGCCTGTGCATCGACGGCGAAGCCGGCAAGCATGGCGGCCGAGAGTGTGCCGCCAGCCTGACAACCGCGGCGGGAGAGGTGGAGGCGCAGTCGCTCGACGGCGCGGTCGACGCGCTTCTGCGCGGCCGCGGTGGCGATTCCAAGCGTGGCCGCGATCTCGCGAATGCTGAGCGAGCGGTAGAAGCGGAGCAGCAGTGCCTCCCGGTCCTTTGCGGGCAGCGCGGCAAGCGCATCATCCAGCATCGGCTCCATGTCCTTCCAGACACTCTGGCTGGTTGCATCCGGCGGGGTCGTCTCCATGGCGAGTTGCAGGTGATGGCGCTTGCGATTTTCGCGCTGCGATTTGCGGATGAGGTTCTTCGCATGCATCATGGAAGTGGCGTGCAGCCAGCCCCCGAGTGATGCGCAGCTCAGCAGCGATGCGGCCTTTCCCGCGAGGGTGATGAAGGTGAGTTGCGATGCTTCGGTGGCGATGGACTCGTCACCGCAGGTCCGGCGCGCGGTGGCGTGGACCAGCGCCGTGTACCGGTCGACGAGGGCGTGGAACGCCGCTTCACGGTGCTCGCCGAGCCACTGGGCGAGGAGGTCGTGATCGGATGGCGCGCTCTTTTCCATGTTCTGAAAATGAGTGTCGCGCTGCCGGGAATGGCAGACAAAAAATTTCAACTGAAGCAGCGGGCCCCGATGAGGATGCCTTCTGCTGGACGCTTTAAACAAAAAGGCCCCGGGCGATGCGCCCGGGGCTTTTTCACTTCGCCCTTAGGGGCTGAGAATTTGAAGGATGGCGAAAACTGATCGGCTAAAGGAAGCTGATCGTTTTCACGGCAGAATCATAAACAACCCACCCGAACTCGCCCACTGCGCCACCGGCGCTGGCACCCAGCGGCGCTCGTAGCTGGCACCCCACGAGTCGGACACGGCCAGCTCATTGGTGGCCTCGTTGTAGCCGACGATCATGCAGATGTGGTAGTTCTCCTGCTCGCCCTCGGTCTTGGCGATGGTGGTGGCTTGGGCGGCGATGTCCTTCGCCCATTGGCCCCAGTCGGTGACAGACTTGCGCTTGGAGGTGTTTTCGTTGGCGACCTTGTTGTATTCGCCAAGCGAGCGCATGGTCCACATGACCGGCACGCCTTCGTCGATGTAGCGCTTCACGTCGCGCACTTTCAGTTCCTTGATGTGTTCGTCCTTGGTCCGGCGGCCCTTGTTGCGGACTTGCTGGCGGACTTCCTCGAGAAGGTATTCCACGGAGGTGCCGCCGCCCATGCCGCTCTTGCCGACCATGGCCAGCAGGTACATGTCCGCGTCGATGCCCGCGGCACGCATCGCCCGCTCGAAGGTGGCTGGCACGCAGTAGCCCTTCGGGCCTTGGTTTACCATCGGGATCTGGCCGAGGTAGACGTCACCGTTGTTCTCCTTCACGATGTCGGCGAGCATCTGCTTGCGGATATCGCCGTCCTTCACCTTGGCAGTCTTGCCGCCGGCGTTGGCAAGTTCGAGCGGCACGATGGAGAGCGAAACGTATTCGCCTTCCTGGCTGGAGAGGATCAGCGATTGGCCGTTCCAGTCCCAGCGGCTGACCTTGCGTCGCGTCGCGCGCGAGTCGCCGAAGCGCTGCGTCTTCGGCTCGCCGAGCACTCCCTTGATGCTGTCGAGAATCGCTTGCTCGTCCGCGCCCATCGCCTTGGCAAGGCTGTCTTCATCGGCGGTCGACTTGCCTTCGAAGTGCTTCTCGCCTTGGCCGACGCCGCTCTTGAAGTCGCCCTTGTTCGAATAGACCGCGGACAGGATGGTGGCGTGGCCTTCCTGGTCGGCATAGAGCGCCACCGAGTAGGGGCGCGCGCCGAAGAGGCGGTAGCTATCGCCGGTGTAGTTCCGCCAGCTGGCGCTGTGCTTGGTCTTCGATTCCTGGCTGAGACTCAGCGCCGAGGCGATCTCGTTCGCATCCCGCACTTCAAAGGGAGTGCCGGAGAAAAGGTCGTGGCCGGACATCTTGTCCAGCTTCTCGATTTCCTCGGAGAGCTGCTTGGCCTGCGAGTCGAAGCTGGTGCGATCCTCACCCTGAAGCATGCCGGGAGAGACCTCGAAAAGCTTCCCGTCCGCCTCACGGCGCAGCAGGTAGCGGTCGCCGGAAAGGCCTTCGAAGCGGGCCTTGATCGAGCCACCTTCGCCGTCCTGAAGGACCCGCCATTCGCCAATGGCGGCATGGAGATTCAGCGAAAATGCCAGGGGGAGGCAGACGAGGATGGATTTCATTCCGCAGAGGCAAGCGGATTTCGTGAGGATTTCAACCCCGGAACTGCGGCGGTTAGATGGCCGCCTCGGCGAGGAGCTTTTTCAGGTCCAGCGGCCGGGTGACCATCGCCAGACTGCCGTCCGGCTGGCGCGGCCACTCGCTTTCCGGCCGGTCGCGGTAGAGTTCCACGCCGTTTTGATCCGGGTCGCGCAGGTAGAGCGCCTCGCTGACGCCGTGGTCGGCGGCCCCGTCGAGCCGGATTCCGGCCTCCCCGAGACGTCGCAGCGCCTTCCCCAGCTCCGCCCGGTCCGGGAAAAGGATCGCCGTGTGGTAAAGCCCGGTCGTCCCGGGCGGCGGCGGGCTACCGCCCAGACTTTCCCAGGTATTCAGGCCGAGGTGGTGGTGATAGCCGCCCGCCGACAGGAACGCGGCCGAGTCGCCATAGCGCTGCGTCACCTCAAAGCCGAGGACGTCCCGGTAGAAGCGGATCGAGCGCCCTAGGTCGGCGACCTTCAGGTGGACGTGGCCGATACGGACGCGGGGGTCAATGGTGGTGGGATTCATGGCCGCAGCATAGTCCCTCCTGCCGTCGCGCGACCAATGCCGTCTGCTCAGGGTGAGCATGCGCCCGCTGTCAGGCTGGTGGCGTGACACGGGTGACGCTGCGTTGCTACGCGATACCTGATGATTCGGGAATCCGCCGTCGCCCTTTTATCAAGTGGCCTCCTTCTCGCGGCCGCCGGCGCCCGGGTCTGGACCGACACCACCGGCCGCAAGATCGACGCCGAGATCGTGCGCCTGGAAGGCGAGCAGATCGTGCTCAATCTCAAGGGCAAGGAAGTGACGCTGCCGCTCGCCAAACTGAGCCCGGACGACCGCCAGTTCGCCGGGGAGTGGCAGAAAACCCAGCCGCCAGGGAAGGCGTCGCCCGTCGGGACGTTCAGCCTTTGCGGCACAGCGCTCAAGGCGGACGGCTCGGTGACCACCGTGCAGGAACCGCTTTCCGCCGCCACGCTGAAGAAATTCGCCAAGGCGGACACCAAGCCCGCGCAGTTGAAAATCGCGATTGCCCTGCCCGCGGGTTTCAATCCCGCCAAGCCGCAGCAAGTGATGTGGGTCAGCGCACCGATCAACAACGAGGGCGAACGCAAGCGCGGCAATATCGCAGCCATGGATGGCTTCGCCGGTCTCGCCACGCAGGCGGGCTGGGTCGTCATCACCGCCGATACCGATCAGGGCAACCCGCGGCTGGATAACAACCAACACTGCGAGGGCAGCGACCTCGCCGTGCACAAGCAGGCCGTGGAAGCGCTCGCAAAGGTATGGCCCGCGTCCCGGTCGTGGAAGTTCGCCTGCTGCGGATTTTCCGGCGGAGCGAAGGCGTCCTTTTTCCGTGCCGGCGAGCTGCTGGCCTGCGAGCTCGATGTGGTGGGCATCTTCGCCGGTGGCTGCAATCAGGACATGACCGCCAGCGCGCGCGCCGAAAGCGGCTTCCGCAAGGCCAGCCTCAAGAAGGTCCGCGTCTTCATCAGCAATGGAAAGAGCGATGACATCTCGACCGTGGACCAGGCCACCAAGCTGAAGGAGAGCGCCGAGTCGGAAGGATATGGCGAGGTCCGGCTGGAACTTTTCGAGGGCGGCCACAACTTCAGGCGCGAGGAATTCGCCAAGGCCATGGCTTGGTTCAAGGAGGGCACCGCAAAGTAAATACCCCTTGCGGCCCCCATCGTGATCCTCCTTGCGCCGCCAGTCATGCAATGTCTTGGTAGCAGTTAATGAAACTCCTCGCAGCGATCCTGCTATCACTGTCTTTTCCTGTGTTTGCGCAGACTCCGGCACCCGCCCCTGCGCCTGCTCCTGCAGCAGTCTCGCTCAAGGCACAACTTTCCAAGACGCCGCTCTCCGGGGTGATCCTTCCCCAGGTCACGCTCGATCAAGCATCGGTCGAAGATGCCATCGGCGTGCTCACTTCCATGGTCGATACCGAGACCAAGGGAGTCATCAAGCTCCAGTGGATCGACAAGGCGTTCGATCGCAAGAAATGGCCGACGAAGGTGAACATTTCCGGAAAAGGTTTATCCGCCGGGAAGCTGATGAGCGATATCCTCGAGCAAGCCGGCCTTGAAGCCCGCCTGGAAGATCACGCGATCATCCTGACCCCCAAGACCAAGGTCGTGGAGCGCCGGGTGGTGAAGGAGGGCAAGCCCGTGGATGGAAAGGTCGAGTCCGGTCCCGAACGCGATAGCTTTCCGAAGAATCCCCTCGTGAAGTGAGGCCCTGAAGGGAAAAACGGGAAACGGGTCGCGCCGTCACAGCGGAGCGGGCTTTCGATGATTCATCGCTCGCCACGAGCTTGCCAGCCACGCAGGGTCGGGGCATCCCTGCGCCGCCGGTTCCGGCTGGCGCGACCATTTTCACCGTGAGCACTTTCCAACAACTCGGCATCCCCGCCGACCTGATCCGGGGACTCGAAGAACTCGGCATCATCACGCCGACCGAAGTCCAGCTGAAGGCCATCCCCTTCCTCATGGAAGACGGCGGCGATCTCGTCGCCCAAGCCCAGACCGGCACTGGCAAGACCGCGGCCTTCGGCCTGCCGCTGCTGACGAAAGTCGATCCGAAGTCGAAGGACATCCAGGGCCTCGTCATCGCCCCGACCCGCGAGCTGGCGAAGCAGATCGGCAAGCAGCTGTTCCGCTTCACCAAGCACTCGGCCAAGATCTTCACCGAAGTGGTCAGCGGCGGCGACAAGATCGACCGCCAGATCTCCGCGCTCCAGCGGCCGACCCAGATCGTGGTGGCCACGCCCGGCCGGCTCGTCGAGCTGGTGAAGCAAAAGGTCCTCTCGCTCGATGCCGTCCGCCACCTGGTGCTCGATGAAGCGGACGAGATGCTCAGCATGGGCTTCAAGAAGGAGCTGGAGCAGATCATCGCCTGGACCCGCGGGCGCAAGAGCACGTGGCTGTTCTCCGCGACCTTTCCCGATGCGATCCAGCAGCTCGTCCACGGCTGCATGTCCGCCAAGCCGCACCGGCTGACGATCGACGCAGCCCATGTGGTCAACCGCGACATCGACCACCGCTTCGCCGTCTGCCCGCGCGACGAAAAGGCCCAATTCATCGCCGACTACTTGGAGCGTCGCGACGATGAACGCGGCCTGGTCTTCTGCCGCACCAAGGCCGGCGCGATCACGCTCGGCAAGGTCCTGGCCAAACACGGCCTCGCGGTCGATGTGCTGCAGGGCGATCTCACCCAGCCGGAGCGGGACAAGGTCATGCGCGCCTTCAAGAAGGGCCGCGTCCGCGTGCTCGTCGCCACCGACGTCGTCGCCCGGGGCATCGATGTCGATGGCCTCGCCTTCGTCTTCCACCACCAGCCGCCGGACCAGCTGGAATATTACACCCACCGCAGCGGCCGGACCGCCCGGGCCGGGAAAAAGGGCGTCTCCATCACCCTGATCGAGCCCCGCGAGCGGGCGAAACTGGAGCGGATCGGCCGGGAACTCGGCGTGCATTTCCGCGAAATGCACTGAAAATCAGTCGCTCCCGCGGTACACGAAAAGGGGCCGCACACTCATGCGGCCCCAATGAATTTCGTCATGAAATTTTCATACCCTGAGGGCCGGAGCCCCTTCGGATGAGTAGAAGGTGGCGGAAATCGGCGGTTTTGTCATGTCCCTAAGATTTGGGACACCCGCCGTGGAAGGCAGGGACGGCTTTCCGAGCCGTCAGGCGTCTGGCGGCCCGCTTCTCTCAACGGCTTCGACCCTAAAGTCAGGAGCCGTCCCCAGCCAGACCTCGAACCGGTCCCGCCTAAAGCCGCCCCAGCCAATCCAGCCGGAACTTCAGCTTCTCCCGTCGCTCCGGCGAGGGATCCGGATAGAGAACCGGATACCACGCGCTCATCACCGCCGCGCGCGCGATCATGCTCTGCCACAAGGCCGTACGATCAATCGGCCCACGCGCCGCCTCTTGGTAGGCTTCGAGAATGCCGTCCGCAGTATCGTGATCTTCATCAATGATGCGGGCATTCCAGATGATGGACGAAAGGTCCCACTCGACCGGGCCGGCGAAGGTGTCCTCCCAGTCCGTCCACAACAGACCATCGGTCGTGTTCATCAGGTTGCCGTAATGCGCATCGCCGTGCAGCGGCCGATGGGGCAGGACGGCAAGTACATTTACCGAGTTCGTGAGGTGGCGGTCTAGCAGTTCCAAGGTCGCCTTGGGGAACAAGTCCCTGCGCTCCAAGGTCTCTAACAGGTGGATCGCTTCCGTGATGATGGCTAGCTGGGGCAGCGACTCCGTGAATGCACTCAGCACCTGATGGCAATGGAACAGCGTGCGCCCCACCGCCTCCGGCTTTGGCTCTTCATCGATGCGGGTGACGAATCGCCAGAAATTGATCGGATACCCCAGATGCTCATGCGGCCCCGGCGGGATGTCCGGATGCATCGGGATCACCGGCGCCCCATGCTTCGCGAGATGCTGTGCCACCGCATTCTCCCGCGCGAACCATGCCATCCCTTGCCGCGGCCCATCGCGATCCTGAACCACACGGGCGACCAAGGTTTCCGTCAACCGCAGCACCAGTGTATTGCCATCCTGCAGGATCTCACACCGGTCCGGTACGATGCCATGGGCAATGGCCGTTTCAGTCGCGGCGCGGATGGGAAGATCGGAGGCGGGCATGAGGGAGGGAGGCGCCCCGGAGTTCACCCACCATTGCCTCATGCGTCACGGGAATTCCCGAATAGGAAGCAATACTAGGTAGGTGGAAGGTTAGATCTAAGCAGGAGTATTCTCGCCCTTGGATTCTTCGGATGGGTTTGTCCGTTGATCTTGCTCTGTCGGCTTCCGATTGAATATGTAAGTCTTCCCATCTTCTCGAATAATGGTCTCGATTCCCAGATTGATGAGTTCCATCACAAGATCTGGCGGCTTAACCCAATCAGCAGGCATAAAGCCGACGAACACATCCATACCCCCGTAGAACTGCAGGTGGACGACAAACAAACCAAAGTGGTCGGGGTCGGTGAATTGAAAGCTAAACACTTCGGGATTGGCTCCCAGTCGCGGCTTATCTTTGAGTTCGGAAGCAACCTTCTCGCAAATGAACCGCTGGAACTCCCGTGGATTGGCTTTCGGGTTGGCAGTATATCCCAAAAGAGTGCGCGTTCTTCCGGTGAATTTCGTTCCGAAGTGGTGAAAGTGGAGTCCGCGGGCAATCCTATCAAAGCAAGTGGAGAGACGATCATAATCCGGTGTGCCCCAAATCACATCAACGAATTGGTTCGGGCCGTATTCCAACAGCTCAATACGCGGATTGCTCAGGGATTCATGAAGAAGGCGAAAAGCACTACGTTTCAGCGCTCTGTTGACCTTAGTGATCTTCTGTCTGTATCCGATTGAGTTGTTGCCGATTATGCCGGCTAAGCTGACTAAAAGGAAGGCGTCATCGTCAGATTTCTGAGAATTGTGCAGGTCGCACGACGGCACCGTTATCAGATTTTGCCGAAGATTTTCCTGCACATCCTTCGTCTCGGGGAAAATGCAGCGAGGCGGAACATGTTCTTTGCTCACCCCGGGTTCGTGGCACATGTAGCAAGTCTTCATGGTCATTCGTTTTTCTGGCAGAACGTCGATTGCACGTTTAGCAGCGATAGCGGAATTGGGCAGAGCTTTTTGAATGCGTAACATCTCTCCTCGAATTCGTCTTGTGGAGGAAAGACTTCGACGGTCCCATGGCGCATGCTTTGGGTCCGATTGGCATCCTTGTTCGTCTTCGCCGCGTTATTCGGCGGGTGTGCTCAGGTTCCTTTGGCAAGCGAGCCTTCTGAGGCTCCCCACCTGTGCGAGATCCACCACGTGCCCACGGTCGAGAAGCGCATGCGGGAGACTCCTCTGACCGGCATCGAGGACAACGGCTATCACCCCGAGGCGAAGCCCTACTTCGATGCCAAGGAGAAGCACTTCCCCTACGTCGGCTGCAATATTCCCGACGGCCATAGCTACCGTGGCGGTCCTTCTCCGATCTGTCCGGAGTGCGTGAAGGCGGAGGACGCGTGGGTTGCCCGGCATCCGCACGTGCCCTCGCCAATCTACGGGTCGCCGGATCCCCGTCGCTAGCGATCCATGCGTCACGGATACCAAGGGCTACTTCTTCTCGGAAGGAGTTGCAGGTTCCTTCTCCCCGTCTTGCTTGGCGTTGTCGGATTCGATGGTGCCGTCCTCGCGCATTTCCTTCATGCGCAATTCCATGATGAAGTGTTCGGCAACTCCCTTCGGACAAAAGACTGCGAAGGCTGTGAAGTCCTCGGCCTTGAGCTTGCGGGGATTCTTTCCCAGGTCGCGCAACGACTCGAGAAGAGCGTCGTTTGCACTCTTCGAATCGTCATCGGAAGGCAATGCGATGCCGAGATCGGAATTGGTGCCACTCCAGCACGGGATGAGAAAATCGTTTCCGTCATAAGGCTCGCCCCCGGCAAAGACGATGATCTGGTCACCGACCCTCTTCTTCCTGAAGTCGCCGGAATCGAGGAAGCGGATTCCTTCAAGCCGCTTCTTGTAGTGCTCGTGGACGAAGATCGGTTCCTCGATGCGAAGTCGCAAATCCCAGTAGGGGCTATTGTAACGCTCGCCTTTCGAAACGGAGACCACCTTGCAGAGCAAGGTCATGCCTGCCAGTCCGGGTTCCAGGGTCGGATGAAACCACGTCATCATCGGCAGACCCCGCGTATTCTCCTTGGTTGCCTCCTCCGCATTTGAAAGCGCGACGAACATTCCGAACAGCAGGGATCTCAGGATGATATGCATATGGCGGCGGAATTGAGGAATCTATCAGAGGGAATGTGGGATTCGCCCGAAGCGCACGCAATCCGATTCTCGCGGTCAAATGGGCGCTGAGCGGCCTCATCCGGGACAGAGTGAAATTTTTTCGCCATCCTGTCACAAACCGCCCGCCTGCCCCGTCATCCCGCATGTATGGAAACCACAACCGACACCACCAAGGCCCGGATCGAACACTGGAAAGTCGCTCCGGGAGCGATGAAGGCGATGCTTGGCCTTGAACAAGCGCTGAAAACCTCGGGCATCGATCCCGTGCAATTCGAGTTCATCAAAATGCGCGCCTCCCAGATCAATGGCTGCGCCTACTGCATGAACATGCACTTCAATGACGGCGTGAAGGCGGGCATCAGCGCCCAGCGCCTGCACTTGCTCTCCGCATGGCGTGAAGCAGCGCACCTTTACACGCCGGCCGAGCGCGCGGTCATCGAGTGGACCGAGAAGCTCACCCGCCTGCCGGGCGGGCATGTGAGCGATGAGGACTTCGCCGGCATCCGCGAGCACTTCAGCGAAGAGCAGGTGACCTGGATCACTCTCGCCATCGCGACCATCAATGCGTGGAATCGTTTCGGCGTCGGCTTCCGCCTTCCCGTCGAACCTGCCGCCTGATCAGTGCTGACGAGAACCACGGAATACTCGGAACACACGGAAAGGGAATCTGTCCTCCCCCGCATTCTCATTTCCGTGTTTTCAGCGTATTCCGTGGTTCTTCTCTCCTCTCTCTGCCTCACATGAGCGATCCCGAGAACCATCGCCGCCTGCTCTTCCACATCGCCTACCGCATGCTCGGCCGCGTGGCGGATGCGGAGGACATGGTCCAGGAAACCATGCTGCGCTGGCATCGCGCGGACACCTCTGAAATCCGCGAACCACAGGCGTGGCTGACCACCACCATCACCCGCCTGTGCATCGACCAACTCCGGCTCGCCCGTCGGCAACGCGAGGAATACGTCGGCATCTGGCTGCCGGAGCCTTTGTTAGAAGACCTGCCCGGCGATCCTTCCGACGATTCCGCGCTGGCGGACTCGCTGGGTGTTGCGTTCATGATGTTGCTGGAGGAGCTGGCTCCCGTTGAGCGCGCCGTGTTCCTGCTGCGCGAAGCCTTCGGCTACGACTACGAAGCCATCGCCGCCATCGTGGGAAAGTCGGCAGCCAGCTGCCGGCAAATCGTTTCACGGGCCAAGGCACGATTCGACAAAGCGCCGGATCACACCCCGACCGCAACCGAGGAAGCCGAACGCCTGGTCCGCGAATTCGTCCAAGCCACCCAGACCGGCGAACTCGCGGAACTCATCGCGAAGCTTACCGATGACGCCGTGCTCTACAGCGACGGCGGCGGCAAGGTGCGCGCGGCACTGCTGCCCATCCTCGGCCCGGATCGCATCGCCCGCATGTTCATCGGCCTGCGCCGTTTCCACACCGATGGCCCGCCACCCGCGCGCTTCGTCCGCATCAATGGCTCGCCCGGGGTTCTCGTACGCGGTGGCGACGGGAATCTGAGCGCCATGACTTTCGCCCTTGAAGAAGGGAAGGTGAAGGCCGTCTACATCGTCCGCAACCCCGACAAACTCGCGGGGGTGCGGATCTAGCAGGTCGCCCTACGGCGGCGGGAACGTACCCTCGGAAATATCGAGCCGCATGAACTCCCTCGGATCGCCTGCGACCGGGCCGGGGCTGCGGCAGGTGGTGTAGGTCCACCCCGGGCTCAACATCGGCAGCCCGGCTTGGATGGCGGTGGCATCGGCACCAGTCAGCCGATCCACCGTGAGGGGGTAGCTGACAAAATCGTCAGTCGCCTGCGCCTTGTAATAGAGCGTCGGAGTCGTTAGCCCGATCATGCGGAACTCACCGCCCGGTGGATCGTAGAATTCATTGGCGTAGCGAACCGGGAAGGTGAGCGTCAGCGCGTTCACGCCGCTCACGGGGGCGATCTTGGCGACGACTTTTCCGCTTGGCTTGCCGGTCGTCGGATCACCATCCAAAGCGAACTCGACGAGATTGTTCATGCCATCGTGATCGGGATCCGCTGTTCTCAGCCGGTCGGCGGGATTGGTGATCGAGGTGAAAAGGTTGATCCAGGTTTCGAACTCCGTGCCGGAGATCACCTCCACCTGCACGATGGTCGGCAGATAGTTGATCTTGAAGGTCAGTCCGGCCGGCGTGCCGCTCACGGACAGCGAGTCGAAGTGCCCGACCACTCCACCGCTGGCGGAGAGGATGTTGAAGGTGTTGCCCAGGGCCGGGACAAAGCCACCGTCGATGTCGATGTCGAGGTGGCCATCGATTTCCGCGATGCCATTGACCGACACGCGGTCGTATTGGTTGAGGCCGGTGCCGGTGAGTTCAATGAGGAGATCGCTGGTGGCGGCCTCTTGGAAGTCCTTCACCGTGACCTGTCCGATGGTTTCGAAGCCCGACGGACGGAAGCTGCCTCGCATATCGAGCAGGACATTCGCATTCTCACCCGCTTCCAGGATCAGGTGATTGCCGGCGGGGAGCACGATCGCTCCGTTGCCGGAGAAGATGGCACCAGCCTCGATGCTGATATTGTTGCCCAGCAGCGTCAGGTTCTGATTGAGGGTGGTGTTGCTTCCCGTCTTGAAGTCGAGGAACCGATTGACCTGTACCTGGATCGTCGACGGCGAGGCCCCGTTCACGGTCACTGTGCCATTGATCTGGGTCGACTCGTCGGTCTGGAAGGTGCCTTGGCTGAGCAGGATGGAGGAAGCCGCACCCATGTTGAAGCCGAAGCCACTGGCGTAGACCTTGCCTCCGCTGCTGGCGTTCACGGTGCCGCCGAAGGTGAAGGTCGCGTTGTCGCGTACTTCCAGAGTGCCATTCTGGGCGAACAGCTGTCCGGCATTGCTTCCCCCGTCCCAGTCGTTGTCGTTGGCGGCGGTTTGGAAGATCAGCGTCGTGCTTGCGTCCGATGCGACGAGCCTGGTGTTGTTGACGACTCTTGCGGTGACGGTGCCGTGACCGTTGATGCCATTGATATTCGCGACCGTCATGGCACCCCCTTGAAGGGTGCCGCCCTTGAGGGTCACATTGGCGGCTACGTTGGTATTCCACGCGTTGACCACGTTGAGGATGCCATCGTTGTCGGAGGTGCCGATGGTGTTCGCTTCGTTGATGGCACCGTTGACGGTGAGCGTTCCGTCATTGGCCCGCAGCGAGGTGGAATTCTGGAAGGTGACAGGAGCGTTGATGGTGCCGAAGCCATCCAGCACGCGGGTGTTGATAGCGACCAGCGGTCCGGGGCCGTTGATGACCCCGCCTTCGATGCGATTCAAGTTTGCCACGTTGTCGCCGCCGTTCAGCCGCACGAATCCGGCAGCCGCGATGTTGGTGGTGGAGGATGCGCCGAAGGTGAGCGGTGCGTTGACCGATGTCTGTCCGTTGGCACTTAAGATTGCACTGGCCCCGCTCATGATCAGACGGGAGCTGCCGTTGAGCGAGGTGATGCCGGATACCGCGGTGTTGGTGGTGAGCGTGCGGGTCATCGTCCAGCTCGGCACTTTGTTCACCGCAAGCGTTCCGCCAATGCCGCCGATGTTGATCGGGTCATCCATGTCGCCGTCATCGTCGAAGGTGCTGGTGCTGATGGTGAAAACGACGCCGTCATTGATCGTATGAAGAGTGCCTGTACCCGAGCCGTCCCAGTCGAAAGTACTCATATCGACGGTGGTATTCGCCGTGACCGTCGAGGTTCCGAGCAGGCGCATCGTGCCCGCACCGGTGATGGAAGTGGGTCCTGCAAGCACCGAGCCACCGCCGAGGGACAGGATGCCGCCATTGACGGTGACATTCGCGCCGGGCGATAGCGTCGTCACGGGCGTGGCAAGCAGGCCGGCATCCACCACCACGCTACCGGTGACGTTCATCGCGTCGCCGCTGATGGTCGAGTTGCCGGCATTTTGCTTATGGAGGGTTCCCGCCATGGTCCACAGGTTGGCGACGACGTTGACCGAGACATCGGAATTGTCCTGCAAGGTGAGGGTGCCGCCGTAGACATTGTCGGTGGTATCGACCTGATTGGCGGTAATGGAGAGCAAGCCGGTGCCGAGCACCGTGGTGGACGCGATGCCGGTGCCGTCCCAATTGAAGTTCCCGGCGGCCTCGTTCACCGTCGTGCTTCCGGAAATCTTGAGGAGCGACGACGATGCGGGCGAGTAGCCGGCGGCGTAGGCAATGGTCGAGGTGCCATTGAGAATGACGGTTCCGTTGTTGGAAAGCGTGCCGGTGCCGGAAAGATTGAAGCCGCTGTCGATCTGCAGCGTGCCGTCGGCATCAGTCACGCTGATCGTGCCGCCGGTGAGCGTGAAGGCCCCCCCGCTGACGATGGCCACCCCGGCGGGAACGGCGGGATTGGGGAAAACCGCGGGAACGGCGCCATTGTCCACGGTGAAGGTACCGCTGGACATGGTCCACGCCGCCGCGGAGTCGAAGGTCGTGTTCTGGAACATGCCGATGGTTCCATCGAAGGTGTCCAGCAGCGGGATGTTCAGGTCCAGGGTCTGGTTCCGGTTGACATTCACCGCGCCAGCTCCGCTGAGGCCGTCGAGGTCGATGCGTGCATTCGCGCTGGAACTGGAGATCGAAAGCGTCCCCACCACCGGTGCCCCGAAAATGATCAGCGGGGCCGATAGCGCGGTCAGGGTGCCATCATTGACCCACTGGGAGGTAACGGCTCCCGGCAGGTCCACGAAGTTCACCGTGCCATTGCCGATGAAGCTGCTGCTGGCGTTCATATCCAGCACGCTGGATCCCACCTCTTCGTCGAGCGTCAAGTTGCCTCCTTGCAACTCGAAGTAGCCGTTGCCGTTCAGTGTGAGGTTGTCGGCGTTGAGCGACGATGTGTTACCGCCGATGATCAGGCTGGCACCGTCCAATTGCACAAGTCCATCAACCGTCAGATCGAAGGAATTGGTGTAGAGCTCGCCCGAGCCTGAAAGCATGAGACCGGCGATCAGATTGTTGGAGCTAAGATTGACGAGGTTTGGGCTGGTGAAGATGGCAACATCGTCTGAATCAGGTTCGTCGTTCGGACTCCAATTGGTGATCGAGCCCCCGTCAGCCCAATTGGCATCCCCGCCGATCCAGGTTCGATCAAGTGCGTGGGCCGTATTGCAGGCGAGCGCCAGAAGCGCTGGAATGAGTCCGAATGCAGGACGGAATGGAACCGCGGCGTTACCCGGTTGAATCGAGGAATTTGGGGAGGGCATGGGTTGGACCCACCGACGGGTTGGGCCGGCAACCTCCGGCTTTCGTCGGTTAGGTAATGAGACCCAGACATTTAGACAAAGTAAGATCCCTCGTCGAGGCGATTCCCTGAACCGGTCGGTGGGGCTTGGTCCAGAGAAATGCAATTTTATGCAATAAAGCGTGCGGAGGGCACGTCTTTCCTGCACAACCCACGAAACTCGCATGATCTCTCCCATCCTCCGTGCCTCCCTGGCCGCCCTCCTTTTTGCTCTCCCCGCAGTCGGGGGCGAAACCGTCACCGTGTCCGACGGCCAGCTACAGGTCGGCGGCAAGCCGTTCCAAATTCACGGCATCACCTATGCCGACAAGCCGAAGCCGGAGGATTTCAAGAAAATGGCCGAGCTGGAGGTGAACGCGCTCCGCACCTGGGGCACGGGCGATACCACCAAGACCCTGCTCGATCTCGCGGAGCAGCATCACATGAAGGTGCTGCTGGGCATCTGGATGCGCCACGGCCGCCCCGGTGCGGAAGGCGACGACAGCTTCAACTGGCTCACCGACGAAAAGGGCAAGCAGGCGCAGATGGAGACGGCCCTGAATGCGGTGAAGAAGTTCAAGGATCACCCCGCAGTGCTCGGCTGGGGCGTGGGCAATGAGGTCACGCTGAACATTGCCACCGAGCCGGAGAAGGAAGCCTACGCGAAGTATCTCGAAACGGTTTGCAAGTCGATCAAGCAGCTCGATCCCAATCACCCGGTGGCTTCCGTTTCCGCGTGGACCAGCGATGTGCCGTATTGGGAGAAGCACTGCCCGTCGCTCGATCTCTATGGCATCAACGTCTATGGCTACGCCGTCTTTGCCGTGCCGGGAGAGCTGAAGAAGCTCGGCGTGAAGAAGCCGTTTTTCCTCGGCGAATTCGGCGCGACCGGCGAGTGGGAGTTGAAGCCGGATTCCAATGGCGTGAGGCCCGAGCCAAAGGACGAGCAGAAGTACGAGATCTTTGCGAAGGGTTGGCCGGACGTGCAGAAACAATCCGGCGACCAATTTGCCGGCGGATTCCTCTTCAACTTCGGCAACCAGCTCAGCCACCCCGGCATCTGGCTCGATTTCTTCATCAACGACGCCTACCGCCCCAGCTACTGGGGCGCCCGCAAGGCCTTCACCGGAAAGGATCCGGTCAATCAGCCGCCGGTCATCGATACCTTCCTGCTGCGCGATCCCGACAAGCCACGCAAACCCGGCGAGTGGATCGATGTCCGGCTCGATGTGATCGACAAGGAGAACAATCCCGTCGAAGTCAGCTTCTACTACAACCAGCGGATCGGCGACCGTGCACGTCGCGACGCAGCCAAGCCGCTGAAGTACGAACCCGGCAGCAAGCCCGGCTTTTACAAGGTGCAGCTTCCGAAGGAAACCGGTCCGACCAAGATCTACGCCTTCGCTCGGGATAACTTCCCGAATCTCTCAATCGCTCACGCATCAGTGAAGGTGGAATAGAGAACAGGGGAACACGGAATCGCTTTCGTTGGACAAGGACGGGTTCATGCGTCCCTTTGTAGGATGGGCTTTTCGTCTCCAAGGCGAGCGCTCTAACCCGAAATCATTTTCCATGAACTCCATCCACGAGAACCAACCGGAAGACACCCATGAAGACCTTCGCGGTCTCGATGCGGTGGCGAAGATCCAGGAGATCGTCGGCAAGTCGCCGAACTGCTTCTTTTCAACCATGGCCCCGAACGGCACGACCGACACGCGGCCGATGAATGTGCGGCAGGTGGATGAGCACGGGAACCTCTGGTTCCTCAGCTCCTGTGAAAGCCACAAGAATGAGGAACTCAGCGCACTACCCACCGTGGAGCTCTACTTCCAAGCTTCGACCCACTCGGACTTCCTGCACTTGAAGGGCCGCGCGACGATCAGCAGGGATCACTCCAAGATCGAGGAGCTGTGGGAGCCTGCGATCCGCACATGGTTCACCGAAGGCAAGGATGACCCGCGCATCACCGTGATCCAAGTAGAGCCCGTTGAAGGCTACTACTGGGACACCAAACACGGCAATGCCATCGCCGGCATCAAGATCCTCATCGGAGCCGCCATTGGAAAGACGCTCGACGACTCCATTGAGGGCACGCTAAAGGTGTAAGGCTTACTGCCATTCGTCCGGCGGAGCATCACCCTCGCCGCTACCCCACGCTTCGTTCGGCTGGCTACCCATCTCGAACTCGAGCGTGCCGCCTGCGACGATGGTCTCGTGCGACAGCCAGTTCTTGGTGAAGGGCTTGCCATTGAGCTTTGCCGATTGGATGTAGCGGTTCTGCGGGCTGTTGTTTGCGGCGCGCACCGTGAAGGTTTTGCCTCCGGTGAGCTGGATCGCCGTTTCCTGGAACAGCGGGCTGCCAATCAGGTAGTTCGGATTGCCCGGGCAGAAGGGATAGAACCCGGCCGCATTGAAAACGTACCACGCGGACATCTGGCCGGTGTCCTCGTCGCCGATCATGCCATTGCGATCGTAGAGCTCATCCATCACGCGTCGCACAGCCGCTTGCGTCTTCCACGGCTGGCGGGCGTGGTTGTAGAAGTAGAGCACGTGATGGCAGGGCTCGTTGACATGCGCGTATTGGCCCATCTTCGCGTGCTCGACCTCACGCATCTCGTGGATCTTGTGGCCATAGCTACCGACTACCGAGGTCGTCGGCATGGACAGGAGGTCGTCGAGCTTCTTCGCCATCGCTTCGCGTCCGCCTAGCAGCTTCATCAGTCCATAGGGGTCGTGCATCACCGACCACGTCCATTGCCACGCATTGCCTTCCACATAGGCCCCACCCCAGGCGAGCGGATCGAAAGGTTCATTCCACGAGCCGTCCGCCATCTTGCCGCGCATGAAGCCGGTCTGCGGGTCCCACACGTTGTGATAGTTGCGGGCACGCTCGCTGAAGAGCTTGAAGTCATCCTGCCGGTCCATCGCCTTGGCGAGGCGGGAGACGCAGTAGTCATCGTAGGCGTATTCCAGAGTGCAGGAAGTCGCGGCCTCCTTGCGCGCATCCATGGGGATGTAGCTCTTGGCGAGGTACTCGTTGAGGTGGTCACGGCCGGCCCAGCCCTGGGCATCATTCTCGGTCGCGTTCTTGCGCACGGCGGCATAGGCGTCCTTGAGATCGAAGCCATGCAATCCCTTTACCCACGCATCGGCGAGGATCGAGTCGCTGTGCGAGCCGATCATGCACGGCCGGTTGCCCGGGCTCGGCCAATTCGGCAGACGGCCGCCCTCGCGATACGCATTCAGCCAGCCATTCAGGATATCCGTGCTACGATCCGGATAGTAGAGGGCGAGGAAAGGGAAGGCGGTCCGGTAGGTATCCCACAGGCCATTATCCGTATAGAGCGTGCCATCGAAGAGCTTGCCATTGGCGAAGGGACTGTAGTGCCGGATCTTCCCGCTCTCGTCCGGCTCATGGAACATCCGCGGGAACTGCAGTGAACGGTAGAGCGCCGTGTAGAAGATGCTCTGCTGGTCCTCGTTGGCTCCCTTGATGCTCACCGTGGCGAGCTCCTTCGCCCAAGTCGCCCTTGAGCGATCACGAGCGGCATCGAAATCCCAATCAGGCAGCTCGCGCCGCAGGTTCAGCTCCGCTTGCTCGTAGCTGATAAAAGACGTGCCGATCTTCATGCCAACCGCCTTGCCGGTGCTTTTAAAGCGCACCGCAGCCGTGCTTTTCTTCTCCTTCTTCTCAATCTCGAAGGCGGTGTAAGCATCATCGAACTCGGCCACGAAGTACATCGCGAAGCCGCCCGGTGCGCCGAAGGTGACGTGTCGCGCCGCACCACGGATCTTGCGATGGGCTGGATCGAATTCCTCCACCTCCCCTTCGTTGTCGAAAACTACTGCGGCCTGATCAGTGGTAGGAAACGTGAACCGCATCAGCGAGCAACGCTCCGTCGGCACCAGCTCGACCTTCGTTTCATAGCGATCCAGCCATGCCGAGTAGTAGTAGGCCTTCGCCGTCTCCTTCTCATGCGAAAAGGCAGACGCGCGGCTCTTTCGCGTGCCCTTCCATTCGCCGACCACGGGCGTCACCAGGAAGTCGCCATAGTCCCGGATCCACACGCTCGGCTGGTGGGTCGCGCGGATGCCTTCCCACTGCTTGTGCTTCATCTGATAGAAGGGCGAGACAGATTCATCGGTCTGCGGAGCCCACGTTGTCATCCCGAAGGGAGCGACGATGGCTGGCACCGTATTGCCGCGCGAGAACTCGGTATCGCCATCGGTGCCGGAGAGCGGATTGATCGTGTCGACCGGCTCCGCGGCAAAAGTCAGTGGGCCTCCGAATACCAAGGCCGTGATTAAAGTCGTTCGATGTTTCATCCGTCAGGCGCGGCGATACGCCTCCGGTGCGCGGTCTCTTGCAAGCGGCCCGTGTCACCAATCGACGTGGATCGTCGGAACGACGATGACATCGATGATCTCGCGCCGCGGTTCATAGACCCGGACGATGCGGTCGCCGTACCAGTAGAGACGCGTGTCCGCGACGACTTCCACGTCGGGGAACCATTCGTAGGGCACCGGCGAAAAGTCGCCCCACCAGTCATCCGCGATGACCAGGCCGGGCTGCAGTTTCTTCTGCCAGCCCGGAGGCAGCGGTTTTCCGCGGCGAAGGTTTTTCGCCAATCCCGGCGGCAGGCCGTGGGCTTCGTTGCGATAGTTTTCAAAGTAGCCGACCACTCGGGTGCGCTCGGTATCCTTGAACTTCGGCTTCTTGCCCTTTTCCTCGTCCTTGGCCGCATGCTTGTCGGCCTTCTCTTCCTGCTTGTCGTTCTTGTCAGGCTTCCCCTTGTTGCCCTTCTCGGCGTGCTTGTCCCCGCCTTTTCCCTTGTCCTTCTCCTTATCCGGCTTGGCGTCGACCGTGCCGACCAGCAGGGCAAAGCTTCCCAGCGTGGCAAAAAGCAAAGGGTGGAGTGGCTTCATGGTGGGAAACGGATAGGTCCACATTCCCTGGAGCGCAAACGGAAGTAAGAATGGGCTTTTGTCCGGACGCTGCTTGCGATTGCCGCGGTTTCGGGAAATGATCCCTTCACCGGCTTCCCCCCGCCGGGCCCCATGAAGCTGTCCCCCCAACTGCTTTTCCCATCCACCGTGCCGTTTCACCGGCTTGGCCTGTTGGCCGCGATCCTGTCCTTGGCTCCCGTTGTTAGTGAAGGTGCTGCCGCCGCGC
The DNA here is from genome assembly GCF_038066715.1 of Luteolibacter sp. Y139. Taxonomy (NCBI): domain Bacteria; kingdom Pseudomonadati; phylum Verrucomicrobiota; class Verrucomicrobiia; order Verrucomicrobiales; family Verrucomicrobiaceae; genus Neoluteolibacter; species Neoluteolibacter soli. The sequence continues at coordinate 605,107 of NZ_JBBUKT010000003.1, read as the reverse complement.
GGCTTACCATCAATAGCGGCAGCGGCAGTCTCGAAACCTCCAGCACCAACACCGGCGGATCGTTCCAGTTAGAGAACCTGTCGACCTCCGGTGAGAAGATCCTCTCCGCGAAGATCGACCTGAGCACCGCGATCCTGCCGGACGTCGTCTTCGATCCCGCGGGCACGGCGGGTGATCCGGATGGCAAGGAATTCCAGCTCGATTCATTTTCCGGCACTGGCACGCCCACCCACGCCTTCGAGTCGCCGCACGATGGCATCGGCAGCGCGGATGGCTACGATGTCCTTCGCGTCGACTTCGGCGCCGGGGTATCCTTTGGCGCGGGGAAAACGATGACCTTTTCCTCTGACATCGATCCCACCAGCGTGAAGGGCGCACCTCCTCCGGGGCCGGATCACGCGGCAAGCGTTTCCGGGCTGGAGGTCATTGGAGCCACCGTGACGGTCACCTTCGACAATGGAACTACGCGAGTCGTGCGCATGGGCGGCGTCACCGGAAGTTCTAACAGCAACAAGATGTCGCAGGGCGTCTTGTCCGCATCCAATCTGGCCACGCCAACCATCGCGGTGACGGGAAAGACATCGCCTTTCACCGTGAATTCCTATCCCACGGTGCGCGTCACCGGACCCGCGGGAGCCACGGTGAGACTGTGGGTGGTACACACCGAGCTCCACATCATCGGCAGTGGCTACGATGTCGAACCGTATGAGACGAACAAGGCGGTCGCTTATGGTTTCAATACGGCCACGATCGGTGCCGGTGGATTCGTCGATGTGGTGGCTACCTTGGCCCATGCCGATGCTCCAGAGGGAATCAAAGTGCTCTCCGCCGTGCTCGTGGACGGCAGCGGCGACCGCAGCTCGTGCTCTAACATCCTCACGATTGATTACGATCCCGGCGGCTCGGGCTCCAGCGATACCGAGGCTCCTGGCGTGCCCGGAAATTTCGCCGTCAATTCGGCCACTGCCGCAAGCGTGACCCTTGGCTGGTCCGCATCCACCGACAACGTCGCCGTGGCTGGCTATCGAGTCTATCGTGGAGCGACGGAGATCGGAACCACCCAGCAGACGACCTTCACTGACACCGGCCGCTCGCCTTCAACTTTATACACTTACCAAGTGAAAGCCTACGACGCCGCAGGCAATCACTCCGGCGCGGCATCGCTGTCCGTCACCACACCTGCCGACACCGTGGCGCCGACACGGCCCGGCTCCCTGAATGCCAACACTGGGAATGGCACCGTCCAGCTTACATGGAATGCATCCACCGATGAGGTGGGCGTGACCGGCTACCGCATCCGCCGCAACGGCAACCCGACTCCGATCGCGACGGTCGGTGCCCTCACTTACGCCGACGCGGGTCTATCCAATGGCACAGCCTACACCTACGACGTTAGAGCCATCGATGCCGCAGGAAATGAATCCACAGCGGCCACCATCACCGCCACCCCGACGCTTAGTCCTTCCGCGCTGTTGCGGGTGAATGTGGGAAGCAATGCCTCATATGTGGATCCTCAGGGAAACACTTGGGCGGCGGACTACGGTTCCAACACAGGTTACACTGATACGAACACCGCCATTATCACCGGCACCGACAAGCCAGCGCTCTATCAGAAGCGCCGCATCGACCGCGATTCCGCCCCTGAGCTGACCTACGGGCTGGCCGTGCCGAATGGCGACTACCGCGTGGTGCTGCATTTCGTGGAGGTCGTGCCCAGCGTTTCGTTTGTCGGCGGACGCGTGTTCGATATTACCGCCGAGGGCGCATTGGCGGTGGACGATTTCGACATCTTCGCCCGCGTCGGAGCGAACACGGCACTGGCGGTGGAAGTTCCTGTAACAGTGACCGACGGGCAGCTGAATATCGGCTTCCTGCACGGGACGAATAACCCGGTGCTATCCGGCATCGAGGTCTTCACGAAACCGACGGTCGTGGTTGCGCCGACCTTTGAGGAATGGCTCGCCCAGCACGGCTTGGCCGGGCAGACCGCCGGAGACTCGGACGGCGGTGGTGCCAACAACTTGGCGGAGTATGAACTTCAACTCGACCCGAATGATCCCGCCGACGACCTCGCGTTTCGCGTTCGTTGCGAAGCTTCCGGAGGTGGTATCGTGGTGCATCTTCCCGGGCTGAAGCCCCTGGGAAACTACTATCTGCATCGTAGTGGCGGTCTTTCCAATCTCGCGGATTCGGCCAATCGGGTCGTCACGTTCACGCGGGCACAGATCGAGGCGATGACGCCGCAGCAGCGGGCGGAGCAATCGGTGTCCCTCACGCCGGCGGGCGGACGCGGGTTTTGCCAGGTGTTCTTCGAGCCTGTCGGAGAGTAGGGACGTTGCTGCCCTGCGGTGGCCTTGACCTGAGCCCATGTTCGGCTCCAATGGCGGAACCATGAAAAGCCGGGCCCTGATCTGTACCGCGGTGCTTGCCGGAATCGTTTCTGCGTCCGCCGAGCCTGAAAGCCCGGCCGATCATCTGCCGCCGCACATCACGCGGCTGACGTGGTTCGGCGAACGTGCTGACTTTTCACACGATGGCACCAAGGTCCTGTTTCTCTCGAAGACCTTCGGTGATGCGATGGAGCTCGATCTCGCGACCAAGCGCATCCGCAACCTCACCTCGCACTATCCGCACCACGGCTACACCCGGGCGACCTACCTCGCGAATGACGACATCCTCCTGTCCGGGCCAGAGCAGTTCGACCCCGCCCATATTGGTGAGGCGCGCACGCAGTGCTGGCTTTCGGTACTGGATAAAAGCGGCACCAAACGTCCTGTACCACTCGGCACCAAGTGCAGTGAAGGAGCCGCCGTTTCGCGCAAGCGCATGCACATCGCGTGGACCCACGTCGCCGCCGAGTATCCCGAAGAGATGGAACGCGATAGCTCGCGGATGCTGGAGGCGGATATCGTCATGGAAGATGGCAAGCCAAAGCTGGCGAACCAGCAGGTCATCATCGAGAGCAAGGATCTGCCCTTCCGCTGCACGATGGAAACACAGAACTACGTGTCGCCCGACGAGCGCGTGCTAACTTTCAGCGCGTACGGCCATCAAGGCACCGACGTCGCCAGCATCGACCTCACCACGAAGAAGGTCACCAACCTCTCCAACGCTCCCGGGCAGTATGACGAGCCCGAAGGCGTCTTTCCCGATGGCCGCTTCACCTTGGTCGAGTGTGACAAGCAGAACCACAAGGGCTCGGGCAATGTCGACCTCTGGAAGCTCGCCCTGGATGGCAGCGGCAACTACGAGCGGCTCACCTATTTCAGCGACACCCCCGGCTTCAAGGCCTCGAACCCGGTCGTGAGCGATGACGGCAAGTTCATCGCCTTCCAGCTCGCGAAGACGCAAGATGCCGCAGGTGTCGGCTACGGCATCTTTCTCTACGACATCGCCGGTGCGCCAGGGAGCAGCGACCACTGAATCCGCTCAGCGCGTGTAGCTGTTCGTGGATGTCACTGTCCGCGTCGTCATGCCGGGCGGGGTGAAGGTGAGGATGGCCGGATACGCGGTGCCGGAGGAAAGGGTGCTATTGTTGAAGCTCAGCGTCGCGCTGCCGGTTCCCTGGGTATAGCTCGTGATCGAGGTGGTGACACCACCCACCGTGATCGAGGTGATGGCATTCTGCGGCGGCAACATCGGGTTGGTGGGAAAGGTGAAGGTGAAGCTGACGGTCCCACCCGTACCTCCACCCGGTGGCGTGTAGTTGAAGCCATTGCTGTCGAAGGAAGCGAGCGCGGTGCGGTTGGCACGGTAGAAGCGGCGTGCATGCGAGGCCCGCGCGCCTGTGTCCTTGTAAACAAGCTTGTCCGAGCCGCTCAGGGTGGGGGTGGAAACGTTCTGGTCGGTAGAAGGGGTATCGCCAGCGGTGATCTGATAGGTTCCTCCTTCCACCGCACTCCACGTGATCTCGACGTCATTGTTCGCGGCAGACGGCGTGACGGATTCTGCCGTCTCCTGCTTGTTCGGCCCCCCTTGCCAATGGGTCGTGACGGACTCTGAAATGGAACCCACGGCGCCACCGCTAGGCGTGCCATAGTATTGGCGACCCGTGGCATAGGGATAGGCCGGCGTTCCGTCGGCGGCGATGGTGAGGAAGTAGGCCCAGGTCTTGTTAGGAAACTCCGGCGTCACGCAGTAGCGGACGTTGTATTCGTTCAGATCGAAGTCAGTGCCGTAGGTGAATCCCACGTCGCCTTTGTATTCGTAGTCTTCCAGGTAGTGGCCGAGCGCGTAGGTAGTGGAGACAGCCGGGCCATACTGCGAGGCTGTCAGGGTGGTCTTGTTCTGCACCCGCTGCGCCCATGCGGGCAGGGCGGTGCGCGTGGTGATGCTTCGCAGCCGGAAGCCCGAGGTCATGCGACGGATCCCCGAGGACGCATTGTTAGGATCGCTGTAACCGTAGGGCCCATAAACCGGCAAGCCGTCAGCCGCCCACGCCACGATCGGCGAGTGGGTCGTCGGCAGTCCCGGCATCTCCGTGTAGACATTGGTGGACGCGTTGTAGGCGACGTGATCGCCGAGCTGGTAACGCAGGCCCGGCGGTTGGGCGTGATAATGATACTGGCTGCCTGCCTGATGCGCGAAGCCGGCGTCGAAGGTCACCGATTCATTGTGATAGGCTTCGCGATTCCAGATGCCGTCGCCGGTGATGCCATTCGTGGGCGTCGCGTCTTGGCCATTCGAAGTCGAGTAAGAGAAGGCATCGCGCATGTCGAACATCGCCACGCCATTCACATAGTAGCCGGAGGCACCGAGGCCGGTGGCCGTCTTGGTCGTGGGCGGGATCACCGGATTGCGCGGAATGCGGTAGATCGTCGCGGTGTTCGCGGGGAAGTTCGGGAAGTTCTGCGACTTCGCCGCATCGAGGTACCACGGTCCCATGATGTGCCCTGCCAGCCCGGTGGTGCGGATGTAGACCCAGTCGTTCGAGTAATCGATCTCATGCAGCCCCGCGTAAACCGGCGAACTCTGCACGCCGGTGCCGCGCGACCAAGTGGTGGAGGTGGTGCCGGTGCCCTGATTGCCGGTGCTGGTGTAGATCCGCGCGTAGCTGCCGCTGCGGGCGGTGTACCACGAGCTGAGCTGCGGGTCCGCGGCGGCGGTGCCGAGGATGAGGACGCTGAGGAGAAGAGTCGCTTTCATCGGAGGATGGGGGCACCGTGGGCCTTGGTTGTTAGGAGATGATGTGCCCCAGCGGGAAAATTGTTAAGATCCGGTAAATCGCGCTCCCAAACCCCTTGATGGCATTCTCGTTTGAAATCCGGTCATCGTTTGAAAAATGGCCGCGCGGCAGTCGTATCGGTCGCGCCCGTCCACCCATCCGCCATGCCTTTAAAGTTCGTCCTCTCTCTCGCAGCGCTCGTTTCGGCTTCTCATGCCTTGGAACCCTGCAAGATCGAGGTCGTGGACAAATCGAATGGCTGGCCGGTGCCGCTGGTGCAGCTGACCACTACCAATGACGAGTCCTTCGTGACCGACAATGCCGGCGTGGTCGCCTTCGATGCTCCCGAATTCATGGGCCGCGAGACCTGGCTGACCGTGCATTCCCACGGCTACGAGCTGAACAAGGATGGCTTCGGCAATCGGGGCCTCCGCTTCACCCCCAAGCCCGGCGGCACCTTCAAGATCGAGATCGAGCGCAAGCAGATCGCCAAGCGGCTCGGCAGGCTCACGGGCGGCGGGATCTTCGCCGAAAGCCAGAAGCTCGGCGGCTTCCCGAAGTGGAAGGAGAGCGGCGTGCTCGGCTCGGACACCGTCCAGACCGCCACCTACAAGGGCAAGCTGATGTGGCTGTGGGGCGATACCAACCTGCCCGCCTATCCGCTCGGCATCTTCAACACACCCGTGGCCAGCAGCGCCCTCAAACCGCTGGCAGCCCTCAAGCCGCCTACTGGCATCGTCTACGACTACGTCACGAATGACAAAGGCATCCCCCGTGGCACGATCGAGGTGGAAGGCCCGGGGCCGGTCTGGCTGTCCGGTTTCATTTCGCTGCCGGACAAGGAGGGCAAGGAGCACCTCGTCGCCACCTGGTCGAAGATCGCCGACATGATGAAGGCGTCCTCCTTCGGCCTCGCGGAGTGGAATGATGCGACTCAGAAGTTCGACATCGTTTCGACCTTCTGGAAACGCAGTGACGCCGAGCCGAATCCGCCGAAGCCTTATCCCGATGGCCATCCGGTGCTGTGGAAGGATGAGAAAGGCAAGACTTGGGTCTACTTCAACGGCCCAGCGAACTTCAAATGCCCGGCGACCTACGAGGCATGGAAGGATCGCGCGCAGTGGCAGGCGATCGAGCCGGTGAAGTCTTTCAAAACCGCTGATGGCAGCGGCGACATCGCGCCGTCATCCGCATCGATCGCATGGAGCGGCTACCGCAAGAAGTGGGTGATGATTCTCCAACAAAAGTTCGGCAAGCCGTCCGTGTTCGGTGAGGTTTGGTATCTTGAAGGCGATTCACCCGAAGGCCCGTGGGGACCCGCGGTCAAGGTGGCGACGCACGAGAACTACACCTTCTACAACGTGCAGATCGATTGGCAGCTCACCTCTCCGGATGAACCGGTGCTGATCTTCGAAGGCACCTACACCACCAGTTTCACCGACAACAAGATCAAGACCCCGCGCTACGACTACAACCAGATGGCCTATCGCCTCGACCTCGATGATCCGGCGCTCAAGCCCGCGCAGAAAAATTGAACTTCCGATGACTCTCGTACTTCGTTCCACCCTTCTGGCGATGGCAGCATCGTCCGTCACTTTCGCCGCGCCGGCTGCCTTCAGCCCTCTGTTTTCATCCGGCATGGTTCTGCAGCGTGATGCTGCCATCACCGTTTCCGGCAGTGGTCCGGAGAATGGCACCATGAAGGTGTCGCTCGGCAAAGAGTCGCAGTCCGCCAAGGTCGGAGCGGATGGCATGTGGCGGGCGGAATTCGCCGCGCAACCCGCGGGCGGGCCCTTCGTTCTGGAGGCCTCTGACGGCAGTGCGACCGCCAAGGTTGATGACGTCCTGATCGGAGACGTGTGGGTTTGCTCCGGCCAGTCGAACATGCAAATGGGCCTCGATGAGGCGCAAGGTGGTGCCGCACTGATCGCGAAGGGCGCGGCGGACGAGCGTCTGCGCGTCCTCATGATTCCAAAAGCCGGGGCCGACAAGCCGCAGACGGATCCGGGTGCGAAGTGGAATCACGCCACGCCGGAGACGCTGAAGAAATTCTCCGCCGTCGGTGCCGGCTTCGCGCTGCACCTGCGCGATGATCCGAAGCTGAAAGACGTGCCAATTGGCATTGTCGACAGCTCCTTCGGTGGCACCGCCATCGAAGCGTGGACGCCGGAAGGCACGCTGCCCTCGATCCCGGCGAGCGAGATCAGCGGCTCGATGTTCAACATCAGTCCCGGCCATCTTTTCAACCGCATGATCGCGCCGCTGACCGCCGCTCCAATCAAGGGCGTGCTCTGGTACCAGGGCGAATCAAACGGCGCCCATCCCGGTGCCTACGCGAGTCTATTGGCCAACTTCGCGACCCAGTGGCGCAAACAATGGAAGCAACCGGAGCTGCCGTTTTTCATCGTTCAGCTGCCGGCTTTCTCCGGAAACATGGGTGGCCTCGACTTCAGCTGGCTTCGTGAGGCGCAGGCAAAGGGCTGCGCGGATTCAAAGGGCGTGCATCTCGCCGTGACCCATGACACGACCAATGGCTTCGACCTTCATCCCGTGGAAAAGGAAGAGATCGGCCGTCGCTTGTCCCTGCTCGCCCGCAAGGAAGTCTTTGGCTCCAACGTCATTGCCCGTGGTCCGCAGATGAAGGACGTGAAGGTGGAAGGAAAGAGCATCGTCGTGACCTTCGACCAGCCGGTGAAAAGCACCGGCGGCCCGATCCGCGGGTTCGCGATTGCTGGAGAGGATGGCGACTATCGTTTCGCCGATGCCATCGCCGACGGGTCTCGCGTCACTCTAACAGCTGCCAGCGTCGCCGCACCCAAGACCGTACGATTCGCATGGGGTGGCCTGCCGGACGCCAACCTCGTCAATGGCGAAGGCCTGCCTCCTTCATTGTTCCGCACGGATACGCTCGCTCCTCACTCGCTCGCCTTCCAGCCGCTGCCGGCGATCTATCGCTTGATCAGCCCGGGTTATCAGATCCAGACCAGCGAGCTGGGTCACGTCGCCAGCCTCATTGCCGGTGGCAAGCAGTTCCTCTCCATGGAACCCGGCGGCGGCACCTCGATGCCCGGCGGCTTTGGCCCACGCGCCTTGCCGAATGTGAAAATGACCGGACCCAACCGCATCGAGTGCCGCGACAATGAATTCTGCCTGGAGATCGCCTGTCAGGACGACTCGATGGAGTGGACATTCACCAACAATGGCGGCGGCGATGCCCCCTTCCACATCGCGCTTTCCGAAAAGGTCACGGTGAGTGGCAGTCCTCCGGTGGTGGAACTCACCCGTGATCAGGCGAAGGTCCGCGTGGAAGGCGTCGAGAGCGCTGAGCCCGGCAAGTTGATCGTGAAGGTCAAGGGCCACGCCACTCAGAAGCTCAAGTGGAGCGGTGCCGCGAAGTAAGAAGGAACGATCTCAACGAGCCAGCGCATCCCACAGCAGCTTCGCCGTCATCGCGAAGACGACGGCGAGGAACACGGGCCGGATCAATCCCGCTCCCTTGCGGACGACCAGACCTGCGCCCAGCCTCGCACCGATCAATTGCCCGCCGATCATCGCGCCAGCCGCGCTGAAGTGGACTGAGCCGTGGCTCAGGAAAATGGCCAGCGACCCCAGGTTGCTGGCGAGATTGGCCGCCTTCGTATAGCCGGTGGCTCCTTTCAAATCGAGACCTAACAGAGCCACCGTTGCCAGCGTCCAGAATGACCCGGTGCCCGGACCGAAGAACCCGTCATAGAAGCCGATCACGATGCCGAAGAGGATCGCAAAGATCACCGGGGACATCTTCTGCTTCCCGCTATCGATGCCGAAGCGCCGGTTGAGCGCAGTGTAGATCGCCACCGCCGCGAGCAACCACGGGATGAGCTGCTTGAGCAGATCCTTGTTCAGCACGCTGACCGCCTGCGCTCCGGCCATGCTCGCGAGAAACGAGAGAGCGACGGCCAGCCACAGCCCCGGTGATTTGGTCAGGCCTGCCTTGGAGTAGCGCCACACGGCGATCGCGGTGCCGCAGGACGATTGCAGCTTATTCGTCCCCAGCGCGACCTGCGGCGGCATGCCCGTCGCGAGCAAGGCCGGCACCGTGATCAGGCCGCCACCGCCGGCAATGGCATCGATGAAACCACCGGCGAATCCGGCGAGAAAAAGCAGGCCGTGTGCGACCGGCGACAGGCCGCTCATTTATTTATCCTTCTGCTTCGCCCGTTGCGTCCGGGGGCCTTCAGCGAAGTTCAGCAACTCCGATGCGAATCCGATGTCTTCCTTGCTGATGATCTTTCCGTCCGACGAAATTGATTCCGGCGAGATCAAAGGGCCGGCGCTGGCGTTGGTGGCGGTCCGGAGAAGTTCGTCGGACGCGCTTTCCACTTGTCCGGCCGCTGGCTTGGCAGGTGCCGGCCCGAGCCCCACATCGGTGGGGAGACGGGGGGGCGCAGGAGGAAGGACGGGCTCGGGAGCCGGTTCACGGAACAGGGAGGCGACAATTTCCCGGTTCTCGCTGGAGCTGAAGAAGCCGATGAGGGCGAGGGCGATGAGCGCGACAACGACGCGCGTGACGATCCGCCCGAGATTGTGCTGCTGCATGGCCAGCACCTGCTCGCGCCTCTCCAGAATCGCCCGGAGTTCTTCTTCGGACGGGTCGGTCGGTTGGTAGGACGGCTCGTCCACGCCCTCTCGGATGCCCGAAATACACGGAAATGTCAAATTTCAACCCTGCGCGCTTGAAGAAGGTGCCTGTTCGGATCCCCGTTCTGCCTTGCCAGCGTCCCGATTTCAGCTGGCATGGGGGCGATTCCTGAACTAGTTGTTAGTGCTTCGGGCAGCTCCATGGAGGACACGCCCGGCAGCGACCAACCCTGCACCCCTTCCAGCCATGCGCCTACTCCTTCTTCTTCCCCTTCCTGTTCTTCTCGCCAGCTGCGGGAGCCTCACCACACAGCGGGAAATCCTGATCCGCGCGAAGGCCGAAGTTGCAGCGCGGGAGCCGTGGTCGGACACCGCGGTTCTTCTCGTCGAGGAGAAGCCATCGGCGCAGGACGGCTGGTTCACCTGGGATGGCTGGTTCACCTGGAAGGTCAAGGCGGGCGCTTGGGACTACTCCGAGTATCCCAGCTACAAGGGCATCAATCTGGTTCCGGGCACCGAGCGGGAGCTGCGATACAGCCGCGATGGCTGCCTGCTGAGCTACTCGAACCACGGCAGCCGCTGCCCCCGACCCGCATACGCTTCCACTTCAACGGTGGAAACCGTCGTCGTACCTCCGGCCAAGTAAGCAATCTCGCGAGTCCTGATCCGGAGGCAGGCTTACCGCCGTCCGGACCGGAGTCCTTCCTTCAGCATCCACAGCGCGAGCCCGCCGGAGCTGAGGCCGATGGCGGCATAAAGGCTGATCGAAATCCAGTAGGTCGTCGGCTCGGCCTGCTTCGTCACCGTGCGCTGCATGCTTGCGCGCTTGGCGGGGAACCACGTGGTTTCGCGCTCCAGCCCGCTTTTCACCAGCCATCCCATCCCGGCGGCAAGGGCGAGGAGGATCGCGACGAACAGGGCCAGCGCGCCCCATTGCTGCTGCGTGGTTTTTGGCGGAACCGAGACCGGGACAGCGGCCGGGGTCGAGCCACCGTCTCCATACTCGTAGTCCGGCGGCCGGAACTCGCCCTTGATGCGCGCGATGATTTCCTCGCGGCGGTGACGCGCCCACTCGGGATAGCGCTGCCATGCTTCCGGCGAGGCGAAATAGATCACATGATGCGCACGGCCCATCAGCATCTCGCCGTCGATATCAATGCGCTGCCAGGTGCCGCCCTGCAGCTCTTCGTAGTACATGCCGTCGCGGCCGCGGTGTCCGACTCGCCAGTCGCGTTCCGGCGCTGGAGTGGATAGTTTGCGTGCGGCGGAAGCAGCACCCCGGGGAAACCCGACAAGCAACCTTGCGATCAGGACCACTCCAATCCCGATGAGAGGCACGCTGTGGTAATTCGGCGGCGACGCCAGCACCGTCGTTCGCAAGCCCGACGGGTCGACGGTGGTTTCCGTGGTGGAGCGATGATTCAGCAGGTCGCGGACATTCAGCGCGATGAGGAAAGCTAACAGAAGCACCGCGACCGGCCGTGCCCAGCTCCAGCGGCATAGCAGTCCGATGCCCGTCGCGACTGCGACTGGCGGAGCCACGATCACGCTGAGAAAGCCGGTGAGATCCGTGGAAGCCGTTCCGTAGCTGCCCGCCACGATCATCACCAGGGAGATCGCGCTGATCGGAAGCAGCAGCGTCCCCGCCACGATGAACAGCCACCCGATGACGGTGACGAATACCGGGCGGCGCGGCCGGATGGGGGGAGGATCGGCGCTCATGGAGGATGACATGCAGCGCCATCCGGTGCGGTGGTGCAAGCCCGGCCTCCGGTTGACTGAGCTTCGTCACGTTTCGGAGCCTCATCGGAAAGGTCCGTTACGTCAGTCAGGCGTCACCTGGAAGGCGGCGCCTTGATCGCGGTCCTTGTGCGCGCGGCAACTAGTTACGGCGAAGCACCACCACCTCCAGTTCCTCGTTCCCATCCGGGTTCTTGAGCGCGAATAGCACGCGGGCTTCCGCAACCCGCGAGAAGGGCGGCGGCGTCCACTCCACGGTGCCTTTCTCACGGTTGAAGGTGACTCCCGGCGGTGAATCCGCCATGCGGACTTCGACGCCATTCTTGAAATGAACTTCCGTGACCACGGTTGACGCCCCCGTTTTTTTGCCCGTGTCGTCCCGTGGCTCCACAGGGAGGGGAGTGACGGGTCCGGCGGTGGCGGCCCTGCGGACTATGGCCTCCATGTCCTCGAGGCTATGGCCCGTCTTCTTGTCCATGATCTCGCGCAGCAGGGCTTGCGGCACCGAGCGTTCCGCCGTTTGCAGCGCCAGCCTCTGGGCGGGGCCGGCATCCGCAGGGGTCGTCAGCCCCGACCATGACAACATGTAAAGCGCCCTCACCGGTTGGCCTGTCGCGAGGAAGTTCTCCGCCAGTTTCTCGAAGAGGTTCTTGCGGAGTTCTGGTTCGGTCGAGTCCGTGAGCAGGGGAAGCCCTGCCATGCGCTGGGCCGCCGCTTTCTCGGGTTCCTTCAGTGCATCGAACAGCTCCGCCAGTCCCAGCCGGCCATTGAGCGACTTGGGAGCCAGCTTGACTGCTTGTTCCGCATAGGCGCGTGCCAGGTTGGTTTTGTCGAAGCGCAGGTACATCGAGGAGATGGCGATCGACCATTCCGGATTGTTCGGTTCCAAGGCGATCGCCTGCCGCTGCAGGTAGAGGGCGAGCGCAGCTGCTTCGTCGTCGAAGCCCAGCGAGAGCGCGTCCCTCAGAGTGAGCGCGGACGCGATATTCGACAGGCGCCTGGCCTCCTGCGGATCTCCCTTGCGATCCTTGGGATCCACGAATTGATCCATCTTCAGACCCGCTATCGGTGTGGCCATGCCGATCCGCTCGGTTCCTTCGATCCGCAAGGTTGGAATGCCGATGAGGATCCCCTTGTCATTGACCAGCGCGCCACCCGAGTTGCCGGGATTGAGGGCGGCATCGAGCTGAATGTAGGGCAGCTCGCCCACCATCCGCCGGGCGGAACTGATGATGCCCTTGGTGATGGTAATCGCGGGCTTGTTCTGGCCCGGCAGAAACGGGAATCCCAAGGCATAGCAGGTGCCGCCCGTCTTGGTATCGTCTTCCGATTTGGACAAGCTGGCCGGGCGAAAACGGCAACCCGGTGCGGTCAATTTCAACAAGGCCAGATCGCTGGTCGCGTGAACCTTGTGAAGTTCGGCATTGGGGAAGCTCTTGAGCACGGTCTTGCCGCCTTCCTCCACGATCGCCGAGACGGTGAGTGGCAGCGCTGCTCCTGCCACGTGTGCGTTGGTCAGGATCATCCCATCGGCGGAAAGCACCACCCCGCTACCGCCGCCTTCCTCGTCGCTGATCAGCACCACGGAAGGTTCCAGCGCCTCGAACAACTTCGTGGCGTCCTTCACCTGCGCCGTCGCGCCCGATGCGAAGAGCGGTATGATGAGCCAGCGGGCGATCTTCATGGCATTCATGATGAGTTGGGGAGGCATCAGGGTTTGTCCGCACGTGAGGACAGCTTGGCCACCATGGCAGGGATATCGAGGTCGTAGATGCCGAGTCCCTGTTCATCGCGGGTAAGCTTGCAAATCAGCTTTTTAGAGCTGCTGATCAGACTCGGTTCATCTCCGCCGAAGCCGGGAATGGTGAGCTTGCAGAGCTCCTGCCCCGGCTTGGCGATATCACGCACGGACACCCAAACCTGGGAATCTTCGCGATTGAAAAACAGGAGATAGCGGCCCGATTCATCGAACTGGGTCCTCATCCCCGGCACGAAACCAGGCAAACTCGCGAACTTGGTTTTTATCGGCGGAATCGCCTTGATATCGAGAATGGAGTCACTCCCCACGATGTAGCGCCCACTCACGTCCGGCCGGCCGTTGTACAGGCCATCATCGAACGGCTTGACCGTGAGCCGGTCGCCATCGCGGATCACCGCGGCTCGATTGGTCCAGACGGTGGTGCCGTCCATGTTGGGAACGAAGTCGGGATTGAAGAACCTCTGCCGGATGTCTTCCGGGAATTGGAGTACCCGCGATTGCAAGGTCTTGCGGTCCACCAGGCAGAGATACCGCTGCGCCCCATCCTGCTCGACCGCCAGCAGCGAGCCGCGGCTGGCCATCCCGGTCGTGATACCAGCCAAGCCCTTCAGGCCGCTGTCTTTTCCGAAGGAAGTTTTTTTCAGCATCGCGCCGGTCCGCAGGTCGAAGGACTTGAATACGCCGTCGTGACCGAGCTGGTAGAGTTGATCGAAGTCGCCGAAGAGCATTTTCGCTCGTCCGTCCACGGAGAACAATCGCTCTCCATCGGCAATGCTCCATGCCGCCGCACCCCGGCTGGACAAGGTGAGCAGGACTTGGCCGGCACCTGCGAAGCCAGCGACACCTGCATCTCCGGGGATCACCGCAGCCCGCCTCAGGGGAAGAGTGGTTTTTCCGTCCGTCGAGACGATGGCGGGCCCGGGAGTCCGCCGGATGATCCGGCACTCCATCGAGTCCGTCATGGTGGAGCCGAGTTCGCCGGTCCACTCGAGGGCGATCCTCACTTGGTGGGTTTCGGCGTCATCGGGCACCTTCCAGGTGGCGACTCCTTTGCCAATCACGACGATGCCCTTGGGGGTCAGGGTGACTCTGGGATCGCGCCCCGGCGGCAGCGGGATCGAGAGCTCCTCGCCTGCGAAAGCGAATTCCGGGAAAGCGGCCGGCTGATTTGGCAAATTGAGGCGGATGAGGTGAAGATGATCTTCCTCCGGCAGCACGAGGACACCCTGCGACGTATCCAGATACATGGCGCGGTCGCTGCGCAGCGGTCCGGAATCCGCGTGCCGGGTCGGCGGAATGAACGGGGGATTCCGCAGTTCCGCGATCTCCTTTCGATCACGCGGCTCCATGAAGGAAATAGAACCCGGGGAACCGGGAAACGGCCGGCCGCTCGGCTGTGCCCTGAGCTGAAGTTGGCCGCCACCATGATCGTCGAGCGACTCCGACAGACGACGTCCACCGCCGCTCAAGGTCCTTTGGGAGGCATTGTTAACAGTGGTGAGCCCCGACGGATCGAGCGTGACGCTGTAGGTGTAGGGTTCTCTTTCTGGCTCGTCCTTCCGATCTCCCGACACGGTGTAGAGCGCGCCATCACGCGAGGCTCTGAGGACAAGGGAAGCGGGCTCGACCGCGGCCAGACGGCGGTAATCGAGGTGCTCGCTGGTGAAGCATTCGTGCATGTCAAAGCCGTTCGGGATGGCTTCAAAGTTCTGGGGATCGACAAAGGATGCGGTCTTGTCAGTGGCCACCAGCAGGGGCGCATTCGCCGCCGACATCGGCGCTGCCACCGCGACCACCGAGCCTTCAAGCTGCAAGACCTGGAGGCCCGTCCGTTGCCCGGACGCCAGATCCCAGATTTCCACCGCCGAGGTTTTGCGATCGACCAGATAGACCTTCCCCGCCTGCGCGGCTAGGAGCGTGTCAGGTCCGGCCTTCCATGGGGCATCGCCCGGTTTTCCCGTCTTGAGATCGAAGGGTCTCCAATAAGGCGGCTTGTCGGTCCTCACCATCAGAACCGAGCCATCCCCGGCAGCGATCAGGTCGAGCACGGTTCCGCCCGCATCGATCTTCGCCATCTCCTTCACCAGATTCGCCGGCGAGTCCTCCTGCACTTTCGCCGGCTTTACGAGCGGCGAGGGAGGCTTGCCCCATTTCGCAGCGAATCGTCCGGGATAGTCCAATAGGATCATCTCGTCGACCACGGGAGACTCGGGATGGCCCTTGGGAAAGACCCGGATCCAGAGCGAAGTGGGCTTTCCATTCCACTCCGCGCGCATGGATCGGGACATTACGTCCTTCGACAGCGACATCTCCTCCGTGGCCACTTTTGACAAGCGGTCAGCGAGGTCCTTGCCCGGCACGGATTCCAGTTGGTAGGTGGTCGCCGCGAGCATCACGCAATCCGGGATCCCGATTGGCAGCTTCCACTGGACCTTGCAGGAAACGTTCACCTCCCTCTCGCTTCCGTAGACTTCGAGCCCCACCTCGGTAGGCGTGACCGAAATGCCGTCCAGCACCTCCTTTGCGGAAATCCACTGGTCCCCGTGACGAACCGCGCGAACCGTGCCATCGCTGCCAGCCAATATCGTATTCTGTAGTTCGGATGCGGTTTTTGCCGGTGCTTCGGGCGTGGCAAGCGTCGCGATCTGGGCGACCTTGATCGCATCAAGCGGCATGGTAAGCCTGCGGTTCAGCTTCGCTATTTCCGTCGTCAGGCCTGACCTCGTGGTGGAAAATTCCCGCATCCGGCGGCTTCTTTCTTCCATGTCTTCCCGGGAGGGTCGGGAGCCAAGATCCGCCGGCCGGAAATCGTTCTGCTGTTTTTGAAGCTCGTTAAGCTCCGCACGGAGGGCAGTGACCTTCTCTTCGAGTTGCTTGCGTTCCTCATCCGGAAGCGAACCTTCGCCAGCCAGCCGACACGCCTGGACGGGACCGACGGCTGCTCCGTCTTCCGGCTTAGCAGGGGCCAGAACGAAACTCGCCGAGCTGAAACTGTAGACCGGAAGTCCATTGGGCAGGACCAATGCACGGGTCGCGGACAGGGAAACGATCGTGCCGCTATCATTGTGACAGGCGAAGGTGATGTGCTCGGCATCAGTGGGTGTGTCGGCCACGATGAGATACTCCGGCCTTTTCCCGGAGCTTTGTCCGCCGGGTTGCAAGAGCATGCCGGTGATTTCAGTTCCGTCCTTGGTCCGGATCAGCACGGCTTGGCGGAGGACCTTGGCAAGCGCGGCGGGCGCAAGGGGTTCGATGGCGGGGGGCGCAGGTGTTGCGGGTGCTTTTTCCTCCGTGGCCGGGGCGGACGCGCTGGAAGCCCCGCTTTTCGATTCCTTGCAGGCGGTGAGGGCAACGATCACGCCACCGCTGACCATCCATCGGAGAGACCGGACTGAGGGAAACAGGAAATGAAATCGGGAGCGTGTCATGACGCGGCGAGTTTGAGCTATCTGCCAGATAAGGTCGTAGCCACCCGCTTGAAGGACGGCGAGTCGAAAACCTTACGGTGATAGTACGGCGTCAACTAGGGAAGCTCCAGCGCCAGGTAATCGTACATCACGTGGCAGGCCGGGCTTTGGTTGCGGGTCTGGGTCAGGACCAGCCGGTTCGCGCCGCGGTGCAGCTTGGACACCGGGATGTCGATGTAGTCGTAGGAGTACTTCGCGTGAACGCTCTCGCGCAGCAGCGCATTGCCGCCGCCAGTGGGATTGAGTGAGGCGATCTTGTCACCATTGAGGTCGAAATCGACACGGGCGCTTTCCGCGGAGGCCCACGCAACTACGAGGGTCGCCGTACCTGAGGCGGGCACTTCGTTGAGATCGAAATGGATTTCCCACGGCCACGGCATCACCTTGCCGTTCTTCGAGTAGGCACCCTGGACGTAGTTCCAGTCCTTCGCAGGGTCGGACTTGCCGGTGGTGTAGACCAGCGGGTTCTTGTAGAGCTTGGAAAAGCGGTCCCAACCGTAGCCATGGAAGTAGTCCTTCCCGAGGGCGAATTCCGTCGCGCGACGATTGGGAATGCCAATCTCCCACTCGATCTTTTTGCCGTGGTGTTTCACGTCCCACGCCAGGTCGCCTGTGGGATTCGAGCCCTCCTTCACGGTCACATTGCTCTTTTCGAACTCCTCCACCACGCCATCGGTGAAGGCGTTCAAGGTGTAGTTGCCAGGCCGCACGTGCGGGATAGTGAAGGATCCGTCATCCGCCACCTTGCTCCAGTACTGGTAGCGGTTGGATTCGTTCTGCCAGTTGCTGCCGGGATCGGGTTGTGAAAGGCCAACCCACGCACCGGTGGCGGTAAGCTTCGGCTTGAGCGGATCGCGCAGGGTGAGCTTGCCGCTGACCGTGCCACGCTGGGCCGCGGGCGGGTAGAGAGCCTTGTCCTCCACCCATGCGTAGGGCCACTTCTTGCGCTCGATGCCGGCCTTGCGACGGGCGTCCTCCCAGAGTTGGTCGGCATTGCCGCCTTGGTTGCAGTAGAGCAGAAAGGGTCCGTAGATCTTCCGCCAGTCCTCGCCGGCCGTCAGTTTGGTACTAGATCCCTCGTAGTGGTTCCGGCCGAAGTGGATGTGGATGATGCCGGAGGCCGAGGAGAGGTCCTGCTTGGTCGGCCCGTCATTGAAGAAATCGTAGCCACCGAGCACGATCCATGCGCCGACATGGTTCTTGTCACTGGCTTGGCCCCAGCAGCCGACCGAGTGGTATTCGAGGTTGAAGTCATACTTGCAGTCGTTCTGTCCGGCGCGCGGCCCGCTGGTGATCGAGATGATCTCCTTGATGCCGGTAGGCTTCGCTTTCGCGAGATCGGCGGGCGAGGGCATCTCCCAATCACGCAGAGCATCCACGCGGATCTTTTCCATCAGCCACTCGCGGTCGTTCTTCGCCGGCATGCCCCAGACCATGCGCCACTCCCCGACACCTGAGTCCGGATAGTCCTTCGGGTGCGCCAGGGTGGCGTAGGTATAGACGCCCGATTCACCGCGGGTCAGCGCGTAGTGGACCTCGATATCCACGGCCTGCGGCGAACCCGGCTTCCATTTCTGGAGAAAGGCGACGTGGGCGATCTCCGGCGTGCTCTCCACGATCCGGAACGCGGCTCCCGTCGGCTGGCGATAGGACGCGCCGCCGCCCATGCTGTAGTAGACCGGCTTGCCGCGTGCCACCATGTCATTGTCACCCATGCGGATGGAGGTGATGGTGGAGGCCCCCTTGTTGAGGGTCACCTCGACCTTGTCGTTCTTGAGCACCACTTCCTTGCCGCGATCATTCAGCGTGACGGCTTCCGACTTGGCGTCTTGGCCATGCGCGGGACACACCATTCCCAGGACGAGTCCGAGCGCTGCGCGCCGAAGCGTTGAAAGCCATTTCATGTGCGAATTGAACCCCCGATCGCCTCCGCTTGTGTCCGGAAAAGCAGTCACCCATTCCGGGGATGGACTCGCGCTTTACTCGCGTTTCAGCACGTAGAAATGGGCATCCGCCGACGGTGGCGTATCCACATACTCCATCACCTCTCCATTCCCGCTTTCCGTCGGGGAAAGGGCCGTCCAGTCGAGGGCCGGCTCACCCGCCAAGCCGGGTGAGCGGCGGACGCCGAAGGATTCTCCGATCTCCGATTGATAGCGGATGGTGAATGAAGGCGACGCTCCGGCATGGTAGGCGCAGCCAAGGATCACCGGCGCGGTGGAGGCGAACTCGTGGGCGCCGATTTCAAGCGCGCTTCCCTGCACGATCGGTGCGGCGAAGAAGTCGCGCGGGCCCGGATCCAGATTGAACTTCGCTTTCAGGTCGAGCCCGTGATTGATCAGGGGCGATCCCGCTTGTAGCTTGAAAGCCTTGAGCCCGGCCAACGGGCTCGGCACCAGCGACTTCACGGTGACGCCCTGGGGGACCTGGAACAGCGGATCCACGCTGAAGCCGGTGGACTGGTTGTTCAGGCGCTCCTGCCCCTTCGAATTGCGCCACGAGCTGAGCGAGCCGAAGTTGCTGCCGTCGTCGCGGATCACGAAATTGTCGCCGCTCGACCAGTAGTTGTTGCCGGCAAAGGTGACGTCGCCATTGGAATCGACGTTCACCAGGCGCGTGCCACCGGAAGTGACGAAAATGTTGTTCGCGACGATGATGTCGTCGGGCTGGGAAGCGGTGGCCACCACCTTGATCGCGGGAATGGAGGTGCTGCCCGGAGGCGCGCTCATGATCACGGTGTTTCCGTAGATCGCGAGGTCGTCCACGTTGTTAGAGACATTGATCCCGCTCGCGGCAGGCGATCCGGGATCGCGGCCGTCGTCCTCGGAAATGTTGTAGCGCACGATGTTGCGGTCATTGCCGTTCTGGCCACTCGTCCCGTAGATGAGAAGGCCCGCGCCTGCATTGTCGTGGCTGTAGTTGTACTGCATCACCGAGTCGCTGACCTTCAGGTCGAAGTCGAAGCCGCCCCCATCGCCGCCCGCGGTCAGGTTGTGATGGGACTCGTTGCACTGGATGACGATGCTGGAGGAATCGTAGGTCCAGATGCCGACCGGACCGTTGGAAGTCTCGCAATTCGCTCCGTTTTCGTAGGCCACGCAGTGTTCGATCAGACCGCCGGTGACGCCGCCCAACACGATCCCGTTGCCCGAGTTCGTGTTGCTGTCAGGGTCGCCGTATTGATGGTAGGCCACGCAATGCCGGATCCGGACGTTGGTCAGCGCGTGATTGGATCCGTTGGCGCCGTAGGTCTCGATGCCGTCCTGGAGATTGTCGTGGGCGACGACGCCGGAGATTTCCACGTCGTCATAACCGGCGTGTCCATTGTAGCCCCCGATGGCGATCCCGCGCTCACCGAAGCCGCTGACTTCCACGTCGCTGATGCGGATGTGGCCGAATTTCAGATCGCCCGGTGAATCATTGTAGAACGAGATGCCACTTGCGGTGTTCGTCGTGGTGCCATCCGGAGCCACGCCCGAGCCGACGAGATTCAAGTTGCTGATCTCGATGCCGCCGTTGTTTTTGGCGGAGATCGCCGGTCCATCGCCGGCCGCAATCGTCGCGCGTCCGGGTCCGTAGCTGGAGATGACGATCGGCGCGACGAGGTTTCCCGCGGCATCGTCCCCCGAATCCCACCACTCCAGGTTCAGCGTGCCGGTGAAGGTGGTGCCGCCGCGGAGAAGGATCCGGTCACCGGGTTCCAGGTTGAGCGAGTCGAGCCACGTCTCGAAACCGTACTGGGTCGTGACGAAGTAGTCGGTCGCAGGGGCCAAGCCAGTCGTCGCGGCCAGAGTCATCGCGATCATCACCGACGGGCGTTGCGCGGAAGTGCCGCGGAGCCGTAGTGAACGGGATCGGCCGGCGGGAACCGGTCCGGAAATGTGGGGAGTGTCCATGGCAATCTACCGGGCGCGGAGGATTGCCATTCGGGGGAACCGCGCTCGACGTGGGGGGAGAGACCGGCGGAAAGAAAGCACTTTGCATGCCTCGCGTCGATGCCAAAGGCAGGGAATCAGGGCCTCGAAAGGAGACGCTTTCGTCCCACGCCATTCCTTGAAGCTGAGTAACTTTTACGGTCTGGTTTACTGTTCCTCGGCCTCCTTCAGGCTCAGGGTCAGATCCTCCTCATGCGATAGGATCTGTAGTAGCACGTGCACGCCTTCTCCGGCGGCGGTGCCCTTCAGCATGTTCCGGATGGCGGATGCCGTCGCACCGTCCTTCCCGACCAGATGTTTCTGATCCTTTTGGGTCACCACGAGCCTGAATCTCACCACGCCGGGAGCGATCTCCTGCACCCGGACCTGCGCGCGGCCGGGGTCGTCGATGAGGTTGACCGCCATGTAGAGCATGAAGTTCTTCAGCCGGCCGATGAGCTCCTCCATCTCTTCCGGCCCCGGGAGCTTCTTGCCTGCTTCGGGAAGGGCCTCCTCCCTGTCCTCATCCTTCGCCGGAGCCGCCCGGAAATCCCAGTCCATCACCTTGTAGTGAGCGACCCGCTTCACCCAGCCGACCACGTCCACCTCCTGATGGGCGAACTTGTGCACCGCGGGCAGGGTGTCCTTGAAATCCCAGTCGATCACCTTGGTGTTCCCCAGCTTGCGGAGCGAGGACGCGATCTCCAGGTCCTTGAGATCCGTGTTCAGGAGTTCGAGGAAACCCCGGTCGGTCTCGTGGTCGGGACCGTCGTCCTGGAATGAATCCGTGGTTTCGGAAATGCGTTTCGACATCGGATCTCGTGGCAAAACCCCCTGCTGCCGAGGCGGATCGTTCAGGGGGGCGAGCTTTCAAGCAAAGTTGCCCGATTCGGTCGCGAATGGCAAGCATGCTGGCCGTGCGCGGAATCTCACGCGTCCGGCGGCGGGAGAAATTCCAGCCCGTAGGTCGCCGCGATCGCCATGATCCGCGGAATGTCCTGCTGCTCTTCTGGGCTCAGGGCGCCGACTTCCTCGAAGAATCCCTCGAATCCGGCGGGAGTGATGGTGCACATCAGCCGGCCCGGCGTGGTGCCGACATAGCGGTAGCCATGCGGGATGCCGCGCGGCGCGAAGATCGTGGTGCCCTTGCCGGTGATGAAGGTTTTGTCGCCCACCGTCCACTCGTACTCGCCCTCGAGCACCTGGAAGGTCTCATCCTCACGGTGGTGGATGTGTGGAGGCGGGCCGCTGCCGGGTACGTCATGGGATTCCGCCACCCCGACGGTCCCGCCGGTGTCGCTGCCGCGCAGGCGGACGATCATCGGGATGCCAAGGATGTTCAGGTTCGCGCCTTCGGAGGGAATGACGAGGGGATTCATGGGGGTGGGATCGGCTCCCTCGAAAGCTGCTAGAGTCCCGCGGGAACGGCCAGCACTTCTTTGGAGAGCCCCGCTTCGCGGCTTGTCCAACCGTGGCCCGAAAGCTAGGAACTTGCCAATGAAAGCGCTCCTGAAGGCCGTAGCGATCACGGTCCTGCTCACCAGTTTCTCCGGATGCCTCACCAAGCGGACCGTCACCCGCGGTGGCCAGACGGTCAGCGAGGGTTATAGCTTCAAGCGACCCTTCAAGTCGGCCTCAAGCGAGTGAGGCCGGCGCGGCCCGCGGTGCAGCAACCGGGAAATACCTTGGCCTGATCATCTCATGACCCGTAGCCTCAGCCGCGCATCATGAGTTGTGATACAGGATCGACCCCTTCCCGTCGGACCACAGGCACCCGCACGTCACGGCTCGCAGCCGCGATGCTGCTGGCCTTGACCGCCGCGGGCATCGGCCAACAGGGTGCCAGCACCACGGCGGCGCGCGAGTGGACAAACACGGGCGGCAAGACGATCGCCGCCGAATACCTCGGCATTCGAGGAGATGACGTGGCGCTAAAGCTCCCCGGCGGAAAGATCTCCTTCGTTCCCCTGGCCACCCTTTCCACGGCGGACAATGCGTTCGTGAAAGCGAACCGCCTCGACTACCACGAGCGGTGGCAGGAGTGGCCTGCAGATGCCAGCCAGTCGATGCCGGTATTGACCGTGGAAGAAGAAGCCTCTGCAGCAGGAACCTTCACCTACACGACCAAGAACTTCCGCTTTTATTGCGACGTCAATCTCGGTCCCGTGCTGATGAAGGACTTGGCGCGGACCTTCGAGCTGACACTCCAGCTTCACGAGAAGTCTCCCTTCGGCGTCCTCGCGAAGCCTGAAAAAGACCGCTTCGAGGCGAAGCTGTTCGGCACGCTGGCGGACTACAGAAGGGCGGGCGGCCCCGAGAACTCAGCAGGGGTTTATCTCCCCGCGCAAAAGGTCTTCCTCGCGCCTTTGGAACTCATGGGCGTCCAGTCAGGCTCGGCCGGGTACCGCAAGATCTCCGACGAGTACGATGTTTCGACCGTCGTCCATGAGCTGACGCACATGCTCACCCATGAGATGCTGGACAATCTGCCGGTCTGGATGAACGAGGGCTACGCCGAGTACATCTCGTCCATCCCGATCCAGGCCAAGGCCTTCAAGACGGACAAGGACAAGATCCGCGAGGGCGTGCGGGATCTCTTCGCCATGAGCTATTTCCGGTCACTTTCCGACAAGCAGAAGTCGGCATGGGGCAAGGAAGAGCGGGACAAGTACTTGCAAAGCAGCGACGTCCTTCCGCTCTACCGGGTCGTGGATGTGTTGCAGATGACCGACGAGGAATGGAAGACGGGTTCTTCTGGCGCCAACCCGGGAATCCGCGGGATGGTAACCATCAACCGGATGCCGCGACTCTATCGGACGGCCCATTTGATCATCTACTATTTCATCCAGATCGAGGGGGAGAAAGGAGTGACGAAGCTCCGCAAGTTCCTTGAGGAGAACCGCCGCAACATGGACCGCTACGAGCAGCTCCGGCAGGAGTTCGACGACTATGAAAAGGCCATGGTCGCCTTCAAGTCACTGCCCGGAGTGAAGGAGCTTCCCGACGGTCGGATCCAATACCCCGGTCATCTCACGCCACCCAAGGCTCCCACCGGCACGCCTCCGGATTTGAACTCCCTCAAGCTCGGGGGCTTGAAAGCCCTGCTGGATGGAGAAACTCCGGTCGCCGTCGCCGATCGGATCGAAGCGGCGCTGCGAAAGGATCTGCGGATCAATCTTTCCTTCCGGTAGGAGAGCAAGGGATCAAGGCACCCGCTTGCCGCTCGCCGCGTCTTCCAGCCACACGGCTGAACCTTGCTTGGCGAGCTGTCCCTTCACCACATAGGTCGCATTCGCCTTCGGAGTGAAGTTCACCGTCGCCTTGGCGGGCTTGGCGACATTGCCGCCGAAGGAATACATGAGCGCCGCGCCATCGGCCGCGAATTGATCATGACCGGAAAGCTCGACCTGCAAGGGTTGGCCCGCGGCCACTTTGACCTGCGATTCTCCCATCTGCACCACCGGACCGCCACCGCGGGGCGTCTGCATCGCTGACGAATTGCTCAACTTGCCGTCGATCTTTGCCACTTCGAAGACCGTCGCTTTGAAGGCATCCTGAGCGGATCCGGAATTCCGGATCGTTGCCGTCGGGCCGGTGTAGCCCTTGGGCAGATTGTAGTAACTCACGCAGCTCGGAAGCATCAGGGCGAGCACGGCGGGAAGGGCAAAGCGGCACGAAGTCATGGTAATCATGGAGACGGCGGGAAGCTGTGGGGAACAGCCGATCGGCGCAAGATTTGAAAGCCCGTCTGCCGCGCATCGGAAATGACAAACCCCCGGGCTTGCATCCGGTCTCGTCCGGTGCGAGGGAAGCCGCGCGTTCAAACAGGCGCTTTAATTTCATGGATTCCGCGCCCCGCGTTTCTGAACGCATGCTGCTCCTCCTGCTCGCCTGCGTGCAGTTCACCCACATCATGGATTTCATGGTGATGATGCCGCTGGGCCCGCAGCTGATGCGCGAGCTGGATCTCGATACGACCTCGTTCGGCCACATCATCTCCGCCTTCGCCCTCGCTGCCGGGGTGGTGGGGTTGGCCATGGCCCCGTTTGCCGACCGCTTCGATCGTCGGAAGCTTCTGCTGATCTGCTATGCGGGCTTTGCCTTTGGCACGCTGGCCTGCGGTCTCGCGACCACGCCGGGGATGCTGATGGCGGCACGGGCGATGTGCGGTGCCTTCGGCGGCGTCAGCGGGGCCACGATCATGACCATCGTCGCCGATGTGGTGCCGGCCGAGCGCCGGGCCCGCGGGATGGGCATCATCATGACCGCGTTTTCCGCGGCCGCCGCCTTGGGGGTTCCGCTCGGCTTGAAGCTCGCGCAGTGGTGGAAATGGGAAGCGCCGTTCCTGGTCATCGCCGGCGTTGCGGCAGCGGTGTGGGTGCTGCTCTTTCGCGTCCTGCCTCCGGTGCGGAGCCACTTGGACATCGCAGGTGTGAATCCGCGCAAGGACTTCCTGACACTGCTGAAGGACCGCAATGCATGGACCGGCATCGCGCTGATGATGATCTGCGTGATGAGCCACTTCATGATCATCCCCTACCTCTCGCCGTATTTGGTCGGAAACGTGGGACTGGCGGAGGATCACTTGTTCCTCATCTACCTCGTCGGCGGGGTGGTCACGATCTTCACCGGCCCGTATGTGGGCAAGCTGGCCGACCGGCACGGCCGCTTCCGGGTATTCAGCATCATGATCGTGATCGCCTGCTGCGTCGTCGGGCACATGGCCACTTCGGGGCCGCTGCCGCTGTGGCACACGCTGCTGAATGCCGCGCTCTTCTTCACCTTCGCCAGCGGGCGCTTCATTCCGGCGCAGGCTACCATCTCGCTCGCCGTGCCTCCGGCGCGGCGGGGCGCCTACATGAGCCTGGTCGCCTGCTCGCGTGACCTCGCCTCGGGGGCGACCGCTGACATTGGAGGCAAGATCGTGACGCTGACCGCCAGTGGGGCGATGCTCCATTTCGATCGTCTCGGCCTGCTCGCGATCACTCTCAGCATCTGCAGCCTTTTCGTCTTCCGCCTGGTCAAGGTGGCGGAGTGAAGACAGGTGCTCACCGATTCCATTCTGTGCCTCGATTCGCAGTAGGAGCGCGGGGCGCGAACTGCTAGTTCACCCCCCCCGATGCCATTCTCCTTCAGGCCGCCGCTCTTCATGCTGCTGTTCTTCTCGATCTTCGGCTTCATCGGGATCGCGGTGATCGCCTTCCTGTGGGGGTCGAACGATGTCCTCGGGGACGCGCCATTGTTCTTCAAGGTCTTCGGCAGCTTCATCGGCCTCTGCTTCATGGCGATGGGCTTCGGCGTGCCACTGAGCGCCCTGCGAAAGGGCAAGGAAATGGAGGATCTGGTCGCGCGTGGTTTGCAGGTTCAAGCTCCTCCGCCATCCGTTCCGGAGACCCTCGCGTGCCCCACCTGCGGGGCAAACGTCGGCCAGGCCGAAGTCTCTCCGAGCGGCGACGTGAAGTGCACTTACTGCCACGGCTGGTGGAACATCCACCGACGGTAAGCCGAAAAAAAACCGCCGCCTCAACGAGGTTGAGGCGGCGTTCGTTGGTGGAGCCGGAATCGATACGAAGGAGATCACTCAAGGCGTCACACTCACCTGAAGGAAGCGGCGGCTTGGAAGGCCGTTCGAATCGGTGACTTGGAAGGTGCGGGCGGTCCAACCGATGTTGGCGGCGGGGACGAGCGGGGTGGGCGGTGTCACCTCGCTGATCGCCTCGTTCCAATCCACCAGATTCTGGCTGCCTTGGATGGTATAGACGATGTCGTCCACGGTCAGCGTGACGCTGCCATCGGGTTGCGTCGCGAGCACCGCGCCATTGCGCACGGCAAGGGTCACGGAGAGTTCGCGATCACTGCCCGCATCATTGGAATCCAGAGTCGAAACGGAGATCTTGCCGGCATTCGTGAAGCTGGCGGGATTGCCATCGAGCGCGAACTCGAAGGAGTTCGGCTTGCCGTCCTTGTCCGGGTCGGCCGTGGGTTGCCGGTCCGCCGGATTGGGAAGCTGAAGGGCGAAGCTGTCCGACCACACGAGGTAGGGCGTGAGCACCGGCGCTCCGGTGACGGTAAGGGTCAGCGCGGTGCCATCCACCGCGGCATCGGCATAGTCCACGAAGTAGGTATTGGCCCCCAGCGCGATGGTGGTGTGGTTCTCCAAGGGGAAGCCTGCATAGGTCAGGAGGTCCGTGCCCGACCATGTCCCGGCATAGTCCACCAGCGTGAACTTGGTGCCATTGGCCAGCGTCACATCGCCACCCACGTCGGTGAGCGTGAGATTGACCATGCTTCCGCCGGTGGTGATGCCACTGGTGACGAGCTTGTCGGAGGTGCCGGCGTAGGTGTTGAGTTCGATGGCCAAGGTCGACCCGGCATTGAAGGTGACCGGACCGGTGGTCAGGGTGCCCACGCTGGTGCCGGGAGCGATCGAGCCGTTCACGGTGACCGGTGCGGTGACGCTGCCCGTGCCGCCCAGCGCTCCGCCGCGATTCACCTTCACCAGCGGCGAGCCCGTGAGTGTGCCGTTCACCAGCAGCGTGCCTGCGTTGACGAAGGTATTGCCGGTGTAGGTGGCGGCCCCGCCGATCGCCAGCTTGCCCGCGCCGCTCTTGGTCAAGGGAGTCGGGGTAACGACAGTCGTCTCTCCCACCACTTCGCTGTAGTCCGCGATTTCCGAGGCAATCGTGAACGTGGACGAGTTGTGGTGCTGGTGGATGATCAGGTCCTTGCCGGAACCGGAACCCGGACTGCCGCCGACGATCTTGCCGCCGGTGATGGTTTGGTTCGCGGAGCCGTTGTTGGTTACCAGGATCGCGCCCGCCCCGATGGAAAGCGTCGCCGCGGGATCGATGGTCACGGTGCGGGAGGAGCCATCGTTGAAGCGGATGGTGTTGACGGAGGTGGAGGCCCCGATCGCGACGTCGGTGACGACGTTCGAGTTTTGGGTCGCGGTTCCCAGGCTAGTCGCCGTGCTGGCGGTCAAGGTCGGTGCCGAGGTGCCATTGTTGCCCGTGCCTGCCGCCACGAACCACGCGATGCCGGTGCTGGTGGTATTGTAGGTGGCCCATGGGACCACACCGTTGACGTTGGCGGCGGTGGCCATGCGGTAGCCGCCGCTATTGGCGTTGCTGGCACCGGACCCGCTGATGTCGTCGCGGAAGTTCACCGTGGCGCCCGCCGCGCGGGCAGGGGTGCCTTGGAATTGGAAGATCGCGCGTGCGCTCGAGCCGCGCTGCATCGTGAAGCTGGTGTTGCCGGCGGCGACATTGATGGAGGCGAAGTTCGGGATGTAGGCGGTGGTGCCGCTGCCCGTTCCGCCGTTGGTGTGAATGATGCCGCCATTGGTGGTCAGTGCGGGCAGGCCCAGCGTGAGGGCGGTGCCCGGCGAAATGGCGGCGAGGTCGATGAAGAGGTTCGTGTTCGTGGTACTCGGAGCTCCCGTCGCGGCGATGTTGTTCGTGCCCGTTCCGCCGCCGACGCTGATGCCGCCGGTGAAGGTGTAAGTGCCGCCCGTTCCGCCGATCCTTACCTGGCCCGGACCGGTGAGGGTCAGTGGCCCGACGCCGCTGATCGCAGCGGCACCGGCGGTATTGACCCGCAGCACTCGTCCGGAAGCGACCTTCCACGTCTGCGCGCCGCCGAGGATCAGCGGGCTGCCGATGGTCAGGTTCTGGGTCGCGGCACTCAGGTCGATCCCCGAGGCGCCGAGCGTGAGAATGCCCGGACTGGTGCCGGTGATGCCCACGGCACCTGTGGGGCTGAGCACCTTGATGCCGAGCCAGCTTGAAGGTGTCGCTCCCAGATCGGAGGTGTTCGCTCCGGTCAGTTGGTCATCCCATTGTGCGATGTCGGCGATGCCGGGCGCGGCAGCTCCTCCGATCCAGCTGGTCGCCAGACCGAGCGTGTCGAGGTTGTCTTCCTTGCGAACCTGCGCACCGGCTTCGGTGGCGAAGGTGAAGGTGGCGATGACGGCTGCCATGGGGCAGACACATGCTTCGGCGGAGCGTCCCAAGAGACGCGAGAGGTGGGGTTTCATACGACGACGGGGCGGGGTTTGTATGGCGGGGTTTGAAGGAACCCGATGAACCCGGGATTCCATTCCCGGTCATGGGGAACGGAAAACCGCCGAACACAAGAATCGTTGCACACGAGTGCACGAAACGAGAATGGGTTTGCCGAAAAGTGAAGTTCTGTCCGGCGAAACCCTTACTCCCACCGCTCTCTCCGCAGTGAAATTGCGGATTTCTGCTAGAGAGAGCCGCAAAACCCAATGGCCGTGCCCACCAACCGCGGCAGGGTCAGAAAGTGGCCGCGGTGAGCCCTACAAAAGCCCCGTCGCCCCGAGTTGCGCGCGGACGGCGGAGATCATCTTGTTCTCACAGTCCTGGGACTTCTGGTCGTGCTGTTTCGCTTCGGCCAGCAGCTCGTTTGCCTTGGCCGGATCGGCCGTGGTCAGGGCATCCCGGTAGCATTGCAAGCATTGCTGTTCCTCCCGGAACATCTCCCGCTTCCACTCGCGGACCTCCTTGCAATAAAGCTCGCGCAGGCGGAGGAACTCATCCGCCACCTCGTTCGGCACCCAGTATTTTCCGAAGTTCTGCCGCATCAGCGGCTCCTCGCCTCGCTCGAGATACGCGATGGCCTGGTTGTAGGTGTCCATCTGCGAGTCGATGATCTGGACCCAGCCGCGTGCTTGAACCGCCTGATCCTTGCTCCACGTCCCCATGCCCGCCGCTTGCCGGCGCATCGTGTCGAAGGGAGTGAACAAGCTCTTCTCGTAGATCCGCGTGGCATTGACCGCGTCGATGATCTGCTTGCCGAGACCGCCGTGCTTGCGCGCGGCCTGATCCAGGCTGGCAATACCGGCGCTGAAGGCGAGTTCATTGACCGGGCCATCATTATCGACGTTCTGGACCACCACCCGGTTGTGTTCGTTGGTGGCATCGGCGATCGCCTCGAAGGCCGCTACGATCTGCGGCTTCGACTCGGAAGAGATGCGGATCTCATCCGCGATGGAACCGGTCTTGCCGCCACTTGAGGCGGACTGGAGGACCTTGTCGCACGAGGCGAGCAGGACCAAGGCGGGGATCAGGGAAAGGGTCTGGCGAACAGTCACCGGCGCATCCTAGCGGACCGATGAAAAGGAGCCGAGAGATAAATTAATCTAACTAGGATTTCAATATGCATGAATTGCTTGTCCCCCGCGGGAAGCGGTCGATTGCCGTTTGCGCGCGAAGCCTGACGCGCGAGATTCGCGGATCATGCGCGCCTTTGGCTTCATTCCCGTGCTCTTCGCAATACTGGCCCTGCCGGTCTCTGCCCAAGACCCCGCTTCAATGGACAAATTCCCCGCGCTGGATGCGGATCTAACAGATTTCCGCTATCCCTTCGAAGTCCAGGAGCTGCCGCTCAAGGAGCAGGGCCACGAGCTGAAGATGGCCTACATGGATGTGAAGCCTACCGCGGTTGCCAATGGCCGCTCCGTCCTGCTGCTTCACGGCAAGAACTTCTCCGGAGCCTACTGGGAACGCACCGTGAAGGAACTCACCGGCCGCGGCTTCCGCGTGATCGTTCCCGACCAGATCGGCTTCGGCAAATCCTCCAAGCCGACCGACATCCAGTACAGCTTCCAGATGATGGCGGCGCAGACGAAGTCACTGCTCGATCACCTCGGCATCGGCAAGGCCGTCGTTGTGGGGCACTCGATGGGCGGCATGGTCGGCACCCGCTTCGCACTCATGAATCCGGCAGCGACGGAGAAGCTGGTGCTGGTCAATCCCATCGGCCTTGAGGATTGGAAACGCAAGGTGCCGTATCAAAGCATCGATACCGCCACCGCCGCCGAGCTGAAGAAGGGGCCGGGCTCGGTGAAGGAATACATGCAGACCGTCTATTTCGACGGCAAGTGGAAGGAGGAATACGATCCTCTGTTAGCCATTCAGGTCGGCTGGATGAAAGGAGCGGACAAGGAGAAGATGGCGCGCGTCACCGCCATCACCTCGGACATGGTGATGACGCAGCCCGTGCTCTACGAGTTCCCGGATGTGAAGGTGCCCACGCTGCTGATCATCGGTGAGCGCGATCGCACCGCGATTGGCAAGAACCTCGTCTCCAAGGAAGTCGCTGCCACGATGGGGCAGTATCAGGAACTGGGCAAAGCGGCAGCGGCGGCGATTCCGGGAGCGCGTTTGGTGGCGCTGCCGGGCATCGGGCATGCACCGCAGGCAGAGGCGTTCGAGGACTACCTGGGCGCGCTGTTAGATTTCTTGTGAGGACGGGGAATGAGCGTGGCGTAGCGGAAGGACTGCGTCCTTCCGGCTGGGCGAGGTCCGCTTAACAACGCCACCCGTGAATCATCTTTCGGGCAGTCCCCAACCGGAACGACGAAGTCGTTCCGCTACGAAGAAGCGCAGCGAGGGCTTTTAGTCACCTCACTGCACCTTCCACTGCAACACCGTCCCCGCTGGCAGCATCCGCACGGCGCGGGCGATGTCCCAATTCGCCATACGGAATCCGCCGATGCCTTCCTGCGACTTCATCCGCGCGGGAATGCTGGTGCCGTGCAGGCCGTAGGGCAGGGGATCGGTGCTGTTTGCCTTTGCGAGGTTGAGCCACACGACGCCGATGGGATTGTTAGGTCCGGCGGGAAGGAATTGCGGGGCTGCCAGCGGCGGTGCCTCCGCAGGCGGCGGGGGTGTGGTCGTTGGCGGTGCTCCGGCAGGCGGAGCCTTCGGGGCTTCGCGTAGCTCGCGGGTGGTGCTCAGTCGCGGCTGCGGAATGGCATCCAGCACTTTCCATGTGCCGCGCCCGGTGAGACCGGGACGGGCCGATGCCACGGGCAGGATTGCGATGAGTTTCCCGCCGCGCGAAATCTCGAGCCGCGACAGTGCCACCACCGCGGCCGTCACCGGCTGTTGCGGATCGGCGGCGGGCTGGAGTGGAGCATCCAGCGCCTTCTCGATTTCGAAGGGAACCACGTTTGGCACCTGGAAGATGGTTCCCACGCCAGGCGCAGTCTTGAGCTTCGAGTTGAGCTCGCGCAGGAAGCCTTCGTCGCAGTGGAAGCGCTCTGCGACGAACTCCCACGCGCTCGTGTAGCCGAGGAAATCGGAAGCGACCATTTCCTCATACGTGAGCGGTGGCACCTGCGGCGCGGTCGCCGGGGTATTGGAGGGCCCCTTCTTCTTGGGCGCGGCCTTCGCGCCGGTAGACGGGCCGCCTTTGCCCGCGGCGCTCCGCGGCTTGATGAATTTGAAGTCCTCCGCCCGCAGCACGTAGTTGAAGTAGGGCTGCTTCACCACGGCCAAGGCCTTGGCCTTGAGCTGGCCAGGATTGGCCGCATCCGGGTGCGTCTCCTGATAGGTCTGGCTGACCTTCAGGAAGTTCGGTCCGCTTTTGCCATCGATCGCGCCCGTCGAAAAATTCTCGCGATCCAGGAACACCTGCAGCAGCACGGTCTCCAGCACCAGTTGCTCATAGGTCGTGGGCTCGGAATCGACATCTTCCCCGGGCGTCCCCTCATCCCCCTTGTGTTTCTTGGAGGACTTTGGTTTCGGCTGGGGCTTCGCGTCCGGCGGCGGTGGGGGAGGCGGTGGCGGCGTCAGCTTCAGCATCTCCTCCGGTGTCGGAATTGCCAGGACCTGGCCGATCACGATGCGGTCGTCCTTCAGCTCATTGAACTGCTTCAGCTGCTCCGGCGTCATGAAGAACTTCCGCGCGATCTTCACGATCGCGTCGCCCTTCTTCACTTCATAGGTCGTCGGGCGCCGCTCCTTGGCGGGATTTGGCGTGGGAGTCGTGGTGCCGGGCGCTGCTTCGGGAGCCACGGGCTTTGGCGCCAGCTCGGGTGGCAAGGGCATGCCCCAAGTGTTGGTGGCCGATGGGACCACGTTCCATTTCCAATTCACCGCCTCTTCCAGTCCCGGCTCGACTTTCGGCGCGGTCGGCTTGGCCGGAACCGCAGGATTGGCAGGCGGAGAAACCTGGGCGAAGAGACCACCGCAGGTGAGCCACAGGGGGGCGATGCGCGACAGCGAACGCACGATCGAACAGCACATGGCCCCGAAGCTACCAGCGCTTGAGCCCGCAGCAACGAAGAATCGAGATGGCGAGTCACCGCCCCGGAAGGTGGCGAAACTGTCATGGCATTCACTTTCACCTTATTATCTCCTTTCCAGGGCATATCTCCGCCATTGAAAAATCCCGGCATCCTCTGCTAAGACTTGGAGTCCAATGCTGGCATGGCTCCGGGGCGCATCGCGCTTGCCCCAGAGCGTAGACGTCGGCGGGTAGAAAAGCTCCCTTTGGAATGCCCCTTCCATGCCCACCAAGGAACACCAGCGACTCGATGAAGCCACCAAGCTCGGCTGGCGATACTGGGGGCCGTACCTGAGCGAACGCCAGTGGGGAACGGTCCGCGAGGACTACAGCGACAATGGCGACGCGTGGAACTACTTCACCCACGATCAGGCGCGGTCGCGCGCGTATCACTGGGGCGAGGACGGTCTTGCCGGCATCTGCGATGCCCATGGCGTGCTGTGCTTCGCACTGGCGCTGTGGAATGGCCGTGACCCGATCCTCAAGGAGCGCTTGTTCGGCCTAGCCAACAGCGAGGGTAACCACGGCGAGGACGTCAAGGAGTGCTACTTCTACCTCGATAGCACGCCGACGCACTCGTACATGAAATACTTGTACAAGTATCCGCAGTCGGCCTATCCCTACGACAACCTCGTCGAAACCAACCGGCGCCGGGGCAAGCACGAGGCGGAGTACGAGCTACTGGACACGGGAGTCTTCGACGAAAACCGCTACTTCGATGTCTTTGTCGAATACGCGAAGGCCTCATCGGAGGATGTGCTGGTCCGGATCACCCTCTGCAATCGCGGACCTGACGATGCCCCGCTCCATGTCCTGCCGCACCTGTGGTTCCGCAATACCTGGTCATGGGCTGGTGGCGGCTCGCGTCCTGCGTTGACGGCTTTGCCGGAGCAAGACGGCACCCACATCATTAACGCGCACCATACCGACGCCTTTTTCCAAGAGATGGTTTCCGATCACTACCTCTACATCGAGGGCGCGGCCGGGCTACTCTTCACCGAGAATGATACGAACCACGCGCGCCTATTCGGCGGTGTCAATGCGAGCCCGTTTGTCAAAGACGGCATCAATGACCATATCATTCACGGCAAGGCGGATGTAATCAATCCAGCCGGCACCGGCACCAAGGCGGCGGCTCATTACCAGCTGCAGGTGCCCGCCGGTGGAGAGCAAGTGATCCGCTTGCGACTGACCTCCTCGGCTCCGGGTCAATTGGCCAAGCCGTTTCGCGACTTCGAGAAGATCATGGCCACGCGGCTGAAGGAGGCGGACGAGTTTTACGACTCGATCACGCCCGCGACCGTGAAGCAGCACTCGGATCGCGCCTCCATCCTTCGCCAGGCGCTCGCCGGGATGCTTTGGACCAAGCAGTACTTCTACTTCGATCTGGACGTGTGGCTTCGCGAGCACCGGATCGATCCGACATCCCCGCCTTCGCAGCGTCCCCGCTTTCGCAATGACGAGTGGTCGCACATGTACAATGACGACATCATTTCGATGCCGGACAAGTGGGAGTATCCGTGGTACGCGGCATGGGATCTGGGGTTTCACACGATCGCCCTGGGAATCGTCGACCCGGAGTTCGCGAAGCAGCAGCTCGACCTGATGCTGAGGAATGACTACCAGCATCCCAATGGCCAGATCCCGGCCTACGAGTGGAACTTCGGCGACGTGAATCCTCCCGTTCACGCGTGGGCGACCATCCAGCTCTTCCAATTCGAGGAAGCGCGCGAAGGAAAGGGCGACCTGGAATACCTCAAGTTCGCCTTCTGCAAGCTGCTGGCGAACTTCACCTGGTGGATCAACCGCAAGGACCGCGACGGCAACAACTGCTTCGAAGGCGGCTTCCTCGGCCTGGACAATATCGGCATCTTCGACCGCTCGTCACAGCTCCCCACTGGCGGCTTCCTCGATCAGGCAGATGGCACCGCCTGGATGGTCTTCTACAGCCAGCAGATGCTGCGGATCGCAGTCGAGCTCGCGCTGCACGAGCCGCTCTACGAGGAGTTCGCCGCCAAGTTCTTCGAACATACCATCCGCATCGCCGGAGCCATGGACCGCGTCGGGAACAACCTCGACGAAATGTGGGACGAGGATGATGGCTTCTTCTACGATGTGCTGCGCTTGCCCGATGGCTCGGCCATGCGGCTGAAAGTGCGCTCGATGGTCGGCCTGCTGCCCTTGGCCGCGGTGGCGGTCTTCGAGGATGACGTCTTCGCGAAGCTGCCGCGCTTCGCCGATCACGCGAAGGAGTTCATCCGTCGTCATCCCGCGCTGTGCGCCAATGTCCACCTGCCGACCATACCCGGGGTGGCAGGCCGGCACATGGTGGCGATCTTGCCGGAAAACAAGCTGCGCCGTGTGCTGGCGCGCATGCTCGATGAGAGCGAGTTCTTCAGCCCGTATGGTCTCCGCGCCTTGTCACGGGTTCACTTGGATCAGCCGTACGTGTTCCACCACGCGGGCGAGGACTATCAGGTGGGCTACGTGCCGGGGGATTCGGATTCGGGAATGTTCGGCGGCAATTCGAACTGGCGCGGTCCGGTGTGGATGCCGGTGAACTACCTCATCTACACCTCGCTGTTCCGGCTCTACGCCTTCTACGGCGACGATTTCAAAGTGGAATGCCCCACCGGCTCCGGAAACCTGATGACCTTGTTCGAGATCGCGCAGGAACTCGGCGAGCGGTTGATCCGGCTATTCCAGCAGGACGAGCACGGACGCCGGCCATGGCACGGCGCGGAGACGAGATTTCAGGAAGATCCCCACTGGCGGGATCTACTATGGTTCCACGAGTACTTCCACGGGGACCATGGTGCGGGCATCGGCGCCAATCACCAGACGGGATGGACCGGCGTCATCGCACGGGTGATCCAGCTGAATGCCAAGCTGACCCGCGAGATGCTGCTGACCGCGGGAGCCGGCGCCTTGGCCGCGAAGCAGGTGGGCTCGCGATAAAGCCGGTGAAAAGAGCAGCGGCCCTCTCCATTCGAAAACGAAGAGGGCCGCGGGTTGTTAGAAGCGCGAATCGATCACTTCACCGCGCTGAGGCGGCCGAAGAGTTTGATCTCCCCGGACTTCGCCACGGTGATCTTCACGTGGTGAGTGCCGTCGGCGTTGTCGGTGATCGTCACCGGAGGTCCGGCGATCGGGGTGTTGTCCGATGGGATCGCCACCGAGGACGGCCAGCTGGCCAACGTGGTGCCGTATTCGAACGTGAGCGTCACTTCGCTGATCGAGTCATCCCTGCGGTTGAAGTCGAAGTAGAAGTTGGTGGCGTCCTCGGTAGCCACCGGCAGGTTGCCGGTGTCGGAGGCCAGCGGGTCGCCATTGAGCACGTATTCGAGCAGGTTGGGAATGCCATCCAGGTCACCATTGTCCTGATCCGGTCCGTTGTTCGCACCGGTGAGCCCCTTCGAGAGCGCCCATGCGTCATAAGCGGAGGGGCTTGCGATGGTCAGGATCAGGCTATTGCCCGAGATGGAAACCACGCCGCCGGTGAATCCGGTGATCGTCGTCGGAAGGGCGGAGATGCCCCCGGTGGCGGTCACCAGCGTGTAGACCCCCGGTGCCGGAGCGACGGCGGCGGTCAGGTTCAGGACGGAGCCGGTGGTGTTGGTCAGCGCGCCACCGATGGTCCGGGTCACCTGCGCACCGGACGTGGCCGCCACGGCGAGTGAATGGATGCCATTGGCTGCGATCGTGACGGCACCGCCGAGGTTGCCATTGCCGGCGAGGGTCGCGTTCGCGGCCACCGTCACGGCGGATGCACCGGTATTGTTGCCGGTGACGATGAGCGTTCCAGCATTCACCGTGGTCACGCCGGTGTAGGTGTTGTTGCCGCTGACGGTCCAGGTGCCCGTGCCATTCTTGATGATGCTACCGACCGAGGTGCCGCTGAGGTCGCCAAGCACGCCGTTGAACGCGTTCGCGCCAGTCGAGGAGCCTTGGAGGATGAGCCCGCGCGAGGATTGTGCGGCAGCGATGGCGACGTTGCCATTCAGCGTCAGCGAGCCGCTATCGGACTGGAAGATCGAGCTTCCACCGCCCGCCGTCAGCGTGATGTTGCCATTGATGACGTTGTCACCACCGAGGTTGCCGACAGCGTAGGGAATGGTGGCTCCCGTCGTGCCGTCATTGCTGAGGGTGAAGGTGACCGTGTTCGGCAGGATGATGCCTCCTTGCAACTGGATACCCGAGTTGCGGTTGATGGAGGTCACCGCGCTGGTTCCGAGCGCGTTGCTGTTTTGCAGGTTCAGCAATGCCGGGGTGGCAGCCGAGCCATTCACGCTGACCGCGCCGCCGGCCGAGTTTGTGCCGGTGATGCTAAGCGTGCCCGCCGTGATGTTGGTCGGACCGCTGAGCGTGTTCGCGCCGGTGAGGATGAGCGTTCCTCCGGCGGCCGAAGTCGTGCCCGAGTAGGTGTTGTTACCCGAGAGCGTCTGCGTGCTGGCACCGGACTTGTTGAAGCCGAGCGCGCCCGCAGCTCCATTGGCAAGGGTGCCGGTGAAGTTGAAGGTGCCCGCAGCGGCGTTCGAGAACAGCCAGCGCTCGGTGGCGGCGCCGTTGACGATGGTGCCGCTGCCGGTCACGCCCGCAGCCATGAAGTCTCCGGTGACACCCGTGGCGCGGTTCGTCTGCAAGGTGCCGGCCGCCACGTTCAGGAGGCCGGTGATGTTGCTGCCCGCAGTGTTGGTGCCATCGCTGGTCACCACCAGGGTACCCGGGCCCTGCTTGGTGAAGCCCTGCGTGGTCACGCTCCTGAGCTCGCCGGTGGTAAGCGTGCTCGTTACGCTTACCGTGCGATCGCCGGTGCCGCCCACGTTCACCACGCCGGTGCCCAAGTCGAGGTTGTTGGTGCCGGTGAAAGTGAAGTCGGCGTTCCAGTTCTCGACCGGATTCGTCAGGAGGCCGAGCGCAGCGGCGGGACTGTCGAGCGTGCCGCCGTTGATCGTGAGCGCGGCAGGCCCGATCGCATTGTTGTTGTTCAGGTTCAGCGTGCCGGTATTGAGCGTGACCGGCGAGGCCGTGAGCGAGCCGTTCACCGTAAGCGAGCCTGCATTGATCGTGGTCGCGCCCGTGTAGCTGTTGCTGTTGTTGATCGTGACCGAGCCGCTGCCGTTCAGGTTCACCGACCCGGACGTGATGCCGAAGCTACCGGTGCTGCCGATCGTGTAGGGATTGGTGGTGTTGGAGAAGTTCACGATCCCCGGAGTGATGTTCTCCGAGATGTCCACGTTGAAGTTGCTCGCGGTATTGGTGAAATTCACCGTGTCGCCGTTGATGAAGTCGGTGCCGGTGGTATCCGGCAGCGCCCAGTTGTTCGGCGCTCCCAGGGCGTCGTCGTTCCAGGCATTGCTCACCGCGCCGGTCCACGTCACCGGATTGGCGGTGATGTTCAGGTACAAGGCGGTCGCTGTGGGATTGAGCGCGAAGATCGTGTGCCCTGCGGAAGGAGTCGTGAGGTTCCACGAACCGGCACCACCCTGCGAGCCGTAGCTGACGAGCGCGAGCGTGGTGTTGTTCGGCGTCGAGGTCAGCGAGGTCGTGTTCGAGAGCGAGACATCGACGGTGCCGTTCAAGGTCACCGTGCCGGTGCCGAGATTGAAGATCGGCACGGTCGGGTTGCCGAGCGTGTTGAAATTCACCGCCAAGGCCGTAGCGCCGGCAGCGCCGAGAGTCAGGTTCGGGTTGTTCGTGTTCGAGACGACGCTCGCGTTGACGTTCGTCACCCGGCCACCGAGCGTGACACCGTCGGCCACCGTGATGTTTCCGGTCGTCGAGGAGCCGCCGAAGATGAGCGAGCCCGCGTTGGCGCTTGTCGGTCCGTTGTAGGTGCTAGCACCGCCCAGCGTGAGAACGCCGCTGCCGCTCTTGGTGAGACCGCCGTCCACGGCCGCGTCACCGCCGATGCCGCTGTGCAGCAGTGCCTGGCCGATCGAAATGTTGTTGCCGTTGGTGTCGATCAGCGCACCGCCATTGCGCACGTTGGCGGTGGTGAGGCCTTGGAGGTAGGTCGCGTTGGCCGCATTCGCCTTCAGCGTGCCACCATTGAAATTGAAGGTACTCGTGCCGGCCGCCATTTCCACCTTCGAGGTGGTGAGGGTGCCGCCATTGAGATGGACCGTGCCATTGCCGGTGGCGCCATTGCCGATGCGCACGATGCCGGTGTTCGCCGTCGTCACCGCACCGCTGCCGCTGACGGTCAGCGTGCCGGTGGCGAGTTCGCCCACGACGATACCCATGCTCGCGCCGGTCTGATTGAGAGCGCCGCCGCTGATGTTATAGCTGCCCGTGCCGCTGGTTTGCCGGGCGATGGAAACCCAGCCGGCGTTATTGAACGTGCCGCCGGTTTGCACCACCGAGCCCGTTCCATAGCCGCCGACGAAGACATTGCCGGCATTGGTGAGAGTGCCGGTTCCGCTCAGGTTGTAAGTACCGGAGCCGCCCGTCGCGGCCGAGTTGCGGCCGCCGATGACGAACGCACCGTCGTTGGTGCGGTTCACCGTCACCGAGCCGGCGCTGTGATTGACCGTGCCGCTGGCGGTGGAGCCGGCGGTATTCGCCGAGCCGACGAAGAAGCCGCCGCCCGTGCCCACCGAAACGCTCGCCGTATCCTGGACATTCAGCGTGCCGGAGCTGCTGCCGATGTCGCCGGCATTGAGGTCGCCGCCGGAGATGAAGGAGCCGTTGCCCTTGACGGTCATGACCGCCACATCGGTGCCGGACTGGCCGATGCTGCTGAAATTCGTGGTCGTCACCACACCGCTGGTGTCGATCACCGCAGTGCCGCCGTTGATGTGGAAGTTGCCGGGGTTGACCACCGCGGCACCGGTATTGGTGCCTTGGATGTTGTTGTTGATCGTGAGCGTGCCCGTGCCGGACTTGGCGATCGTGGTGATCGATCCCGTGCCGCCGTTCCCGTACTTCCCGGAGAAGGTCCAGTTTCCCGAACCGGCGAAGGTGGTCGTCTTGGCTCCCGCGCCGCCAAACGCGAAGCGCACGTCAGATCCGAAGCTCGCCATGTTCGACGAGTTGTTCGTGAAGGTGTGGGCGTTCACCGTTCCGGAGCCCAGCGTGATGCCATCAGTGAAAGCGTTTGCATTCCCGAAGGTGAAAGCCCCCGCACCGCTCGCGATGGTGATGTTCTGGAGGCGCATCGCGGTCGTTCCGCTCGCTTGGACCATGGTGACCGAATCGGTCTGCGCGCTGGTGAGGCTCAGGAAGATCCCGTTGCCGGCTCCGAGGCCGTTGGCGGTGGCTCCCGTGTAGTTCAGCGAAAGCGGCCCGGTGACGGTGCCATTCCACTCCGCGATGTCGCCGTTGGTGCCGTTCGGAAGGACATCGCCGCTCCAGTTGGCCAGCGTTTCCATGTTCGTGCCGCCGGTGCCGCCGCCATCCCACGTTCGTGTGACCGCAGACGTGACACTGGTGAGCGCGCCGAGGGCGAGGAGGGAGAGCCGGGTATAGGTATGAGTACGGGAGGCGGGTTTTTGTTTCATGGGGCTGCGCAAGGCGCGGGTTCTTGGTTTTTTGAACGCGAAACCAATGGAGTTGGGGTTTCGTCGCACGAAAGCGGTCAGGCAAAGGCCGCAGGATTCCTCTTGGATTTGCCGGACATCTTTCGGGTTTGGGAGGTGCAGGACGTGGCAACGATGGGACGGAAGAGGGACCCAAGTGGCTGAGGCGCTGCGTCGACGGCGCAATCCGCCGTCTACCAAGAGACGAGTTTTCGCCGCCAAAGCCGACAGCGATTTTTCCTTCGCTGACGATTTTGCCGCAAATGACACATGACCGAGCCGGAGCTCGGGAATCGGCACAAAAAAGCCCCGGCCGCGCGGAGGCGGCCGGGGCTGGAATTGACTGGCTCAGGCTCCGCTTCAGGGAGTCACGAGCACGCGCATGAAGCCCTTGCTGGCGGCGCCATTGGAGCCGTTCAGGCTGAAGGTCTTCCACGTGTAGCCCGCGGGCAGCGTGACCCCGACCGGCGGTACGGCCGTCGGCACCACGTTCACGACTTCGTTGAACGTGTTCAGATTGAGGCTGCCTTGTACGGTGTAGCCG
Organism: Luteolibacter sp. Y139; assembly: GCF_038066715.1. Lineage (NCBI taxonomy): Bacteria > Pseudomonadati > Verrucomicrobiota > Verrucomicrobiia > Verrucomicrobiales > Verrucomicrobiaceae > Neoluteolibacter > Neoluteolibacter soli. The sequence goes on along the minus strand of NZ_JBBUKT010000003.1, from coordinate 564,283 downwards.
TAGGTCGGATCATCGGAAGGTGCGCTCTTCGAGGTGGCTCCCGTGAAGGTTCCCGTGCCGGTGCGGACCGCCATCGTCAGCAGCAGCTCCGGGGTGGAATCGCCATCGAAGTCGCTGTCCGCCACGATCGAGTAGATCTTCGCGTTGTTGCTGCCGCTGTTAGGCGCGCCGCCCAGGGCAAACTCGACCTGGTTGGTGAAGCCGTCGCCATCCGGATCATCGCCGGGATCGCGGTCGGCCAGCGGGATGCTAGGATAGCCGGCGATCCAGGTGCTGAAGGCCGAGCCTCCGGAACCGACCGTGAGCACCAGGTCGTTTCCGATCACGGAGACGGTGCCGGTGAGACCGGTGAGATTGACCACGGTGTCATCGAGGACGCCGCCGGTCTGGCCGGTGATGCCACTGGTCGTGTGGATCAGGGTATAGGCACCGTCCGCAGGGGTCGCAGCAGCGGTCAGGTCGAGGATGTCACCGACAGCGGTGAGATCGAGCGATGCCACCGAGCGGGTGACTTGGGCGGCGGGCGTGGCGGCCACGGCGAGCGCGTGGTGACCACCGGCGGCAACCGTCATCGGCCCGCCGAAGTCGCCATTGCCACCGAGGGTCGCACCGGCAGCCACGGTGATCAGACCGGTGGTCGCGGGCGAATCGCCGGTCACGAGAAGCGTTCCCGCATTCACCGTGGTTGGACCCGTGTAGGTGTTCACGCCGCTGACCTTCCAGGTGCCGGTGCCGTTCTTGATAATGCTGGCGACCGAGGTGACGCTGAGGTCGGAGAGCACCCCGCTGAACTCATTCGCGCCCGTGGAAGCACCCTGGAAGATCATGCCGCGCGAGCCTTGACCGGTGATGATCGTGACGTTGCCCGCCAGCTTCAGGGTGGCACCGGTTTCCGATTGGAAGATCGAACTGCCGCCACCATCCCGCAGGGTGATGTTGCCGTTGATCACGTTGTCACCGCTGACGCTGTCGACCGCGTAGGGCACCGTGGCTCCGCTCGTTCCATCGTTACTGGTGAGGAGGGTGACCGTGCTTGGCAGGACGATGCCGCCCTGCAGCTGGATGCCGGAGTTGCGGTTGGCAGAGGTCAGCGCGCCAGTGCCAAGGGCGTTGCTGTTTTGCAGGTTGAGGATGGCAGGGCTCAGGGCCGTGCCCGCGACGTTCACTGCACCGCCGGTCGCATTGGTGCCGGTGATGGTGAGCGTGCCGCCGTCGACGGTCGTGACGCCGGTGTAGCTGTTGTTACCGGTGAGGGTGAAGTTCACCGTGCCTCCCTTGCGGAAACCGAGGCCGGCGGTGCCGGGGCCGTTCTGAATCGAGCCGCCGAAGGTACCCGGGGTGGTTGGGGTGATGATCAGCCAGCGCTCGAAGTTCGCGCCGTTGGTGATCGTCCCGGTTCCTGTGATCGTGGTCGCGGTGAGGTCGCCGGCGGCGTTGCCGTCGAGCGCTCCGGTCCGGTTGATCTGGAGCGTGCCAGCGGCCACGTTCAGCGTGCCGTTGATCACGCTGGATGCGGCACCTGCGCCGGTGCTGGTGAGTGCCAGCGTGCCCGTGCCTTGCTTGACGAAGCCTTGGCCGGCAGCCGTCTTCAGTTCGCCTACCGCGAGGGTGTTCGCCGAGACCGTGACGGTGCGATCACCGGCGCCGGTGCTCGTCACTGCACCGCTGCCCATGTCGAACGAATTGGTGCCGGTGAAGGTGAAGTTGCTGTTCCAGGTCTGGGTGTTGTTGTTCGTGGAAACGATCGCCCCGGCGCTGCTGTTGTTTAGCGTGCCACCGTTGATGACCACTGGGCCGGTGCCCAGGGCAGTAGCCGTGTTCGCGTTGAGCGTGCCGGCGTTGAGAATGGTGCCGCCGCTGTGGTAGTTGTTGGTGTTGATCGTCAGGCTGCCCGTGCCGCTCTTGGTGAGGACGCCGTTGCCGATGGCGAAGGTGCTGCTGCTCGCGAGGGTGTAATTGATCGCGGAGTTGTTGAACGTCGCCGTGGTCGGGAAGACATCGCCATCATCGATTTGAATCGTCTGGTTCGTTGCAGGCGTGTCGCCGAACACCACATCATCGTTGGGCTGGAAGTCCGTCGCCACGTTGTCCGAGGTCTGCTTCCAGTTTTTCGAACCTGGCACCGTGAGCGCGGTCCATTGGTTGCTCTGTAGTCCGGTCCAGTAGATCGAGGTGCCGATGACCTCGAGCGCGATGTTGTTCCCGTTGATTGCCAGATCGCCGAAGGTCTGGCGGGCACCCAGCGGCGGAGCGTTGATGATCGTGTAGTCGAAGTCATTGATGTCGGCCGATGGGAAGGAGGTGAAGCTGATGAGATTGTTCATCCCGTTGCTCCAGCTGCCGGTCCTCGTGACATTGAGCATGATCGCGCTGTCGGTGCCCGAGGTGGTCAAGGTTCCGGCCGCGATGCCCACATTCGAGGAAGTGCCGTTCACGTTCACCGTGGCGGCTCCGGCGAAGCTGAGGTTGCCGGTGGTGAGCGGCGTGGTGGTGCCGTTGCCATTGGCGAAGGTGGTCGCATTTCCTACGCTGACTGCGCCGATCGTGCCCGATGCGTCCAGGGTGCCTTGGGTCAAGGTGATCGGGGGAGTCAGGGCGACGCTGCTGGTATAGAGGAACTTCGCATCCGCACCGTTGATGGTGATGCCGCTGCTACCGTTGATCGAGCCCGTGCCATCGACCCGCAGGGTATTGGCGCTGACGGTCGTGGGGCCGGAGTAGGTATTCGCCGCGGCCAGATTCAACTGGCCCGCACCCGCCTTCGTCAGCCCGCCGTTGGAAATCACGCCGGTGAGGTTGACGTCGGGATTCTGGGTCGTTTCCGGCACGGTGAGGGTCCGGGTGCCACCTCCCAAGCTCACGGTTCCGGAGAGAACGATCTGGTTATTGTTGTTCGTGACACCAAGGTTGCAGTCGCCGTTGATCGTGACCGCATTGGCGAGCGTGCGCGAGGCAAGTCGGGCCTGGAGCACGCCGCCATTGATCGTCAGCGGGCCGGTTCCCAGCGCGGCATTGTTGGCGAAGTGCAGGGTACCCGCGTTCAGCGTGAAGCCGCCGCTGAAGGTATTCGCCCCATCCAATCGCAGGGCACCGGTTCCGGACTTGATCAGGCTGTTCGCCGTGGTGCCATTGGCAATGACCCCGGCGGCGGTCAGGATCGCTGCGCCGTTGGTGGTGACGGTCCGGCTGGTGCCGGCCGCGGTGCCGAGAGAGAACGCTCCCGTGCCGAGGCTGAGGTCGCCGGTGGGGCTGGTGCTGGCTCCATTGCTGAAGGCGAAGTCACCGTTCCAGCTCTGGGTCGTGTTGGTCATCGTCAGCGCGGCACCGCTGGTATTTTCCAGCGTGCCGGCATTGATCGTGAAGGCGGCATTGCCCAGCGAATTGACGGTACCGAGGTTCATGGTACCCGCGCCGTCCTTGATCACGTTGATGGTGCCAGTGGCGGCGGCGGGCCGGATCAGGGTGGTATTGACGTTCCAGTTTCCCGGGCCAGTCAGGGTGAGGGTGTGAGTCACACCGCCACCCGCTGAGAATTGAATGTCGTTGGCGAAGGTGACGGGGTTCGACGAGTTGTTCGTCCACGTGTGGGCCACCACCGTGCCGGAACCCAAGGTGAAGCCGTCCGCTCCGGTCAAGCTGCCGAGAGTCACGGCGCCCGCGCCGCTGGCGACGGTGAAATCCCGGATGCGCAGCCCCGCCGTTCCGCTCGCTTCGTTGATCGTCAGCGAACCGGTCTGCGTGCCGAGGACGCTCATGTGAAGGCCTCCACCAGCCGTGAGGTTCGCTCCGGTGCCCGCTGCGGTGTAGGTCAAGGAAAGCGGGCCGGCGACGGTGCCGTCCCACTGCATGGTGTCACCGTTGGTGCCGTTCGGAATGGTATCAGCACTCCAGTTCGCCGCGATGTCCATGTTGGTGGCGGGAACGCCACCACCATCCCACGTGCGCGTGGCCTGGGCATGGGTCACTTGGGTAAACGCCGCGAGGGCGAGGAGGGAGATTCTCGGGGTGAGAATGCCGGAAGTCAGTTTCTGTTTCATGGGTTGCGCAAGACGCGGGTTTTTTCGGGCTTCCAAGGGAAACCAATCGGGGTTCGGGTACGGGCGGGGAACCGCAGGCGTGGCAACCGTGGGAGTGGGTTTTTTCCACCGGATGGACGCGCTGCGTCGAAGGCGGATTTCCGCCGTCCACCGGGAGGCGAGTTCCCAGCGTCAAACCCGACAGGAAATTTTAACTCGCTCGCGCCTATTAATTTGCGTGCAAACTCTTCCCGCTATTTGCCCTCGTGGATCACTTCTAGCAGGATCCTACTTTCCCCCATTCGTCGCCAGCCTCCTCCTGGCGACCCGAATGCAACCTCGCCGGAGGTGACGGCTCCGGCTTCTTGAAGGGTTACGACACGGGCAGAATTACTTCTGCTCGGTCGTCGTTTCCGTCTTCTTCTCCGTGGTGGTACCATCGGGTTTGACGGTGGTCTCGTTCTTCTCGGTTTTCTTCTCCGTCGTCGTCGAGCCACCCGCAGGCGGCGTCACGATGATCGTCTCCTTTTTCTCAGGAGCCGGAGTTTGGATCGTGGTCTTCTCCGTCTTTTCGCAGGATGCGAAGCAAAGGACGGCAGCGGTGGTGATGAGGAATGATGTTTTCATGTCAGGTTGATTGGGTTTTCAGATTTCAATCAACCAAACCGCTAGCGCAGGTTCTAACCACTGTCCAACGACGTTGCTCCTGCATCAGGCGCTCGCATTGGGCACTGAGCATCAGCGTCTCACGCGGGCTTCTCGCCTTTCTGCTCAAGCTCCGGCAGCGGGTGCCTCCCCGCTGCCGGGCTGAAAAAACCAAACTTACTTCGCGCCCTGCTCCACCCACGCGCGGAGAAGCGCGACCTGATCGGCAGTCAGCGGCTTGGCCCGCGGACCGCCGGGACCACCAGGGCCTCCAGGACCCTGCGGGCCGCCCTTGCCGTCCGGAGCCGGGGTAGGCTGCTTGTCCTTGTCGGCGTTGTTGTCGGGGCGCGGCGGGCGATTTCCTCCGCCTGAGCCCCCCGGGCCACCGGGACCTCCACCACCGTTGCGCTTGGGCGGCATGGCGATCTTGTCGTTCACCTGGGCCGAGGCAAAAAGGATCGAGCTCTTGGCGGCCTCGCCGGGCACCACGACCTTGCCGTTTTCGCCACCCTTCAGTGCGGCTTCCAGGCTATCCAAGCGCAAGTCGCCCTTCTGCTTGCGCTCGCCGTGGCAGCCGAAGCAGGACTCCTTGAGCAGCGGCTGGATGTCCTTTTCGTAGGTGACGCCTTCCTGCTTGGCCGCCGCTGGCAGCTTGGAGGCGTCGAGCTTGCTGACATCCCATTCCTCTCCCTTGCCCTTCTTGCCGTCCTTGGGCGGCTCTTGGGCCTGCGCCAAGGTCAGGGAAAGGGGAAGCACTGCGAGCAGGCCCAACAAACGTGAGGAGGTGAGTGACATGGTGGTGGTGGTTTTTCGTAGCGAAAATCAGGCCGGAAATCCGGCCTCTAACTGGAATGCCGGGACCGCGGAAAGGTTGCGGCGGAAAGGAACGCCCCCATCGCGTCGGGTTGCATGATGCAGAAACTCCATTTCTAGCATGCAAATTGCCTTATATTCCGTGATAATTGAGAATGCTCAATGAGTTGTAAGCCTTGCCGTTGCTTGGATTGCGGCGGATGGCACCCCTTCTGCGAAAGGTGCCTCATGGCTAAAGAACTGGAGACTGCCTATTTCAGAAAGCTGCGGACCATCCACGCCAGTGAACTGCAGATGATCGGCTTCCTGGCGGATCTCGCCGAGCAGACTGCCGACTTCAAGTTCGGGTCTTCCATGCATGGCGTCACGCGGCTGTGCGGCGAACGCCTTGAGGCTCTCGAAAAGATCGCCGCCGACCACGAATTCTCGCCCGAGGGCGACGACGGCGAAGCGATGGAGCGGCTCGTGACGGAAGGCCGCCACGAACTCCGCCACTGCGCCCGCGGCCGTTCACGCGACGTCGTCATTGCCGACATCTGCGTCTCGCTTCACCGCTTCCTTCTCGTGAACTACCGGCTCGCCCGTAATCTCGCCGACCGCACCGGTTGGCCCGACGATGCCAGCCGCTTGGAAGAACTCATGGATCTGCTGGAAGAACGCTTCCCGCAGACCTCCGATCATCCGGTCCGGCGCACCGCTTTCGCTCCTGCCGCCTTGGCGGTGTGAAGGCGATTTCCAGTCCAGTAAGTCCAGTCGCCTAGACCTACTGGAATACTGGACTTCCCGCCGGGCATTTCCTGCTTACCAGATTTTCACCCGGTCCTCGGGCTTCACGTAGAGCTTATCGTCGGGCTGGATGTTGAAAGCCTCATACCAAGCGTCGATGTTCATCACCACGCCGTTGACGCGCGCGACTGCGGGAGCATGCGGATCGGTGTGGATCTGGCGAACGAGCGCCTCGTCGCGCATCTTTTGCCGCCACAGCTGCGCCCATCCCAGGAAGACCCGCTGGACGCCGGTGGTTCCGTCGATAACCGGCGCCGGCTTCCCATCCAGAAACGCGAGATAGGCTTCCAGCGCGAGGTTCACGCCGCCCATGTCGCCGATGTTTTCGCCCATCGTCAGCTGGCCATCGATTTTCTGGCCGGGCATTACGTCGATCTGCTCGTACTGCTTGCCCAGCCGCTCGGCGCGCTGGTTGAACTGCTCCTTGTCCTTGTCCGTCCACCAGTCCTTGAGCATGCCATCGCCGTCGGATTTGCGGCCCTGGTCGTCGAAGCCGTGGCTGATCTCGTGCCCGATCACGCCGCCGATGCCGCCGTAGTTGATCGCCGGATCGGCCTTGGGGTCGAAGAACGGCGGCTGCAGGATCGCCGCAGGGAAGACGATCTCATTCATCGTCGGATTGTAGTAGGCGTTCACGATCTGCGGCGGCAGGCCCCATTCCTTGCGGTCCACCGGCTTGTCCAAGCGCTCCAGCTCGCGCTTCCACTCGAAGACCGAGTTCCGGACGATGTTGCCGTAGAGGTCGTCCGCTTTCACCTCGAGCGCGGAGTAATCGCGCCACTGGTCCGGGTAACCGATCTTCACCGTGAACTTCGACAGCTTCTCCTGCGCGGCGGCCTTGGTCTTGTCGCCCATCCAATCGAGGCGATTGAGGCGAGCCTTGAGCGCATCCTCCACATGGCCGACCAGCTCCAGCATCTGCCGCTTCGACTCCTCCGGGAAATACCGCGCCACGTAGACCTTGCCGACCGCTTCACCCAGCGTGTGGTTGGTCAGCTCGACGGCCCGCTTCCAGCGAGCCTCCGGCTCCGGCTGTCCCGAGAGCGTCTTCTTGGCGAACTCGAAATTCGCGTCCACGAAGGCCTTCGAAAGGAACGGTGCCGCGCCATCGGCAAGCCCGCACGCGGTCCACGCCTTGAGCAGTTCCAGCGGAGTCTCCGCGAAGATGGCCGCCTTGCGCGGGAAGGCGGTGTTGTCCGAGACGATCACCTTGCGGTCCTCCGGAAGCCCGCTCGCTTGGAACATGCGCGCGAAATCAAATCCCGGCGCATACGCGGCGAGCTCCCCCTGGGTCATCAGGTTGTAGGTCTTGTCACGGTCCCGCAGCTCCGCGCGCTCCCAGCTCGCCTCGGCAAGCTTGGTCTCGAACGCGATGATCTCCTTCGCCGTTGCCGCTGGTTCCGGCCACTCGATCAAGGTCAGCAGCGTGGTCAGATAGGCCTCATACTTCGTGCGGATCGCGGCGAAGTCGGGCTTGAGGTAGTAGTTCTTGTCCGGAAGCCCCAAGCCGCCGGAGCCGACGTAAATGCTGTACTTCGTGGGCTCCTTTTCATTCGCGTGGATGCCGGCGCCGAAGAGGCCCTTGCCCATGAAATCGGGTGCGGAGATCAGGGAGACCAGGTCATCGCGGTTGGCGACGGCCTTGATCTTTTCAAGCGCTGGCCGGAGCGGCTGCGCGCCGAGCTCCTCTACCCGGGCTTCGTTCATGAAGGCCTTGTAGAAATCCCCGATCTTCTTCGTTTCGTCCGTCGGCTTGGTGGCCGCCTCCTCCAAGATGCCGTTGACCCGCTTCTGCGAGAGGATCGCCAGCGCATCGAAGTTGCCGAAACGGAAGCGATCCGGCGGGATCTCCGTTTTCTCGATGTAGGTGCCGTTGGCGTAGGCGAAGAAGTCATCGCCCGGCTTCACCGAATCCTTCCGTCCGTCCAGGTCGAAGCCCCATTCGCCGAAGCGCGGGCTGGCGGCCAGATCACCCACGGCGGGCTGATCTTGAGCGATGCCATAGACGACCAGGGCGCCGAGAAGCGCGGAGGGAACGAGCAGGGACTTCATGTGAGTGCGTTGAGAGAAGTGGAACGAGTGCGCGGCGAGCCTGTGCTGGAAATCGCCCCCGTGCAATCGTCACCAACCGCCGGATTCGTGTCCCGGAAATGCGGCCGGGGAACGAACGTCCCACTTCACGGTGTCCGACTGACCGACACACGTGCGAACCGCCGCACCAGGCCGGGACCTGCCGGGTCCGTCACCGTCACCTTGCCCGCGTTGTTCTGCGGTCCCGTGGATTCGAAGACGGTGGTCCAGCTTGCCGCCGCCAGATCGCCGCAGAACTGGACCCGATAAGTCAGCTCCGGCATCGCTTGACGCGAGAACGACGCGATGAAGCGGGCGCTTCCATCCCGCCCGCACTCCAATCCCTCCAAAGAATCCGGATCGCGGGGATCACCGCCCAGCCCCAGCTCCAGCAGCGTGGGAGATCCGTCATGATCCGGATCCGCCAGATCCGCCGCGTCTCCCGAGGAAGCGGTGACGCCGAAGTGCCGGAACCGCGCCACATCCAGCGCAGACACGGATGACGGCGCAGCCGGCCAAGTGAACTGCGTTTCGGTAACCGGCGAATCCCCGCGGGCATTGAACGCCGTGACCCGCACCCGGAGCGCGGTGCCAGCCGCCATTCCCGAAAGATCGCACCACCGGCGGCCCGCGGGAAACTCCCCGGCCAGCGCGAATGGACCCGAGTTTTGCGAGAGCTCCACGCGGAAGCCGCTCTCGTTGTCCGAAAGATCCTCCCAGTGGACCACTCCCGTACCGGCGGGCAGCGCCAGCAACGACCCAGTGCCCGGCTGCACCGGAGGAGCCAGCGCGCCCTTGATCATCGTGAAATGGTCATCTGTCGCCGGCGGCCCTCCGCCTTCCGGCAATTCGCGCAGGAAGGTCACATCCATCCGGTTGTCGGTCACGTCGAGCACCACCGAGCCCAGCTCATCCAGGGAAACCTTCATCACCGGATGGTTCAGGGCTCCGCCGCTGCGTTGTCCTGCGCTGCCTGCGACCATGTAGACCGCGCCCTCATGCGGAGACGCATGTTCCGCCAGCTTCCGGTAGGCTCCATCACCGTCTTCGCGGCCATCGCCCATGTCCTTGAAATGGGTCGTCTGCAGTGTGTCCGAATCGCCGTAGTGGCCATCGATCAAGGCCGAGCGCTCGTACGAGTGGCTGTGTCCGCTGAGCACCAGATCCACGCCATGGCCTTCCAGGATCGGGAGGATCTGCTCGCGCATCTCGATCAACTCTCCCTCTTCGTCCGAATCATGAGATCCCTTCGTGTACGGCGGATGATGAAAGCACACCACCACCCACGGCAGCGTGTTACTTGTTAGATCCGCGGCCAGCCACTGGGCCATCGGTCCGGTCGCGGCGCGGCTGCTGGTCATCGAGTCCAGCATGATGAAATGCAGGTTGCCGTGGTTCCACGCGTAGTAGCGGGTGGTGCCCGAGGCAGCGCCACCGCACTCGCCTTGCTTGGGCACCGCGAAGATCGAGTCGTAGGCGTAGGTCCCGTCCGCGAAGTGCTCCCCGTAGGTCTCGTGATTGCCATAGCAGGGCCACACCGGGACCTGCCTCAGGATTTGCTCATAGATCCCGAAGAAGTTCAGTTGGTAATCTGCATCCGTTCCCGCGTAGTAGGCATTGTCTCCCAGCAGCACCACGGCATCCGCCGGATGGGTTTGATGCAGCTGATAGAACCCGTCCCGCACCGCGATCTGCTCCGAGCTTCCGGTGCCGCAATCGCCGAGCACCCAGATCCGCCGCTTGGCCTTCGAGCCCTCCGGAGTCGCGGTCACGAAACGACAGGTGCTTCCCTGGGCCAGGGTCTCTCCGGAGGTCTCCACCGCATAGTAATAGGCAGTCGCCGGCTGCAAGCCTCCGAGCAATACCCGGTGGTCCGTCGCGGAAGGTCCTGCCGCGGAATAGGGAAGATTGTCCGGGGCGGGACCATAGCGCACCACGCCCGCACCGGCCTCGCTGCTGCGCCAGCAGACGACCACCGATCCGGCCGTCCCCTGTTGCAGGAAGGGACCACGAGTCAGCTCGCCACCGATGGCCAAGGCCCCACAAGCCAGCCATCCGATCATCCCTCGTTTCCATCCCAAGATCCTCATGACAAAGGGCCAGCCTTCAGAAAAGGGGCACTCCGGTCAATCACCCGGGCGTGTGAAGCCCATCAGCCACCTGACTCCAGCTAAGGTGCCAGCGCCCGCACGCGGAAGAACTGCCTCGGAACACCCGTGAAGGGCACAATCACCAGCGTCGACGGCGTGGTGCCAGCCTCCACGGTCTTGAACGTCGACCACGACACGAGATCGGCGCTCGCTTCCACCTGATAGAGCTGACCGGAACGACTGCTCCATTCCAGCATCCCGCCATTGGGACCTGCACTCAAGTAGGTGAAGCTCAAGCGGGAGCTGGCGGACGTCGGATCGCTGCCGAAGAAATACTCCGCGGCATTGTCCATCCCGTCTCCATCGGCGTCGAAACCCGCAGCGGCGGAAGGACTGGTGGCGGAGCCGAAATGATCCACCTGCCACAGGTCATCGATGCCATCCGGCGACGATGGACTCACCGCAGTCACGGCCAGCGAGTCGATGAAGCACAGGACCCCGGGAAGAGCCTGCCCCACCTCCAGCACCAGCCGGCCGCCGCGGATGGCGACTCGCTTCGTGTGGGTGGCATTTGCGGGAAGCGTCTCCGGTTGATTCGCCGCCCAATCACCGAAGACCGAGTCGCCATTGATCGCCGCCAACGCCTGGGTCGAAGCCGTGGGGCGGCCCATCATGACCGCGACATCGTAGACTCCATCCTGAATGCCCAGCACGAAGGTGTAGCGCCTGCCGAAGTCCTCATAAATGTAGCTCTTCTGGAGTTCATTCACGCCGGTGGCCGATGGCGAGGACCCGTAGAACAGCTGGCTGGGCTCGGTGAATATCCAGCCCAGCTGCTGCGCCGGATCATACGGCGTCTTGCCCTGCTTGGTCCACGTGTGGCCGTCCACCACCAGCGGATTGGTCGTCGGATAGCCTGCGGGATCTTGGAAATTGAAGTAGTACGATCCATACGGCCGCGGCGAATCCGCGGGCAGCTGCGATTGATAGCTGGCTCCGCCGAGGTAGTTCGCCAATTGGAGCCGCAGCCACAGCAAGCGGGATGGGTCCTGCTCGAAGCCGGTCATCGCTTGCGCCGCTTGCTCGACGAAAAGGTCCGCGGGATTCGTCGAGTTCGGCTTCGGCTTGAAGCCACCATTGGCGAGCCGGAAATATTCATAGTCTTCGATCGACTCGCGCAGCAGCTCGGAACGAATGGTCGGAGAGATGCCCGTGGGTGACGCGAGCACGGTCGAGAGCATTGGCGTCTCAAGTCCGGTATCGTACCAGCCCGAGACGCGGTGCCGCCACGCCAGCCAGGTGAGCAGCCGCGTCTGCACGGCGGAGCGGGAAGGCTGGTTTGGGTGTAGGAAATTGCCCGGCGTTTCGGGAATCATGTACCACCAGCTCTGCTCATTGTTTCCGCTGAGGCGCTGCCATGCATTCCCCATCGCCCCAGCGAAGCCGGGCAGGTAGCCGAGCCATATATCGTAGCCCTGTCCGGGATAGAGCGCGTTATTGTAGATCTCCGGCTTCGCTTCCTCGGAGATCAGCAGCGGAAGCTTCGGCGCATACTGGCGGCTGACCGAGGCGAGCCACGCGGCGAGATTGTAGTCCGCCGTATTCTGCGGCTCATTCATCACGTCGTAATGAGCCTTTGAAAGGTAATCGCGGCCTAGCGGATTACCGCCATTTTCGAAAGCGACCGCGGGATCGCAGTAGTCCTGCAGCGCCTTCAGGTAAGCCCCCCATTTCTGGTTGTAGGTGGCCGTGCCGTAGTTCGTCCCACGAGGATCGCCCGAGATGCTGGTGCCGCAAAACGTGGAAGGCCGCGGCTGGGTCGTGGTGGTGTATCTAACAGCGGTGAAGCTCGCGAACCCCACGTCGTCATTGAAGCCCGCACCCGCTAGGTACTTGTTCGCGAGATATCGCAGCGAGAAGTCCTGCGGCTGGTCGCCCTCGTCGTAGAAGTGCGCGCAATCGACCCACGTGATTTGCGGAATGAAGCCGCTGGGCCACGTCGGGACGCTCGGGATCATCCGGTGCTCGAAGAACCACCGGTTGACGTCGAAGACATTGGAAGCGCTGCCTGAGGTGGCCCACGTGACAGTCGCCCGGAAGGACGACTCCGCCGGCAGCGTGAAGCCGAGCACGTGGACCCGGACCGGGAAGGATTTCGAGAACGAGGGCGCGGTGAAGGTCAGCGTGTTCGTGTAGATCCCGGGCGCCGTGCCCGGTGGCACGCGGAAGGTCAGCCAGAAGGCATCGTTCATCGACACGGTCAGAGGAACGGAAGCACCCCATGTGACCGGCTGGAGGACATCGGGCACTCCCGAGCCATCGAAGATCACATTGTGCAGCGTGGCCGTGATGACGTTTCCCGATGGGCCCGTCCACGTGCTGCCGAGCGAGAGCACCCGGTTCCCGGAAGCGCCGAAGCGGCTGACGAGTTGCACCGGCTCATACTCGTTGCAGGCGGCGTAGAGGTCGATGCCATCCTGTGAAGCCGCCGGCGCATTGCCACTTCGCGTGACCTTCCACACCGGCGGAGCCACCCATAGCGATGTCTCCGGGCGGAGCTTGTAGAAGAACGCAGGGGACAACGCCGACGAAGGCGGATCCTGCGACTGTGCGCACGTCGGCCAGATCGCCAGCAGGAGAAGCATCGCGGCGAAGACGTGTGCTGGCACCCAGGGATGGAAACCGCGGGTCATGGCGGAAGTGGGGATGGAAGTCGCGGGGCTGCTGGTGGCCTTGACGCGACGCATCAGCAGCCCATTGCCACCCTTCCTTCATAACCCGTGGGGCATCTCGGCCCAAGCTGAATTTCGCTCGAGGCCCCTGCCGCATTCCCGCCTCGCATCTTCACCACAGCGTTTCGATGAAGAGGCAATCGAGCGCCAACATCGTGCTATTTGCAGACAATCGGCCCATATCGGACGGGCTCTAGCGGAGAACTGATACGTGAATACGTAATATCAATAAACAGCCACTACGGTAGCTCAGGTGTCGCCTCCCGCGTGCTTGTTCCTTGTTGCCTCACCCCATGAAGATCCATCGTTCTATTAGCCTCGTTCCTTTGGTTTGCCTCGCTTCCGCCCTTTCCGCTCTCAGCACCCAGGCGGCGGTGAGCATCTATCTCTCGCCGAATGGCATTGAGTCCGCCGAGACCAGCGGCATCAATGACATCCAGGTCACTACCGAGACCTTCTCGACCGGCACCGGCTACGTCAGCAGCTACAACGGCGCCATCGGCATCTACGCCGGTGACGGCTTCATCAACGCGGAAGACATCTACGGCGGTTACCAGGAGGGCAATTACCTCGGCATCCAGACCGGGCAGGCCATGACCGTCACGCTGACGACCGCGGCGTCCTATTTCGGCTTCTATTTCTCCGCGGGAGACGCGGGCAACGTCGTGGAACTCTTCAGTGGCGGCAATCTCCTCCTCACCTTCAAGACGGGCGACCTGATCGCCATGTTGCCGAATACCAACGGCAGCCAGATCCAGGCGATCAATGGCAGCCTCTACAACACCAAGGACTACTACGGTCAGCCAAACGGCCCGAATCAGGCTGCCACGAACAACGAGCCCTACGCCTACGTCCACTTCGTCGGCACCGGTGGCACCACCTTCGACAAGATCCGCTTCAGCGAACCGACCACGGCCACCTTCGAGACGGACAACCACAGCGTCCGCACGAACGCTCCGGCGCTGCCGGGCTCGCTGGTGGATATCACCGGCGCCGTTCCCGAACCTTCCGGTGCGGCGCTTGCTGCCTTCTCATTCGGAACGCTGGCGCTGTTCCGCCGCCGCCGCGCGTAAGCGGACATCCATTCCCGCTCCGCCGCCGTCCGATCAGCAATGAAAGGACCGGCGGCGTCGACGGGATGAAATGCCACAGTGGCACCCGCTTTTTCCGGTCACCGGGCGGGTGTCCGTCTCCTCGATCCGCATGACCGTCCCGTAGCCTCCAGCGTTGTCAGCTGTTGAGATGCCGGGCACAGGAGAACTCCTTATCGACGGGATAAGGCGTCGTGTGATGGGCGGGGAGCCTGTCGACTTTCTCCAATCGGGAAGCTCTCACGAGTAGAGAGATCCTTGACCGCCTGGCCGGTAGTGGCGGCCGCTTTTGCATCGGTTTCAAAGGCGGGAATGCAAGCCCGGCATGGGCTTACCAAGGATGCGACTGGTTGGCATAGCCAACCAGATTGAAAAGCTTGCGAAGATCGAACCGGATCGGTGCATTCTTTAAATTGAGGTAGGAATGTACTCAATTCTCATTATCCCCGAGGATTCCCCGCCACCCGTATTCCCTCAGCAGGAAGCCGGAGGTGACAGGATGGTGCCCGGCCTCGCGACTCAAAGGCTGGACCACGAGCGCTCCGTCCCACCCAAGCCTCTTTCGAGGCCGGGACATGGTCCTGTTAGAGGAGCCGATGGCCCGGCAACTCCATCGAAGACACCGGCTCTCAAGCGGAGTCCCCGGCACACCGACCCAAATCGATCGGGCCAATTAAACATTTCAGGCCCTCCTGCCCCGGTGATCCGGCCGCCCCTTTCTCCTCATGATGCCTAGAAAACCAAGACACAGCTAAACCCCAAAACCCCTCCTCAAAACGACATGAAACCCAACAAACCCAAGAGCATCCACGCGTTCCTCGCGAACGTTCATACCCGTAGCAACCTGCTGCGCCTCGGCGCGCTGCTTATCACCGCCACCACCGCTGGCGCCGCCAACCTCTACTGGGACACCAATGGCACCGCCACCGGATCAGGAACCTCCACCGGCGGCGACTGGGAAGGAGTGAACTGGAATACGAACTCGGCCGGCACGACCACTGTCCCCGGCGTTTGGGTGGATGGCTCCACCGCCGTGTTTTCGGCCGGCACCAACGCCACCGGCTCCTTCACCATCAATCTCAACTCAACGGTCTCGGCACCCGCGATCCTGTTCGAGGAAATTACCGCCGGTAACAACCGTACCTTCAACGGCAACGGCACCATCAACATCGGTGGCGGCACGATCACCTCGACCGCCTTCGGTGCCGGCACCAGCGGCAACAATGGCACCGACGTCAATTTCAACGTGGTGCTCGCCGGCAGCGGCGGCCTGACGATCGCCGCCCACGGCAACCACATCACCAACGGCGGCGGTGGCGGCGGCTCGGAACTCCGGCTGAATGCCAACAATACCTTCACCGGCGGCCTCACCATCACCAGTGGCCTGGTGTCATGGAACAACGATGCCCATCTGGGCGATCCCTCCAATATCATCACCCTCAATGGCGGCGGCAGCCTCAACACTGGTGCGCTCCACACCACCACGCGGACATTCCGGATCGGAACCAACGGCGGCACCTTCCGCCTCTACGGGTCCACCGTTCTCCTTCACAGCGGCACCATCGTCAACGCACCGGGAGCGACCAATCCCACGCTGCGCCGCACCGACGGCGGCACCTTCCGCATGCTCGGGTCGATCAGCGGCTTCACCGGCACCTGGCTCAATGGCGGAGGCACCACCGAGGCGGCCGTGCCGAATGCGGACTGGTCGAACACCAACCTGCAGCTTGAAGGTGGAAACTTCACCTTCAACGGCACCGGCACCGCCGTGGTCAATGCGATCCAGGGCAACACGGACGTTTATTTCGACTACGGCACCACTGCTAACGTCGACACCGGCGCGATCACGCTGACCGGCGGCGGGAACTGGCGCACCAACCTGGGATCGCTGGGCAAGCTGACGTCTTCCACCGGCACGCTTACTTTTGCCAGCGGAGCCGCCAGCGGATCGCTCAGCACGTCGAATCCCTCGATGCAGGTGACCATCGCCAACTCCGGTGCCACTCCGGTCGCGCTGGTGAAGAACAACGTCGGCAACCTCGTCCTGGCCCAGCAGAACACCTACACGGGCGGCACCACCATCAATGCCGGCCGCCTTGACGCCACCCATCCCGGCGCGTTTGGCAGCGGTAGCGTGACTGTCAATTCCGGTGGCCAGCTCTTCCTCTCCTGGGGAGCTCCCTATTCCACGCCCGTGACGATCAATGGCAATGGGCCCACCGAGGGGACGTCCTTCGGCGCGCTCCGGCTGGGAAATCCCGCGGTGCTGTCCGGTGCCCTGACCGTCGGCTCCGCCTCTCGCATCGGCGTGAACAGCAATGAAATCGGCACCATTTCCGGTAGCGTCACCGGCAGCGCTGCCTTGGAAAAAACCGGTCTCGGCGTCCTGTCGCTGACTGGAAACATGGCGGGCTACAGTGGAGCGGTCACGGTGTCACAGGGCTCCCTGAACGTGGCCACCACCCTTCCCGGCAGCGTCTCGGCGGCGGATGGGGCGGTGATCGCGGGTGAAGGCAGCGTCGGCGGTCTTACACTCGGCACGTCCGCCGGAGCCGGGATCGCGATCGACGGCTCCACCGCGGGCGCACTGACTACCACCAATCTGACCACCACCGGTCTCACCTCCGTGCGGTTGCTCAGCAATCCCGCGGTGTTTGGCACGCCCATCCCGGTGATCAACTACAGCGGGACCCTCTCGCTGCCGGGCCCTGCGAGTTCCTCGTTCGATTTGCAAAACGCTGCCCAATACCGCGGCGTGCCAGCCTTCAATGATACCGGCTCCGCCATTACCCTGACGATTCCAGCCGGTGCCAACCTCGTCTGGGCCGGAACCAATGTACTGGCGACCTGGGACAACGGCGTCAGTGCCGACTGGTCGAACGGCGGCGGCGCGGACGTGTTCTACGCCGGCGACAATGTGCTCTTCAACGACTCGGCCGCCAACAAGACGGTCGTCATGAGCGGCATGCTGAGCCCCGCCATGGTCACTTTCGACAATAGCACCGGCAACGACTACAACATCACGCCGAACGGCGGAGGCCTCGGCTTCACCGGTCCGACCAGCATCGTCAAGAACGGCACGGGCACTGCCACCATCCAAGGGTTCGGCCACAACTACACGGGCACGGTCACCATCAATGGCGGCGTGCTTCAGGGCAATGGCAACTACGAGCTGCTGGGGAACTCCTCCGGGGTCTTCGTCAACAACGGCGGCCAACTCAACGTCAACGGCTTGAACTTCGGCAATGGCACCCGTCATTACACGATGACCATTGCCGGTGCCGGTGCCAACGGCCTCGGCGCCATCACCAACTCCTCCACGAACAGCCCGAACGAAAATGCCGGCATCCTCCACCTGAAGCTCAGCGACAACGCAAGCGTCGGTGGCAGTGGCGGCCGCTATGATATCGGCCGCTCTGGCGGGGCTTTCGGCACCGTGAATGGCAATGGCTTCACCGTGACCAAGGTCGGATCCAATACGATCTGCTTCCGCGCTCCCGCCACTAACATCAACTTCGTGTGCGCGGCCGGAACTCTCAAGATGGAGGACTCCGACACCGCCTTCGGCAGCAACTCGGTCACGGTGACCGGCGGCACGCTGCAGGCCTACGGCTACCGCATCATCGCGAACCCCGTGGACTTCGCCGCGACCACCACCCTCGACAGTGACGGCGGTGGCAACCAGCGGTGGACCGGTCCCTTCAATCTGAGTGGCGCGGCCGCCACCACGATGAATGTCAACGCCCGCAGTGGCGTGATCACCTTGGACAACGTGATCTCCGGCACCGGCGACCTCACCTCCATCGGTGGCAACCAGCTGATCCTCACCGGCGGCTCGGCCAACACGATGACCGGGGCAGTCCGGGTCACCGGCACCGGCCAACTGATCCTGTCGAAGACTGCGAACACTCCCGCGATTCCCGGTGATCTCTATCTGTCCAACACGGGCAGCCGCCCGATCGTCTCGATGACGGCGGACAATCAGTTCGGTGCCAACAGCGTGATCCATTTCAACGGAACCAACGAGTCGCGCATCGAACTGAAGGGCACCACCCAAACCGTTGCCGGCCTCGACTACCCGGCCGCCACTGCTGGCTTCAAGGCCATCCAGCATTCGGAATACGGCTCGCCATCGGCGGTGGACGCTGTTTCCGACCTGATCATCAACGTGGCGAATGGCAACACCTTCGCCTACTCCGCTGACCTGCGCGACCAAGGCGGCACGGTGAACGTGGTGAAGAACGGCACCGGTACCCAGAGCCTGCTTGGCAATGGCATCGACTACCGGGGCACCACCACGGTCAACGCCGGCACGCTGATCAGCAACGGCGACGACATCTGGACCTCGGTGCTCACCATCGCCTCTGGAGCCGTCTTCGATGCCCACATCACTTCGACCACGGAACTCTACGAGCACATGTTCGGCGGTAGCGTGATCAATGGGGCCGGAATCTACCGCAAATCCGGGCCCGGCACCTCGAGCTTCAGCTCGGGCAACGGACTCGCGAACGTCTCCATGGCGTCGGGCGCCCTGATCGACATCACCGAGGGAATGATCCGCCTCGACTACGGCGGCAACAACAACTGGACCAACAACAAGGCCGACATGAACATCGCTTCCGGCGCGTCCTTCAACCTCTGGGACAACACGGGCTCCGGCCCGATGGTCGATGCCCTCACGGGTGAAGGTAACGTCACGCGCACCAACTACGCCGAAACCGGTAACCTGACCGTGGGCGTCGACAACGGCAGCGGTGACTTCGCCGGATCGATCAGCAATACGACCGGCAAGACCCACCTGATCAAGAACGGCACCGGCACCCAGACGCTGTCCGGCTTCAATACCTACAGCGGCAACACCACCATCAACGGTGGTGCCGTGGTGCTCACGGAATTCGGCTGGCTCAGCTTCTTCGTCGGCAATGGCACCACCAACTCGGTCGGCGGCACCGGCAGCTTCACTGCCAATGGTACCTTCATCATCGATACCAGCGCGGTGACTGCCAACAGCGGCACCTGGAATCTGGTGAACACCTCATCGTTGACGGAAAGCTTCGGCGCCACCTTCTCCATCCTCGGCTGGACCGAGGCGGGGAATGTCTGGACCTACGAGGATGGCAACAAGACCTGGACCTTCACCGAGGCGACCGGGAATCTGGAGCTAGTCTCGGAGAATACCTATGCGACTTGGATCGATGGGTTCTTCACCGGCCAGAGCGACCAGAACATCATCGGCCCCGATGCCGATCCCGATCATGACGGCATCACCAATGCGATCGAAATGGTCGTCGGCGGCAATCCGGCCACGGGCGTGGACGTCAACCTGCAGCCGACCATTGAGCTGGTGACCAACCCCGCCGGTGTGCCGGCTGGCGATTATCTGCTCTTCACCTACCGCCGGACCGATCTCTCGGTCCTTGCCGGGGTGATCGCCTCCAGTGAATACGACACGAATCTGATCGCACCGTGGACCGTGGCCCAGAATGGCGTCGGCGGCGTGACCATCCTGGTGGATGACAACTACGCGTCCTTCACGCCACCGGCCACTGACACCGACCGGGTGCGCGTGTTCGTTCCGCGGGCGGCGAATGCCAAGCTGTTCGGCCGCTTGAACGCGACGGTTCCCTGACCCTCTCGCGCGGGTATGGGTTCCCCGCGCGGTTTCGGCCCGGACGCGTCTGACGCGTCCGGGCTTTTGTTTTCTATTTCATCTTTTGGGAGGCGATCGGTGGCTCGGAAACGGTAATGTTGGCGGAAGTTCGCCGGTTTGGCCTCGAAGCCATTCGGGATAAGGCATTTTAGGGGTGGGGGAGGCTTACTATTCCCTCGTGCGGAGTACTAATTTTTGGCAGGAAATTTGCATCATCATCATTTCCCAAGAACTGCCCCAGTTCCTTTTGCGAGTGGCGAGCCGGTTGAGTTCCCTCTTCGCAGTGCCCCTCTAAAACCAACCCATGAAAACGGATACCCCCACCTGTAGATGGCCATCGCACAACAGGCACTACGATGAAAAGCAACTCTCTCCTAGTTGTCCGTCAGAACAAGTAGCAAGGCTTCTGCAGCGCGAAGCTGGCGTTTTCCGCTGCCCTCCCTTGGTGGCAGTGGTGAGTTTGATGCTGGCGGTCGCTCCGTGGGAGGTCGTAAAGGAATCCTTGGGCTGGGTGATAAGCGGAATCGTGGCGATTGGTGCGGCCGTGGGCACGGTGAAGCATTGGAAGACCCTGATTGAATGGATACGGGAAGGCAAATGGGTTCCAAAGGCGGTGCAAGAGATCGTCACGGCGCGTTCAACGGAGTTTTCGAATCAGCTCCTTGAAAAACCGGGTCGAACTACCGTCAGGTTTACCTTGTTCATCCGGTTTGGGGTTTTGATCGGCTTTTTTTCAACCCACTCGTTGAGGCTTTTTTCCAATCAGCAAGTTCTCGCAAGCGATGGAGTGCTCTGGAAAGCCACCACGTGGAATGTGGCGATCTTCTCTCTCCAAGCCTTCATATGCACGCTGCTGGCGTTCATGGTAAGCCTGAAGTCATTTGAAGCTGCCAGAATCATTGACTCACTCGATCCCGCACTAACCCCGGACCAAATGGAAAAGAAACGGCTGTCGGGTCGCGAAATATTGTTTGGGGTCGCACTGCTTGACGTGGTTATTATGTTTTTTGCGGGACTCTGGCCTGCCGAGATTGTTAGCGACGCTCATCTGGGATACTTCGTCGCGGCAGCGTCAGCTTGGCAGCTGCCGAAAATCCGGGATGTCATCCTCCTGTTTTCCCTGATCTTGCTCGGTTTGATCGGACGCTGGCTTATCGTCGGAAGCATTTGCACTAGTCCCCTCATTCCTTTGGTTTCCGGAGTTGATTATCCGCAATCTTATCCATGGTTGAACACGTTAGTTCTGAATGTCCTTCCTAAGGTCTTCATTTGGGGCTTTTTGGCTTTTTTGTGTGTGGTTTTGATCTCCACCCGCAAATCCAGCGAGGCCCGGCATGTGGTGGCAGTGAAAAATGAAACGATGTTTCGCGGCTTGGCTGAAGCCTTGCCGTTCGACGTGTTCGTTAAGAATCAAGATTTCACCTATGAGTATGTGAACCAGCAAATGCTGGAGAAGTTAAAGAAGTTTCCTCAAAATGCGGATCTGGTTTGCGAACGCGTGCCGGATAAGGAAAAAAACTGTATTCAAGGAAGGTCAGACAAAGACTTGGGGATTGCCCCGGAAGTGGCGGATATCTTCAATAAAGCTGACAAGAGGGTAATCGAAAATAAGGAGACCTTGGATCGCGAGATCGAGCCTGACTTTGTCTTGGGTCCGGGCGATCTTGTTGGAGACTACCCCAAGGTTCGGACCAGAAAGGTCCAGCTCAAGGACAGGAACGGGTCTCCACTTGGGCTGGTCGGCTTTTGCGAGGATGCCATGATCCTGCAGAACGCGATGATCTATGATGCCATCATGGATTTCCGAAGACACTATTTCTTTCAGAAGGACCGCAACGGAATATTCACTTGGGCGAGCGAACATTTCTGGGAAGATGCGGGAAAGCCGAATCGAAAAGATCGTGGGAATGTCACCGATGCAGACATTTACTCCAAGGAGCTTGCTAAGGCCTACCGGGACGCCGACGAACTGCTGATCGCAGAAACGGAGAAGCTCGATCCCGAGAAAAGAAGGCTACACTTCACCGAAACCGAAGAATGGCATCGCTTTGCAGATGGCCGCGAGCAGCGTGTCATGGTCAGGAAAAAGCCGATCTTGGATCCGCAGGGAAATGTGACAGGTGTGCAAGGATGCTTTTGTAAGATCGAGGACTCGACCGCCAGACGTGCGCTTATGGAGCGTGCGCTGGGGGTTCTATTCCCGGAGCTGGCCCTAAGACTTCGCCATGTGCTCAAGAGATTGCCAGGAGCGGCCGGCAAGATCGCCAACGGGATGCCAGCAAAGCCTTATCCCAATGGGAAAGCACTCAGGGGATCTAACCCCAGGGGTTCCGTCTTCGACGGTTACTTGGGGGAGTTTGACTTCATTCTCTGGTATTTGGAGGTTCTGACTCCTGCGGTTCAATTGGTCAATTTGGACGAATGGCAATTGGAACAGATCGAGAAGGAAGCTAAGGACCTGTGTTGGAAGCCTGACAAGCCGTTGAATGTGCAAAGGCTTCAAGATCTTGGGAAACGGCTCCGGGATTGGAGAGGGTGTCCCTTTGAGCTTCGGGTGGAAAAGCAAAAGGGCGTTGATAGCGCGAAGGTCGACAACCGTTGGGTCTTCGCTATAGCGACTATTTATTGGATCAATGCGGCTCAAGCAGCCGGGGACATGAATGATAGCGGGTTTTGGGTATCCCATCCATCCCGGAAAGGGTGTGAGAAAGAGCCGATCGTGCTCGAGATTTCGATGTTGGACTCCAGTCTTCTGATTGAAGTATCCGGTCGGGGCGAGGCGATCCCCAAGTCTAAAACGCCAAAGGATCTTAGCCGCCCCCGATTGCAGGGTGACCGGACCATGGGTATCGGTCTCGAGATTGTGTGGCGGATTGCCCAAATCAGCGGCGGTTCGGCGAATTGCCAGCCTTGGCCGGGAGGCAACGGATCCATCTTCACTTTCCAGTGCCCTGTCTCGCCGTAAAAGTGGGATGGGCGGCTTATTAGAAAGCGACAGGCATTCTTGCCGTCGGAACCTTCCGGCGTGGCTCTCGCTCCGTTCTCTTTTAACATGCTGGCTTCGTTCCGTCGGCGTGCTGAGCCTCGCGACTTTTGAGCCCGCCAAATTTTCGATCTCTTAGGCATATGGGATTATCGGAATTCTCCCGGATGCCCATTCAGAGGGGAGCGGTAGTTCCCGGAGATCCCCGCAGTGTCCTCGCTTCGCCCGTTGCTGTGAGGGACGGGCTAGTGGCATCTCAGGGCATTTTGACGGAGTGCCCGGCCGGATTTGACAATCTTTTGACATATCTCCGGCGTGCATGAGCTAGGGTGGCAGGGCTGGGGGGATTCGGGAGCCTGCTCATCGGTGGGCCCCATCATCAGGATCGCGCGGTTTGTGACCGGCTTGCGCGAGCGGGATGAAGAACCGGCAACTCATTCCAAAGCCGTTGCACGCCATGAGAAATCTCGATCAACTCTGCTTCCAAGTGAAGGCCCTGAGAGGGAAGGCTCTTACGTTCCTGTTCGGGCTGGTGACTGCGTGGTTGCTCCGGGGCGGTCTCGCGTCGGCCCAGGAGGCACCTGCTTTCAAGCACCCGCTCCAGCGGCAGCTGGAAGCGCAGATTCTGCCGGAGGTCCAGTTTCAGAACGCGGACTTCATGGATGCGCTGCACTATCTCCAGCTGCAGGCGATGGCGTCATCGGAGAATACCGTGAAGGTGCCGTTCGCCCTTCAACTGCCAGCGGATTTCAAGCCACGCTACGAGCTGACGTTGGACCTGAAAGGAATCCCGTTTTGGGAAGCGCTCCGTCATCTCGGCGGGCAAGCGGGTGTGGAGTTCTCGATCGTGAAGAATTCGATCAGGGTTCGTCCCGTGGGTGTGACAGACGCGGAGAAGCCGGCGGTGGTGACGTTGGTTCCAGCACCCGAATCTCCGGCCGCGGTTCCGGGCGAAGGATTGAAAGGCCTCTTGGGAAAACCCGCCCGACCGTTCGGAGCGGCGGGAGGGAATAACCATTACACGACCGCGGGAGAGCCTCAGCCGCAGCGTTCGGGCAACCAGAAGCATCGCAACCTGAGCGGCTGGTCGGTCGAGGACGATCCAGGGAACAATTACAGCATGAACTGCATCGATTTCGCCAAGTGTAAGGCCTACCGCGGTGAAACCGAGAAGTGCCCGTGTGGATGCTTCGCCTGTGCCTGCCAACGTCCGAAGTAATAGGAAACCCGCGCCGACCGCGTAGCGGTCAAGGACAGTAGCCGCGGGCTTCAGCCCGCGGATCGGGTGGAGCGAGCCTGGTGTCGCAGAGCGACACAGGAACCCGTCCTGGGCGGATCGCTTTGCCAGAGTGGGAGCGAGCCCATGCCTTGAGAACCTTGCGGTGGCAAGAAGTGGAGCACTCCACTAATTCCAGTATATAGGCATACTGGAATAATAGAGTGGTCCCGAAGCCTATCGACTGCTCGAACGCCGCCAAGGCTACTGCTTCGGCTTTTCCTTCTCCTTCACCTCAAGCTTGGCGATGGCTTCCTTGAGCTTGGCCTGCGCCTCAGGACCTTCGGGGAGGGACTTGTCTTGGAAGGCGGGAAGCAGCTTGTCCCAGATGCAATCGAGCTCGGCTTGCATGTCGGCACCGCCGGCTGTGATGGCGATCACGCTGTCTTGCTCGGGGATGACGACGATGAATTGGCCGCCGGCGCCATCGCCGCGGTAGGCATTGTGCTGGCAGCGCCAGAATTGGAAGCCGTAGCCCTGACGCCAATCGTTGCCCATTTTGACGTGGGAGCCGGGATCATTCGGGACCTGCTTGGCGGTGGCTTGGGCGACCCAATCCTCGGCGAGGATCTGCTTGCCGTTCCACTGGCCTTTCTGGAGGTAGAGCTGGCCGAGCTTTGCGATGTCCTCGGTGCGGAGGAAGAGGCCGTAGCCGCCGAGCGAGTTGCCTTCGGGACTGGCATCCCAGCGGGCGCCTTCGATGCCGAGCGGTTCGAAGAGGCGCGGCTTGAGGTAGTCCACGACCTTCTCGCCGGTCACCTTGGTGACGATGGAGGAGAGCGTGTAGGTGCCCATGGTGTTGTACTGGAAATGCGTGCCCGGCTCGTGGTCGACCGGCGCGGCGAGGAATTGCTTCACGCTGGGGCCACCGCTGTCCGGCGCAGCCTTGGGCTCCACACCGTGGCCGCTGTTCATGGTCAGCAGGTTCTTCACGGTCATCGCCTTCAGGTTTTCCGAGGGCTCGGCGGGTGCTTGGTCGGGGAAGAACTTCAGGACCTTGTCGTCGAGGCTGAGCTTGCCCTCGGCGATGGCGAGGCCTACGGCGGTGGAGGTGAAGCTCTTGCTGACCGAGTTGAGAATGTGCGCCTTGTCAGCGGCTTCAGGTTTCCACCAGGCCTCGGCGACGACTTTGCCATGGCGCAGGACCATCACGCTGTGGAGCGTCGGGATCTTGTCGAGAGCACCCACGAAATCGGTAACCGCGGCGCTCGGCAGCCCTTCGGCTTCCGGCGTGCTGCGCGGCAGCGGCTGGGCGGCCGAGAGGATTGGAGCGGCGAGAAGGGTCAGCGAGGCGTGGAGGCCGGAGCGAAGGGAAACGGAGATCATGACGAGGCGAGGTTGGCGGCTGATAGAGCCGCCTCAATACGGGACCTCATCGGCGGGTCTAGCGCGGGTGGCTTGGAAAGTCCGAAGGCCGAGATTCTCAGACCCCGGCCAGGGGCCAGCGTTCGATGGCATACTCGTATTCGGTGAAAAGAGAGGCGGGAGGATGGACCCGTGAATCCTCACCCGGTTGCCGCAGGACGATCCCCACGTTGCCCATGGTCAGGGCGCGGATGACATCACCCCAGGTCATCACTCCGGGAACGGTCACTTCGGGGCGCAGGGACAGCCCGAGTTTCACATCGGACGCGTCGTAGAACATCTTGCAGGCGGGATTCGAGAATCCCAGGAGCGCGTGCGTGAGGAACTTGTCGAAGTGGCTCCCTGTAAAATCTGTCCACATGATGTCGGTCGGCAGTTCTGCATGGCCGGCCGGCATTCCGGCGAGCAGTTCTCGGAAGGCAACGACGCCGGGAATCCTCGACTCGCCGTGCGGATGCGGCTTTTCCCCGATGTCGAAATCCGTCTCGGGAAAGGTCTGGCGGAGCAAGGCCAGGCCGTGCTCGAACTGCGTCCGGGCGGTCCCGATGTCACACCGCACCGTCCCAATGTGGCTGCGATGATCTGCCGTCTTGAAAACGATGTCAGAAACCCGGAAGCAGGCGAGCCAGAGAATGGCATGATGGTTCTTCCGCCAGAGACCGGGCCGCCTCTCTCCATCCGCTCCGGTCAGCTCGAAATACGTGTCCAGTCCCATGCCGTGATCTTCCGGCGGTTCAAGAGGGAAGGAAGTGGAAACGACAGGCGAATTCCGCTTTTCCGCTCTCCTAAGCATATCGGAAAAGCGGAATGTTCAAAAGCACTCCGGCTCGCTGCATTGAGCCTCACGGCATCACGTAATTCTCATCCGCAGGAATCTGCGGTTTCATGGTCCTGTCATTCTTCCCCCCGGATGACATCACCCCATCCCCCCAAATGAATCACAACCACTCCCCCCGTGGTCGCCGTTTTGTCGCGTGGTCGATCGCCGGCTGCCTTGCCCTCGTGGCCGCAGGATCGACGTACGCCATCGTCACCTCTAACGACAGCCGTCCCATCGCCGTGAAGGTCGGTGATCTCTCCAATCGCGTGGTGCGCGCGGCTTCCAAGCTGGGCATGGGCATCAGCAGCCTGGCCCGTGAGCAGCGGCCCGCCGAGGGCAAAGCTTTCTCCGCAGGCACTGAGGCTCCGGCATCTTCGACGGGTCTTCCTGCGGGCGTGGTCGCGACCGGCAAGTCCGGCACGGCGGCTACCACCCGGCTCGCGCAACTTCCAGAGGGCATGGTCCGTGAAGGCGTCCCGACCACCCTGGTGGGAAAAGGCGCGGAGGAATTGGACCGGATCTCGACCAGTGCCCTGATCACGGCTTCGAAGCCGGAAGGAACGGGCAAGTAAGTGGCCAGCGTCACTCCGGACCGTCGCTGAAGCAGCCTTGGCACGGTGGTCGCGGTGTCATCACCGCGCCTACGTTTTGAACGAGGGACCTATCCCAACTCCTCCTCAATGAACGCGAGGACTATGTCGACGAGCTCGTCCATGCCCTCGAAAAGTTCTTCTTCGATGGTGGAGAGGTATTCCTCTTCGGTCTCGCTGTAGTCGTTGCGGTCTTCGGGGCGGGTTTCGCACCAGCGGCTGGCGTTGAGGGGATCGACGAGGGTGGTGGCGCCGACGATCTCGAAGGAGCCGATGATCCGCTGGTGATTCACGCCGCTCTGCCAGAAGGCGTGCAGGCCTTCCTCGCTCTCCAGCACGGGAACGGTCTCATAGACATCCATGAACGCCCGCTCCTCGCGGGTGAGAGCGCGCTTGGCCGATTCGCTTTCCAGACGATCGACCAGCACCTCGACTTCATCCGGCCATTCGATCGGTTCGTGAGAAAGCATCGCGAGCGGGCTTAGAACGGGAGAGCGATCCTTGCCAAGCGAAACGATGGCTGCTCAGCCATCGGGAACGGCGGACAAATAGGGATTGGTCGAGGAGTGACTGCCGGACCCAAGTGGAGTCGGTCACTCAAACTCCGCGAGTTCCTTCTTCGCGACCTCGGGCGACACCAGCTTGGCGCGGTCCGCGATATAGGCTGGTACCGCCACCGGTATACTCATCGTGGGGGTCATGGTGACGCCGCCGAATCCTTGGCTGCGCGAGATTCTCACGTAGGCAGTGTCGCCACCTGCGGGGATTCTCGCACTTTCGGATTTCCTCGGGGCTCCAAAGGTTGCCAGCGGGTCGTCCAAGACCTCGACCAGCGCACCACTCTTCGGGATTGGCACCTGGAGCGAACGGTAAGGGCGAAGCGTGTATTTCTCTCCGCCGCTGACTTGGACGGTCAGCGCATTGCGGATCTCCGACTCCCTGCCCACGAGCTTGTCGCTGTTGTAGTAATAGGGATGGTAGATCACACAGCGGCGTTGTCCCGCTGCTATCTCGGGCTGGGGACTGGTCGAGGCGCAGGAAGACAAGCCTCCGATCAAGATCAGGGCTCCGGCCTTGGCCAATCGCTTCCAGATCGGTTGGTGAGAACGCATCGCGTGTGGGCTTAGAACAGGGGAGCGATGCTTGCCAAGCGAAACGAAGCGATGGCCGCTTCACCATTCCTTCCGGTGGCGGAAGTGTGACACGTTGCGGAGGCATCGGGTACCGACCTGTCTGACCGCGTTCCACTTGACTCGTTGCCGCGTCCGATGCAGTCCGACATATGATGTTTTCCCGCTTGTGTGTCCGATCGCTCATCTTCGGCATGGGGCTGCCGCTCACCCTTACTGCTGGCACGGTGGTTCCTCCGGAGGGCTATCAGGCTCCCGTGGTTTCCAAGGTGCAGATCGTTTTTTCGATGGTGGCCCACCACCACTTCCTTGAGAGCCGCATCAATCAATTCGGCGGACCTTCGGGACATACGCGATATGCGGTGCCCCACCTCGTTTATGAACCGCTGGTCACGGTTTCCAATCCGGGTGGTGGTGCTATGGATCTGACCGGTGAGGATGCGCCCCGCGTCCGGATCTGGGATCCGCCGGTCGGCTTCCGGTTCAAGCGGGGCAGTTCCTACCTCCGGCCTGGGTTCAGCGCCGGTGAGTTCCACGGTCTCGCCCGTTTCCAGATCGCGAGCCAATACAGCACGAGCGCGCGGAAATCGTTTATCGTCCAGTTGGGCGGCTTGAATACTTCGAGCACTCCCGAGCGTCGGCTCACGCTGGCTGCGGGTAGCTCCCGCACTTTCGCTCCGTGGGTGGAAAGCCAGTGGAACTGGGCGGTGGAGACCGCCGGAGGATTTGTCCCGTATGCCTTTTACGATTGGAACGACGCCAAAGTCTTCACTTGGAAGGATCCGCGTGCCGCTGTGCCCGGTTTCGGTGACATGGGCTTTTTCTGCGCGCCCGGGTGGAACACCCGCGCCGGCTTCCAAGTTGATCACCTGTCCCAGACGAATACCGGCACTGGAACGGGCTGGGTCTCGCCTCTCCTGACGGAAAACGTCTCGGTGGAGTCCCGCGCCCTGCGCGTGGTCACCGACGCCGCGGCTTCCGATTTCCAGATCGACCTCTTGCGCAGCAACAGCGTGGACGGCGCCCTCTCCACCATCCAAGAGCTCAAAATCAACCTGAACGACCTGGTCCAGCCTGCCACGACCCTGGCCACCGATCCGACTGCCGCGGCGACCTTCAAGGTGGGCGATATCCTCCAGACCCCGAACGATTTCACTGCCGGCGGGAAACATCCCTTCGCGGTCCTCACGCTGATCGCCAAGCCTAGCGCACTCGCGGACGGCTCGCTTCAGCAGCTCGGAACGATCCAGAACGCCCAGAACTTCTATGATCTCCGCTTCGATCCCATCGATAGCTTTGCCGACGTCGCGGCCATCCACAATCTCACGCCCGTTCCGTCGTCTCCTACCATCCTGAGCAGCTACCGCAGCGGCGACCGCTTCACCCTTTCCTTCGCCGCTCCTGCGGGCACGAGCACGTGGAAGGCGGTCGGCGGCGTGAATCCCGCTGTGTTGGCGGATGACCTGACCTCCCGGACGACCTTCACCCCGGATCCTATCGAGCCGCACCTCTATCAGGTCGAGATTGATACGACCGGCTTGGGGCCACGTTACTTCGTTCGCTTGGAGGAAGTCCCGGTGCCCTGATCCCTCGGGAGAAAACCCGCAGCCACGCGTCACGCGGCCGGGAGAATGGCGATGGAAGGAGTGTCTGATCACCCCTCCCATGAAAAATCCCTCCTCTTCTTCCGCCCGTCGGCTCGTCTTCGCCTTCTGCTTGTTGCTACCGGCCTTTGCGGCTGGCGGTGAGCTTGGTGCCCTAGCCAGGGTCTTCAGCTGGCCGGATGGAGTGAACAATTTCTCCAACTACACCAAGGTCGCCGGAGGTGCGGCCACGCAGTCGGCGGCGGGCAACGGGTGGAAATCCTACGGGACCGCGAGTTTGCACTCGCTTGCCGTGGGTGGCAGCGCGACCGGTCCGAACACTGGGCGCTTCCAGAATGGCTACGTGGGAGGATCGGCCTACTGGTTCGAGCAGATCACGATTTCCTCGCCGTCGGTGCCGGTTGGAACGCAAGGGCGGGCGGAGTTCACGCTGTATTTTGACGGGCAGTTGAGCACCGGGTCTTTGCCGACTTACGGACGTGAATACAATGCCTCGATCGGCTATCGCTGGGCGGCGCATGTCGATGGCGCGGACAATGTGGCCGATCCCAATGTAGGCGAATCGTATGGCGAGACGATCACGGTTTTCCCCGGCGCCTACATGGAGACGACGGGCGGGAATTTCCGCAACCAGGCGCGCAATCACTCGGTGATCTTCCGCTTCGGCCAGCCGTTCGACTTCACCGTGGCGCTCCACGCTTCGGGATACGTTCCGTTCGATACGGCTTCCAATGTGCGGATGGAGCTGCGTTGCAAGGGCTGGAATGGATTCCAAAACATCCACCTCCCCATCGACGTGCATGCGCCGGGCGGCATCCCCGTGACGGACGCCACCGTCAGCTCCCAGAGCGGATTCAATTACACCCAGCCCAGCTCGACGACCTATTCGCAGTGGGCCCGTCTCTACCAGCTCGATGCCGCGTCGATGGAAGCCGACTCGAACGGCAATGGTCTCAGCAACTTCATGGAATACGCCCTGGGCCGCGATCCGCTCGGCCCAGACTCCGGCGCACCCGTCCGCCCCTCGGTCATGGAAGTGGAAGGACAACGGTTCCCCTGCTTCTCCTTCAACCGCCCCCGCCTCGGTGGCAAACCGGGTGACGTGGTCTATCTGCCCAAGCACAGCACCACACTCGCGAATTGGAGCGACAGTGGCCTAGTCACCACCGTCGAGCCGAATTCTGACGAGACTGAGACCGTCACGGTCCGCTCCGCCACTCCCGCTGGCCAAGGAGCAGGCTTCTTCAGGCTGGAGGTTGAGCCCGCCCAGCCGTGATCCGGCCCTGTCATCTCCGTGGCGTCGCACCTCGGGCTCCCCGGTTGCATCCCTCCGGGCTTTCTTCTAGGCTGCCTCCATGGACCTGACCGCTCCCGAGAAAGACCGCTCCCATTGGGTGGTCCGGAAGTTTGCGTCCTTCGAGGAGCAACGGTGCCAGCAGGTGCGCGATTGGCAGGCTGTGTCCGGCGCCGAACGCCGCAAGGCCGCCTGGGATCTGGTCCTCGATTACTGGGTCGGCGTGAAAGGGATGGACCCCGACGAACTTCGACTTCAGAAATCGATTACGCATCTTCGCCGAGAAGAAGGTTAGGTTTCTGGTGGTCGGCGGCTACGCGCTCACTAACGAGCCCAAGGATTGAGCCCATCCTAGTCTGGGTTCGCTGGTTTTGTTCCACCGCCGCGCGTGAGCCGGCTGGCGAGGCGCACTTCACTATTCCCGAATGCCTCTATACGGGAATTAGTGAAGTGATTCCGGATGTTTTTCCGAGGGCTGATGGGCCGTGGGATTCCGATATTCCGATATGCCTAGGAGATCGGAATATCGGAATGCTTCCCCATGCTCTTTGCAGACGGGCATGACGATGTTCACTTCGCGACGGGCCGGATCTCGAAGCGGTGCTGACGGGGCTGGTTGGTCTTGAAGATGTCGTCTTCGATCGCCTGCGCGGCTGCTTCGGCGGCTTTCACTCGCTCGTCCATGCCGGGCATCTTCTTTTCGGCGTCGGCGAGGCGCTGTTTCTCGGCTTCATCGGCGGGATTTTTTTCGACCTGGGACTGGAGGAACTTCAGTTGCTGGAAATTGACCCACTCGTTGCGGAGGTTCTTTACCGGTCCTTCGTTGCGGCGCTTGTTGAGTTCGGCGACTTGGGCGGCTTGTTGATACTGCGGGGCTTTCGTCAGGGCTTGTAGCGGTAAGCCGGCTTGGAGCTCTTCGCCGGTGGCGCGGGTGACTTCGGCGCCGTCGATGGACACGGTGTAGGTGCCGGTAGGGAGGCCGGATACGGTCAAGGTTTGCCGGCTGAACTTCTGGCCGAGATCGGTGAGGCGGACGCCGGGTTGGGCGTCTTCCGGCAGGACCCAGGGCAGGGCGTTTTCCAGGGAGGTGAAGGAGAGCCCGTCTGCCGTTCCGTCCAAGCTGGTGATTTCCGCGGACTCGGCGGTGGAGGTCCATTTCTTGTCCTGAAGGGTGAACTTCATCTCCGAGACGATTTGAGGGAGGTTCAGGTCCTCGATCATTGCGGCGGCCATGATCACGTGGCCGGGCGCGCCCGGGTGGACCGAATCCTTGATCAGGGTGAATGCGGGATCCTTCCGGCGCTCGTGAAGGGTGGTCTGATTCAAGGGTCCCCACATGTCGACGAATCCCAGTCCCCGCTCGCTGGCGGTGTCCCGCAACCATGCGCCGTAGTAGGCGAGGGTGGAGTTGTAGAAGGTGACTGCCTTCGGCCCCATGAAGCCACCGGGCTGCTGCATGCGCTTGGCGCGGGCGTCGAACATCGTGGGCGTCATCAGGACTGCGGTGGCGCCGCAGGCGTCGATCTTTTCCAGCAGCCGGTTCATCTCGGTGCTGTAGCTGGTGAAGACGTCATCCAGGTACTCGGCATATTTGCCGTCGTTCATCCCCAGCAAGACGGTGACGTATTTCGGCTTGTAGGCGGCGACGTCCTGATCGAAGCGCAGGAGGGCGTCCCAGGCACGGGAGCCGCCCACGCCGGCATTGTGCAGCCGCAGCCTCATCTTCGGGAAGCGGGTGTAGAAGTAGTCCTCGACGTATTGGGTGTAGAGGCACTGGTGGGTGATGCTGTCGCCGAGGAAGACGATGGTGTCGCCATCGTGGAGATCCAGCTTGGCCAAGGGCGCGCGCGGCACGTAGGCGGGTTCCTCCGCGGCGGCGATGCCAGCCAGCGAGAGGGAAAGGGCGACGGTCCAGGCTTTCAAGGGATGGGTCATGGGAATGCCTTCAACGGTTCAGAGCCGCGGAACCTTGCGAGCGCGCGGCTGGCGAGGCGCACTCCACTTCACTATTCCCGAATGCCTCTATACGGGAATTAGTGGAGTGATTCCGGGATGCTTTCCAAAGGGCTGCAGGCTGATCGCGAGTCCAGTATTCCAGAATGCCTATAAGACTGGACTTACTGGACTGCTGTCTGGATGCGATTGGCGGGGCGAATTCAACCCATCCGCTTTTCCGGTATGGATAGGAGAGCGGAAAAGCGGAAGGATTCAGGATGCTTTTCCAAGGGTCAGGACCCTGAGCTGAACTCCGCTCCTCCGGTAAGCCTAGGAGAGCGGAGTAGTGGAGTTCGACGGGCTGAGCTTGTCGAAAGTGAGGTCGTCGAATGGCGTGGTCCAACACCCGTTTGAATTCTTCTTTTCTCGTAAGTATAGGAGACAAGAAAAGAAGAAAAGGTGCGCCTTCCAGTGAGAGGCCAGTGGCTGGGCGGGTTGCCCGGAAGTATGCGCTGCGCTTGATGGGATTGAGGGGAGAATCGTTCGACATGTCCCTATTCCAGCGTGATCCCATCGCTGTGGGAAGAATGCCGACTGGCCCCCTCGGGGGAAGTCAGCAGCGGCCGCGCGATGGTTGCGGAGGCTCGGGCAGGGAGCAGGGTATGGAGGGCCCGCAGAGAATTCAAAATTCAAGGACTGAGCCCACCGACTTTTCCTAATAAAGCAAGCGTTGACAAAAGC
The DNA here is from genome assembly GCF_038066715.1 of Luteolibacter sp. Y139. Lineage (NCBI taxonomy): Bacteria > Pseudomonadati > Verrucomicrobiota > Verrucomicrobiia > Verrucomicrobiales > Verrucomicrobiaceae > Neoluteolibacter > Neoluteolibacter soli. Next base: position 530,652 of record NZ_JBBUKT010000003.1, on the reverse strand, counting down.
GCGTCATTAGAAGCGGTTTACTTAAATCATGCCTTCCGACCCTCATCTCATGGAAAAATTGTTTCTCGGATTTACCAGACCCGTGTGGTACAATAACGAGGATCCAAATTGGAAATATAATAGCCGTGGGTCCGCTGTCATCATCAGTAAACGATCCCGGCTATACGCTTTGACATCGGCGCATGCATCCATTCTGAACGGCTATAAACCCCATCAAATGATGTTTCCATACGAATCGGGCTCTCATCAATTTTTACCGATTGAAAATATATCAACAATTGAAACAGGAGAAGAAGACACGGATCATGTCGACGTGATATTATCCACCGTTTCAAGAGATTTTAATATAGAAGAAGTCAGCCAAGATAGCTATTTTGATTTATCGTGGAATATCGCGCAAAGATGCACAGATCACACCAAATATTTCGTCGCTGGGTACCCCAATGAACTTAATAATGTAGATTACGAGATGCACAAGCGGTTCAAGCTGGCACCGTAATTCCTCTTCGACTCCGCACGCTTGACAGATTTCTTGGGGTCGATGAATATGAATTCTTGAATAATGGAGACTTGGAAAGTTTCCAAGGTTTCAGTGGAGCCGGAATATTTTCTATCACACCTACACAATCTGGCAGAGGAAATATTCGGTGGGAGGGGCTTTTTGTAAAAGGAACAGTTCAAAGCATGCTCGGGTTCGCAATTAAATCGAGCTTTATAGAACACTACATTGAAGAGATCGAAGCAGCGAGAGGGATCGATAAGTGATTAAATAATCAATCTCCGAAGATTATCGAAGAAACTACTTGACAAATCCGCAATTTCGGGTAATTATCTCGGGTGCCATTCGTGGTAATGCGGCCAAGCTCTGGGGGTCAGAGCATTTTCTCTTAGCAGGAGAAAAAGGTGAAGGTTCGACTCCTTCGGTGCGCTCCTTATGTTCAAACCAATAAGAGTAGAAGTCGTTAGTCGTTGGGATTCTAAGTTCCAAGATTTTATCAGAGTCGCAACGTGCCTTCATCCAGATTGCAAACAGGAATATTTCTCATTTTCAAGAGCTAGCTGCGATCCTTGGGAGGAGCAAGAAATCATCGATAAGATGGTGGACCATATGAAAATTCATGAAGACACGAATTAAGATGGCAACATCAAATTTTAGCAGAAGCGTTGCGATTAGCAGAGGATAATCGGTGGAAGCTGTGAGGATTAAAAATATTGTTGATATCCTCCGCCTTGGAGGCCGATTTGCTTTCTAGGGGATCGGCTCCCGCTGGACTTTATACGGCCATTCGATCGATTGTGATAAAGCATAGCGCATGGGCTTAGAACGCGAACCGTTCTTGCCAAGCGAAACGATGACGGTCACTTATCCGTTTGGAATCTTTTATAAAGGGACAGGCATTTTAACGCCGGATAAACGGGAAATATGATTTGCGAGGGCTGAACCCATTCATCCACCTAGGATCACCTAGCAGTCAATAAGCCCCCGAATGTTGCAGACCTTCCTTTTCGCACATGGATCGGCCAATGCAGTTTGAAATCATCAGTAACTTCACGATGAGGATGGGTGATTCCTCCGGCACTGAAAACACTAAATTCGGGAGCTATCTGACTTGCTAGGCCGGGAAACCAATTATGTTTTGATCCATGGTGCATAACTTGGAAAACTCCTGTTTTTTCCATACGCTTCTTCTGGAGGAATTTTGTCAATCTGTCTACGCGGTTGATTGAATCCAGAAAACCGTCTCCAGAGTATAGAATACTACCCCTATCGCTGATCAAATAGGGTGGCATGAATTCCGTTTTCCAACGCGAATAAACAGGGCCAGAATATAGGAAAATGGAAATTTCGTTGCGTTTCCGGGAACTGCGAAATTTTTCTTCATAAACCTTCTTTAGTCTGCCTAAAGCGGCTTCCTTTTCATGTTTTTTGCAGGTAGAAAGAAGTATCGATCTCTCCGAAAGGACTTCTTTGTAGAATTCTTCCTCAAGGTCATGTTTCAGTTGATAATTGTAAGGTACAAACTCCCAAATACCGGGAACACGCACCCCTCCTCCTTCCTTAAGATGGCTCACTTTTGGGTAAGGTCGCCGTTGATTCCCATGTTGCTCGGACTCTTCTGAATCTGGTGGAGGTTGCCGTTCAAATCTGAGCGGAAGAGGGCCATCGCCCTCAAAGCTTCCTGCCTCGTCGTCTGGAAAATCGGGACCATTAGGCGGACTCGGAGGAATAAAAAGAATTTCTTCAATTCCAGGGCCACCTCGATCCGCAAGATAATCTACGGGGTTAGTGAAAAAGCCCATCAATTCGTCCCCTGGAGTTATTTTTTCTTCGAACGCAATGAGAATGCGTTTTGCCAGCGGTATGTATGGCAGTAACAAAAGGCGGACTTTTTTCGACTCGATCAGTCGACAGATGCCACTGATATGATCACGGTCAAAATGCGAAATGGTTAGAATGTCGATTGGGCTGCCGCGAAAACACCATCTTTGCAGATCGTGAATCCCTTCATTTACTAGCGACTGGGATGAGCTAGTTCCACAATCGTAAACCCAGTTCAGTCGTGTTCTCGGCCAAGGCTCCTTCTCTGAGCCCGGTGTAAAGCGCGCACCATTGAAGAATAAACTCCGTTTCCAAGGATAGTGTCTGTCAATAAATGTTTCGCTTTGCCAGTGCCATGGGCAGTTGCCCTGCCACGACCATGCACCCTGCCACCTTCGGTCAATTTGTCTTAACCAATCATGAGAGGGGTGAGGCTCGGGTGAAAAGAGCGAACCGCAAGAGAATAATCCCTGGCCAACGGGGAAAAATCGATAGGAAAACGCTGCTATATTCATGAATGATCATATTTTGTATCATCAGTCATTGGTCTGACATAGTGAAAATTTACCTAAAGCCCCATCAACTCGGGAAGATACATTGGAATCAATGCACGAGTAAGCTGTTCACCTCTTCCTGAAAGTAAATTGATCCAAGCTTCGGACATTGGTGCGAAATCGGTGGGATAATTGATTACCTTGTCGCGGGAGACAAGCCCGGTGGGCCGCCATGGCAGCGCGGAATCTTGTTGCCCGAGATATGGCATTGCAAACCCTCGAATCAGGCCTGCTTCTCGCATCCCGTAGAGGTGATGCATGGCGTTGTCTTGCACTCGACGATGAACAACGCCGAAGGCCCGTGAAACCCGCGAAACGAAACCCAACGGCACGCTATGTCCGGCCTCTTGGCCTTGGCCAGCATTGCACGCAATGATGTATTCACAAGGAAATGTGTGCAGGCTTACGCCGGGGTCGCGTCCCGGTTCCAATACTTGTAGCCCGAGGTTGTCGTAAACTCCGCCGTCAGTAAGAGAGACTCGCCGCGCCTGAACTTGGCCACCCTTATTGAAACGAAACGTTCGGTCGAACGCAGGGAGCATAATGGGATATGCCGCCGATGCAGCCACGGCGAAGGAAACGTCCACCGAGTTGCCTTCCATTTCGCCCAACCGCCAAGTGCCTGAGCGCTCATGCCCAAAGCGAAAAGCCGTCCCGGAGCGCAACTCGCAAGCGCCGATTACGATGGGAAGATCGCCTCGCCGCGGTGCCCCTAAGTCTAGCGAAGGAAACAACTCGCGGTGCAACACCCGTTCAAACGCGTCGGTCCGCGAGCGGAACCGCCTAATGGGAGGTTCGCGGCGACCAAATAGCTTCGCGCAATCCTGCGCGTGCGATAGAAAAAACGCCGCCAGTCCAGGCACCAGATTGTGCGGCTTCAGCGACTCGAGCAAAATCTTCCGGTGAAACCCGATCCGCAAAAATCCCCGAATGTCGGTCTCGAACTCGGCAAATGACTTGTTGGGCGAGTAAGCGTAGTAGGCTCCGATGACCGAGCCGCCAGAGATCGTGGATAGAGCGCCTATCTTCTCCAGCACACCAAGGTCGTTTAGGGCGCGGAGGCAACCGAGATGGAAGGCCATTGCGCGGGAACCGCCGCCAGAAAGCGCCAAGCCGATCATAGGATTCGCTCCTTCAGTGGAAAATGGTTCCCCATGCAGCTCAAGGTCTGAAGGGTGCCTTGATTCAGCTCACGAACGAAAACGAAAGCTCCGAGCACGTCCTGAGTGAGCGTCCGCCCCAAGATCAAAAGCAAGTTCTTGGTCGGCGACGTCGGTCCGGTAGAGAGGATCTGTGCCATGCCTTCATAGTCTATCTCACTGGGCATCGGGCGGGAAACTGGATGCGTATGCCACATCCCGAGATACTGGACTGCTCCCCGAGTGTGCTTTTGGCGGGCCGTGTTTTCGGCGGTGGTTCCCTCTTGCCCGCAAACGAAGAGTTCGGGTGAATGTTGGCTGTCTTCGGGAGGGCCGGATGCATCCGAGATCCACACGACTTGCGAGGCGTCATCCCACTCACCCCACAGCAGACCGCCCGTCTCAACGGTGCGCGAGCGCAGTCGCCGATTTTGTTCAATCCATCCGCGGATTTCCTTCAACACGCCGGGGGCCACCCTCAGTTCGTGATGGCCAGCCGAGATTACCACATCCGGCAGAAACTCGAAAAACGGAGACGGTTTAATCGACCCACCCGTCCGCGGCGCGGCGAACAATGTAGAGTGCTGAGTCGACGGTTTCGACTCGTTCAGCCATTGGGCGATAAGATTCAGCCCAATTGCTGCCATCGCAGCGGCATCGGCCGCGGATCCTTGAAAGGTGGGTTCAGAGCATCCAGGTTCGGGCTGAAACATTTTCGCCGAAGACGTTTCGGGGAAAAATGCATCGGCAAAATCCTTCCGCCCGCGACGTAACAGCTCGATCTTCGTTTTGCGAAAAACATCCCAGCTCGCCCCCGACGCGTCAGCGCCAGTGAATGTAACTAGCAGACGAGAGGAAGTAGCGTCCACCACCAGCGAGGCAAGAGGAACTCGCACGGAACGATTTCGGTTCCAAGCCTGCTCGGTTCGCTTGCGCACAACTTCGGAGGCCGTGGCGTCAACTATTAGATCGCACCCCGAGGACCAGTCAGCACCCGCCGCCAGCAGACGGTTCACATTTGAGCAGTGCTTCTCTACGACGAGATCCGACCGGATTGACTTCAGTTGGGCTTCAAGCGCATCCACTTTGAAGCTCCCCACATCGTCAGCTCGATAAGGCTGCCTCACGAGAAGACCTGGGGAAACTTGGCCATAGTCTGCTAGCACCAAGCGGCTCACCCCGGCGCGGCATAGCGCAAGCGCGATTGGAGCACCTAAGGCTCCGCAGCCCCAAATCGCGATCGCCCGTCCGCGCAGGCGAGCGAGCGATGAATCGGTGTCGCGGCGAACAGTCACTTCAGCCCGCGCTTCCATGATCTGGCACCACGTCAGATCAGCGGCTCGTAGGTGGTCATCGACCAGTTGGCGCACCTCGGCGCGTATGGAGGTCTGCTCCAGAGTGTCTTGCACCTTCGGCAACGTCAGCGCCAGCCCCTTCTTCACCGTTGAATTCAGAGACCAAACGGCTAGGTGCTGCTTGCGAGCACCCCCCGCTATCCCACGCATTGGGGTGCCGACTATTAAGAACAGGGGAGAGTCCGGCATTCCGTCGGAGGCCAAGACCGCGAGAAGCCGCAGTAGAAGATCGGAGGGCACGCCCTGTTTTTCGAACTCGCGGAAAAGTGCGTCACCTTTGTCTGGATATTCCCATGGCCACTCCGACTTAAACAACAACGCCAGCGCGAACTTGCCCTCCGCTGGCATCGCCTTCGGCGTATGCCAGCCGACAATTTCCAAACGATTGGGATACTCCCGCAGCTCTGCCACCCCGAGCCAGCAGGTTTCGCTAAAGCTCGGCGTATCGGCGTGAGGCACGACAAGCTTGCCTTTGGCATAGTCCACATAGACCGCAGGCGGGTGCAGCGGTTGGCCATCGGGATCGAGTTCATTCGCCGCCGCCTTCGACAACCAATCACACAAACGCTGAAGCAGTCCAAACATGCCATCGGAAGCGTTCCACTCGGTCGAGCTTTGATAAAGGCACAGGTACTTGGCCCATTGCACGTGTGGCATCCCGGCAAAGCGCAAGTGGTCGACGTAAACGTCGGGCTTGGTGAACGGGAAGTCCGGCGAGATGTAGAGCCGGAATTCCTCCCGTGCTCGCAATCGTACTCCGCTGGGAGCAGTTGCCAGTTTTCCAACACGGAGGCTCACCACCACGCGTAGTCGCGAATCTTCGTTCGCAGGCGGATGCACCGTCTCGATATCGAAAACTCCCGGCTGCTTCTGTGCGATAAGCTTGAGCTGCCAAAGAGCGCGCTGCTGCCCATCCGTCATGATACCCGCCCGAAGCCTACTTGCTGAGTCGGAGGTGCCATGGTGCCGCGGCTGCTCGCAACCGCCGATACAACGGAGGCGAGACCGGTTACGGCGGCAAGTCCCCGTTTGCTGAGCCCTTCGGCGGTCACTTCGAATACCACCGGTTTCGGATTGTCTTCGTCGGGGTGTTCGTGCGTGCAAATGAAATGCCCGGCATCGACGATCGCCTCGTATTTCTTGCGGGCTTTCCCATGCGGAGGATTGTGGCCTACCACGTCGGTGAAATCGGCATCCGCGCTAGCGATAATATAAGCATCATCCTTCCGGTATTTTTCGAAGAAGTCCATGATGTCGTGCTTGAATTTCTCCTCATCCTCACCGTCCTCCTGCCAGAACATTGCCTTCTTCGAGCAGTGGTGAGGGGCAATCATCACGTCCCACATGAGATACTGGGTGTTACCATATTCTTCATGCGCTTCAGTCGCCTCGAAAATCTGCTTCAGCGTCGGATACTCGCGGTCCCCGAAGAATAACGCTTCGCCCTGGCCATCGCCGTCGCTGAGACGCACGTGTAGGGAGAGGCTGGTGTTATTGCGGGTATCTTCCGCGTCTACCTTGAAGGGCGCGTGTACGAAAGCGTTGAAGCAGTCGGCCAAGTCCACTTCGTCCACAATAGTGATTGAAGTACCCGGATGCGACGTCCGTTCGGTTGGGAACGCTTTATACCTATCCTCGTTCAGAATATCGTCATGCCCGATAATGCGCACACGATCGCCCGCTTTTACATCGGTGGGATTGGCGATGACCGCCTTTCGCCGGCGATGCACTTCTTGATAGAACGCTTCAGCGTCGTCGCAGAGGTCATTGTCATCCACCCAGTCGCGAATGATCCGGGGTGTGTGCCAAATTTCGCCAATCGTGACCTGCTTCAGAAGCTCTTGGAATCCGAGGATGTGGTCCTTGTCCGGGTGGGTGAGCGCAAAGAGCGACAAATAGGGTCTGCCGTTTTTCTTGGGCAAGAGTCTAACCAATTCGTCGACGACCGCCCACGCAGGATCATCGGACCCATCCGCCTTTGCCAAGTGGTGAAGGTCGAGTTGCATCACCACGCCTGGCTTGATGACGATGGTAGTGCTGTCGCCAGTGCAGACCGGCCAAAATACAAAACCGCGCGTGGGTAACTTGAACTGTTCGCTCATAATAATTTAGAGAACTGGAGAGGTTAAACAGAGGCGCGATCGAATCCGGATAGAAGGCAAAACCGCCTGGACTACTGGCAGGCTTCGCAAGTCCCGCCGTTCATCATGGCTTCGATGGAGCAGGCGTTCTTTTCTTCGGCGGTGTAGGTTTTGCCGCCTGTGGCGGCGGCCATGCCTCCGCGGACCTCTTTTTTGACGTCGATGGTGGCTTTCTCGATGTTGGAGGCTTGGAGGGTGCGGAGGTAGTAGGTGGTCTTGAGGCCCTTGTCCCAGGCGCGGCGGTACATGTGGGAGAGGGTCTTCATGTCCGGGGTGGCGAGGAAGAGGTTCACGCTCTGGCTCTGGTCGATCCACTTCTGGCGGCGGGCGGCGGCGTCGACGATGTATTCGTGGCCGATGCCGAAGACGGTCTTGTGCTTGTGCTTGAGCGCCTCGGGGATGTCGTCGATGGAATCGAGTTCGCCGTCGAAGTACTTGAGCTGATCGAGCATTTCCTGGCCCCAGAGGCCGGCCTTCTTGAGGTCCTTCACGAGCTCGGCATTCAGGACGATGAAGTCGCCGCTGAGATTGCTCTTCACGTAGAGGTTCTTGTAGTTCGGCTCGATGCAGGGGGTGGTGCCGACGATATTCGAGATCGTCGCGGTCGGGGCGATGGCGAGGACGTTCGAGTTCCGCATGCCGTGCTTGGCGATCTTTTCGCGGACGACGGACCAATCCATCTTGCCGCCGCGGGGGACATCGATCTTGCGGCCACGCTCGTCCTCGAGGAGGTCGACGGTGTCCTGCGGGAGGAGGCCGCGGTCCCACTTGGAGCCCTTGTAGGAGGAGTAGGTGCCGACTTCGGCGGCGAGGTCGCTGGAAGCGCTGTAGGCGTAGTAGGCGATGGCTTCCATGAACTCGTCATTGAACTCGACGGCGGCGTCGGAGGCGAAGGCGAGGTTCCGCTTATAGAGGGCATTCTGGAGGCCCATGACGCCGAGGCCGATGGGGCGGTGGCGGCTATTGGCGGTGAGAGCGGCCTGGGTCGGGTAGAAGTTGATATCGATGACGTTGTCGAGGGCGCGGATGGCGACGGTGACGGTCTCCTTCAGCATCTCGTGGTCGATGGCACCGTCCCGGGTCATGTGGGTGTCGAGGATGACGGAGCCGAGATTGCAGACGGCGGTCTCTTCATCCGAGGTATTCAGCGTGATCTCGGTGCAGAGATTGCTGGAGTGGATGACGCCAACGTGGTCCTGCGGGGAGCGGACATTGCAAGGATCCTTGAAGGTGATCCATGGGTGGCCGGTCTCGAAGAGCATCTTCAGCATGCTCTTCCAGAGATCGATGGCGGGGAACTGGCGGGACCAGATCTTCCCTTCGAGCGCCATCTTCTCGTACTCGGTGTAGCGCTGCTCGAAGGCCTTGCCGTAGAGGTCGTGGAGGTCCGGGACTTCATTCGAGCGGAAGAGGGTCCAGACGCCGCGGTCCTCCATGCGCTTCATGAAGAGGTCCGGGATCCAGTTGGCCGTATTCATGTCGTGGCAACGGCGGCGCTCGTCGCCGGTGTTCTTGCGGAGCTCGAGGAAGTCCTCGATGTCATTGTGCCACGTTTCCAGATACGCGCAGCCGGAGCCGCGGCGCTTGCCGCCCTGATTCACGGCGACGAGCTGGTCATTGTGGAGCTTGAGGAAGGGGATGATGCCCTGGGACTCGCCATTGGTGCCCTGGATGTAGCCACCGGTGCCGCGGACGGAGGTCCACGAGCCACCGAGACCGCCGGCCCACTTTGAGAGGAAGGCATTCTCCGCGATGCCGCGGATCATGATGCTCTCGATGGAGTCGTCGACCTTGTAGAGGTAGCAGGAGGAGAGCTGCGAGTGGAGCGTGCCCGAGTTGAAGAGAGTCGGGGTGGAGGAGCAGAAGCGGCGGCCCTTGTAGAGATTGTAGAGGCGGATGGCCCAGCCCTCGCGGTCCTTTTCCTCTTTCTTGAAGAGGCCCATGGCGACGCGCATCCAGAAGAACTGCGGGGTTTCCAGGCGGCGTGGCTTGCTACCGGTCTTATCGACGATGAGGTAGCGGTCATACAGGGTCTGGATGCCGAGGTAGTCGAAGTCGAGGTCGGCGGTGGGGTCGAAGGCTTCGGCGAGCTTGTCGAGGTCATAGACATCGAGGAGCTCGGGGCTGAGGCGCTTGATGGCGACGCCGTGCTTCAGGTAGCTCTTGAAGGCGAGCTTGTGGGCTTGCTTGAGCTTGTGGATGCCATCGCGGGAGATGCTCCAGTCCAGCACTTCCTCATAGATGAAGGAGAGGAGGATGCGGCCGGCGAATTTCGCGAAATCGGCGTCCTTCTCGATCAGGGCCTTGGCATTGAGGATGATGGTGTTCTTGAGGTCCTTCTCGGAGATCTCCGAGCCGACGGAGCGGCGGAGCTCGCGCTCGATCTCGGCTTCATCGAGGCAGAGGTCGAGGCCGGTGGAGGCGTAGGCGATGCGTTTCTTGAGCTCGGTGCCGTCCCAGAAGGAGGCGCGGCCATCGTCGGTGGTGACGGTGACCATGAACTCCTGGTTCGGGTCCTCGGCGCTTTCCTCCTGCTCGATACGGAGGCGGGCGCGCTGGGCGCGGTAGAGGATGTAGTGCTCGGCGGCCTTGAAGCGGCCCTGGCGCATGAGTTCCTCCTGGACCATATCCTGAACGTCCTCGATGTGGACGAAGGATTGGTCACCGCGGCGGATGCGCTCGGTGACGGCCTTGGCGATATCGACGGCGGCCTCGGGGTTTTCCTTGATGGTGAGGAAGGCCTTGCGGACGGCGATCTCGATCTTGGTCTCGGACCATGGGACGACATTGCCGCTGCGGCGGATGAGGCGGACGGGCAGGGCGTGCGGGCTGGAGTGGACGTCGACGTGGCCGGTCTTCTCCATGGAGCGGCGGAAGGCGAGGGACTTCGCGACATCGTAGGCCTCGTTTTCAAGGAGGGCCTTTTCGATGAGGAGGTAGAGGTCGGCTTCCGAGAGGCGGAGGCGACCGCCTTCGTCGAGGGACTTGGTGAGGGAGTTCGCGACGGCGTGGGCGACGTCCGAGACGAACTTGCGGTTCACGTCCGAGAAGATGGACTTCTCGTCGGCCTGGCGGGAGATGAGGAGGTCGGCGAGGGATTCGCCGATCGCGTCCGCGACGTCTTCGAGGGAGAAGTGAGTGTCTTCGTTGCCGCGGGTGACGATGATGTCGGTGATCGGCTTGCGCCGTTCAACGGAAAGCACCTCGCGCCATGAGAAGGCGCGGTCGGTTGCTGGGATGGTGAAGCGGTCAGTGATGACCTGCTTCAGCAGGAGATCTTCGTCAGGATTAACGGCACGGTACATGGCGAGCTAAGGGTGGGAAAAGAGTTCGGAGAAGAGAGGCAGGGAGGTGTTTTTTGAGAGAGGCGGGAGTTTTATTAGCAAGCGGATGGAGCCCATTGGACAGATGGGCTCCATCGGAAAGTGTTAGAGCTCGTCGTCGTCGACGGAGCTGAGGGCGGAGGCCTTTTGGTACTCGGTGACGCGGCCTTCGAAGAAGTTGGTCTCCTTCTTGATGTCCATCATTTCGGCCAACCAGGGGAAGGGGTTGGTGACGGACTCATTGAGCGGGGCGAGGCCGCAGGAGGTGAGGCGGCGGTCGGCGATGTAGTCGATGTAGGTCTCGAAGTCGGCGGAGTTCAGGCCGAGGCCGGCGACGGGGAGGCAGTCGCGGATGAACTGCTTCTCGAGGCGGATGCCCTCGGCCATGGTGCCGCGGAGGTCTTCGCGGAAGTCCTCGGTCCAGATGTCGGGGTTTTCGTCGACGAGGTCCATGAGGAGATTGCGGAAGACCTCGATGTGGTTCGACTCATCGCGCAGGGTGTAGCGGAACATCTGGCCGATGCCCGGGAACTTATTCTGGCGGTAGAGGCTGAGGATCATGCCGAAGAGGCCGTAGAACTGGGTGCCTTCCATGACCTGGCCGAACATGAAGATGTTCTTGGCGAGTGCCTGCTTGTTCGCGGTGACGGTGAGGTCGATATCGCGGCGGAGGGCGCGGCTGTTGGAGACGACGAAGTGGTTCTTCGCGGTGATCGAGGGGACGTCCTCGAACATGGCCTCGCACTCGTGGGGATTCAGGCCGAGCGAGGAGAGCATGTAGACGAGGCTATCCGCGTGGATGTTTTCCTCATGGGCGTGGCGGCCGAGGACGAGCTTCAGCTCGGGGGCGGTGACGACCTCGCGGACGACGTGGAGGACATTGTCCCCGACGATGCCTTCGGCGGCGGAGAAGTAGCCGATGCCCATCTTGATGATCCACCGCTCGACGTCGCTGATTTCGTCCGAGCGCCACTGCTCGACATCCTTTTGCATGGTGATGTCCTCGGGCTCCCAGTGGTTGTTCTTCATCGTCTTGTACAGGTCGTACGCCCACTGGTACTTCAGCGGGAGGATGTTGAAGAACATGGTCTCGCGACCGTTGATGACCTTCTTGGCGGCGAAAGCCTGCTCGGCTTTTTCGCGGTCGAGGACGAAGGTGCGGGCTCCGAGAGTGATGGTGGTGGTGGCGGCGGACATTAGGAGGGCGACGGAACTGACGTTTTCAGGAAGCTTTCGGGTGATTTCCCGGCCTTTCCGGCTTGGCCGGCTGGCGCGGACACAGCGTTGCGGAGACTGCCCGAATCGAGAGCAAGGCTCAAGCCGATTCTGTCCATATAGTATCCACAAATTATTAACAATACTACCTGTGGTATGGTGATCGTTTTGGAGCAACCTTGACAATCGCACGGAAATCCATCAATGCCCGCAAAATGTGGGACTCGTGAAAGAGAGCCCGGGTTTTCTCCGGCGGGGCCTAGGTGTGCGAAATTTTTTGGTAAAAATCGCTTGCGGAGCGTTCTAAAAATTCCGGCGGGATGGGCTGAAATTTTTAGCGGAGCTGGCGGAGCGAGATGGCTCTAGGGAAGGCGTTGAAAATCTTACGGTGTTCCGAAGGAGGGGCGATGGGAGTCGCGGTTGATTGGGGTAGGAGGGAAAACCGCGAGGGGGAAAATCGGCAACGGCGTTGCAGGGTATTGGAGTTGAGGAGGAGATGGAGAGGGGTTTGAAACGGCCACGGGGGTGGTGAGGCTTGTGGAAGGAAAAATTTCGGCGGTGGATGAATGGATGGAGGAGAGCGGGGTGGGTGGGAGTTGGAGGATGAGGGCGGCAGTTGGGGGCCATTCGGGCGGAATGAATTGTCCGGAAGAATGGGAATGGCCCGGACTACTTCCGCTGCGCTCCACTTCCGCGCTCCCAGTGGCAAACGAAACACCCCGGAAGGACGAGCCTTCCGGGGTGTTGGGAAAGAGAAGGAGCCGTGAGGCCGGGCTGAAAATCGAATCAGCGGCGGCGACGGGCGAGGAGTCCGGTCAGGCCGAGCATTCCGAGGAGGGCGGAGGAGGCTTCGGGGACGACCTGGACGATCTGGATGCCATTCAGGGCGGAGTAGTCGGTGGATCCGCCGGTGGCGTCGGGGGCGAAGTCAGTGGCGACGTTCACGCCGGCGACGACGTTTTGCCAGATGAAGAAGATCCGGCCCGAGTTATCGGCGGTGGCAGTGAGCTTCACGTACTCGACGCCTTCGGTGAAGACGCCGTTGCTCGGGCTCCAGCCGGTTTGTTCGGGCGTGCCGGTGACCGTACCGGCGGAGTCGGTGATGGCGAAGAGGCCGTTTTGGCCGGAATTGATGTTGCCGCCCGCGCCGTAGAGTTCGCCCTGGCAGTAGAAGTAGATGTCGTAGACGGCTCCGATGATGAGGCCGTCGAAGAGGCCATTGGCGGTGGCCACCGCGCCCGTGTCGACTCCGGCGGCGTCGAGCTGGATGAAATCGCCCATCAAGTTCGTGTAGGCACCCGCGGTTCCCAGCTCCTGCATGCCGACGCTGCGCTCGTGGCCGATGCCGGCGAGCCCCAAGGTGGTGGTGATGTGCACGTCCACGGTGGTGGACAGACCGGCGGAGTCCAGAATGGGACTGTTGATGCCGGAAGCGCTGGAAACGTTGGTGCTGCTGGTGCGGCGAACACTATTCCAATGCGTATTCGATGCCGAATCCGGCGCGGCGCCGAGACCTTCATAGGTGTCGGTGGCGACGTTTGAATTGTCGTCGCCGGGGAGACGTAGGTTGAAGTCGAAATTGACGACTGCGGCCATGGCAGGTCCGCTCAACCAGGCAAGGGTGGTGCCGGCTAGAAAGGGGAGGGGTTTCATGGGAAACTCGGGGTGGAACAGGCGTCCGGTTTCTAGCGTTTGAAGCTAACAGAAGCAAGGTCCAAATCCGAGGTAAATAGTCAGGAAATCCGTAATATCAGAGAGTTGCACAGCTGCGCAGAGCTTGCCGGGAGCTGTCCGGCGGATCACCAAGAGCGGTCAGGCCGGCGGCGGCGCAGGAGCGCGGCCATGCCGAGCATTCCGATCAAAGCGGAGGAAGGCTCGGGAACCAGAACCAGCTGGACGCCATTCAGGGCGCCGTAGCGGGAGGCGGTGTTGCTGGGTGGGGTATTCCCGTTTGTCACGAGATCTGTGGCGGCATTGGGCGTGGAGCCGGTGGCCACGACGTTGGAAAAGGAGAAATTGATGACGCCGCCCAATCCTCCGCCATCAGTCGCGACGGCGGTGAATTTCACATACTCGATGCCTTCGACCAAGAAGCCGTCACCGCCAGCCACACCGTCCCACGAGGTTTGCTTGGAGGTGCCGTTGACAGTGAAGAGGGTATTTTGGCCGCGGAGCAGGCTGCTGGAGCCCGTGGTGAAATGTTCTCCCTGCCCGTAGAAGTAGAGATCATAGCTGGCTCCGACCACCAGGCCGGAGAAGTTGCCGGTGGCGGTGGCGACGACGCCCGAGCTCACGCCGTCCACCCGGACGTAGTCACGCATGAGGCCAGTGAAGCCGCCCTGGCGCTCCATCTGGCCAGCGGGGTTCTGGGCGCCCTCGCCATTGAGCGTATCGAGGCCGCCGAGGCTGAAATCGACCAAGGTCGCCGCGCCGGTGGAGTCGACCAGATCATTGGCCGTGAGCGAGCCAGAGGAGCCATTGTACTGGATGGCATTCCAGACTTGGTTTCCGGCCAGATCCGGAGCGGCACCGAGACCGGTGTAGCCGGAGCTGGTGGCGGTAGTCATGTCGACGTTCACCACTGCGGCGGTGCCGATGCTCGAAGCGACGATGACTGGCAGTGCAAAAGTGACGTAATTCATTTAACGGCGGCGACCGGAAAAGTCGGGGGCGCATAACTTGTCTCCATCTCACTTGCAAGATCTTAACACAGGTGCCCATGGGGGCCTTGCCGCCGTTAGATTGGAGTCGCGATGATCGGGAAAGTGACTTTCCGTATCGCTTAAACAAAGCGCGCCAAAATCGATGATTGGACGCCGTCTTGCGGGTGCCGATTTCAGGGGGTGGCGAGGCGGTAGTAGGCCTTGCCGGTGGGCGGGGTTGGGTCGGTGAATTGGACCTGTCCGTTGGAGCCGGAGGTGAGCGTCTGGAGGGTGGTCCACGAGGTGAGATTGGTGGAGCGCTCGAAGCGGTAGCTGGTGGCGGGCGCGCCGGTGAAGGTCATGCGGATCTGGTTTCCGGTGATGCGCTGGAGGACGGGCGGGGCGAAGCCGGCGATGCCATCGTTCCCGATGACCTGCATGGTCACGGTGCCGGTGGTGGAGCCGCCGCGGCCGTCCTGGACGGTGAGCGAGAAGGTGTCGGTGCCGGCGAAGCTACTCGCGGGAGTATAGGTGAGGCTGTCGCCGCCGAGAGTGATGGAGCCACTGCGGGTGGAGGTGGTGCTGGCGCCGGAGACGGTGACCGGGTCGCCATCGGGATCCGAGGAGCCGGCGAGGAGCAGGGTGAAGGGGATGAGGATCGGCTCGTTTTGGCCGGTGGAGAAGCTGGTGCCGGGGTAGGTCGGGGCGGTGTTGCTGGTTCCGCCGCCTGCGGTGGTGGTTACCAAGGAAGGGCGTGCGGCGGTGGTGGCGTTTTCCTTCGAGGCGAAGGAGACGTCCTTGGTGGAGGAGTCGGCCTCGAGGATGAAGCTGTAGATTCCCGGGCCGGTGACGAGGGAGGCGACGTTGAAGTCGATCACCCTGCCGTCCGTGATGTCACCGGTGAAGGTGGCGAGCTGGGTGCCCTTGGCGGGTTGGTTGGTGCTGGAGACGTTGGTTTCCGTCCAGTTGTTAGAAGTGGCGGCGTAGAGGCGCAGGGTCATCGAGCCGGATGAGGTGTCGTCGCCTTCGGTGAGTTTCACCACGGCGGCCGATGGTGCAGAGCCGAGGGTGGTGAGGTCGAACTGGAGGAAGGTGATGCGGGTCCGGGTGGTGGACTTTTCGAGGCGGAGCTGGGTGTTGTTGTTGTTGGCTCCGCCCTCGGTGTAGGCGTCGTGGACCGGCGTGAAGGTGCGCTGGGTGGTGCCGCCGGTGGGCGGGGAGATGGTCACAGTCACGTCGTCGGAGGCGCTGAGCGAGCCATCGGATCCTGAGAGGCGGAGGACGTAGGTGCCCGTGGCGGTGAAGGTGGCCGTGGTGGTAGCGGTGGTGGTGCTGGAGAAGCCGACGACGGCGGGGCCGGAGACTTGTGACCAGGTGCGGGTGAGTGATGAGCCGGTCGGCAGGCCATCGTCGGTGGCGGTGCCGGTGAGGCTGACGGCTACTGAGCTGCTGCTGAGGGTGGTGGACTTGTCAGAGCCAGCATTGACGACCGGGTATTGATTGGTTGCCGATGCTGAGATGGTTACCGTCACGTCATCCGAGGCGCTGAGCGTTCCGTCCGACGCGGAGAAGCGCAGGACATAGGTGCCCGCGGTGCTGAAGGTCGCCGTGGTGGAGGCGGTGGTGGTGCTGGAGAAGCTGACGACGGCGGGGCCGGAGACTTGGGACCAAGTGCGAGTGAGCACGGAGTTTTCCGGCAGGCCGTCATCGGTGGCGGTGCCGGTGAGGCTGACGGCTACCGAGCTACTGCTGAGGGTGGCGGAGGTGTCGGCGCCGGCGTTGGCGACAGGTGATTGATTAGAAGCGCCTCCGCTGCCGCTGGTGGATTGGACGAGCGCGACCCAATCCTGGGTGGTGTTATTCGGTGGAGCTCCGAGGGAAACGGTGCCGCCGCCGGTGACGGCCAGGCCATTGATCAGGGCTCCGCCATTGCGCGGATCGAACCACTTCACGGTGAAGCCGCCGGTGGTGCCGGTGAGATTCAGCGTGTGGGTGCCGCCATTGGGAAGCTGGACGAGGTAGGTGCTGCCGGTTTTCGCGAGGCAGCGGTTGGCGTTGTTGCCATTGCCGCTGACCAGCGAGTTGCGGTTGGTCATGTCGGCAAAGGGCACATTGTTGGCGGAGAGGAACTGCAGGGTGTAGCGGCAGTAGTCCCAGAAAGAATCGCGGCTGCGGAAGTCCTGGCAGGTGAGGTCGGAGTTCGACAGTGCGTAACCGAAGTACCACTCGCAGCCAGCGCCGCCTGCCATGATGTTGCCCCACAGCGCGTTCTTCCGCGCATCGGTGTGGCTGGTGCCGGGATCGCTATCAGGGCGAAGCGCGAACGACGAGTCGCCGGGCTCGTCGCAAGCCACCACCCAGGGGCGGTCGGCATTGTCGGACCGGTCGATGTAGTCCTTGGTCATCGCGAACATGTCGGTGAAGTCCGGCTCATTCAACTGAAGCGAAAAGCCGGTGAGCTTCGAGGCATCGCCCAGCAGGTCGCGGTGCAGCTCGAAGGTGGAATTGTGGATGACGATCGGGTGCTTGTAGGGATCGGCGTCGTAGAAGTACTGCGCCCACGATTGCTTCTGCGAGGTGGAGGCAGAATCAATCTCCTCGCCGAGGTTCCAGTTCAGTGCGAGGTTGTGGCCGAAGCGGGCGATGAGCTCGCGGTAGTAGAGCTTGCGCTGGTTGCCGAGGTCGCCGCCATCGAGCATCAGCTCGTTCTCGGTTTCCAGGGTCTTGAAATTGAGGTGCATGCCCTTGCGGGTGCCGTGCTCGAAGATCATCTCCCACTGGTCGAGCTTCGAGACGTCGAATCTACTGCGTTCGGCGTAGGTCGTGTAGGGGAAGACGTTCTTGTCATCGCCCTCGATGTTCAGGGTGAGGAAGGAGAAGGCATTGAGGCCTTCGGAGGCGAGGTAGTTGATCGCGCCGATCAGGCCCTTGCCCTTGGTGCTTTGCCAGACTGGATCGCCGGCTTGCCAGTCGGAGGCATGGGCGGACCAGTTCTTCAGGTAGTTGTCGCCGAAACCATCGGTTTTGAAGTCGCCGTCGAAGTCGGAGTAGGCGAGGAAGTTCTCCGGGGCATCGGTGCCTTCCTTCATGAAATACTGGCCGGTTTCGGCGAAGCGCAGGTGATGCTTGCCGACGTATTCGAGGCGGCCCTTGCCGCGGAAGTCGATGCCGGTCTTGTCGGTGGCGGCGATGTTGAAGGTGCCGGTGTCGGCATCGAAGTATCCGGCGCTGGTGCCCGCGCTGGTCGAGGTGGCGATATTGCTGCCAGAGCGGAAGGCCGCGCTGTAGCTCCACGCGCCGGTTTCATCCGGAGCGAAATGGACGCGCCAGACATTGCCGGCCGTGGCGGAGGTGTTCGCGGCATTGCCATCCGCGGCGAAGTAGCCGGGCACCACGTAGCTCTTGCCGCTGGCGACGTGCGTGAAGGTGACGTTCAGGCGGTAGTCGGTGAAGGGGTTCGGCGTGGCTTCTTCATTGGTGGTGGGGCCGGTGAAGCTGAAGGTGACCTTGTGCCACTTCTTGAGCTCGCCGGTGATCAAGGCGCTGCCGCTGCCGGCGGGCAGCACGTTCAAGAGCACGTCATCGGTGGCCGTTTTGTTGGAATTGTCGGTGACGGTGAGGCGGAAGAGGTAGCTGCCCTGAGACAGTCCGGAGGCAGTGAGGTTTGCGGTCGTTTTGTTAGAAAGGGTGGCGGTATTCGGGCCGGAGACCTGTGACCAGGAATAGCTGGAGATGGTGCCGTCGGTGTCGGTGCCGGAGCCATTGAAGATGACCGAGGAGGTGGGCAGCACGATAGCCTTGTCCTCACCCGCGTTGGCGACGGGGTCGCCGGTGAGCTGGCTATTGATTACGGTGAAGGTGACCGTCTTCGGTGTGCCGGTGGTGCCGGTGGCACCTGAGCCGGTGTAGGGCGTGGCGGTGACGGTGAGGGTGCCGAGTGGTGGCGTCCATGGCCAGTAGTCGGTGATCGCATCGCCGCCCATCGCGTAGGGCGGATTGGTTTGGGTGGCGTAGTCGGCCACATCGTTCAGGCTGAAGCGCACCGAGCCGACGGGGTAGGGCGAGGTGTCGGCGCGGATGTTCAGGTTCGCGCCGACGACGGCGAGGTCGATGGTGGCACCATTGATGAGCGGGCCGATCTCGCTGTCGGTATCGGCATCGATCAGCATCAGCGTGGTGACCGATTGGCCGCTGCCACCGGAGGCGGCGGAAACGGTCACGGTCGCGTCATCACTCGCGGTGAGGGCGCTATTGTCGGTGACGGTGAGGCGGAAAACGTAGGGGCCTTGGACGAGGTTGGAGGCGGTAAGGTTTGCGGTGGCTGCGCCGGACAGTGTGGCGGTCGAAGGGCCGGAAACCTGGGTCCATGCGTAAGCGCTGATCGAGCCGCCGGCGTCGGTGCCAGAGCCATTGATGACGACCGAATTGGTCGGTAGGGTGATTGCCTTGTCGGCTCCCGCATTCGCCACCGGCACGCCGGCTGCTGCATTCACGACGACGCTGACATCATCGTAGCCGGTCAGGCTGCTATTGTCGGTGACGGTGAGGCGGAAGACGTAGGTGCCCTGAGCCAAGGCGGAGGCGGTGAGGTTCGCGGTGGTGTTTCCGGAGAGCGTGGCTGTGGAAGGACCGGACACCTGGGTCCATGCGTAGGCGCTGATCGAGCCGCCGGTATCGGTATCCGTGCCGGTGCCATTGATGACGACCGAGTTGGTTGGCAGCGTGATCGACTTGTCGGTGCCGGCGTTCGCGGTGGGAGATCCGCCGGGCGGCGTGTTGATGACGGTGAAGTTCACCGTCATGGGCGTGCCTGCGGTGCCACCGGCGCTGGCCGCGGTGTAGGGCGTGGCGATCAGGGTGTGGCCGCCAAGCGATGGCGTCCATGGCAGGTAGTCATCGCCCGGACCATCTCCGCCGAGGGTGTAGGGCGCGCTGCTCTGGGTCATCGAGTCGGCCGCGCCGTCGAGGCTGAAGCGCACCGAGCCTACGATGGAGGGGCTGGTGACTGCGCGCACATTGAGGTTCGCGCCGGTGAGCGCGAGATTGATGGTCATGCCGCTGGTGATCGGGCCGATGTCGTGATCGGTGTCGGCATTGACGAGCATCAGTGTGGAGACCGCTTGGCCGGTGCCGCTGCTGACGGTGGTGGATGACTCGGGAAGCGATGCGGACTTGGCGCTGGCGGTGGCGATCGTCGACTTTCGGAAGACGATGCGGTCGAAGTTGTATTTGATCGAGCGGCCGGAAATCGTGAGCGTGTAGGTGCCGCCGGAGGTGAAGTTGTAAACGGGCCAGCGCTTGTTATCGGTGCCGCCGGCGTCGAGTTGATCGGACCAGCCCCAGGTGGTGGTGCCCGCGCCGTAGAGCTTGGTATTGCTCGTCAGCAGGCTGAGCGGTGCATCCATCAGGTGCGCGTTGCCAGCGTTCGGGCCTGCGCCGTAGCTATCGCCGGTGACCTTGATGTAGCAGTCGTTGTTCTTGTCCGAAGTCGCGCCATCGAGGCGGGCGCGGGCGCGGATATGGATGTAATAGTAGCCGCCTTCGTTGATGCGGAACTTGTAGGTCAGCGGTGCCGCGGCGGGTCCGCCATTGGAGGAGTTTCCTTGGAACTCGAGGTGTGCGTCATTGGTCGCACCGGTGACGAAGTTCGTTTCGCCCGGCTCATAAAGTTCCCAGCGATTGCTGCCGCTGCCGAGCGAGGAGGGCGTACGCTCCGCTTCCATCACGAGGATGCCACCGGACTCCTGATATATATCCGTGGAGCTGACAGGTGTGACGGCGTGGACTGCGGGGGTGAGGAAGAGGCTGGCGAGAAGAGCTCGAAGCGGCGACATGAGCTAGGTGGCTTTTGGGAATGTTCCGGGAGTGGATGGCGATTCGAGGAGTCAGGAAATTCGCGGCGAAAAAGGCCGGGAAACGGGGGAATCCGGCAGCGTTCGCATGATTGCACCACCTGCGAAATGGGGGATTTCCCGCAGTAAGCGTGTGTGCAAGATAAGGGTTTCCTTAATATCCGAAATCGTGCATTCCGCGAGGAAAAAACACTAACAATCTGCCCACGATGCGCCGGGAAGCCGCTTGGATGCTGGGTTTTAGCGGCGTGTTGTTGTTGTTGTCCTGAAGATAAATCCAGCGCTGAGAGGGCGGGATTTAGTCGATCCGTGGAGACAACTTTGGGGAGAGTTGATCTCAAGATCTGGCAGTCGGGGACCACTCGGCCGGCCTTGAGACCGGCGCTCCCGGGAGGCTTGCGCAGGCTACGGCGCGACGATGCGGTAGAAGGCGGCCTTTGTGGGAGCTGCGGTATCGAGGTAGTCGATCTCGCCGCTCAGGTCGGTTGCGAGCGTGGTCCAGGTCGCCAAGTCGGTGGAGCGCTCAAGCGTGTAGTTTGCTCCCGGTGCGCCGAAGTAGCGGAAGCGCATCACGCCCTCGCCCACTCGTAGCAAGCCGGGGGATGATGTCGGCGGCGGGATGCTGCCGGCTTCGGCCACTTGCACGGTGATCGTCGCCGTAGTGAAGCCGCCACGGCCATCGCCCACCGTGAGCACGAATGAATCCGGACCGAAGTAGTCGATCGAGGGCGCATAGGTCAGATGGCCCGCTTCCATCACGACTTGCCCGCCTTGTGATGACGAGCCATTGGTCATGACCGGCGAGACCGGATCGCCGTCGGGGTCGGAAGCACTGGCGAGGATCGCGCCGTAGGGAAGCGACAGAGGCTCATTGACCGAGGTGATGAAGGCGTAGCCGTTGTAGACCGGCGGGAGATTGCCCTCTGTGGGCAGCGAGATGGTCACGGTGATCTCGTCATGCGCGTCGAGGTCGCTGTCATTCGCCGCGAGGCTCAGGACATAGGTGCCGCCCGTAGTAAAGGTGATCTGGGTGGCTGCGGCGTTAGGCTGGGCAAAGGTGACGGGCGCGGGGCCGGAAACCATAGTCCACGCCACTGCAAGCTCGGCGGGATCCGGCAAGCCATCGTCCGAAACCACGCCCTCCAGTGGGAAGGATACCGTTTCGCCGGTGAGAAAGGCCTGGCGATCGGCGCCTGCGGTGACTGTGGGGGCGCGATTGGTGGCGCTGGCACCGCTGGTGGATTTCACCAGCACGATCCAGTCTTCAGTGGGGCTCGCGGGCGGGCTGCCGAGGCTGACGATGCCGCCGCCTTCGAGATCGGCGGCGGGGATTGCGGTGCCGCCATTGCGAGGATCGAACCACTTCACCGTGAAGCTGCCGGTGGTGCCGGTGAGGTCCAGTGTGTGGGTGCCGCCGGAGCGGAGCTGGATCAAGTAGGTGTCGCCGATCTTGGCGAGACAGCGGTTGCCATTGTCGCCATAGCCGCTGACGAGCTCGTTCTGATTCGACATCAGCTCGAAGGCGAAGGTGTTCTCCTTGAAGAAGGTCAGTGCGTGACGGCAGTAGTCCCAGAAGGCATCCCGGCTTCGGAAGTCCTGACAGGTCATGTCCGAGTTCGGATAATTCGAGCCGAAGTAGAATTCACAGCCTGCTCCACCGGCCATGATGGTGGCCCAGAGCGCGTCGCGCCGCGCATCGGTGTGGCTGGTGCCGGGGTCGCTGTCGGGGCGCAGGCTGGCGCTGGCGTTGCCCGGTTCATCACAGCCTACCACCCATGCCTTGCCATACTGATCCGAGCGGCGGACGTAGCGGAGAATGTTCGTGAAGGTGTCGCTGAAATTCGCCTCATTGAGCTGCAGCGACATGCCGGTGAGCGCGAACTGCGGGCCCATCAGGTCGAAGTGCTGGTCACCATTGTGAATGACGATGGGGTGGTGATACGGGTCGTTGTCGTGGAAGAACTGGGCCCACGCCGCCTTCTGGGCGGTGGTGGCGTTGTTGATCTCCTCGCCGAGGTTCCAGTTCAGCGCCAAGTGATGGCTGAAGCGGGCGATGAGCTCGCGATAGTAGAGCTTCCGCTGCGGGCCGAGATTGCCGTTGTCCAGCAGCAGTTCGTTCTCGGTCTCCTGAGTCTTGAAGTGGAGATAAAAGCCTTTGCGCGTGGCGTGCTCGAAGATCGTCTCCCACTGGTCCAACCGCGAGACATCGAGCCTACTACGTTCGCCGTAGGTGGTGTAGGGGAAGACGTTCTTGTCATCCCCGTTGATGTTCATGGTGAGGAAGGAAACGGAGTTCAGTCCTTCCGACGCGAGGTAGTTCAGCGCGCCGATCAGGCCCTTGCCCTTGTCGCCCTGCCAGGTGGGATCGCCGGGCTGCCAATCGGCCACGTGGGGTGCCCAGGTCTTCACGAGCTCGTCCTTCTGGCCATCCGTTTTGAAATCCCCGTCGAAGTCGGCGTAGGAGAGCAGGTTCTCCGGCGAATCGACGCCTGCCTTCATGAAATACTCGCCGGTGCCGGCGAAGCGCAGGTGATGGCGGCCGACGTAATCGAGCCGTCCTTTCCCGCGGAAGTCGCGGCCGGTCTTGTCGCTCGGCGCGATGGTGAAGGAGCCTTGGAGGCCATCAAAGTAGCCGGCACTGGCGCCCGGTGCGGGACCATCGGCCGTGGCCACATTGGTGCCGCTGCGGAAGGAGATCGAGTAGGTCCAATCGCCGACGCGTTCCGGTGCGAAATGGACGCGCCAGACATTGCCGGAGCTGGCGGAGCTGTCCGCGGCGCCGCCGTCTGCGGCGAAGAAGCCCGGCACCAGCAGCGTGGCGCCGCTGGCCGGATGGGTGAAGGTCACGTCCATCCGGTAGTCGGTGAAGGGATTCGGCGTGGCTGATTCGCTGGTGGCCGGGCCGGCGAAATCGAAGGTGAGGGTGTGCCAGCGCTTCATCTCGCCCTCCACCGGTAAGGCAGCGCCCTGCTGCGCCCGGACCATCTGGCCGACGCCGGAGCACAGCAATAGCGCGAAAGCCAACGGCGCGAACCGTCGGGATGGGAGGTGGAAACTCATGGCGACTGAGAATCCGGCTGCGGGAAGCGTGCCGGAATGAACTCCACGGAAAGAAATCCCCGTGGTTTCAAGAGTCGCGGAGCATCGGCGGGATGAATGGCCTTTCAAGCAGCATCGTGCGAAAAGTCATAAGGCAATCGCAGCGAGGGTGGATCGGGCGGTTTGCAATGGCCGCCGGAGATATCTTTGATTTTCAGATCATCACCTCGGCGAGGCGCCCTAGTCGAGATCATCAATGGCGTGCCGCTGGTGGCAGACCCGGCATTCGAAGACCATCTCGTAAGGCTCGTTCCGCGTCACGTACTCGGCGGGCTGGTTGCAGTGAACCCACCAACCAATCGGATTGAAGGTCGGGAAGCCAATGGTTCGGGAAAACACCTCCCGATATGCCTCCGGCGGCATCTTCACCTCGTTCTGGTCATCGTCGCAGAAGTAGGCATCGAAAAATTCGGCATCGAACTTGTCTGCCGCAGAGCCGTCCGCGATGCACCAGGGGCAAAGATTCTGAACGGATTCCTCAGCGTAAACGACTCCGTCGTAAAGAAGCCCCGGAGCCTTGCCACAACACTCGCATGCCGCGTCGCTGGACCGGATCGAACCTGAAGATTCGGGATCACGATGATAGGGGAAGTGCGGTAGAGAGGTCATTTTTCCACCGAGTTTGTGTAGGATCGCAGTTGTCTTGTCCAACACGGATCCGATTTTGCCCGGCGTTCAGCTTTGCACGCGATGTTTTTGCCGCTCGCCGTGGCGGGGGGGAACGGTTAGACGAGCGGCATCATGGAATGGACCGCTCCCCCGTCCGGTCGTGCGCGGCTGCTTGCCTTCGATGGCGGTGGCATCCGCGGGTTGTTTTCGTTGGAGATCGCGCGGCGGATGGAGGCGCTGCTGCGGGAGAGGCATGGCCGGCCGGATCTGGTGCTGGCGGATCATTTTCACTACATGGGCGGGACCAGCACGGGGGCGATCATTGCGACCTTCCTGTCGTGGGGCTTGCCGGTGGATGAGGTGATCCGGCTGTATCGCGAGAATGCGAAGGTGATGTTCACCAAGGCCAGCTTGGGCAGTCTCTACAAGCATCGCTTCGCCGGGCAGCCGATCTCGGATTTCCTGAAGCACTTCTTCGTCGAAAGTGATGGCACGCCCGCGACGCTGGGCACGCGGAAGCTTCGCACGCTGTTGCTGGTGGTGACGCGCAATGCTTCGACCGGTTCGCCGTGGCCGATGTCGAACAACCCGCGTGCGCTCTACAACGACCGCGCGCAGCCGGGCTGCAATCTGGACCTGCCGCTGTGGCAGATCGTGCGCGCCAGCACGGCGGCGCCGACTTTCTTCCCGCCGGAGGTGATCGAGATCGTGGACCAGCATAGCGGGGAGACGAAGCGGCAGGTCTTCGCCTTCGAGGATGGAGGCGTGACGCCCTTCAATAATCCCGCGTATCTGCTCTACACGATGGCGACGCTGCCGGAGTACCGGCTCAATTGGCCGGATGGGAAGGATCGCCTGAGCCTTGTTTCCATCGGCACCGGCCGGGTGAAGACCGGACGTGGTTCGCGGATCGACGAGAATCTGTTAGGCCAGGCGAAGTCGATCCCGACGGCACTGATCGGCTCGGCGCAGTGGATGCAGGACATGCTGTGCCGCCAGCATGGCGAGTGCCGCCATGGCGAGCCGCTCGACAGTGAGATCGGCGACTTGATCCGCGAGAACCCGCGCGCGGCATTTCTCTATGCGCGCTATGACCGGAGCATCGGCGACGCGGACATGGAAGCGGCGATGAAGGTGAGCAAGAAGGGCTTCACTCTGGACAACATCGAGCTGATGGACTTCCTCGGCGAGATGGGACGGGGGTATGCGGAGCAATCGGTGAAGCTGGAGCACTTTGATTGAGATGGGAGATCGTAGATCGCAGATGGTAGATGATGGAGCCGCTTTTCGGCGGGTGTGGATCATTGGCTTCGCGGGGCACCGGCGGATTGTGGATCCGGTGGCAGTGAAGGCGGCGATCGTGACGGCGTTGAAGGAGTTCCGTGATGACTTGGATGGTGTTGTCACCGGACGCTCAAGTGCGGCGGCTGGGGCGGATTTGATCTTCCTGGAAGTGTGCCGTGAGCTTGGGCTGGCCTACAGTGTGGTGCTGCCGTTTCCGGAGGAGCGCTTTCGCGAGGACTTCGAGGATGAGGTGGAGTGGGCCAAGGCGAAGGCGATCATCGATGGCGCGGCGAACGTGGAGATCGCGCCGGGCAATGAAGTGGCGCCCGAGGCGTATCACCTCGCGGCGCGTGAGATCCTGGATGTGTGCGATGCGATGCTTTTCCTGTGGGACGGGCAAGCGGCTCGCGGCATCGGGGGCACGGCGGAAAGCGTGACCGAATCGCGCGAGCGTGGCGTGCCGTACCGGATCATCGACGCCGAAACGGCGCGGATGGGGGCACTGGAGAGTCGTGTGCCTCTGCCGTGGAGTGATGAGGTCATAGAGAAGTTGCCCGCGGCGCCGGGGATCGAGCGTTTGTTCGCGGAGCTGGATCGTCGTGCGGTGCGTGGTGCGCCGCGGTCACGCTGGTTTGCGGCGGGATCAATCACACTGAACCAATGCGCGACGGTGATTGCCGGGGTGCTGGCGGTCTTTGGTCCCGGGGCGGATCTGGCGGCGGTGGTGAAATTCGGGATCGTGGTCTTGGCCGCGTGTCTGCCGTGGGTGGGGGCGCGGCTGCGGATCAATAACCAGTGGGTGGATGATCGGCTGCGCGCGGAGTTGCTGAGGTCGCTGATGGCATCGCATGCATTCGCGCCGCCGCTGCGGCCGTTCGCGGCGGAGTTGTTTCACGATGATGCCGCCTTCCTGCGCAGCGCGGCGTGGCAGATGATCGGCGAGCGGGAGCCGTGGCAAACGGAGCGCGACCACTATCTGAAGCAGCGGCTGGATGGGCAGATCGGCTACCTTGACGCGAAGGGAGAGTTGGCAGCGCGGCGGCTGAGGGTTTTCCAGACCGCATTCCGCATCGCTTCGACGGGTGCGATGCTGTTCGGGGCGGCGGCGATTTTCAGAGGTGTCTTCAAGTGGCAGGTGCCTGCTGCGGTGGATCGAGTTCTGTTGTCTTTCCTGCCGGTGGTGCTGCCGGCGATCGCGGCATGGTGCCTAGCGATGGTCCCGCTGTTCGAGCACAAGCGGCGGGCGGGGCTTTACCGGCAGATGGTGGAACGATTGAAAGAGAAGCGCGCCGAGTTGGCGGAGGCGAAGTGTTTCACCACGGCGGCTCGTGTGGTCGCGTCGAGCGAGCGGCTACTGCTGACGGAGCTGTGGGAATGGTCGGGGACGCGGGGGAGGAAGTGATCTTCCTCACGCGAAGACCGTGTCCCGTGATACGTGCGGTTTTCGCGTGGCTTTTTTTTCGCACCATTGCGTGAAGCGCTTGGCGATGACGGCGGCGAGGCCTTCGTGGGTGAAGCCGTCGGGATCGAGGATCAGCTCGGTTTGCGGGCAGCAGCGGTCGCAGTGCGAGAGCGAGACGCGGAAGACGTTGTCGAGGTCGGCGGTGGTCTCGATCGCCGTTTCGCCGGAAAGCACGGCTCCGCCGAAGGCTGCGATGTCACGCGTCATGGCCTCGTAGTCACAGCGGAACTCCGGCTTGTCCGGGGTCTCGCTCCTCGCGGCGGCGAGCACGGATTGACGCCAGAAGGGATCGCCGGCGAGCTGGCGGATTTCCTCGGCGTCGAAGGCGCGGAAGCGGCCCTGGATCGCGGGGTCGCGGCGGTTGAGATGCTCGCAGATTTGCCGGCCGAGCCGCGAGACGTCGCAGCCGCAGTTGGCACCGATGGCGAGTGAAAATCGGGGTGTGTGTTGCTTGAGCCAGTCGACCAAGCCGACCGCCCCCACGGTCGCAGAAGTAGTGGTTCTCATGGCGTCGTCTTCCTACTCCTTTAGACCGTCGAGTGCCACCGCGTGAGTGATCCGTTAGTGCGCATATCCTCTGATGAGGAATGGAGTGCCTGACGCGAGGGGTGAGGTGGAGGGAATCACTCGGGCGAGTGATTGAAAATCGGCTGTTTTCGGGTGGCGGGCGGGAAAGTGGCCGGAAACGGGCCGCAAAAAGGTCGTTCGGTTGCCAGCCGGGGGTCGGGCGTGACTCTGGTCCCAGTCCCCTGACCGCCCAAACGTCTTCACTGGCCCACCTGAAGACAAGGTCCGCGGGATTTCCTCAGACCCGACCCCAAGAACCCCGCGCCTTTTTCCAGCGCATGAATTCCGAACCCATGAAAGCCACCTCGTATCTCCAAACCCGCGCGAGCCTGCTGCGACTCGCTACCACTCTGGCCCTTTCCGGCGGCAGCGCCTTTGCCGTCAGCAACTCCTGGATTGCCGGGACCACCGGCAGCTACAGCACTCCGGCGAACTGGACCGGCGGCGTCAATGTGCCGAGCGGCGCGGCCGACAATGCCACCTCCGATGGCAGCGGCTCGGTGATCAATTTCAACGACACCATCACGCTCAATGCGCTCAACCTGAACCTGACCAGCGGCGCCACCACTTTCAATCAAAGCGGCGGCGCGCTCACGCTGAATTCGCTGGGCTTCGGCGGGGCGGGAGGTTCGCGCAATCCCACTTTCAATCTGAGTGGCGGGACGCTCGCGACGGCGGCCTTCCCGTGGGGCAATGGCACGAACGCTCGCTTCAATGTGACTGGTGGCGCGGCCACCTTCAGCGGTGCCAACATCACGATCGGGGTTGCGGGCGGTGCGAATGGAGCGATCACAGCCTCCTCTGGCAGCTTCAGTCACACCGGTACGGGGCAGGTCCAGCTCGGCACTGCCAGTGGTGGCACGGGCGGCATCCTGATGACCGGCGGGACCTTCAGCACGAATTCGCCGCAGTTCCGCATCGGCTCGCAGAATGGCGGCACGGGAAACATCACGCTGTCCGGTGATGCGATCCTGAATGCCAATGGCACCGGGACTGCCAACATCTACCTCGGCAACAACGGTGGCAGCGGCAACCTCACCCTGAGCGACACGGCTCAATTCAACGCCGCCACGTATGCCCTGTCGGCCGGGCAATTCGGCAACACGGCGAACAACAAGGGCACGGTGACGATTTCCGGCACCGCCACCTTGAAGGCGGATCACATCACCCTCGGTGGTGAGAATGCGGGGAGCACGATCGTTGGCATCGTGAATCTCAATGGTGGAACGATAGCAACCGGCTCGATTCGCCTCGGTTCCAGTTCGGTGGCGGCAAGCGCGACTGCGAATGTGATCCACGCCAATGGCGGAACGGTGAAAGCCGTGGCCCACGCGAATAGCGCGAACTTCTTCCAAGGGGCTTTCGTCGACCTTCAGGCGGGTGGCTTGAAATTCGACACCGATGGCAACACCGCGACGATCACCAATGTGATGTCCGGCAGCGGTGGCCTGGAGAAGCTGGGCGAAGGCACGCTGGTGCTCACGGGCGTCTGCACCTATTCCGGGAATACCACCGTCACGGCGGGCGTGCTGACCTTCAACACGGCTTTCCTCAATGACGACAGCACGCTGACGATCGGTGCGAATGGTTTGGTCGATCTGTCGCACGGGATCGAGGACATCGTGCATGAGCTCAAGATCGGCAATTCGGTCAAGACGTCAGGGACCTGGGGTTCATCGTCTTCCAATGCGCAGAATATCGATGACGTTCACTTCACCGGCACCGGCGTCATCCGCGTGGGTCCGCCGCCGGTGGCCCGCAATCTCACGTGGACCGGAGCCGAGAGCCCGTTCTGGGGGAATGCCGCGCCGGATCTCAATTTCAAGGACGCGTCGAACACGACCGTGGCTTTTGCCGGGGGCGACAATGTTGCCTTCGGGGACGCGAGTACGGTGACCACCGTACTTCTCACCGGGAATATCCAGGCCGGCACCGTGTCGTTTGCGGGGACGCAGGATTGGCTCATCGATGGCTCGGGCTCGGGCTTTGCCGGCGGCACCGGCTTCGCGGTGAATGGCACGGGCACCGTGACCCTTGGCGGTGCGACGAGTTCCTTCACCGGTCCGATCGCCGTGAATTCCGGGGTGCTGAAGATGGGGGACACTGCCTCGTTTGGCGCCAGCTCCGGCATCACGGTCGCCGCAGGTGCCCAAGTGGACCTCAATGGCAAGGGCCCGGGTGCCCTTCACTCCTACACGCTGGCTGGCAGCGGGCCGGGCGGCGCGGGAGCGATCGTCAATTCCTCGGTGACCGGGTTGTTCGCCACCACCAGCGTGAAGAACCTGACGCTTACAGGGGATGCCGCCATCGGCAGCAATGCCGGCCGTTTCGATATCGCCCCGGGTGGGACGATCACCGGCAATGGACACACGCTGACCAAGACCGGCTCGTGCGACATGGGCTTCCGCGGGGATGCCAGCGGCACTTCCATCCACTACGTGATCAACTCGGGCACTGTCTGGGCGGAGAACACGGCGAATGCGTGGGGCGGTGCGACTGGCACCGTGGTCGTGAAGAGTGGTGCGCGCGTTGGCACCTATGGCGCGCTTTCCATCCCGACTCCGGTCACGGTGGAAAGCGGCGGTACGCTCCACAACCAGGGTAATGGCACTGGAACGTGGACCGGGGCGATAGCCCTTCAAGGCAATGTCAGCCTTGATGCTGCCGGCGGAGCGATGGTGTTCAGCGGCCCGATCACTGGCGCTGCAAATGTCACGAAGGTCTTCGGCAATGACATCACACTGAATGCCGCGGCCACGCCCGGGAATGTCGGCTACACCGGTAATACCACCGTCAATGGTGGGCGTCTCATTGTCGCGGCTCCGTTCTTCGCGGATGACAGCGATGTGACCGTGGCCGCCGGGGCACTGCTCCGGCTCACGCATGGTGCGCAGGATACCATCGACACGCTCACGCTTGCGGGTGTCCAGGTGGCGGCCGGCGTGTGGGGTGCGGTGGGTTCCGGCGCGGCTCATGAGAGCGACCGGCTGGAGGGCACGGGGACCTTGCTGGTTGTTACCGGAGGTGCGGTGAATCCTTACGACGCTTGGTCGTCGCAGATCGCGAATCCCGATGATCGCGAACGTACGGACGATCCCGATCACGATGGCTTCACCAATGAAGTCGAATACCTCTTCGGCACGTCGCCGGTGAGCAATGATGGTTCGCTGGTGCAGGCGGTTGCCAGTGGATCGAACCTCATCGTCCGCTGGAAGCAGCGGAACAGCGGTGCGAGCTATCAGCTTCAGGAGAGCACCACGATGACCGAGGTGACTTGGCCTGTGAGTGGCGTCACGCCTGCGGCCGCTGTTGATCAGAGCGGAGTGCCAGTGGACTACACGCGCATGGAAGCGACGGTGCCGGTTGCCGGGGCGAGGAAGTTCGTCCGGGTGAGTGGCACGGAGAACTGAGTTTTTCTGGGTAATAATTGGGTTATATGGCACCGGCCACAGGGCCGGTGCTTCTTTGCCTTACGGCATCGAGATCCGGTAGCTCTCGCCCTTCGTGGTGGGAAAGCAGAATACGCCGTCCTTGGCATTGAGCTCAGCGGCTTTGCCGTCGCCGCGGGTGAGCGTGATCTTTGCGGGGTTGCCGGGGAGGCGAAGCACCAGCTCGTTTCCTAACAGGGACTTCAGGGTCGATTCGGTGAGCTTGCCATCTTTCCACGAGGCATCCACCTCGAAGCCGCCGCGGGCGCGCAGGCCCTTGTAGGAACCGGTGGGCCAACCTTTTGGGAGGGTTGGCAGGATCGCGACTTCGCCGGCGTGGGATTGCACGAGCATCTCGCAGATGCCGACGGTGATGCCGAGGTTGCCATCGATCTGGAAGGGCGGGTGAGTGGTGAAGAGGTTATCGAGTGTGTTGTGAGTGAGCAGGCCGCGGATCATTGACTGCGCCTTGTCGCCTTCACCGAGGCGGGCCCACAGGGCGGTGCGCCATGCCCAGGTCCACGAGCGGCGCGAATCGCCGGAGGTGCCGCGTTTCTCCAGCGATACTGCGGCGGCCTTCGCGAGTTCCGGGGTGCGGCTGACGCTGATCTGGTTGCCGGGATAGACGGCGTAGAGGTGGGAGGTGTGGCGGTGGCCGCTTTTTTCAAGATCCGGCCGCTCGGTGGTCCACTCCATGAGCTGGCCCCATGAACCGATCTGTGGGCCTAACAGTTTCTCCTTCGCCGCGGCGATCTTCTTGGTCAGCGCATCGTCGATCTTGAGTTCCTTTGCGGCGTCGAGCGTGAAGGTGAAGAGATCCCACACGATCTCCTGGTCGTGAGCCACGCCATCTTCGCGTGGACCGTGCTCGGGCGACCAGCCTTTCGGAACCACGAGCTTGCCGTCTTTCTCCACCAGATGATCGAGCCAGAATTCCGAGACGTCCTTGAAGATGGGCCAGGCTTTTTCCCTGAGGAACTCCGCATCGCCGGTGAAGGCGTAGTGTTCCCAGAAATGCCGCGCGAGCCACGCGGACGATGGCAGGTTCCACTCCCAGCCATTGCCGCCGAAGGGATTCACCGAGGTGCGCATGGTCCAGCCCGGGGTCTTTTCGCCGAAGTCCTTCACGGTGGCAGCACGGCTGCCGGGGATGGAGGCGATTACCCAGTCGTGCAGCGGCTTCGCGCACTCGGCGAGGTTTGCCGGCTCGGCCTGCCAGTAGTTCATCTGGATGTTGATGTTGGTGTGGTAGTCGGCGAACCACGCGGGCTTGTTGCTGTCGTTCCACAGGCCTTGTAAATTGGCTGGCAGCGAATTCCGGGAGGAGGAGAGCAGCAGGTAGCGGCCATACTGGAACATCAGCGCTTCGAGTGCCGGGTCCTCGGCGCCTTTCTTGTAGGCTTGGAGGCGGGACTTGATATCGCCTTCCTTGGGCGTGCCGAGGTCGAAGGTGACGCGGCCCATGAGCTTTTGGAACTCGGTGACGTGGCGGCTATGGAGGTCGTCGTACTTGTGGGAGAGTGCGGCTTTCGACTTGGCGGCGGTCGTCTCCGCTGGATCGGCACCGAAGCGGAATTTCTTCGCGGGGTCCATCGCGTAGTCGGTGCCAGCGGAGAGGATCAAGGTGAGCGTGCCGGTGTCACGGAAGGTGAGCGAGTCTTCCTTCGAAGCCAGCGCACCACCATCGGTGGTCGCCGCGGCGCGGGCGGCATAGCGGAGCTTGTTAGAAAGCTGGCCGGTGAAAGTGAGCGCGCTGGCATTCGCGCTGGTGGTGTCGCCGTGAGCACCCGCGAGCCGGACCTTGCCGCTCAGCTTCCCGGTCGAACGGAAGTTCACCACGATCACATCGTCTGCGTGGCTGGCGAAGGTTTCGCGGGTGATGGTGGCGTCGCCCGATTTCCAGGTGACGGTGTGAATGCCGGTCGAGAGATCGAGCGAGCGCGAGTAGTTCTCCGGCGTGACGGGTGGGTTGCCGAGGGTGATTTCGGCGAGTTGGAAATGGCTGACGCCGGGGTTCGGCGGGAATGTCAGGCGGTAGTGCTTGAGCGGTGCCCGCTTGCCACCTGCTGGAAGCATGAAGGTCTTGGTTTCGCCACGATTCGCGAAGGGCTTCTGGTCCTTCATCTCGTGAAGCAGGCTCCATGACTTGCCATCGGCCGAGCCTTCCAGCCGCCATTGTTGTGGATCGCGTTCCGGCACGTCATTGCCAGAGGTGAAGGCGTAGGTGCCGATCACCTCGGGATCCGGTAGCTCGATCTGCCAGACCACGTCCTTGCCCTTCGGCTCGACACACCACTTGGTGGAAGCGTTGCCATCGGCAGCCGCCGCGGCGTTCTCGTTCGAATGATAGGGGACATGACCACTGGTGCAGGTGCCGGGCGGATGATTGCCGCCAGCGCCATCGAGCTCGATGAACAGATCGCCGAAATTCTGGTAGCAACCGAAGTCATTCACATCGTAGCCGCCGGACGGATTGTCGCCGCCGGTCCAGAGAGTGATGTCGTTGAACTGGATGCGCTCCTTGTTCGTGCCGCCGAAGATCATCGCGCCGATGCGGCCATTGCCGACCGGTTGGGCACTGCTTTCCCAGCCGGACGAGGTGGCGG
Organism: Luteolibacter sp. Y139; assembly: GCF_038066715.1. Taxonomy (NCBI): domain Bacteria; kingdom Pseudomonadati; phylum Verrucomicrobiota; class Verrucomicrobiia; order Verrucomicrobiales; family Verrucomicrobiaceae; genus Neoluteolibacter; species Neoluteolibacter soli. The sequence goes on along the minus strand of NZ_JBBUKT010000003.1, from coordinate 497,056 downwards.
TGCTCGCATCGCTCATCGATGCCTCGCCGCCGCCCGAGCCCATGCCTGCGGGAGGTCGGTCGTAGCGGATTTCCAAGGGTCCCGCCGAGGCGGCGGTGACCAGCACGAGAGAAAGAAGAGGCTTCATGGAGAGCGGGGTGCGGTTCCGATCTATGTCTTCGAATGCGGGCTTTTCGAGGAAAAGCCGCCGCGTTCACCGTGGAAAGCATGACGCCATGGAGAAATCTGTCTTGCTGAACCCCACCGCGTGCGGATGACCTGTGCCGACCCATGAGTTTGCCTCCGCCCCACGCCCCTCAAACCCGGTACGCGGGACGTCTCGTGGCGGTGCTATTCCTGTTAGCCGGATGGCTTCAGCCGCTGGCGGCGCACGTGGTGAAGCAGCTCTATGGAGAGTTTCACAATACGGGAGAGACGTGGGAGCTGGAGATCCTCTTCGATGCCGGCTATGCGGACCCGGTGCTTCGCCGTGATGCCGGGGCACCGCAGCCTACCCGGGATTGGCTGGTGGCATTGCCAGCCGCGGAGCAGACGCGCCTGACCGCGGAAGCGAAGCGCTACCTGGAGGAGTCGCTCACCCTTCGCTCGGGCGGGGCTAAGATCGAATGGCAAGCAAGCTTCCCTGACTTCGATTCGACCCCGCCGGATTTCCCCTCGCTGCTGAATGACGGCGCCTACTTTCACGTGCGGCTCCGGCCGCTGGCGAGCACGCCGGGCAAAGTCACGATCGCGATGGCTGGAGGAGATCATCCGGATCTGGTGGTGAAGTTTCCGGGCGCAGGTGATGCGACCTACCTGACCGTCGCGCCGGGAGGAGAGGTCGTATTGAAGGAGGGCACCGGCGAGAAGGTCGCCGAAGGCCATTCACCGGTGGTGGTCGCCTTCGAGCAAGGCGTGGTGCACGTGGTGCCGCGTGGCTTCGATCACATCCTCTTCGTGCTCGGGATCTTCTTGCTCAGGCGGCGTTGGAAGCCGTTACTCGCGCAATCGCTCGCGTTCACCGCCGCGCACACGATCACGCTCGGCCTGGCGGCGGCCGGCCATGTGACGGTATCGACGAAGATCGTGGAGCCGCTGATAGCCCTGAGCATCGCCGCTCTGGCGGTGGAGAACCTGTTCATCCGCGAGGCCAGGCCGTGGCGCTTGTGGATCGTATTCGCGTTCGGACTGGTCCACGGGCTTGGCTTCGCTGGCACGCTTTCGACGTGGATTCGCCCCGGCGAAGGATTTTTCCTCACGCTGGTGTCGGCCAATCTGGGCGTGGAAGCCGGGCAGGCGATCGTGCTTGCCGCTGCCTGGCTGCTAACGACCGGCTGGCATGAGAGCCGCGCGTGGCCGCACTTCCGTCGCTGGGCCTGCGTGGCGCTCGCGTTGACGGGCCTGATCTGGTTCGTCGAGCGGGTCGTCTGAGCGTGCCTCGTCGCGGTCGCCCACTATGACTTGCTGAACTTGATGTCGACGCCCTTGCGCTTCCACGCCTTGGCGATGGCTTCTTCCATTTGCTCGTAGCTACGACCGTCCATCAGGACCTTCAGCGCGTCCTCGCGCGTCTTGCCGGCGCGGAGGGCCTTCAGGAATTCCTTCACGCGCTTCGCATCGCCATCGCCATCAAGGTGCAGGAAGTAGGTGGTGAGCACCAAGCCGAAGCCGTAGTTGAAGTTGGGATTGGTACCCGTGAACTGCTCGTAGCTCATCAGGCAGAAATCCTTGAAGGCAGGAGCCTTGATCTCGGTGCCGAGTGCGCGACCGTGGGTGTCCTTCTTCCCGTAGGCGGTGGCGTAGGCGACGATGTCGTCGAAGTTCGACTTCACCTTGAAGGACCCCGCGCGATAGGGCGTGGCGGTCGTGTATTCAGCGAGTCCCTCGCTGAACCAGCCCATCGCTCCCGGTGCATAGTATTCTTCCGGAGTCAGCTGGTGGGTGATTTCGTGGATGAGGGTGCCGCTCTCCTGGCTGTGATCCAGCATGTAGCCGCTGCCGACCGGGCGGACGCCGAGGCTGGTCAGGGGAACCATCACCACATTCCGGCCGCTGACGAAAACACCGGAGCTGCTCGGAGGGCCACCCGCCTGAACGTAGCTGTCCTTCGTCTCGAAAAGAAGGATCTGGTATTTCCCGTCCGTCATCTTACCACCGGAAATCCCCAGCGGGAGGGCGCGGCAGTACTGGTAGGTCGACTCGAACATCACCGCGAAGCCCTTCACCACCTGCTGGGACAGCCGCACATCGCAAACAAATCGATAGTGCGCGCTCTCATAGACGAAGCGCTTCTTGTCCTTGTCCTCCGAAACGACCTGGATCTGAGGATCTTCCGAGAAGCGGATCGTCTGCGGCCACGGTGCGTCGAAATTGAGTTCATCGCCTTCTTTTCCTGCTGCCTTGGGATCGACCTTGCCGCCCTTGGCTGAAGCTTCCTTCACGAATGCCTGGTCCTCTGCCGAAAGCTTGGCCAGAGGCAGGGTGACATCCTTGCCGGCGGCGAGCTTCAGGGTCACCTCCGTATCGGTCGACGAGACGAGATCGGCTTCGATCTTCCGCCCCTGAACATCCGTCCACGTGCGGGCATCCAGCGACGCAAGGAAAGCGAGGGTGGCGACGAAGGGCGTGAAGTTGCGCAGGGTTGCTTTCAAGGGAGGTGAAAGGCGGTTGGGTTCCAGACTAATAACAATCGAAGCCGGGGAGCGATTCCTTTCCGAAAAACGCTGGCCCTTCAAGGAAAACACTGTGAATTTCATACAACTGCAGCCGGTGCCGTGATGTATTAAACGCCGCGAAAATGAGTGGTTGCGACATGTGGAATCCAGCTGTCCCCCGGCGGAAACCGGTGATGTCCCATGGGAAAATGAGACTTGAAGCGATCTCCAGCGCGGTAAATGGAGGGTCGCGCCATGAGCCAGCCCACGCCACGGTCACTCCACGACCTCGGTTTTTCCGAGATCGAGGCGGAGCTGCGCGCGTCCGGAGTGAACCCGCACCACGCCAAGGCGCTGTGGCGGGCGGTGCAGCGGGAGAATGAGCTGGATCTTGCGTCGCGCGACTTCTCGCCGCCGCTGAAGGAGTGGGTGGAAGCACATATCGGGGAGGGGAAGAGCTTCTTTCTGGATGCCCCGGTGGTGGTGGATGAGACGCATAGCTCGGACGGGCTGACGCGGAAGTTCCTGCTCCAGCATCGCGATGGGCAGACGACCGAAACGGTGCTGATGGGCTATGATGGCCGATACACGGCCTGCATCAGCAGCCAGGCCGGCTGTGCGATGGGTTGTGTCTTCTGTGCCACCGGGCAGATGGGATTCGTGCGTCATCTGCGGCCCGGGGAAATTGTCGCGCAGGTGCTGCATGCGCGCCGCGTGCTCGCCGCGACCCATCCGGACCGCCGCTTGCGGAACCTAGTCTTCATGGGGATGGGCGAGCCGCTGCACAACTACGACGCGGTCATCAAGGCGCTCGGCATCATCTCCACTGTCCGTGGCATCAGCATCGGGCCGGCGCACATTTCGATTAGTACGGTGGGCGTCGTACCAGGGATCCTGCGGCTGGCCGAGGAAAGGCAACCGTACCGGCTCGCGGTGAGCCTGCATGGCTCGACGGAGGAAGAGCGCTCGGCGCTGGTGCCCGTGAGCAAGAAGTGGCCGCTGGCCGAGCTCATCGACACCTGTCGCAAGTACGGCGAGGTGACGGGCAGGCGGATCTTCTTCGGCTGGACGCTTATCGCCGGCAAGAATGACTCGCCGGAAACGGCGCATCGCCTGGCGGAGCTATTGAAGGGCATCGATGCCCATGTGAACCTGATCCCGCTGAATCCGACGACTGGCTTCGAAGGCACAGCTGCGGCTGTGGAAGCGGGTCGTGCGTTCCAGAGGATTTTATTAGATGCTGGTTTCCCGTGCACCTTCCGGCAGCGCCGTGGGATTGATGTGGCCGCCGGTTGCGGTCAGCTGAAGGCGGAGAAGGTGAGGGCGTCGCGGTAAGGAGGCGGCCCTTGCAGCTCTGGCGTGTCCGGCTGAAGCCGGGACTACGTACAACTTGAGGCGGGGCCGCAGACTTTCTTCAGCGGCCGAGGGAGTTGGCGGCGGCGGTGAGCAGTTGGGTGGCCTGATTCCGCCACTTGATCGACAGCTCGGCTTCCTTGCGGTTGACGTAGGAGAATTCCACGGGCCTGAAGTCCGAGGTGTCATTGGCGACGAGGTTCAGCAGGTCCCGGTAGAAGCCGGCGAACTTCTTCTTCAGATCGCGTTCGGACGAGCGGAGCTGCTTCTCGGAGAGCTGCTTGTTCATCTGGACCAGACGTTGCACGGGGGCGAGGTCCCTGTGCTGCAGGAAGATCGACATGATGGTCTGCCCCTTGCCGCCGCCGATTTGCATGTCCAGCCGCAGTCCATTCTGGCCCGGCTCGAGCGCGGCCATAGCGAAGACCAGCTGGGTGCGGGAATCGAAGGTGGCGATCCGGCGGGTTTCCGTGCGCAGACTTTCCAGGGAGGCTTCACGCCAAGGGATCTCGCCGTCGATGCGTGTGGCGAAGCGGCGGACCTTTGAGAAGTCGGTGTCCGCCGACAGACGTCCGACCGTCCGACTTCGGCGCGGCAGACGACACCGACGACTTCGCCGGTTTCCGAGAGCATCACGGGCCCGCCGCTATTGCCAGCGATGACCGAGGAGGTGACTTCGATCTCTTTGGGTCCGAGAGCGTTGATCCTGCCATTGAGCAGGGTGAGGACGTCCGAGCCGGCACTGTTTCCCACCGCGGTAATGTCCAGGCCGACCTTGGCTCCGCCCTGCTTCGCGAAGGTGAGGGCAAGTCCGGGCTTCACGCTGACTTCAATGCGCGCCAGATCGCGGTCGCTGGCGATCTCGCATTTTCCAAATTCGGTGAGGCGGGCGCCGTCGGAGTTTCTCACCGTAAGGCCGGTGCCCTGGGTGAGCACGTGGGCGGCGGTGTAGAGCCAGGTGGTGCCATCGCGAGTGGCGAGGAAGGCGCTGCCCTTGCTCTTCTCGTCCTCGACGAAGAGCACGCCGGGCAGCTTCGCGCGGACGACGGCCTGCTTGTCGTTCTTGTTGTCTCCCTTGGGAGGAGCGGCAGCGACGGCGGTTTCACCGGCGTCGCCCGGAGGCGGTGGCTCGGGCTTGCGCACGCCGAGGCGGAAACGCTCGACCCAGGTCGCCGGGGCGCTGTCCTCGTTCAAGGTGGAGACGCCTCCTTCGTGAGCGATGGAGACGCCTTCCTCGTCCACCTTGCGGATGACCACCTGGCGATAGACCTTGCCATTGGGGGCCGCGACTTGCTCGTGCTTCTCGCCGATCGCGCGGGCGCGGATCTTCGCGGTGATCTGGTCCTTCAGCTTCTCGTTTTCCTTGCGAAGTTCCTCCGCCTCGTCCTTCAGGGTCTCGTTCTCCTTGTGGGAATCCTTGAGCTGCTGAAGGGTGGCTTCGACTTTTTCGCTGCCTTTCTTGGCTTCCTGAACCTGCGCCTCAAGCTTGCCGACCTTGGACTTGAGATCCTCGATCTCGGTCTCCTTGTCGGAAAGCTTCAACTCTGCGGCTGCCACGTCTGCCCTGGTGGTCCTGTCGCAGGAGACGAGGCCGGTGCAGGCAAGGGCCGGTCCCGCGAGCCAGATGAATGGACGACTTGATATCATCGAGTCTCAGGAAACAGGGATCGAGGGGCACTCGCAAGCCTGCAATTGTCGCGGGATCGATTCGCGCTTTGCCCCGCAGCGCGATGAGGCATCGTCTCCGGCGTGCAGATCAGGGAAGCCGCCGAGCGCGTGCTCTTCGCGCAAACGCTCGAGGAGAAGCTGGCGCTTGCCCCGAAGGATGCGAGCGATGAGGTGCCCGGGGCGGCGATCGCGACGCCGGACTCGCCGGGTCGGCCGCAGGAGCTGCGGATTCACGCGAAAGGGGTGCGGGTGGAGTTTCCCGGTATCCACCGGCTGGATGACGATCGCGAGCGCGGGGTGATGCTGCATTTCCTGGCGAATCACGAGCTGCTCGCGGCGGAGCTGATGGCGCTGGTGCTCCTGAAATTCCCCGATGCACCGAAGGAATATCGTGCCGGGGTGTACGAGGCGATGCGCGAGGAGCAGATGCATGCGCTGATGTACGTGCGGCGGATGAGGGAGTGTGGCATCGTCTTTGGAGAGCTGCCGGTGAATGATTATTTTTGGCGGATCGTGGCGCCGATGGAGACGCCGATGGATTTCGTGACGCGGCTGAATCTGACCTTCGAGCAGGCGAACCTGGATTTCTCGAAGCACTACGCGGGGCTCTTCCGGCAGGCGGGTGATGCGGCGACGGCGGCGGTGCTGGAGAAGATCTATCAGGACGAGATCGGTCACGTGGGTCATGGCGTGAAATGGTTCCGCCGGTGGAAGGAGCACGGGAGTTCGGATTGGGAATCGTACCGGAAGTCGCTGGTGTTTCCTCTGACCGCGGCGCGGGCGAAGGGTGTGGCTCCCTTCAATGCCGAAGGGCGGAAGCTGGCGGGGCTGGATGATGACTTCATCCGCCATCTCGAAGTCTGCGAGCAATCGCGGGGGCGGACGCCGGTGGTGCATTGGTTCAATCCGAATGCCGAAGGCCATGCGATGCCCGGACGCTATCAGCCGGACAAGACGGCGGTGGCACTGGAGGAAGACCTGGAGATGCTGATCGCGGGCTGGTGCCGGAAGGATGACGTGGCGGTGCTGCGCAGGCCGCCGTCGAGAGAGCATCTGGCGGCGCTGAAGAAGGCGGGGTTCGAGCTGCCGGAGATCGCGACCGTGGAAGAGCTGCGGGGGAGGAAGCTGGGTGGCTTGAGGCCGTGGGCGTGGTCGCCGGATGCGAGCGTACTTTTCAAGGAGCTGGCGGGTGACGTTTCACCGAATGTCCCGTGGCAGTGGCGTGAGGAGTTGCCGAAGGAGTGGCTTTCGAAGGAGATCGGGCTGAGGTTGGAGGAGGTGCTAGATTTATCGGAGAGGGGAAAACTTTACCGGGATGTGGATCAGGCTTGGGAGGCGATCGAGGGTCGTCTCGATGAAACGCAGGTTCTTGCGAAGGCGCTCTTTTCCCGTGCGGGGCAAGGGCACAAGCGGGTCAATCGCGAGAGTCCGGTTGATGCGACGCGCGGTTGGTTGAGAAATACGATCGCGGCTCATGGCGGGGTGGTCGTCGAGCCGTGGCTTGAGCGTGAGACCGACTTCTCGGCGCTTTATGAGATGGATGCTGCGGGTGGTGTCGAACTTATCGGCATGACGGTGATCGAGAATGATGCGGCGGGTCGTTACACGGGTACTCGTGTCGGGCCGAAGTGGGCGAACTTGCTATCTCCGGAGGTGGCCGCGTTTCTTCATCGGGAAGCCGATGTGATGGGGTGGTATCAGGAGAAGATTCCTGCGGCTTTGCGGGAGGTGGTGCCTGGCTACGTGGGGCCGCTGGGTGTGGACGCGATGGTGCATCGCTTGCCGGATGGATCGCTGGCGTTGAAGCACGTGGTGGAGCTCAATGTGCGGATGACCATGGGTCGCATCGCGCTGGAGCTTCTGAAGAAGTCCGCGCCGAACCGACTGGGAAGGTTCAGTATCTTGCGCAGGTCGAAGGTGGCGGATGTTTCGGCTTTTACCGGCGGGAGCCTGCGGGGCGGGCCGGTGTTGTTGAATGATCCGGATGTTGCGCGGGAGTTTCTGGCGCTGTGGGAAGTGGGAGTTTAGAACGTCACGCTCAGTTCGCGCGGGGCGGAGGTGTTCGTGAAGTGGAGGTAGAGCAGGCCTTCCTTGGCGTCGTGGGTGAAGGACTCCAGCGGCTGGCCGTCGAGGGTTACGGACTTTGGTGGTTGTGGGGCTGACAGGAGGACGATGGCCGGGGTGTCGCCGACTCCTTCGACGGTCCAGGAGAGGGTGGCGTCGTCGCGCTTCTTTGGCAGGGCCTTGCAGGCTGACGCCAGTATCCGTGGCGTGCTGGATTTGGCCGCGTCGAGATCGAGCAGGAAGGATCGTGAGCCGGGTTTCACGTCGATCTGGGTTTGAACCTTCAGCTCGGGATCGAAGAGGTTGACGAAGCGACCTTTGAGGGTCTTCTGCTCCTGTGAGGTCGATTCGTCGATTCCCGCGGCTACGAAGTACGGGCCGCGTCGTAGAATGAGATGGTTGGTTTCCTTCCATTCGCCACCGGCTTTGGCGACGGCGGTCTTCATTGCGGAGGCGAAGTTGGCTTCTTCGGCGGCATCCATGGCGAAGCGGGTGGGACTGCGGTGCAGCCAGATGACGGATCCCTTGCCGACGGCGACGGGTTCGTCGCCGTTGAAAGCGGTGTCGGTCACTCCCAGCTCGTGGAACAGGTGCTGGCGCGGGATTGACTGATCCTTTCCGAAGCCATTCCACCATTCCTTCACCTGGTTGTAGGGGTCGTGATCATCGTCGGCGACTACCAGCACGCCGCCGTTTCGCACCCATTCGGCGAGCGGAGGATGGACTTCGGCACTCTGGGGTTTCTGGCCCTCGTAGCTGAGGACGAGGACCTTTAGGCCGGCGAGGAAACCGGGCAGGGTGACGTTTTCCAGCTGCACCGGCGTGACTGGCATGCCGCGTTTCACCAGGGGCATGGCGAGGCCGTAGAAGTGGGCCATGTTCGGATCGCTGGGCGTCGGTTGCTCGCGCTGGAACATGAGGGAATCGCTCACCAGCACGCCGAGGCCGCGGGTGCCGCAGTCCCAGGCGTGGTCGGGTTGCTTCATGTCGTTGAGCGCGTTCATGACGACCTGCAGCTCGGTGGCATACTCGGGAGGGATGGACTTCTGCTCCTCCTTCGGGAGATTGCGCGGATAGGTGCCGCCGAAGATCCGCTCCGGCCATGGGGCGACTTCGTATTGAGAGACGTCCGGTTGCAGGAGGGATGCGACCAGCGTGGACTCCCAGTTCGTACGGTAGTCCGTCCAATCGTGGCGTGGGTTGTCTTCGATGGGGTCGTTCAAGTACCACACGCCGCGGCCGGTGGCACGGACGAGATTCTGCATGGCGCCGTATTCCAGGAAGGCGGTCTCGAAGGTGCGCTCCTTCTTTTCGCCTCGGAAATGGTTCGGCGTGCGGGAGGTGCCGGTCCACACCTGCGCGATGTAGCCGTCGCAGCCGTCGATTTTCGCGAGGCTTGATTGCGGGCTGACGATGCACCAGTGGGCGTAGTTGATCAGGCTGTGGGTGGGAACGTAGCAGCGGACTTTCTTGCCGGTCTTCTGATTGAACTCGTGGACGTGATCGAAGACCTGCTGGAGTGCCCTACGATAAAGATAGTACTTCAGCTTGGAGGCTTTCCACTGAGCGTCGACCGATGAATGCGGCGGCTGCCACTCTTCCTTGTAGTAGGCCTGCCACTCGCGCTTGAAGCCTTCCGAGTAGCCGGCGCGGGCCCAGAATTCGGGTTCTTCCAGATGAATGGCCTCGGCGCCTGCATCGAGCGCTCGCTGCACGCCGACGCAGAGGAACTTTCCGTAATTCTCGGCCGGGCACATGTAGTAGACGTCGCCGCCGTGGCTGATCTTCTTGCCAGTGCGGTCGGTCTGGGCGTTGTCCTCGTGGTTCACGCCATCGAAGCGGCCGTAGAGGTAGTCCTGATACTGGCCCCACGAGACGCCGGTCATGACGTGCAGGCGATAGCCGCGGTCGCGCCATGTCTTCATGCGATCCGGCAGGCTGGGATCAATGCCGTAGACCATCGCCACGTCGGAGCGGAGGTTGCCCTGCGGGCTCCATGCCTTGCCCGTCTGGAAGGAGGTCCGCTCCAGAGCCTGGGCGGGATCTTCAGGAAAGGCGGGATGCGTCTGCGCTGCCACGGTGGAAACGAGAGCGACGAGGATCAGATCGCGACGGATGGACATGAGGCGTTTGCTACGCCTGATCCATACCCCGTCTTCCCGGGATGACAGGAATGAAAAACGCCCCCGCGGCCGGAGCCGTGGAGGCGTGGTGTCAGCGATGGCTGATGGCCGGATTATTTCTCGTCCAGCTTTGCGAAGCCATCGAGCGAATGGGGGACCATCACCTTGTCCACCGAGTGGATGATGCCGTTGGTGGCGACGACGTCGGACTTGAAGATCTTCGAGTCTTCCACCTGTTTGGTGTCCGACTTGATGTCGATTTCGACCTTCTCGCCGTTCATGGTCTTGATCTCGCCGTTCTTCAGGTCAGCCATGGCGAAGCTGCCGGGGAGCACGTGGAAGAGGAGCAGCGAACGCAGCTTCTCGTTGTTCTCCGGAAGCATCAGCTTGTCCAAGGTGCCGGCGGGCAGCTTCGAGAACGCTTCGTCAGTCGGAGCGAAGATGGTGAAGGTGCCCTTGTGGCTGCCAAGGGTTGCGTCGAGGCCCGTCACTTGGAGGGCCTTGGTGAGGATGGAAAACGTGGCGCTGTCGCCCAGAGCAGCAGCGATGGAACCTTTCTCAGGGCCCACCACGACCTTCTCTTCGACGACGGTCGTCTTGGTTTCCTTTTCCTTGGTGGTCTTCTCCTGCGCGTAAGCCACGGGCATCAGTGAGCCGATGGCAAGGAGGAGGGCTAGTCGTGTGATTTTCGTTTTCATGGTACATTTGCCGGTTTGCGCCCCGCAAATGTCCTGCGGGCCGTGTTACCCCTCAATGCGCAGACGACATGCCACGGCTACGACGGTGTCGTGGGTGCTTTGGAAGTGTCTGAAGGCCAATGCTTTAGTGTCGGTTCTCCAAGAGGGAAGCGACCGCCGCTAAAACCGTGCGAATGATGCACGGTGCATCTTGTCCACGAGCGAAATGCTTCGCGCGGGATCAGTGCTGGACCGCGAATTCCGGGCTACAGACGATGAGGTAAATCGCGAGCTTCAGGCGGTCCTCATGCCAGTACCAGCTGCCGGGACCGATACGGGCGAGCGCCTCGCGAATGATCTGGAAACTTTGTGGGGTGAGCGTGCCGCCGGTGAGGACGAGATCGAGGCGGCGGATGAGAGGATCCGGATCGAGCGGCTGCTGATTGGTCTGCCCGTATTGATCGAAGACGAGCGAGGGGATGTTCATGAGCATCTCCTGTTCGAGATTCAGTGTCACTGCCCGTTCTTCGCGAGCGGTTGAGCCCACTTGTCCATTGACCGCATTCCAAAAGTAGTTCGGCGCGGTGACGCCGGATGAGGCGTTAATGATCTGCATCTCGGGAGCCACGAGTCCGCTTTGTGCAAGGATACCCGGCGGCGTGTAGCTGGGCAGGAAGAAATTGAAGACGCTCGGGGAATTCAGCGGCTCTTCGACGTGATCGGCGGCGAAGCCGGACAGGTAGTACCAGCCTTCCTCGGAGGAGGCATTGAAGGCGCGGGCGAAATTGACGACTTTCAAGAAGGGCTCGCGCAGCTTGCCGAAGGTTGGATCGCTCATCCTGGCGGCATCGCGCGCTTCGGGGTCCATCAGGATCGCCTTCACCGTGCGTCCCATGTCGCCGCGCGGCGAGGCATTGAAGGCAGCGCTGACGCGGCTGATGTAAGCGGGCGAAGGATTCGAGGTGACGAGCCGCTGGATCAACAGGCGGCCGATGAAAGGGCCGACGTTCGGGTGATTGAAGAGGCAATCGATCGCGGCATCGACATCGGCCATGGTGGCGGTGCCGGTACTTCCCGAGGTGGCGACGCGCGCCGGAGTGGTCACGCCTAACAGGAGCGTCTTCGGCCCGAGGTCGTGCTCGCTGTCCCAACCTTTCATCGGGACGGTGAAGTCGCCTTCGTAGTCACCGAAGTTGGCGGGGTTGCCATTGTTCAACCGGCCGTAGGAGAGGCCGGTGAAGACCTTGGCGAATTCGGTGATGTTATCGTTGTTGTAGGTCGGGATCGGATTGCCCTGGGCATCGAGGATGCGGGTGCCATCGGGATTCAGCATCCACAGGCCGATGCTGAAGAGCTGCATGATCTCGCGGGCGAAGTTCTCGTCGGGGAAGGTCTTGGCGACGGGATTGGATTTCCGGTTGGCGAGATGGGAGAGGTATTGCCCCATGCAGGGATGGAGGGCCACGTCCTTGAGCAGCGTGCGGTAGTTGCCGAAGCTATTCTCCAATAGCTTGTCGTAGTAATGGGCCATCGCCGCGGGCTCGGTGGCGAGGCGTTCCATGCGGTCGCTGATGACGAAGATCTGGCTGAGGGCAAAGCCGACGCGCTGGCGCAGCGGATCGGGAAGCTGGGTCTGGGTGGCGTCCGGACGCAGCTTTGGCAGGCCCATGGCGCGACCCCACCAGGCGTTCATCTTGCGATTGTTCCAGATCTCGGCGTCGTTGGGATCGCCGTTTCCCGGCTGCTCGTTTTGCCACTGGAGCATCGGCAGGAGGCGGCCGACCGGGCGCGCCATCTGGACATCGATCCACGGTTCGATGCCCATGGTCATGACCTCCTCCACGTTTTCCGGGATCTGGTCAGCATCGGCGGGAGAATCCTGATCGGGTCCGAAGGCGGCCTGGATGAGGAAGCGGGCGGCCTCCTTCGCGGACGGGCCGCTGGGGTCGAGCATCGTCACGCTGGCGGAGTTCGGGGTGCCGATCGTGTATCCGGTGCCGGTTTGAAGGGTGAGCGTGAGGGTCTCGGCCGGCTCGTTGAGCACGGCGTCATCGACAGCGGAGATGGTCACGAAGACCTCGCGCTGGCCGGGAGCGAAGTGGGCCACGGTGCCAGAGATGGATGAAGTGTAGTCCGGGCTGGTCGCCGTGCCGCCGAGGGTGAACTGGACATCCAGCGGCTTCAGGCCGCCGCTGCGGCGCAGCACCAGCACCGCGGGATCCGGCCAGCGTTCCGAGCAGGTGTCATCGTAAACGGAGACGGTTATCGTATTTGCCGCGGTGAGGCCCGCGGTGACCCGCTGGGAATCCGTCTGCGAATAGCGGCCGGTGCGGTTGGTGGCGGGATTGAAGCCGAGGGTGAGTTCCTCCCAATCGCTGACGCCATCGCCGTCCGAGTCGGCGTCGGAGGCCTGGACCTTGAAGTAGGCCCGGCCGCCGGCGGGGGCGAGCGGCCATGTCAGCGGCCCGCCGGTGCCAACGATGTTCGCTTGCAGCGGCGACCAAGAGACGAGGTTGCTCGCGGTGTGGATGGTGTAGCGCTTGCCGGCAAGGCTCTGCCACTGAAGGACCGGCAGGCCGCCGGCGGTGGTCACCTCGAGCTTAGGAAACGATTTCCCGTCGAAGGGATTGGTGCCGGCGATGCTTTCGAGCGCATTCGTCCAGCCGTCGCGGTCGGCATCGGCGGCCGCGGACAAGCCGGAGGCGCCGAAGACCATTTCCCAGACATCGCTCTGCGAATTGCCGTTGCCATCGAGGGCGTGAGCCGTCGATGCCAGCGACGCGGCGGCGAAGAGAACCGGCCAGCGTTTCATAGTGGGGGCGGATGATGCCCATTTCGCGCTTCAGGACAAGCCTGCGGCTCCAGCACGCTTGAAACCAGCCGGTTAGAGGAAAGAGCTTGTCGCTCCACGGCCGGGATGGTGCCGTGTAGCAGAAAGCAACCCGGACGCATGCGCCGCCACTTGAAGGCCCGCTATTTGGTTCCCGCCCTCGTGGCGCTCGTGATGATCATTTACGGTGCGTTTACCTCGGTGAGGAACACCCGTGCCATCCTGGTGGATGCGAAGAGCGTGGCGCACACCCACCAGGTGATGATCGAGTTGGAAAATTGCCTGGTGGCGATGCTCAATCTGGAGACCGGTCACCGCGGTTACCTCATCACCGGGGAGGATGACTACCTGGCACCCTATGAGAAAGCTCTCAAAGAGGTAGGGGCCAAGATGGACGCGCTCGCCAAGCTGACGAACGACAATCCGGTCCAGCAGGCCCGCATGCAGAGGATCCTGGCGCTGGTGGAGGAGAAAAAGGCAGAGCTGAAGAGCGGCATCGATGCGCGCCGCGACGAGGGCTTCGACGCCGCTGCGAAGATCGTGGGAACCAACGTCGGCCGGACGCTGATGGATGAGATCCGGGAGCTCATTGATTCGATGCGCCTGGAAGAGGCGGATCTGCTGACGGAGCAAAACCAGCGGATGGTGCAGAATTTCAAGGACACCAACCGCGTGGTGGTGAACACGGGCGGGGTGGCGCTGCTCGCCGGTGTGACCGGTGTGATTTTGCTCGGCCTCTACCTCGGGGCGAAGGAGCGCGAGGCGGAGCTGGAACTGGAAAAGGAAAAGGCCGAGCAGGCGGACAAGGCGAAGACCGATTTCCTGGCGATGATGAGCCACGAGATTCGCACGCCGATGAATGCGATCCTCGGCTTCGGCGAACTGCTGCACGAGTCGGTGGAAAAGCCGCAGAACAAGCACTTCGCGCATGCCATCGTCACCAGTGGCCGTTCGCTGCTGACGCTCATCAATGACATCCTCGACCTTTCGAAGATCGAGGCGGCCAAGCTGGAGCTGAATCCGGAAGCGGTGGAGATGAAGCGATTCGCGGACGGGCTGGAGACCTTGTTCTCCTACCGGGCGAGGGAGAAGGGGCTGGAGTTCACCATCCGCATCGAGCGTTCGGTGCCGGCTTACTTGTACTTCGACGCACTGAGGCTGAGGCAGGTGCTGGTCAACCTGATCGGCAATGCGGTGAAGTTCACCCACAACGGCCACGTCACGGTGACGATGCGCGGCGAGGGCGAAGGGGACGAGACGGTGCTCGCGGTGGAGGTGGAAGACACCGGTATCGGCATCGCGAAGGACAAGCTGCGCGATATTTTCCGGCCCTTCTATCAGGTGGAATCGCAGCAGGGGCGGCAATTCCAAGGCACGGGCCTGGGGCTGAGCATCTGCGAGCGGTTGGTCTCGCTGATGAACGGCGACATCGGCGCGCGGAGCACGCCGGGCAAGGGTTCCACCTTTCACCTGCGGGTGCCGGTGCGGCCGTGCCAGGGCCATGCCGCGGAGCAGACCACCGTGGGCGATGGGGTGGTGGATTTCAACCGTCTCGCGCCAGCCAAGATCCTGGTGGTGGATGATGTGCCGCTGAATCGCGAGCTGATCCGCGGCTTCCTGATGGGCACGCATCACGAAGTGCTGGAGGCGGAGAACGGCGAGCAGGCGGTGATGCTGTGCCTGCGCACGAAACCGCAGGTGGTGCTCATGGACCTGCGCATGCCGGTGACGGAAGGTCGCACCGCGCACGGCCTGCTGAAGGCGAACGAGGAGACCAAACACATCCCGCTGGTGGCGATGTCGGCCTCGATGCCGCTGGAGGAGCAAGGGGATCTCAAGCGGCTCTTCGACGGCTTCGCGAGCAAGCCGGTGAGCCGCGAGCGACTGTATCTGGAGCTTGCACGCTTCTTGCCGGTGCATGCCGCCGCGGCGACGGCGCGACCGCAGGCGGTGGAACCGGTGGTGATCGCCGTGAGCGATCGCACGTGGCCGGAGCTTCGCCCGGCGCTGGAGCGGCTGCGGGAAACCAAGCTGCCGGCCCTGATCAAGCTGGTGCCGGCGCAGGCCACGGCGGGATTTGCCGGGGAGATCGCCGCGCTCGCGGAGAGCCATCATTGCCCGCCGCTGGAAGATTACGCACGCCGGCTCGCGACTGCTGCCGGCACGATGGATGTGGCGGAGGCGGGGCGCTTGTTAGAGGCCTTCCCCGGTGTCATCGAATTGCTTGTCGCCGATGTCTGACTTCGATCCGTTGCCGCAGCCTTCCGGTCCCGCGCTCGTCCTGGTGGTGGATGACGAGCCGAAGAACATCCAGGTGGTGGGGCCGCTGCTGCTGAAACAGGGCCACGAGGTGATTGCCGCGGGAAGCGGTGAGGAAGCACTGGCGAAGATGCGCACGGCCAAGCCGGACCTGCTGCTGCTGGACGTGATGATGCCGGGGATGACGGGCTTCGACCTGTGCCGCCGCTTGCTGGCCCAACCGGAGTGGCACGCGCTGCCGATCATTTTCCTGTCCGCGGTGACTGACAAGGGGTTCGTGACGGAAGCCCTGGCGGCAGGGGCGGTGGACTATGTGACGAAGCCCTTCCATGGCCCCGAGCTATTGTCGCGGGTGCAGCTGCACCTGAACCTGCGGCAGATGCGCCAGCGCCTCTCGGCCGCCGTCGAGGAGCGGAACCATTTGTTAGAGATCGTCGCACACGACCTGAAGAACCCGCTGGGCGGGGTGCAGTTCGCGGCGGCGATGCTGACCGAGGAGGCCGGGTCGCTATCGCTGAAGCAGGCGCAGCTGGTAGATAGCATCACCCACTCGGTGGACCGGGCGCTGGAGATGACCACCTCGCTGCTTCAGACCCGGCGGCTGGAGGAGGCGAAGGAGCATCTGGACCTGGTGTCGCTGTGCCTCCGCGAGCACGCCGAGCAGGCGGTGGAGGTCTTTTTCCACCACGCTGGTGACAAGGATACCGAGGTGCGGGTCGAAAGCGCCGCCGAAACGATACTGGTCCGGGCCGACCGCCGCTCGCTGCTGTGTTCGCTGGAAAACCTGGTTTCGAATGCGATCAAGTTTTCGCCGCCGGGATCGCGGATTTGCGTCCGCCTTTCGAGCGAGGCCGGCGAAGGGATCTTCCGTATCGAGGACGAAGGCCCCGGGGTGAAAGAGGAGGAGCGTTCGAAGCTGTTTCGCAAGTTCACCCGCCTCAGTGCCCGGCCGACGGGCGACGAGCTCTCGACCGGGCTCGGGCTGCACATCGTGCATGAGCTGGTGAAGGCGATGGGCGGAACGGTCCGCTATGAGGATGGGGCGGGAGGAGGCGGCTGCTTCGTGGTGGCGCTGCCGCTGGCGAGGTGATCCGATGCCGGTGAATTTCCAAAAAACCGGACGCGGTAATGGGCCGCTAAGAATAAAGATTGGAGAAATTAACAAAAATTAGTAATTAATCATTACGGAATTTCAAAAACTGCCGTGAAACAACCCTCCCTTCCTCAATTTTCCCGAGTTCGCTCCGGTGCCTTGGCCTTCGCCGTGGCAAGCACGCTGATGCTCCAGTCGTCGCGTGCCGGCAACGTGGATACCGAGCTTTTGATCCTGGTCGACGCGCAAACCTACTCGCAGAGCGACTTCAACCTGATCCTCGACAATGTCGCGAAGACCTTCGAGAGCCCGAGCTTCTATGCGGCGGTGACCCAAGGGGGAGTCTACGGGAAGATGGCGTCCTCGGTGATGCTCTACAACCTGCCGACCAATCCGGTGGCCATCACGTGGAGGGAGCTGACCACCCAGCAGGATTTCTTCAATTTCGCCAACAGCGTGCGGAGCATTGCCTATCCGAATGTCGGATGGGGCGTCAGCTACGCCGCTGCCCTGACCTCGGCGGCAGCTTCGATTGCAGCGTCCCCCTCGAATGGCACGACCCAGCAGATCACCATCATCGATGACGCCACCGGCTTCTATCAGGCCGACCCGGCTGGCACGAAAGCGGCCCGCAATGCGGCGCTGGCCTCGGGCGTGGACGTGATCAATGCGATGGTCTTCGACGCTGCGTATCAGGAAGCGGCGGTGAACAGCTTCTACCAGGCGAACATCGTGAGCCCGAACGGGACGGTGAGCGTGGTTTCCAGCCCGCAGGGCGGGCCGAAGGCGAACTCCGACCTGAACCTCATTTCCGGGGCGGTCCAGACCTCGGTGGCCGGGCCGACCATTTCAGCCGTGCCAGAGCCGAATACGGTGATGGCGCTCGGGCTGGCGGGTGCCGCCTTCCTGATGCGCCGCCGCCGCTGCCGCGCCTGAGCTGGGCCGGAGTTCCATGCCGTTTTCGGGCATCGACTCCCGCGGTGGTCTTCGGGCAGCATTTCTGCATGCCCCGCTTCACCGCCAATGCCGACTACGAGGAAAAGGACACGAACCCGATCCGCCTGCAGCCGGGCGATGAAGTGACCGTGGGTCCGGTCGACCGCGCATGGCCGGGCTGGGTGTGGGCGGAGGACGATAGCAATAACGACGGCTACGTGCCGGAGGATATCCTGGAGCCGCTGGGCGAGGGACGGTTTGCGGCCCTTGAATCCTTCGATCCAACGACGCTGGTGATTCGCCGCGGCGATGAGCTGGATTCGCTGAAGCAAATCCACGGCTGGCATTGGTGCCGCAATGCCAGCGGCGAGGAAGGCTGGGTCGCCGGCTACCTTTTGAAGCCGGTGGCGTGAGGGCTCACTGAGGCAGCAAGCGCTCGATGGTTTCGATCGAGCGCAGCTCCTTTCGCCATTTGACGGGGAATGCCGCCAAGCCATGGCGAGCACCCATGAGCAGGCCTAACAGCATGCCGCGTGCGGCGGAATCGCCACCGAGCATGGCATTCGCCGAAAGCGCCTCTACGGGGTCGGCTTCATGGCGGAAGGCGACCGCGAGGGTGATCGGGAATGCGCCTTCGACCCCGCAGCCGAGGCCGAGTTCACCGGCCTGTGCGGCCAGCTCGCCCGCTGCGGCATCGCGGCCGAGAGTGACCCAGTCGATGGCGGGCAGGGCGTCGTAGGGATGCGAGGCGGCTTCGTCGAAGGCTTCCTCGAAGCCTGCGCCTCCGGCTACGGACAGGGCGGCGCGGGCGAAGAACTCGGCGGCATCGATGACCTGTGGATCGCCGTGGGTCAGTGCGGTCTGGGTGCGGGCGAGAGGGACGAGCTGTCCGACATCGCGGGTGAAGGCGAACAGCGGGGCGATGCGCGATGCGCCGCCGAGATCGTGGGAGTCGGAGGGCTCGGTCTCCCCTGCGGTGAAGTTTTCCAAGGTCCCGCGGGTGGCTCCGTCAAAGTAGCTCGTTCTTTCATCGCGAACGTGTTCCGCCCAGCGCCGCCAATCGGTGGGCCAGTTGATGAGGGAGCCGTCGTCGGCGGCCAGGGACTCGAGCAGGGCCAGTGTCTGGTCGCCGTAGTGGGTGAAGTCGCCGGCGACCTTTCCCGGGTGGTAGGTGCTGCGGGGCGCGTCGTAGGAGCGGATGCCGCCAGCGTACCATCCGGCGATCTTCGGCGGGTCGTAGACCCAGTGTGGGCCGAGGGCGAGGGCGTCACCGAAGAACGAGGGCAGAACGAGGTCGCGGGCGGTCATTGGCGACAGTTTCGGCAGGAATCGTTCCGGCGCAAAGGATTCGTTGGCATCCTGCAATCCACGGTTAGATAAGCCGCATGCGCGACGAACTTTTGCGAAATCCGGTCTTCGCCATGGCGGCGACGCAATTTGACGGGGTAGCTGATTTCCTGGGGCTCAACGATGAGCTGCGCGAGCGAACCAAGTGGCCGAAGCGACTGATCACGGTGACGGTGCCGATCCGTCACGATGATGGCACTGTCAGGGTGTATTTCGGCCACCGGGTGCAGCATCACCTGACGCGCGGGCCGGTGAAGGGCGGCCTGCGGTATCACCCGCGGGTCGATCTGGGAGAGGTGGCGGCGCTGGCGATGTGGATGAATTGGAAATGCGCGCTGATGGACCTGCCCTTCGGTGGTGGCAAGGGCGGCATTACGTGCGATCCGCGAACGATGAGTGTGGGCGAACTCGAGCGCATCACCCGCCGCTACACGATGGAGATGATCCCTTTCATCGGCGAGGACATCGACATCATGGCACCCGACATGGGCACCAATGAGCAGACCATGGCGTGGATGACGGATACCTACTCGACCCACGCGGGGCGCTTGGTTCCAGGGATTGTCACTGGCAAGCCGTTGAGTCTGCAAGGTTCGGCGGGGCGCACGCAGGCGACAGGCCATGGTGTCGCTTTCCTCGCGTGTCGTGCGCTGAACAAGCTGAACCTGCCGATCGATGGGGCGACTGCGGTGGTGCAGGGTTTTGGCAATGTGGGTGCGCATGCGGCGTATGCGCTTTCGAATTCGAAGGTGAAGATCCTCGGGATTTCCGATGTTACGGGAGCGATCTGGAATGATGGAGGGATCGACACCCGCAAGCTGCGGGATCATGTGGCAGCTCACGGAAGCATCCAGGGGTTCGCCGAAGCGGAGCCGATCGATCCGGCGGCGTTGCTTTGCCAGCCCTGCGACATTCTGGTTCCCGCTGCGACCGACATGGTCATCACGGGCGAGAATGCGCCGCTGCTGAAATGCAAGGTGCTTGCGGAGGGCGCGAACGGTCCGACGACACCGGAGGCGGATGCGGTCCTCAACGAGCGCGGTGACATTTTTGTCATTCCCGACATCCTGTGCAACGCGGGTGGCGTGACGGTCTCGTATTTCGAATGGGTGCAGAACCTGCAGCGCTTCCAGTGGACGGAGCGAGAGGTACTGACGAAGCTAGAGACGATGCTGGAGAGTGCTTTTTCACGCGTGCTGCATTTCTCAGAGAAGCACAAGCTGCCGCATCGCACCGCCGCCCAGGCGCTGGCGATCAAGACGGTGGCGGATGTGAAGGCGCAGCGGGGGCTTTTCCCGTGAAAAATCAATCTGTGTGATTCCAACCATGAATGCCCTTCTCTTCCACGAATTTGGCAAGCCTGCCGAGGTGCTGCGGCTTGAGCCGCTGGAGTTGCCGCCTCTTGCGGATGGCGAGGTGCGGTTGAAGATTCTGGCGGCGCCGGTGAATCCGGCTGATCTGAATCTGATCGAGGGCACCTATGGCGTGAAGCCGGGGCTGCCTGCGGTGCCGGGGATTGAAGGGTGTGGCGAGGTGGTGGAGAGCCGGTCGGTGGATTTTCAACCGGGCGATCGCGCGATCGTGCTGCGTCGTGCGGGGAGCTGGGCGACGCATGTGCAGTTGGCGGCGGAGGATCTCTTCAAGTTGCCGGTGGGTATTGATCCGCTGCAGGCGGCGATGCTGAAGGTGAATCCGGCCACGGCGTGGCGGTTGTTGACCGGGTTCGGCACGCCGGAGCCGGGGTCTTGGATTGTTCAGAACGCTGCGAACTCCGGTGTGGGTCGCTGTGTGATCGCGGTGGCGAAGGAGCTTGGGATTCGTACGATGAATCTCGTACGTCGTCCGGAGCTGATCGACGAGCTGCTTGCGCTTGGCGCGGATGTGGTGGTGACGGATGATGATGCCGGGCTGGAAACGGCAAAGGCTGCCACTGCCGAGAGGCCGAAGCTCGCGTTCAATTGCGTCGGTGGTGAGAGCGCCTTGCGGTTGATGAATCTGCTCGCGCCCGGCGGGATCCATATCACCTTCGGAGCGATGGCTCGCAGGCCGGTGACCGTTCCGAATGGTTTGCTCATTTTCAAAGATCTGCAGATCCGCGGGCTATGGATCACGAAGTGGATCGAAAGCGCGGCGAAGAACGAACTGGATGAGGCCTACGGCAAGCTAGCCGGCTTGATGCTGGGCGGAAGCATGAGCGTGCCGGTGGATTCGACTTATTCCTTGGAGGAGTTTGGTTCCGCGCTTGAACGCGTGGGCGGAGAAGGGCGCGATGGGAAGGTGCTGCTGGTGCCGTGACGTGACAGGCTGAGGCACGAGCGGACGTTTCATGCATCCAGAATGAAGACTCTGGTTGCATGGATGGCATTGGCTTTGGTCGTGTCTGGGGAAGAACTCGCGAAGGGAGAGAAGTTCCTGAGCAACGGCGAGGTGAAGATCGGAGTCGATCTTTCGTCCGGAGGGTCGGTGTTCTGGTTTTCCGAGCTCCCGGGTGACCGCAACTTGCTCAATCACTACGACCGCGGTCGCTTCATCCAGCAGTCGTACTATGGCAAGTCCGACGGCTCAAAATGGGGTGAGCAGCCGTGGCGTTGGAATCCGGTGCAAGGCGGGGACTTCAAGGGGAAGCCGGCGCGAGTTCTGGAGAACCGTGATGAGGGCGGCGGGCTTTATGTCAAAAGCGTGCCGGTGAATTGGGCGGGTGGTCAGGATGTGGAGGACTGCCGGATGGAGGAGTGGATCAAGCTCGAAGGGAAGGTGGCGACGATCCGGTTTCGATTCACTTATAGCGGGAGCGAAGAGCATCCGCCCGCCCATCAGGAATTGCCTGCGGTGTTCATCGATCACGCCTTTGCGGATCTCGCCTGCTATAGCGGAGAGAAGCCGTGGACCGGTGAGGCCCTTTCCGTACGGCAGCCCGGATGGCCGAACGAGAGCTGCAAGGCGACCGAGGAATGGGCGGCTTACCTGGGGGCCGATGGCCGCGGGGTTGGGGTGTATTTTCCGGGAAGCAGTGAGCTCACGTGCTATCGCTTCGCCGGTGCGGATGGGCCCAAGGGCGCGGGGTGCTCTTACTTTGCTCCGGTGCGCACGATGCAGATCAAGCCGGGGTTCGTTCACGACTACACGATCCACTTGAGCATCGGGACGGCGAAGGAAGTGCGTGAGAGATTTGATGGAATCCGGAAGAAGCGGTGAGCCGTTTGCATCCCGTGTGATTGGACTCGATCATGCGACGCGTCCGGGCATCTTCCTTATCCATGGAGTTCGCGTTCACGTCGATCCGCGTTGGGATCCTTGTGGTTTTGTTAGCGGCGTTCTGGCTGTTAGGCGGCTTTAATTTTCCGGTGGGTGACTTTTCCTATCTGCAGAAGGCGTGGACCTATTCCGTGGTGATGCTTGTCTCGGGAAGTGTCTGTGCGACGATCGTGGATCACTGGGTGGGGAATCTGGATCGGAGCAATCTGCGGTGGCTGTATGTGGTCCTCGGCGTGCTTCTCATCGGCGGCGGATTTATGTACCAGCACGTGTTGAAGGAGCGGATGCAGATCGATGCGAAGGCGCTGGCGGTGCCGGAGGAGAGCGAGTGAGACTAATACTCACAGTGGTTAGAAAATCCACTCGGCACCGAGCCAGAAGGAGCGGGGGGCGGCGATGGTGCGGATGCCATCGCTGCTGAGGCCGGTGGAAATTTCCTCGTCGAAGAGGTTGTCGACGCGGGCGTGGAGCGTGACTTGCTCCGTGGCTTGCCAGGTGGCGCCGATGCGGGCGCTGGTGTAGCTGGGGATGCGGCGTTGGGCGAGGGCGTCGTCGTATTGCTCGGCGCCGTATTCATAGCCGGCGGAGAGGGTGAGCTTGTCGGTCGCGTGCCAATCGGCCGAGGCGATGAGGCGCAGGTCGGGGGCTTGGGGGAAGGGCTTGCCTTCCAGCAGCGGTTGCTTGGTGGACTCGTTGAATTCGGTGTCGCTCCAGATGCCATCGAGTCGCAGGGTCACTTCCTGCTGAGGTTGCCATTCGGCACCGGCTTGCACGCCGAGTACGCGGGCTTCGTCGACGTTCTGGCGTTGTGAGCCGGAGCCTCCTGGCGGGATGGTGCCGAAGATGGCGGCGATTTGTGCGGGGTCGGTGATGGGGACGTTGGCAATGGCGTCGCGGATCCAGTGGTGGAAGACGCTGGCGTCGAACTTCAGGCAATCCGCGGCCTGCCAATTGGCAGTGCCTTCGATGCTGTAGAAGCGCTCCGGATCGAGTGCGGGGTTTGCCTCGGTGATGTCGTTGCGGACGCGGAAGGGGCGATGCAGTTCATTGAGGGTCGGCAGGCGGAAGCTGGTGCCGGCGGAAAGACCGAGGGTGATGTCGGTTGTTAGATCGTGCGATAGGGCGAGGGCGAAGGATGGCTCGGTGCCGTCGCGGTCCGGTTGGATGTCCTTGCGGAGCGTGGAGCCATTGGTGAGTGACTTCTCGATGCGGCGGCCGTCTTCGAGTTGCCAGGCATCGAGGCGGGCGCTGGCGTCGAGGCGAGTTTCTTCGCTCACCTTGTAACCTGCGGCGGCGAAGATGCCGGTCAGGGTTTGTTCTCCGCCGGCTTGGCGTCGACGCACGAAGTTGCCCGCGACAAAGCCGGCGTCTTCATTGGTCGTGCCATCGGTCTTGCGGAAATCGGCGCCCGTGGTGAGCGACCATGGGCCCTCCGGCTTCCACTGGAGGGTGAAGGCGGCACCGGTGCCGTCGGCGGGGACGAGGAATTGATCGAGTGATGGCGTTTCGGCGGTGCGGGTGGCATTCACCGAAGTGAACATCGACTTGAAGCGTCGCTCCTGCCGGTAGGCGAGGGCTTGCCATGAGATCCCGCCGTCATCCCCGGAGGTGACGCGCAGGGCGAAGTCGAGGGCCTCGGTGGAGTTGCCCGCGAGTGGCGTGCCGTTGTTACGATCTTCCTCGTACCACGAGAACATCGGCTCGACGATGATGCCGGGAGCCGCGCGCCAGGCGAGCTTGAGATCCGCGCCGTAGGAGTCGACGGCGAGTTTGCGGTCGATGGGGCCGCGCTGCCACGAGGGTACCGCGTAGAAGCCATCCGAGTGCAGGCCGAAGGCGGAGAAGGTGACGGCGAGCGACTTGTCATCGGCCACCAGTGTGTTGGAGGTCGAGGCGGAATAGGTCCCTTGTCCACCGCCCCCGACTCGCAGGAGGTAGCGCTCTTCGAAAGCCGGATGACTGGTGAGCTGGACTACACTGGCGGGGCTGGCATTTCCCCAGACGGCGGCTTGCGCGGAGGGAACGATGCGGACCGACTCCAGCGTCGAGGGATCATGGCGGGCCCAATAGACCCAACCGCCGAAGGGATCGTTCTGCGGGATGCCATCGAGCACCACCAGCGTGCGCGAGGCGGCGGTGGCGCCGGTATTGCGCAGGCTGACGCCGGCCGAGGTGGGATTGCCGAAGAGGGAGGTCTGGCGGCGGTAGAGGGAGAATGAGGGCTCGCTGGAGAGCAATTCGTCGAGGGTGCGCGGGGCTTTGTTAGAAAAGTCCTCCTCATCCCACTCCGCGAGGGTCCCGCCGGGCAGGTCGGCGAGACTGCTGCCGCGGCGCTCGGCGAGGACGGTCATTTCCGGCAGCGTGTCCTGGGCAACGAGCGGGGAAGCGGCGGCGAGGAGGAGGACGGCCTTCATGCGAGGGATCACGCCTACCGTTACGATCGGCGGGAAGCCTTCAATCGTGAATCGGGTGCTTTTCCTCGTGCGGCTGGGGGTGGCTGGGGCTCATGAGGCCGGTCTCCCCTTCGTGCGCCATTTTTTCCATGGGAAGCATCAGCGCGGCGGGGACGACCGTGGCGGCGACGAGCATGAGGAGGAGCGTGCAGACGCTGCCTGCGATCATCAGCGATTTGTCCTTCAGCGCCACTCCGGTGAAGACGATGATGGCGCTTCCCAAGAGGAGGGCGGGAGGGACCACGCCGCCCTTCCAGAGAACCGCTTCCGTCAGCATGGGCAGCGGGATCCCGACTTTGCCGAAATAAACAGCGAAGCGGCTGAGGAGATAGAAGCTGCCGCCCGAGGTCAGCAGGGCGGTCGTACCACAGATTGCTGAGAAAAGTTTCATGCCCGGAGAAACGGAACCTGTGGTCCGATCTTCCAACGATCCGGGCTGGATCGCGAGGAGAAAGAATCCTCCGCTGCGCGTGTTAGTAGCCCTTCCAGAACAGGAAGGCGCAGGCGAGCACGGCGACCCCGTAGGCGAGACCGGCCATGCAGAGGGCTTGCCAGCGCCGCGGATTGGCGGTCGCCCAGCTGACGGAGTCACGGAAGAGGTAAGGCATGCCGACCCAGTAGAGCGAGGCGATGACCAGCCCGAGGGCGAAGGTGGGAATCAGCAGGCGGCTCTGCGGGTCCTTGAGGAAGGCGGCCTCAAACAAGGGCGCGGCGACCATCAGGCCGAGCAGGCCGAGCGCACGGACGGCCAGGAATTCCTTAATCGCGATGCCGACCGCGATGATGGACAGCGGGACTGCGATGCTGAGGATTTTTTTCAGGCCATTGAACTCGCCGAGGTCCATGGCGAGGAAATGGCGCCAGCCCTTGCCGGGCTCCTGGACGAGGAACCAGAACCAGATCAGGCCGATCGCGAGGAGGATCTGGCCGAGCTGCTGGTTGCGCGGGAATCTTTTCAGGAATCCCTGCACCGGGACCGGCCTTGCGAGCATGAACGCATGCATGGCCACCAGCCAGATGCCCAAGGCGATGCCGGTGCCGTGGAGGGACAGGCGTTCGTAGAGGTGCATCGGGTCCATGTGTGCACGGGCAATTAGGGGAGCCCGGCGGCGGGGACAAGGCCGAAGTCGGGGAAGCCCGGCCGGGGTGCAAGCCAGTTTGGAGCGAAACTCCCCGGCAAAGGACGGAAATCCCGGGCTGTCAACGGGCAGGCCCCGGCTTTCTTTAGCCCTTTGGTCTAATAGGCAGCGGCTTCCGGGTAGGAAATCCTCGGGCTCTTTGGCATCTCCGGTATGTTGGGAGACGTGTCAAATTGCACAGGCTGTTTGTTCAAAACGAGTTCCATTTCCAACCCCAGTCATGAATCCGAACCGAATCCTGCGTGCCTGCCTGGCGGTCGCGCTGTTTGCCAGCCCCGGCCTGCGCGCCGAGGAAGAACCTGATCCGGCGATGGCCGGGCTCGAGAAAGCGGCCGAGGCTTTCGTCACCGCCTACAACAAGAAGGACGCCGCCGCGATCGCCGAGCTCTTCACCGAGGACGGTGAAATGTGCGGCCTGACCGGCGACGACCTCATCTCCGGTCGCGATGAGATCAAGGCGCACTACGAGGAAGTCTTCGCCGAGGACGATGTGCCTTCGCTGGCGATCGAGGTGAAATCGGTCCGGCTGGTCGCGCCGACGTTGGCGATCGAGGATGGCACCGCCCACCGCACGCCGCCGGGAGAGAACGAGCCGCCGCGCTCCACCGACTACACGGCGTCCCTGCTGAAGGGCGCGGACGGAGTCTGGAAAATCGCCAGCACCCGCAAGCTGAAGGATTCGACGGACGCCGCCGGGCAGCTGGCCGAACTGGCGGATGTCTTGAAAGGCGAGTGGACGACGACGAAGGACGGCCTGCGGCTGGACCTCGCTTTCGGCTGGGACAGCTCCGGCAAGTTCCTCACCGGTGAAACGCTGACGACCACGGCCGATGGCGAGCCGCAGGCCGGGACGATGCGGATCAGCTGGGATGCCGCGAAGAAGTCGATCGTTTCCTGGATCTTCGACGCCGAGGGCGGCGTGTCGCAGGGGATCTGGACGGCGACCGACGATGGCTGGCTGGTCCGTTCCGAAGGCACCACCGGTGACGGTGAAACCATGACCGCCAACCAGGAGCTGACCACCGATGGGAAGGACACCCTGATCTGGGCGGTGACCAACAAGGTGATCGATGGCGAGAAGCAGCCGGACGGCGAGCTACGGATCGTCCGCCAGACTCCCGACCCCGACTCGAACTGAACCCTTTCCCGACACGACGATGAAACTTGTTCCTACATTCCTGACCGTCCTGCTCGGACTCTTTCTGGCGAATCACGATTCCGAAGCCCGAGGCGAGGGCGGAGGAGGTCACCGCGGAGGTGGTGGTGGAGGCGGAGGCGGCATGAACCGCGGCGGAGGAGGCGGCGGCGCGAGCCGCAGTCCGATGACTGGCTCAAAGATCGCACGCCCGCAGGGCCAGCCGCAGTCGAAGCCCACGGCCCGGCCGACCATGCCGCAAGCGCGTCCGGAAGCGAAGCCGGCGCCGAAGCAGCCGGTCCAGCGGCCGTCCGTGCAGAAGCCTGTGACCCGCCCTGGAGGCGGCGGCGGTGGTGCGGGTGCTGGAGGTGGTGGTAACAACAAGCTTCCGGGTGGTGGTGGCAACGCGGACGTCAGGCCCGGTGGTGGTGGAGCAGGCGGAGCTGGAGGTGGTGGCGACCGTGGGCCGGACAAGCGGCCATCCGTGGATCGTCCCGGCCAGAATAAGCCGTCGACCTTGCCCGGGATGGTCACCTATCCGACCAAGCCGGATAAGGGCAAGCCGACCCGTCCTGGTGCGGGAGGAGAGGGCACGCCCGGCTTTGCCAATCGGCCGGGTGGAGGGAACGGCCCGGGTGGCAACAATCGTCCGGGCGGCGACAACCGTCCGGGTGATCGTCCCGGTACGGATGACCGGCCTGGAAATCGCCCCGGTAATGGCAATGGCAACCTTCCCGGTATGGGGAACCGCCCGGGTAACAATCGTCCCGGTCAAGGCGGTCGCTTCGACAAGGACGGGCCGAGCATCGTGGATCGCGACCGGGTGAACATTGATCGGGACCGGACGAACATCCGCGGTGGCGACCGGAACAATGTCTACGTGGGTCAGGTCAATGTGGGCCGCAAGAACGTGGCTCTCAATCGCCCGTCCACCTTGCCTGCGGACCGCCGTGGCTGGGATGGCAACCGCTGGGGTGGCAACAACGGCGTGTGGGGCAACCGGGTCAACATCGGCAATAACGTCAACATCAACATCAACAACAATTTCCGCCACAACAACAACTTCGCCTGTCGCCCGAACTACTGGGGTGCGCGGCCATGGTGGGGTAGCGGGAATTACTACAAGTGGCACCACGGCCACTGGGGCTACGGCTGGAACCACGCCTACTACCGCCACAACTGGTGGTACGACAACGACGACGATTTCGCCAAGGGCTTCATGTGGGGCATCGGCGTCTGGAGCCTGGGGAACATGATCTACGACATGGGCTACCAGTCGTACAAGAACCCGTATCCGGCACCGCCGGTGCAGAACACCTACATCACCTACAACCAGCCGGTGTCGGTGGCAGCGGCGAAGAATCCGCCGGGGGATGAAGCGGCTGCTTCCACGGCGGAGTCGAAGTCGGCCGATGCGCTGGAGGCATCGCGTGATGCCTTCAAGGGCGGTGATTATACGACCGCGCTCTCGAAGGTGGACGAGGCGATCAGCTACGTTCCGGGGGATACCACGCTGCACGAGTATCGTGCGCTGTGTTTCTTCGCGCTCGGGAAGTATTCGGATGCCGCGGGGGTGTTGAATCCTGTGCTGGCTTCCGGGCCCGGCTGGAGTTGGGACACGATGATCGACTTCTACAATGGATCGAGCGCTTACAACGACCAGTTGAGAAGAATCGAGGCTTACGCGAAGTCGTCCGGCAAGGCGGACGGGCATTTCCTGCTCGGCTACCACTATCTGGTCTGTGGCCACATGGAGAAGTCGTATGAGCAGTTTGCGAAGGCCTCGCAGATGGAGCCGGCGGACAGCATCTCTCGCCAGCTGGCCGAGCTGACGAAGAGCTCGATCCCGGATGGCACCAGCGATGATGCAGGTCCGGCTCCCACGCGTCCGCCGCTGGTGCCCGCCGACAAGCTCGTCGGGACATGGACGAGCGACACCGGCAACGGGAAGATCACCTTCACGATGACCGAGGGAGGTGACTACACGTGGGGCTTCAAGCCGGCGAGTGGTGATCCGACCGAAATGAAGGGCACCTATGGTCTCAATGACAAGGGGCTGCTGGTCCTGACCTCGGATGACACGCAGATGGTTTCGGCCGTCGAGATGAAGGCCGAAGGGAAGATGCAATTCGAACTCGTCGGTGCGCCGGATGGAGATGCCGGCCTTGAATTCACCAAGGGCTGACCCCGGTGGGTCTTGCCATGGGCCGGCGCGAGCGCATCCGCGCCGGCCCTTTTCCATCCAACCTTCGATTTGCGACATCATGAAACCATGGTCCTTCATCGTCGCGACCGCGCTGGTCGCATCCGTTCATGCCCAGGCGCCCGCCGGTTATGAAACCGGCGTCATGCTGAAGGCGTCCGACTTTCTTCCCGTGGAGTTACTACGAGGACCATCGTACCGGGTCCGCGACCAGGTGCCGACGGACGGCTACATGGCCTACTTCACCATCGACAGTGACTTCGGCACCTTCACGGCGATCGGGGTGCCGGAAGCGAAGCGCCGCATCAGTGAGGCGGAGGCGATTCACAAGCTCGTGGAAACGAGCAAGGGCGATCTCTTTGCCGAAGGGCTCAAGCGCTCGGTGGAGCAGCCGATCGATGCGGTGAAGAACATCGTGAAGAATCCGGTCGAGTCGGTGAAGCAGGCACCGAAGACGGTGGGGCACTTCTTTGTGAAGGTGGGATCGGGCATTGGTCGTGGAGTGACCAGGGCGGTCGATCGCGTGGAGGATTCGGTGAAGAAGGATGACCGTGACGCCGGTCAGGCGGCTGCTGCCGCGGGACGTGGCATTGGCAATGCGGCAAAGAGTGCGGCGGGTTTTGACAAGGCGAAGCTCGATACGGCGAAGCAACTCGGTATCGACCCCTACTCCGACAACGAGCGGCTTCAGGAAGAGATGGACAAGGTCACGTGGGCGTTCTTCGCCGGTGGCTTGCCCTTGCGGATCGGAGCGGCGGCGGCATCGGCCGGGGTTGCGGTGGCCGCGACCAACATGGTGGGTATTCCCGACGATACCTATGCGCTCACTTCCGGTGAACTCGCGATGCGGGACGAGCGATCGCTCAATGCGATGGGTGTGAGTCTGGAAGACATCAAGGATTTCCAGGTTCACCGGGCGCTGAGCACCACGCGCCGCCACCGGATTGTCACCTATCTGGAAGCGATGCCGAAGGCTTCGGGACGCGGTGATGTGGTGCGGCTGGCGAATGCCTGTGAGACTCCGGAGCAAGCGGAGTTTCTCATTTCGGGGTTGGCGATCCTTGCTGAACGCGATCGCTCGGGAGCGGCCAGCTATGTCTCGCTGAAAGTGCTCGGTCGTCTGCCGGGTGCGACCACCGCGACCGGCGAATTGCAGGTGCCGGCACCGGTGGATCATGTGACGTGGACCGAGGAGGTCGCGGGCTTCGCGCAACGCGACGATCTTGGCACTGCGCCGAAGGTGCTCCTTCACACCGGGCGCATGACGGCAGCCGCCGCGTCCGGAATCACGGCCGCCGGATGGAAGACGGTGGGCGTGGCGTATCCTTTACGCTGAGTTGGCATGGAGCGGCAGCCGCACAATGAGGTGTTTTCGCTGGTCCACGATGACCCGTGGTTCCACCTGCAGGAGCGGCTTGGAATGGTGCCCAAGAATGGCAAGGACGGCGTGATTCGCCGGACGGTGATCTTTTGCCTGCTGGCGTGGTTGCCACTGGTGGTGTGGGCATTGGTCACGGGACGTGCCTTTGACAATTCCACCGGCGAACCACTGCTGCAGCACTACAGCATTCACGTGCGGTTCCTGCTGGCGCTGCCTGCATTGATTTTCGGCGAGAGAGTCGCCCGCTCCACGCTGAAGCGCCTGCTTCCCCGCTTCGTGGACATGGGATTGATTAGCGAAGAAAAGGTGCCGGCATTCGGGAAGGTGATCGCCGACCTCTTGCGCTTGCGCAATGCGACGCTGCCGTGGGTTGGTATTGCTGGAGCGATCGTTGCTGCGGCATTCGTTCCCGATACGGGCATTCATCTGGAGGAGCTGAATTGGGCCAAGGACGGCCAGGGTCTCGGCTTCGGCGGCTGGTGGTTCCTGCTGGTATCGCGGCCGATCTATCAGCTGTTCCTGTTCAGCTGGCTGTGGCGGGTGGTGCTGCTATTCATCTTCTACCGACGCATTGCGAAGCTCGGGCTGGACCTGCTGCCGGCGCATCCGGACCGGCTTGGAGGACTTGGCTTCATCGCGACCACGCCGCGGGGATTCTCCCCGTTCGCCTTCGCGCTTTCGTGCGTCACCGCTTCGAAGTGGGCGCACGACATTGCGTGGCACGGAGCCCACGTGAATGATCTGAAGGTCCATGGTGCGATCTTCGTGGTGATGATCGTTGCCTTGTGCCTGTTTCCCCTCGTTGTCTTCTTCCCGCTGCTGAAAAAGGCCAAGCGCAAGGGGGTCGCCGAATACGGCGCGCTGGTCGCCCGCTACGACCGGATGGTCGCACAACGGTGGATCCGTGGTGAGGAAACGGGCGAGCAGCCGCTGCTCTCGGCTCCCGAATTGGGGCCGTCCTGTGACATCCATTCGCTTTACGATTCCGTTCGCGGGATGCGCATGCTGCCGGTCGACAAGACCTCGCTACTCCCTCTGCTGATCCCGCTGGCGTTGCCCTTGATCGCCGCGTGCGCGATCGAGATCCCGCTTGCCGAACTGGTCGGCAAGGTTTTCAAGACACTGCTGTAACCCCGGTTCGCCTTCCTTCATGAAATTCAAGGCCATCTTCATCGCTGCGTTCGCCTTTGCGTCGTGCGCTGCGCCGGTTTCCTACCATGTCGTAAAAACCCAGATCCCGCCGGGTGATTACCACGTCTCGCCGCTCGATGCGGCGTTGAGAGAACTTGAGGCGGGCAAGGCTTCCGCGGATGCGATGGAGGCGAGCGGGCATTTCCTCGAGTCAGCGAGGCTGGCCGGTGACAAGGCACTGGCCGGTGAAAAGGGTGCGGTGGCGCTCTACAATCATGCGGTTGGCCGTTTGGTCGAACGGTTGGAGGGAGCCAAGGCATTGCCGTGGGGCCGCACCATCACCGTCGGCAGCGGGCCCACTGCCCGCACCCTGCGTGGCAAGCTGGAGCCCAAGGCGGCGAACGTTCACCGCGAATACTACGTGGTGGATACCTATGACTTCCGCGGGAAATACACCACGGTGCATGCGACACGCGCCGGAGTGGGTGCGCCGCTGGTCGTGATGGCGGATCCGAATCCCAATTTCCGCAAGACCTTCGATCCGCCCCGCGTGGCCATGGCTCTGACCGCGGTGGTGCGCGCTGAGGGCAAGCACGGCGCGGTGCTGGAGCTCCACGATCCGCTCGACGAGGAACACATCGCGATCGCCGGGCGGAATCCGGTGCTGGCGGCGAACTTCAGCGCGCCGGTGAGCTTCGTGGTGGCGACCACGCGTCCTGACAAGCTCGGCCTGATCCGTCTGCTCAATCCGCAGAAGTATTCCGATACTGCGCGGCTGATCCGCCTTCAGAAGTACGATCCCAATCGTATTCCCGTGCTCTTTGTCCACGGCTTGCAGGATACGCCGGCGACGTGGGTGCCGATGTATCATTCGCTGATCCAGGATCCGGAGATCCGGAAACGATACCAGTTCTGGGCCTTCAGCTATCCCAGCGGCTACCCTTATCCCTATTCCGCGTCGCTGCTGCGGAAGGAGCTCGATGGCGTCAACCGGGTGTTCCCGAACCACAAGAAGATGGTCATCATCGGCCACAGCATGGGCAGCCTGATCAGCCGCCTGATGGTGACCAATGCCGGTGACAAGATCTGGCGCGACATTTTCCAGAAGGGCCCGAATGAGATGCACATCACGGGGGCCAGTCGCCAGTTGCTGGAGGATTCGGTCATCTTCGAGAGCCGTCGCGACATCAGCCGTGCGATCTTCCTGTCCGCTCCGCACCGGGGCTCGAAGTATGCGTCGAACTGGATCGGTCGTCTCGGTTCGCGGCTGG
This sequence comes from Luteolibacter sp. Y139, assembly GCF_038066715.1. Taxonomy (NCBI): domain Bacteria; kingdom Pseudomonadati; phylum Verrucomicrobiota; class Verrucomicrobiia; order Verrucomicrobiales; family Verrucomicrobiaceae; genus Neoluteolibacter; species Neoluteolibacter soli. The sequence continues at coordinate 464,105 of NZ_JBBUKT010000003.1, read as the reverse complement.
TGCGGATTCCCACCTTCCTCGCGGATGCCCGCAATGCGATGGCCTCGGTCCTGACGGTGGACAATGCTTCGCTGCAACTCGATCGCGCGCCGAACAGCATCGACACGCTTTCGCCGGACAATCGCTTCGTGAAGGCGGTGAACAAGCTGCCGATCGCGCCCAACATCCCGTATCACTCGATCATGGGTGATCGTGGCAAGGGCGGGAACAAGGACAAGACCCCGCCGGTGATGTCAGACGGTGTGGTGGACTACTGGAGCGCGCACCTTGATGGCGCGGTATCGGAAAAAATCGTGCCGTCCAATCACAGCTCGCACCAGCATCCGGAGGGCATCGCGGAGGTGAAGCGGATCCTGAAGCTTCATTTGCAGCAGGGCAACTGAGGCGAGTGGAGGGGGCCAGTCGTTGTCGGCGAGGACGCTGGCCAGATGCGGCCGGACCTGTCAGAAATACGGCCTCGCGTGACACGGACCGTCTTTTCATTTCTCCGACTCGGGTTGCTGGTGGTGCTCTTTGCCGGCTCTCCGGCGATGGCCCAGCTGCCGTCGCTCAAGCTTTCCGAAGACAAGGTCGAGGCGCCGCAGGAGGAAACTCCGGCGGACAAGCGCAAGCGACTGAAGTCGTGGCTGGATGAATGGCGCGGGCAGGTGGACGTGCTCGACAAGGGGGTGGCGCCGCCGGCCGGGATCACGCCGGACGAAGTCGCAAGTCGGAGGGCCGATCTCCTGCTCGGGATTTTCACCGCGGAGAACACCATCCGCTCGCTCGATACCGCGGATATCCTCAAGCAGTCGATCGCCCAGGCGAAGGAGGAGAATGCAAAGTGGAAGAGCTTCGACAAGCCGGGCCCTTATTCCTTCGTCCTTCACGATGAACTGCGGCGGCAGCAGGAGGGCATCGCGACCCGAATGCGGGCCTATGAGTCGGCGGTGAACATGTTCGAGCGCGAGCTGGGCAAGCGCCAGGACGAGATCAAGAAGGCAGACGAAGTGGTGCGGCGGGCCCAGGAAACCGCCGATCGCGCCGCGCCGGAGAATGTGGATGCCGAGGTGTGGCGATTGGAGTCTGCCAAGCTGAAGCTGCGGGCCTTGAGCTCGGCGGCGGCGATGCTCCAGCACACGTCTGACAATACCCGCCTGCGCACCGCCTCGGCGGAAGAGGAAGCGGCGCTGCTGAAGCGGAAAGTCGCGGCACTCGGTACGGAAACCGCATTTCCGCAACAAGATCTCGATCATCTCCAGCACTCGACCGATGAGCGGCGCAAGGACATCGCCAAGGAACTCAATGGGATTGAGAAGTCACAGCAGGGCACGATCGCCGATCGGCAGACGGCGTTGGCCGCGGTGGAGGCCTTGAAAGCCACGCCGAATCCGACCGATGCTGACAAGGCCAAGTTGGCCGCTGCCGTGGACCGGGTGCAGGGTCTCGACAACCAGCTCGAGAGCCTTGCCAACCGGGTGGAGATCACGGGCGCGCGACTGCGTTTCCTCAGCGAGTACTACGAGGCACAGAAGTCCCGGAAGACGCTGCTAACATCCCAGTCCGCGGCGGACCGGACGGAAGCGCTGGCGGCGCTGCAGACGCAGCTCGCGCGGGCGAGCGCGTTTGATTCGCTGGTGGATGTCCGCCGCAATTCGGCGCTGTCGGCGATGCAGGAGCAGGAGTCCCGGCTGACTTCGCTCCCTCCGGATTCGCCGCTGCGACCGCAGATCGAGCAATTGTTAGGCACGCTGCGCGGCGACCTCGATGCGGTGGAGCGATTCGGCCAAGACATCTCCGGCCTGCACCTGGACATCGGCCGTTGGCTCGCGGACTCGGATCAGATCGCGAAGTCGATGACGTGGGGCGAGCGTCTCAGTGGCTTGGGCTCGCGGATCGCCAAGCAGGCGAAGGCGGTGTGGAATTTCGTGGTCTATCGCTATGACGACAAGACGGAGGTAGATGGTCAGGTCACGACGGTGAGGCGCGGGCTGACGCTCGGGTGGCTGATTGGGGCGCTGCTTTTTTTCTTCGTAGCTTATCGAGCGGGGTCGTGGCTGTTGAAGCGGGCCTTCAAGCGGTTGGTGGGCAAGGGCCGGGTGGAGCAGGGGCAGGCGGACACGCTGCGGCGGTGGACGCGGATCGCGATGGGAATCGTGCTCGCACTGGTGACGCTGAATTTCCTCAAGATCCCGCTGGCGGCGTTCGCATTCCTCGGCGGTGCGCTGGCAATCGGCATTGGCTTCGGCACGCAGACCTTGTTCAAGAATTTCATCAGCGGGCTGATTGTGTTGGCGGAGCGGAAGGTGCGCGTTGGGGATATCCTGGAGGTGGATGGGGTGGCGGGTACGGTGACGAGCATCGATACACGTTCGTCCACGGTGCGCTCGTTTGATGGGGTGGACATGATCATGCCGAACTCGGTTTTGTTAGAAAACAAGGTGATCAGCTGGACGCATGATACGCCCGTGGTGCGGCGGGTGGTGCGGGTGCGGGTGGCTTATGGGTCGCAACTGCGGATGGTCTCGACCATTCTCTCGGAATGCGCCGCGCAGCATGGGGTGATCATGAAAACCCCGGAGCCGCAGGTGGTGCTGGAAGAGTTCGCGACGGACTCGCTGGTGTTCGCGATCTTCTTCTGGATCGACCTGCGTGCGAAGACGGGTGGATCGGTCGTGGCGAGTGATTTGCGGTTTATGATCGAGCGGCGCTTGAGTGAGGCCGGGATCGCGTTGGCGAGTCCTCAGCAGAGTTTCCAGTTGCATGCGGACAAGCCGTTGCGGGTGCAGATGGATGCGGGGGAGGTGGAGGAAGTGAAGCCGGTCTGAGGGCGTCTCGTTAGACCGGCCCCATCGCCCCCTTTCAGGGTGCCTTTCGTGTTCGCAAAAAACCCGGGGCGTTGCCCCGGGCTATTTCATTGCCGCGCCTTTGGCGCTGAAGACCTGTCTCTGCAGGCCTTGCTTTGTCGCGGAACCTCAGAGCTCCTTGATCCAGATATTGGCGAAGTCGATGAAGGCGTTGTGGTGCTGGAGGGCGATCTTGCCCTTCGCTGCGACGCCGGGGAGGGTGGCTTCCTCGATGACGGTCTTGCCATTGATTGAGACGGTGAGCTTGTCGCCCTTCATGGTGATGAGGGTGCGGTTCCATTCACCGAGCGGCTTGTCGGCCTTGGACTTGGGGGTCACGCCGGCGATGACGTCGGCGGGCTGGGACTTGTCGGTGCGGTAGCCGTAGACTTCGCCGGAGCCGCAGGGCCAGTTCCAGAGGTTCACCTGGCTCTTCGAGTTGCCGCGCACGTAGACGCCGCTGTCGAGTTCCTGGACCTCGACCTGCTCGCCGGTTTCCTTGCCATCGGGGCCGATGATTGGCCGCTTCATGATGGGTCCGGGAGCGGACCAGCGCCAGTCGAAGGCGAGCATGAAGTCGCCGTATTCCTTCTCCGACCAGAGGTCGCTCGATTTGCCGTCGTGCTTGAGGATGCCATTGGCGGGCTGCCAGTGCTCGAGGTCGGCCTTGGTGTGTTGCCAGCCGTTGAGGGTCTCGCCGTCGAAGATCTTGGTGAAGCCTCCCTGCTTTGCTCCTTCGTCATTCGCGACCGGGGCGATCTCGGTGATGGTCATGCCGCGGAAAGCGACGCGGTCTCCGTGGCCGAGGAAGGCAATGTGGCCGGAGCGGCGTTTGACGCCTTGATGATCCGGGTGCTCTGCGGCCAGCTTCGAGAGATCGCCTTCCGTGATCACTTCACCGTTCACGGTCACCTGGACGAAGTCGCCGTTGACGATGATACGTTCGCGGTTCCATTCACCGACCGGCTTGAGCGGGGCCTTCTTCGCGGCGAGCAGGGTGTAGAGTGAGCCGTGGAATTGATAGGGCTTGAGGTCCTTGTACTTCGGATCGGTGTTATCGAGCACCTGGACCTCGATGCCGGTGTAGGCGGCGTCGCCTTCGCCGGGGTAGTTGATGCCGATGCCGTTGTTGCCGCCGGGCGGGAGCTTGAACTCGAAGTCGAACGCGTAGTTCGCGAAGGTCAGGTCGGTGGTCAGGTTCCGGCCCTGCGGGGTGCAGACGATGGCACCGTCCTCGACGACGTAGCCCTCGCCCTTCCAGCCGGAAAGATCGGTGCCATTGAACAAGGGAAAGGACTTCGATTCGGCGGAAGCTGCCATGGGAAGCAGCAGGGCGAGGGTAGCGATGGATTTCATAAAGATGTTAGAGAGCAATGGTGTTGCCGGTGCGGAAGCTTTCATCGGCGGCCTCGACGATGCGCATCGAGGAAAGTGCGCCTTCCATGTGGTCGGTCAAATCGAGATCTTCGTGGATTGCCTTGAGGAAATACTCCTGCTCGCGGTGGCACAAGCCGTCGTGGTCGGGTTCGTCGTCGAGGCGGATCGATTCGTCGGCCTTGGCGAAGGTGCCTTCGGGGGTGAGCTGCGAGTGATGCAGGCGGAGGGATTGGGTCTGGGTGTGGGCATCCACGTTGGAACTCTGGCCTTCGGCGGCGGCCTTGTCGGCGACGATGGAGACGCAGCCTTTCGGGCCGACGACGTCCTTCACGAAGAAGGCGACCTCGCTCATCATCGGGCCCCAACCGGCTTCATACCAGCCGACGGAGCCATCCTCGAAGGTCACCTGGAGTGCGCCGTAGTTGATCTTTCCCTCGGGCAGCGCGTCAGTGAGCCGCGCGCCGATGCCGGAGACTCGCACCGGCTTGGAGCGGGTCATTTGGCACATGACGTCGACGTAGTGCACGCCGCAGTCGACGATCGGTGAGATGGAGGACATCAGCGCCTGGTGAGTCTTCCAATTCGCGCCGCTGGATTGCTGGTTGAGGTTCATGCGCATCACCAGCGGCTTGCCGAGGGTCTGCGCCATCTCGATGAATTTGATCCAGCTCGGGTGGTGGCGGAGGATGTAGCCGATGACGAGTTTCTTCCCGCTCGACTTGGCCTTGGCGACGATGCCTTCCGCGGCCACGACGTTCTCGGCCAAAGGCTTCTCGATGAAGACGTGGCAGCCGGCGTCGAAGGCGGCCTCGGCATAAGGGCCGTGGGTGTCCGGGTAGGTGGAGATGCTCACGGCGTCCGGCTTCGTCGCGGCGAGGGCTTCGTGGAAGTCCGCGAATTCCGGGTAGCCGCCGCCCAGCTCGGCATTCAGTTTCCCGCGGCTGTCCGCCGAGCGGGTGACGATTCCGCAGATCTCGAAGCCGGGAATGCGATGGTAGGCAAGCGCGTGCGAGCGGCCCATGTGGCCAGCTCCGACGCAAAGAACGCGGATGGGATTCTGCATGATCGGGGCGGTAAAACGACGTGAGGTGACGGATTATTTCAGAAATTGGCGAATGCCAAGCCTGAGGCGGTCCGCTCCTCGCGATCGATCTTCCACACCCGGGATGGGGCGTCCATCCGCGTCTCGCGACGTTTACTTCCCTTTCTCGGGTTTCGTATTGCGGATCTGCTCGAGCAATTGGTCGCGCTCTTTCCCCTCCGGCAGGCTATTCGCCCACTGCAGCGCGGCCTCCGGCTCGTAGGGGGCCACGGTTTTGGCGAAGGACTTGATGGCTGAGTCCTTCGCCGCGCCATCCTTGAGGGTGCCGATCCATTCGCCGGCGGACTTGTAGTCGTTGCGGGTCCATTGCCGGACCATCTCGTCGGTCTTTTGCGTCAGGGTATCGTCGGGCACCTTGCCATCCATCCACTCGATCCATTTGCCGGTATCGGCACCAGCTTGCCAGGAAGAGATCCCTTGGGCGATGGACTGGGTCTCTTCCTTGCTGAGCTTGGCGGAGGAGAGCCAGGCCTGGCTGGACTCGAAGCCTTCATTGGTAAGCTGCCCGCCCAAGGACATCAGGGTCGTCTTGGTCAGGTCGGCCTTGTCTTTCTCGGCGCGCAAGGTTTGGAGCAAGGCATTGCGCTCCTCCGAGGTGCGCGCGGAGCTGGCCAAGCCGTTGGCCACGCGGCTCTGCTCCTTCAGGCCGAGATCATCTGCCATGCCGATCGCGAGCTTCGGGTCTTGCTTGGCGGCACCGGCGAGGATGGCGGTCTTGGTGTCCTCGGTGACCAGGTTGGGATATTTCTCGGCATTCTTTTTGACCCACTCCATCGCCGCGACCGGGTCCTTCTCCGACCACTTGCCGAGTGCGGAGGCGATGACGTGAGGTCCCATCTCTTCGAGGCCCTTCATGTCGGAGGACTCGGTGTAGATGGCGATCGCCGCTTCCGGCTGATCGTTCGCCAGCATCATGATGGAGAAGCCAACGATGCCGCGGCGCATGTCATCGTCGAGGTCCTGGCTGTCCTTGAGCTCAGCGATGACGGCCTTGATCTGGGTGGGGCTGAGATCCATGAAACGGCGGAGCGTTTCCATGATCTCTTTCTGGAGCTTCTCATCGGGCGGTTCACCCGACTTTTCCTGCTCCTTCATTTTCTTGCCGAAGGCGATCAGTTCCTTCGCGAAGGATTTGGCCTCGGCGATCTTCGCGCCCGGGTCTTCGCGAGTGGACTTGGTGGGGAGCGGCGGCTTGCCTTCTGTTAGAAGGGCTTCCGGATTCAAGCCGAGGGCGCGGGCTTCTTCTTCGACGAGACGGTGGGACTCGCGCACGGTGACGAGCTGGCCGTGCTGCTTCCAGCCGAGCAGACCGCCGGCGATGAGGATGACGAGGGAGGCAAAGAGTGAGGCTTTCATGACCTTATTCGGTGATGATGGTGGCGCTGGTGGTGGTGCTCGTGTGGATCTCCCTGCCCTGGATATTGGCGATGACTTCGGCGCGCTTGGTTTCGTCGGAGATTTTCGCGGCGAGTGCGACGGCCGCTTCCTTGTTGGACGCCTGGGAGGACTGGTGGCCGCTGAGGAATGAGATCAGCAAGTCATCGCTCGGTTTCTCGGCGTAAAGGTCGCTGACGATCTTGGCGCTATCCTGCCACTTGGAATCACGGTTCCAGATATTGCCGAGCGACTCGCCGGTGATCTTGTCGACCGATTCCGGTGATGACTCTTGGGCGGCCCACTCGCGCATCTTGTCGACGGCTTCGCGGTCCACCTTTCCTTGTTGGGCGAGTTGCTGGAGCTGGCTTGAGGCTGCCCTTTTCACGACTTCATTGCGCTCAGCCGGGGTGGCATCGATTTCGTCGAGGAACTTGCCGACCCGTTCGTAGCCACCCTGATGGACGAGCATGCCGGTGGAATTGGCCAGTGCTTGTGGCTGTTCTTTCTCCGGGACTTGTGAGCGGACCAGGGCAGCGAGGTTCTTTTCGGTGCCTGGCTTGAGGTTGGAGAACATGCCTTGTTCGAACAGCTCGCGCCGCTGGTCTTCCGGGAGCGCGGAGAGGCGCTTGCCGGCGGCATCGACATCCGAGTTGAGGAGTGCCGCAATGGCCGCGCTTTCAAACTTCAGGCGGCTATCGTTCTTTCCATCGAGTGACTTGCTTTCGAACTTCCCGGCTGCGACTTGGGCATCGAGCCATGCCACGGCTGCGGCACCGTCCTTGCGAGCCCACTGCTGGAAGGCATTGGCCATCTGCCAGCCCGAGAAGCCGTTGCGGCTGTCGTTCATGCGGTCGAGGTAGCGATCCAGCACCAGCTTCGGGTCCTTTTGGGCCAGCAGGTTGATCAGCATGTTCTCGAGGCTATTGCGGGCGTCCTTGCTGAGGTCGAGGGCGGCGATCTCGTCGAGGGCGGCCTTCAGCTCATCACCGCTGAGGGACATCAGCTTGCTCTGGAGCTTCATCATGGCGCGCATGTCCGGCATGCCGCCGTGCTCGGCCTTTGCCATGGTGTCGGCGAGGTCCTTCCAATTGATGGCGTCCGGGTCTTTTCCCTTCTTGCCATCGGCGCGGGCGGCGGCGAGCGAGGAGTGATCCCCTGCCGCGGCTTGTTTTGCAGCGTCGACGTGCTTGCGGAGCAGCACGGTTTCCTTTTCCAGGGTGGAAATCGACTGCTGCTGGAGTCCGAGCCAGATGCCCGAGGCGGCGATGGCCACGGCTGGTGGAAGGAGGTGGAGGGGCTTCATGGTGGTGCGGGAGCTTGGGATTCCCCGGAATACACATCGTGCATGTAGCGGGATTCGTTACATCCGTCGGTAGGAAAGATGGGGGTATTTTTGGAATGCGGACCGGGCGGGGCCAAAAAAAAGCGGTCCCGGGGGTTAACCGGGACCGCTGTCAAAAGATGATGTCGAAGGAGCCTGCTGCTTACTTCTTCTCGATGGCGAGCAGCTCGACTTCGAAAATCAGGGTGGCGCCTGGTCCGATGTCAGCACCCGCGCCGTTGTCGCCGTAGGCAAGATCGGAAGGGATGAAGAACTTGAACTTGGAGCCGACCGGCATGAGCTGCACGCCCTCGGTCCAGCCCTTGATCACGCCATTGAGCGGGAAGCTGATCGGCTCGCCGCGGTCCACGGAGCTATCGAACACCTTTCCGCTGAGGAGGGTGCCGTGGTAGTGAACCTTGACGGTGTCGGTGGCGGTGGGCTTGGCGCCGTCACCTTGCTTGAGGATCTTGTACTGGAGGCCGCTGGCGGTGGTGACCACGCCTTCTTCCTTGGCGTTCTTGGCGAGGAAGGCGGCGCCTTCTTCCTTGTTCTTACCCGAGGCGGCGGCTGCCTTTTCCTCATGGGCCTTCATTTGCTGCTGCTGGAAGGCCATCATGACCTTCTGCACCGCAGCCTGATCGAGGCGCGGCTTTTGGCCTCCGAGAGTGTCGGTGATGCCCTTGGTAAGCTCGGCGAGGTCGATATCGATGCCCTGCGACTTGAGATTGCCGGCGATCATGGTGCCGATCGAGTAGCTGATGTCCTGCTTGGAGGCAGGAGCCGCTGCGGCTTCCTCGGCGGCAGGGGTTGCAGGGGCTCCGGGCTCCTGGGCGAGAGCGAAACCGGTGGTGGCCAAGATGGCGGCGGTAAGGTGGATGAGGCGCATAACGGGCGGAACGCTAGTGCTTTGGGAGGCCGCGTCAACCGAATGGATGGGGAGGAAATCCTTCTTTCCATGGCCGGGAAGGGGGGAATTTCGGCCTGAGCGGTCAGGGCGGGGGAAGGGAGGCGTGGACTTTTGCCACCGGGCGCGAAACGAAGAGGTGAATTTTAGAGCGAAGCACTTCCTCTTCGGTCCACTTCTGAGGGTTTCCAGAGTAGCGGAGATTCAACCAGAAATCCGACCAGTGGGAGCCGAAGGCGCGTTGGCGTCCCATCTGGAAGTTCCTTCCATCGAGGACCATCAGTGCCTTGGTGCTGCTTTCGTTGACCATGATCGCCCAGATCATATTCGCGGCAGGGCGCGCGTACATGCCATCGAATAGCATTTGATCCGGGGCCGGAACGGAGGGCGGGTCGGGCTGAATCACGCGAAATCCCAGCGAGGTCTCGTAGTGGCTGAGTCGCAGGTCCCAGGTTTTCACCATTCCGCCGCCATTGAGCCGGGAGGAACTGTGGGCAAGCACCGGGAAACTTCCGAGATCATCCAACTGGAACATTACCCCATCGATTGTCCATGGTGCGGTCGTCAACTGGGCTTGATCCGCTTTATTGGAAATCGACTCCCGCTGTGAGATCGAGTCCTGACCGTTCCGGTATTCCAACTTCGGGTAGCCCGGCAGTCTCCTTGCGAGATCGTCCATCAGGGCATCCAAATCGGATCGCAGCCAGAGATTCTCGCTGTCCTTCAGCAGGAAGGCGTCGTGATCCCGGCCAAGCCCACCGGACGGAGATTGATACCTCTGAGAAGAATGCTCCTGAGGGTCGATCAGCAGATTGAAGTCGATATGCTCATTCTCTCCGAGATTCGTGGCGCGCAGGGAGGAGAGGATTTGCGGGTCTCTCATGCCCCAGTCGTCCCTGAAGCGAGGCATCATGCTTTCCGACAGTGATTTCGAGGGTGGAGGGGCCGGCAGCCGTTCGATTTTTACCGCGGAGACGGGCAGGCTGGTCTCCGGTTCCAGAGGAGCTTTCGTGACGCGAAGCTGGATCAGGATGCCGGTGAGGCCTGCGAGCAGGATGGCGGTTCTTCCCCGGCGCTGCCGTGAAGCGAGCCACCAGGCGACGCCGTAGCCCGCGACACCGAGCGCGCTCGCCCATGTCGGCGCGCTCATCCACGCTGGCATGCTTCTCCACTCGAACCCCATGCCCATCCGATAGTCGGAGACGATCGAACTGATCCATCGTGCGGTGTAGGGAACGACCATCGTTACCAATGCCAGGCCGATGGGACCGGCGAGGAGGATCAGGATCACCCTGCGAACGCTGGTCTTGCGTTGGATCAAGATGCCCGTGCCGGCGGCCATCGCCATGGTGAACGATGCGACGGGCACGAGTGTGATTGCAGCTGCCCAAAGGGCTGATGGCCAGCCGAGGTGGTAGATCCAGCCCCGCACCGCAGCGATGGATGCGATCGCGACGACCATGCCGGCAAGGATGCAATTGATCCGTCGCAAGGCCATTCGTTCGCCACGGGGGCGGGTGCGATGGAAGCCGCGATCATCACATGCCGAACCTTCGGTCACCAACCTTGCGATCGTGACCGCCCACAAGGTCAGCGAGGCACCGGTCAGGGTATTGCGGAACGTGCCGCCGGGTTCCTCTACAAAGGAGAAGGCCCCGGCGAATGCCAGCAAGGTCAGCACCATGAGAATGCGGGAAAGCGGTGAGACAAACATGGCCTAGCGGAGGTGGAATTTTCCTGAAGCGGGATCGAAGGCGTAGCGGTCGGGCTCGTTGCCGAGGAACCAGCCGACGACTTCATCTTCGGTCTTCAAGTGGCTTGGCACCGCGAACCACTTGCGGATGGGCTTATCGATCCAGACCGATTCGTATCGTTCCGAGATGGCCTGTTTTCTTCGGATGCCATCGCGGAGCCAGCGAGGTGCCTCGCTCCGGCCGCGGGCGAGCGCGAGTTCGAGAAGGGGATCGATATGGGGATTTGGGAGAGGGCAATCGTAATCCTCAAGGAGGCGGTCGACTTGCTTTTCGAGTTCCTCGCGTGGGAGGACGACGCCCGCCAATGCGCGGAAGGCGTCTGGCTTGGGATAGAGGCGGAAGAAGTCGCGCCATTCGGCTTCCGAGAGACCTGCTTCCTTGGGAGAGAACGTGAGAGACTCCTCGGCTTGCCAGCCGAAGCCCATCCGGACGAGCTGGCTTGCCACGCCTGTTAGATCGCCCTGCCAACCGTTGTGGACCGCGAGTCCGTAGAGTTCCTGGTCGAAATCCCGGACGGTCATCTTGCGGAAGTAGTCGCGGGGAGTGTGATCCATCACCGCCCAGCCGAACACTCCGCGAGCCCCTGTCGAGAACTGGGAGAGTTCCTTCATGGTCTTGATCACCAGCCCGGGATGCTCTTTCATGAGGCTTCCCACTGCGGCCTTTAACTGGCGATTCTGGTCGTTGGTATGGCGGTTTCCGATGCGCGGGATCAGTTCGTCCAGCCATGCCCGGGCGACTTCATCGGTGGCGCCCGACGCCGGTGCGGGGTGATCCCGGAGCCACTCGATGGCCGTTCCTGCGCGCGGATCCGGCGGGGGCTCGGAGAGCGCCTGGTGAGAGGGCGTCCACAAATCGGTGCATGGAAGCGGTGTCGGCGTCTTCCATGTCATGGCGATGTCAGCGGTCGGGATGCCGCGGACGATGACCAGCCGGTAGTTTGCCGAGGCGACCAAGAAGCCGGGCTCTGGGTTGACTTCGTCCATGAAGCGAGGGGAACTCTCCACGATGGACGTTTCCCGTTCCCGAAGGCTCAGGCTTGTGCGCCGCCAGTCGCTGCGCATGCCGAAGTTCCAGCCGGACAGCTGAATGATCTGCCCATCGTCACGGATGAGGAAGTAGCGTTCGAGGATCCGCTCGGAAAGCTGGTCATTTCCGAAATTGGAAAGCCAGAGGTAGGGTGTGATTTGGACGAGCTGGATGCTGATGAAGTTATCCCCTTGATTGGATGCGCGGATGGCCCACCTGGTGTTTTGCCAGCGAGCTTCGGCTTTTTCCTTTACCGGCAAGTCTGCCACCACCTGCCAGGTGAGGATGGTGCCGCGCAGTCCCAGTTCGAGATCGAGCGTGCGTGTGGGATCGTGATTTCCCGGGAGCGCGGTGACTGCCGGAAAGGAGGCGTCTTCGCCTCGCGGGGGCGGCAGGTGAATCGCGTCTCCGAAGTGTCCATGCAGCGCGGCCCGCACCGCGTGATTCCAGAGTTGGTCCGAATTCGTAATCCTGAGCCGGTCACCGAGTCGTTGCCCTGGCGAGGGCTCGGCTCGCTGGCCGTTCAGCTTGAGGGAATCCACCGACCAGAGGATATCGGCATCTTTGGCAAGGTCGGGCTGCGGAGGCTCGACCTCGATCCAGTTCGCCAGGCGGTCGCCCATCTCGCGATTCGAAAGGGTAAGGTGAACCAAGGATGCCTCGTAGCGTTTCGCTGCATCCGGCTTTATTCTAACAAGCGGCAACAGCACGGCAGGAACGAGTCCCACAAGGGCTGCGAAGAGAAAGACGCGGCGGAGCCGGCGGTCGCGACGAAAGATCAAGGCACAGAACGCAGCCGCCACCCCGAGGGTCAGCAGGCCGCACAGCATGAAGGGCAAGGAAGCGAGCCTTTCCCTGAGATACGGCGAGTCCGAGAATCTCAGCGAAGGCACACGGTCGAGGAGGACTGCGGTTGTGATGATTACGCCGAGGGCGAGGGGCAGGCCGATGTAGATCTGCGAGCGCTTCGACCAGCACCAGACAGCCGCAAATGCCACGCCGATGAAGACCAGAAGCATCACGAGAGCTTCAAGGGTACCGATGCCGATGATCGCTGCCGGCTGACCCTTGCCCATCAGCATGACGGCTTCCGTCAGCAGGAAGGGTAGCAGCACCAAAATGAACAACCCGGTGGCCTTGCCTTTCAGCAGGGCGGCGAACCGTATGGGACGGGTGGCGAGGAAATGCTCGGAGCGGTTCGGATTCTCCTCCCACAAGCTCCGGACGACCAAGGCCAAGCTGAGGATGCCGACGCTCCAGCTCGCGATGGCTCCGAGCAGGTCGGTCCGGATCCCGGCCTCGCCGGTGAGGCTCGAAGGCGCGATGCCCGCGATCACGGCGATGGCGTGCGAGGCCATCAACCACGGCCACAGCGGAAGAGCGCGCAAGAACTCGGCGCGGAAGACGGCGGAGGTCATGACTTTCCTTGGCGTTGGCTGCGATAGGACTTCGCGAGGGCGACGAAGATTTCGCGGAGGTTGATGGGGCGGGCTTCGTGGCGGACGAGGCCGGGGAAGAGGCGGCGGCAATCGACGTTGCTACTAGATTCGTCGTAGTTGGAATCGGTGAAGCGTGCGATGCGGCCCTGGACCTGGAGGTTCAGCCAGTTTTCCGGAATGCCGGACGGGGAGGCGGACTCGTCGGAGAGGCCGATTTCGATGGCGCGGAAGCGGGACTGGATGGCTTCGACATCATCCTGAAGGTCGACGCGGCCGTTGTTGAGGATGGCGACGCGGTCGGCGAAGCGTTCGACTTCCTCGATATCGTGGGAGGAAATCCAGACGGTCCAGCCTTCGGTCTCGGTCAGCTCTAACAGGCCGCTGAGGAATTCATCGCGGACCAGGGGATCAAGGCCGGAGAAGGGCTCATCCAACACCACCAGCCGTGGCCGGTAGGCCAGGCTGGAGACGAGTGAAGCCTTCATCCACTGGCCGCGCGACAAAGAGCGGAGCTTGGTTTTGAGCGGGAGGTCGAAGTCGGCGAGGAGCTTCTTCTCGAAGTCGCGGTCCCAGTGCTCGCCGTACATCGGGCGGACGTAGTCGAGCAGCTGCGGCACGGTCATCCAGCCGGGCATCTTCTGGTTTTCCGAGACGTAGCCGATGCGTTGCCAATGCTCCGGCTTCAGAGTGCGGGCATCGGTGCCGAGCACTTCCACGCTGCCGGCGTCGCGGTCGAGGAGGTTCATGGCGCACTTGATGGTGGTGGTCTTGCCGGCGCCATTGGGGCCGAGGAAGGCGGTGACTTTTCCCTCGGGGACGTCGAGGTCGATGCCGTGCAGGGCCTCGTTGCGGCGGAAGTGCTTCTTGAGTCCGCGGATGGTGATCATGGGATGTCGTCGGTCAGGGTTCCTGGAGGCGGCGGAGGAGCTGCTCGATCTCCGCGGGGGTGAGGTGGAGGGCGCGGGCTTCGTCGAGGAAGCGGCGGGCGGTCGGTTCGAGCAGGGCGAGGCGTTGGTCGAGGGAGGGGAGCAGGGGGGCTTGGACGACCATGCCGACGCCGGGGCGGCTGATGAGGAAGCCGAGGTCCTTGAGCTGCTGGATGACCTTGAAGGCGGTGGTGGGGGAGATCTTGAGCTCCTGAGCCAAGGCGCGAACGGAGGGGAAGAGGTCGCCTTCCCGGAGTTCCCCGCTGGCCAGCGCCCGGTGCGCGGCGCGGACGATCTGGTCGGAGACCGGTTCGCCGTCGCGGAGTTGGAAGGAGAAGGGGAGCATTGCAATCTAGTGTTTTTAGTGTTACACCTCACGTGTAACACTAGCAACAAAAAAACACCCGGGGATTAGCCGGGTGTTTGGCAGGGAAAGAGTTACAAGCGTTCAGGGGACGCGGAAGATCTTCCCGTTGGAGGGATCTTTCGCGAGTGCGCCGCTCTTGAAGCCCTCGACGTCGATGACGTTGTAGGGGGCGTAGGGGCTAATCACCTGGTTCGAATTTGCGGTGCGCTTGGCGTCCGGGTAGGTGGGACGAGGGGCGGGAGCCGGTGTGGACGGGCCGTCCGGGCTATCCATGTCCGGCTCGATGCGTGGTGAGGTGGGGCGCGGTGCGACGGGCGGCGGCGGCTGGGGGCCATTGCCGCCGGGGACGGGCTCGAATTGGCCGGTTTCCGAGTCCGGGGCCATGCCGGGTGAGTAAGGAGCGGGCGCATCCATGCCGCGCGAGCGAGCGCCGGGGCCATACGGGGAGTAGGGCTCGCCATTGCGATACGGCGGGCGCTGCTGCTGGGCGTAGGGGTCCGGGTAGAAACAGGAGGCGGCGAGCAGCGAGAGCGGCAGGAGAGCGAGCGATTTCATCATGTCAGCCAATCGGACGATGCGTTGGCACCGATATTCAGGCTGCCGACCCGAGTCGCAAGAGATGTTTTGAGAAGATGGCCATCTTGCGGGCCTTCGAGAGCTTGTAGCGCTGGTGGAAGACCTTGAAGCCGTCCTTCCGCATCTTCTCAAGGAGCGTCTGATAGATGGAGCGCATGATCTCCGCCGGCACCAGCGCCCGGGCATCGCCCTTCGGCATGGCGGCAACCGCTTCCTGATAGAAGGCGGTGGCACGGTCGGCCTGATAGGCCATCATTGCCACAAAGCGGCCATCGTAGACCCGGCCGATGAGGTCGCGCTCGCTGTACTGAAAGCGTGCGAAATCCGCGAGCGGCAGGTAAATGCGGCCGTTGTTAGAGAGGTCCTCACCGACATCGCGCAGGATATTCGTGAGCTGAAGGGCGTGGCCGAGAGCCACCGCGTAGCGCTCCGAGGCGGGATCGGTGGCACCGAAAACCTTCAGCGAAGCGAGACCCACTGCGCAGGCGACTTTCCAGGTGTATTGGGAAAGGTCTTCCCAAGTGCCGAAGCGCTGTGGGCGGAGGTCCATGCGGCAGCCTTCGATGATCGCGGTGAGGAGCTCCACCGGGATCTCGTAGCGGCGCATCATTTCCACCACTTCCGTTTGAAGCGGGTCCGGATTCTGGAAGCCGTTTTCAAGACCGTCCTTCCATGCGAGCAAGCCGGCTTCGCGCTCGGGCAGGGGCCGGTCGGTGTCATCCGCCAGATCATCGACGACCCGGCAGAAGGCATAGAACGTGACCATCCCGTCCCGCCGTTCCTTCGGCAGGATTTGCAGCGCGAAGGCGAGATTCGATTTCGCCTGACGTGTGATTTCAGCGGAATCGGCCATGGTGGCTGTCATGTGAAAACGATGCACGCGGAGTGCCATGAAGGCCATTCGTGCATTTGCGCAAAACAGTTTCGGGCTAGTGGATGAATCCCCAGTGGCCGGTGGTGATCGGCCAGAGCGAGAAGAGTGCGGGTCCCGCGAGGTTGAACTCCTTCACCGAGCCCCAGTAGCGGGAGTCGAGCGAATTGCCGGTATTATCACCCAGGGCGGCGTATTCGCGCATGCCGGGGCGGGCCTCGGCGGCGAGGTGGAAGGTCTCATCGGGCTTGGAAAGGGGCAGCGGATAATTGGTATCCATGCGAGCGAGCTCGTAGCCGTTCGGGTTGAGCTTGCCGTATTCGCCCTGGGCCTGGATGACGCGCTGGATGCCGAACTCCTGGGCGATCTTGCCGTTCACCCAGAGGTTGGGTGGCTTGACCGACAGGTCGTCGCCGGGGACGCCGCAGAGGCGCTTGATGAAGTGAGTGCCGCCGGTTTGATCCGCCATCTGCTTGCTGCCGCCGGTTTTGATGCCGCGGGTGTCGAAGACGAATACCTCGCCCCGCTTCGGCTTGCGGAAGTGGTAGGAGATCTTGTCGACCAGCACGAGGTCGCCGGTATCGACCCAGCCGCGCAGGATGGGATCGCCTTTGGCGTATGTCTTGCCCTGCGCCACCTTGAAGCCGGTGTTCGGGTCCACGACGGGATTGCCGCTGCGATCCTGCATTACCCGGGCTTCCAAGAGTCTCTGGGCTTCGCCTTCGGCGGCGGGGATGGACAGCTGCTTGCCATCGCTGAAAAGGACCCGGGTGCGGGTGAAGAGGAACCACGATGCATCGCGGATGCCGACCACTTGGGCATTGGATTCCGCGACGACGTTCTGGTAGCTGCGGCCGCGGGTCACCATTTCCCAAGCCTGCTGGCCGAGCCACGGCTTCTTGAAATCCGGGTCCTTGCTCTCGTGGATGTTGATGCCGTTCAGGGTCGGCTGCATCGAGCCGGTGGGGATGCGGAAGGGCTGGATGATGTAGGCGCGCAGGCCGAGCGCGACGACCAGCGCGACGAAGATGACCTCCACGTTTTCCTCCCAGGCACTCTGCGCGGGGAAGTGTGGCAGCGCGCCCTCGCAGGTGGCGCGGAGTTGCTTCGATGCCTCCTCGGCCTTGACCTTGTCATCGGCCTTGATGGCATCCAGCAAGTCGCTGCGGCGGGACTCGATCTCGTCGATGCGGTCCGGCTTGAGCAGGTCGCGCTTGTAATGAAGGAACTTCAGCGCGCTCTTGTGGAGCAGCTTGGCTTCTTTCTTCCACTTGGGAGCGAAGAACATGGCGCGGAGTCTCGGCGGGGAATTCCGGGCATGCAAGCCCGGCCTAACGAACGGTTCCTTGACTTTCGGGTAGGGGCCTGCCACTACCCCGCCGTGCCTGCGAACCTTCGCAAAGACCTCCGACTCGCCGCCCGCGCCCTTTGGCGCACGGGTGCGTTCGGAGCTTGATGGCACCCTGCCACCTCCGGACGCGGCCCTGGGCCCGGCGGAGGAAAGATGATTCCCATCCCGCAGGCCTGCCGTTTCCGGATCCACCGATGATCCGATGAAACCACCCGACCCCAATGACCCGCGCGGCCTCGCGCTGATGCTGCTGTCCGTGTTCCTGTTTGCCACGAACACGCTGCTGCTCCGCGGGCTGAGCCTGCACCTGCCCGCCGCGGATGGCTGGATGGGTGCGCTCTATCGCGGGACGGTGGGGATGCTGATGGTCGCGGCGCTGTATGGCTTCGGGCGCGGGCTGTCGGTGAAGGCATTGGTGGGGAGCAAGTTGGTGGCCCTGCGGGGAATCGTGGGTGCGCTTTCGATCGCGGCTTTTTACCTGACGATCACGGAACTCGGTGCTTCGCGGGCGGTGGTGCTGAATTTGACCTATCCGATTTTCGCGACGCTGATCGCGGCGTGGTGGTTGAAGGAGGGTGTGTCCCGGCAGGCGCTGCTGTGGATGCTCGCCGGCTTCGTCGGACTGCTGCTGTTCGTCGGAGGCGATGCGACGCATGGGATCACCGCGTGGGATGGCATTGGCCTGGCCGGTGCGGTGGGCGCGGGGATCGTGGTCGTTTTGATCCGGAAGCTGCGGGCGACCGAGCATGCCGGGACGATTTATGGGTCGCAGTGTTTTTATAGTATCCTGCTGGCGCTGCCGATGCGGGGTGCGGAGGTCACAAAGCTGCCGATGCACGGGCATTTGTGGCTGGTGGGGGCCGCGCTGGTGGTCGGCGTCTCGCAACTCGTGATGACGAATGCTTACCGGACGCTGCCGGTGTCGCGGGGTTCCTCCATCCAGATGCTGCTGCCGCTGGTGACGGCGGTGGGGGCATTCTTCTTCTTCGGCGAGCGTTTCACGGGTCTCGAGCTGGCGGGTGCCGCGCTGACGCTGTTCGCCACCTGGAGGGTCGCGGCGGGTCCGAAGCGACGACCGGAGGCCGTCATCCCGCCCCTGAATCCTTCCAATACCGTTCAATTTCCCGATTTGCCAAAACCATGAAGACCGCTAGCGTCCGCCCCTTTCCCATGAGCCACGTCCTATCCACCTACGCCCGTTTCCCCGTCACGCTCGTCCGCGGCGAGGGTACCCGCGTGTGGGACGATGCCGGGAAATCCTACCTCGACTTCTGCACTGGCATCGCCGTGTGCGCGCTCGGCCACTGTCCTCCGCGGCTGGTGAATGCCATCCGCGAGCAGGCTGGCACGCTGATGCATGTGTCGAATCTCTACAGCATCCCCCAGCAGGAAGAGCTCGCACGGGTGATCGTGGAAGACCATGTGAAGCTGCCGGGGAAGGTTTTCTTCGCGAACTCGGGTGCCGAGTCGAACGACGGCCTGATCAAGACGGCTCGCAAGTTCGGCCATGCGCGGCCACAGGCCGATGGCTCGCCGCGGTATGAGGTGATCAGTTTCACGAAGTCCTTCCACGGCCGGACGCTCGGCGGCATCAATGCCACCGGTCAGGACAAGGTGAAGGAGGGCTTTGATCCGCTGCTGCCGGGTTTCCGGCACTTGCCGTTCAATGATCTCGCCGCGCTGGAAGCGGCGATTTCGCCGATCACCGCGGGGATTTTGTTAGAGCCGGTGCAGGGTGAGGGCGGCGTGAATGTCGCCACGCCGGAGTTCCTGCGGGGCGTCGCGGCGCTGTGCAAGAAACACGACCTGCTGCTTTTGTTGGATGAAGTGCAGACCGGCTTCGGTCGCTGCGGTCCGACGATGGCATGGCGGGCGATCGCGCCGGAGATCCAGCCGGATGCGATCTCGTGGGCGAAGGGCATGGGCGGCGGTTTTCCGATCGGTGCGTTCTGGCTTTCTGATCGCGCGATCGATGCCACTGGCAAGGAGCTGTCCTCGCTGATGGGGCCTGGCTCGCACGGCACCACTTATGGCGGCAATCCGCTCGCGTGCGCGGCTTCGCTTGCGGTGCTGGAAGAGGTTGCGGAGAAGAACCTCACCGCGAATGTGGCGAAGCAGGAGCAGCGCATCCGGGAGATCGTTGTGTCGTGGCAGCTGCCGGTCGTCACGGAAGTCCGGGGCGTGGGCCTGCTGTTAGGCATTGGCCTCGATGTCTCGAAGTTCGCTGTTCCCGAAGGCAAGCTCCCTGCCGCGTTTGTTTGCAGCAAGGCGTTGGAAGCTGGCTTGCTGGTTCCGCCTGCTGGTCCGGAAACCATCCGACTCCTGCCTCCGCTCAATGTCTCCGACGCTGAAGTCGATGAGGCACTCGCCCTGCTCAAGGGTGTCCTTGAATCCCTTTCACCTGCTTGAAGATGAAGCATCTCCTTTCCATTGAAGAACTCACCGCCGCGGAGATTACCACGCTGCTCAATGATGCCGAACGGTTGAAAGCCGAACGCGGTCATCATGAGCAGCCGCTGGCCGGGCAGACGTGGGCCATGATCTTCACGAAGTCGTCGACGCGGACGCGAGTCTCCTTCGAGGTCGGCATCCGCGAGCTTGGTGGCTTCCCGATGTTCCTTTCGAAGAATGACATCCAGCTCGGACGCGGGGAACCGATCAAGGACACCGCGCGCGTTCTCGGCCGGATGGTCCATGGCTGCATCATCCGGACTTTCGCCCAGCAGGATGTGGTGGATTTCTCGAACTACTCCGGCATTCCGACGATCAATGCGCTGACGGATGACGAGCATCCATGCCAGATCCTTGCGGACTTGCTTACCGTGAAGGAGACGCTCGGCGAGTGGGAGGGGAAGAAGATCGCCTTCATCGGCGATGGCTTCTCTAACATGACGATCTCGTGGATGTGGGCGGCGAAGCGGCTTGGCTTCGAACTCGCTGTCGCTGCGCCTGCTGACTATCAGCCGCCCGCCGAATTCCTCGCGAAGCTGGATGCTCCGAATGTGACCGTGACCACCGATCCCGCCGTGGCTGCGAGAGGTGCGCACGTGATCAATACCGACGTGTGGCTCTCGATGGGCCAGGAGGACCAGAAGGAGAAGGAAGATGCTTTCGGCCCCTTCCAGGTTAATGCCGGGCTGCTGGCGAACGCCGCGGACGGCCACATCGTGCTCCACTGCCTGCCGGCGTATCGCGGCAAGGAGATCACCGAGGAAGTGCTGGAGAAGCACGCGGACGTGATTTTCCAGGAAGCGGAGAACCGCTTGCATGCGCAGAAGGCCATTCTCGTGGCGTTGGCGAAGCGCTGACGCTGCGAGCGGACGCGGGCGATCAGGGAGTCGTGCGCTTCTTGATCGCCTCGCGGAGGACGGCGAGGCCTTCGGCTTCGTGGCGGATGAGGGTGGGATCCTTGTCGAGGTCGACGAAGTAGAGGCCGAAGTCGGTGTTCGGGTCGAAGGGGTGGCCCCACTCGCGGTTGGAGGTGATGGACCAGTAGTTGTAGGCTTTCACGGGCACGCCGTTTGCCAGGGCGCGTTCGACTTGGGCGAGGTGGGCCTTGATGTATTGACCACGGGTCATGCCGTCGGCTTCGGGGACGCAGCCGTTTTCAACGATGAGGATTTCCTGGTCGGGGAACCAGCGATGGAAGCGTTGCAGTGCATGGAAGAGGCCCTGCGGCCATACCGGGGCGGTGAGGAAGCGGCCGTGGGCGGCGTCTTCTAACAGCCGGAACTTGTGCAGCCGCCAGGTGGGCAGGCCCCAGTAGTAGTCGAGGCCGACGAAGTCTTGGGCGCCGATCGCTTCGTCGGGGCAAAGTTCCTCGGGCAAGCGGCCGGAGATGCCGAGGTACCACCAGTTGGCATTCGCGATCAGGCTGGTGGTGCCCCAGAAGCGCCATGCCCAGTTCAGCCAGCCGGACTTGCTCTCTAACACCTCAAGCCGTTCGACGGGTTCCAGTGGGACGATGTCGAGCTTGGCCTCATCGCCGAGCACTTCGCGGGCGATGCGACGGGCGAGTTTCATTTCGAGGCCGTCCTCGGCGCAGGCATTGGACACGCCAGGGGCATCGGTGCGGAGGCCGACGCGCAAGCGACCGCGGCGACGGATGCGCCGGAGATCGCGGCTGGTGGAAAGATGATCGGGCAGCGAGTCGCCGCCGCTGAAGACCTCGTGGAGTGATAGGGGACGCTGGGCTTCCTTGGCCACGGCTTCGGGCTGGGAAATCCATGGCACGCTGCAGGCGAGCTCCAAGTCGTATTGGAATTGCGCGACGGCCCGGTTCACGCGGTCCATGAGGCGCTGGTGACCGTGGGGGGCGACGACCACGTATTGCTCGTCGCTCAGGCCGGTGACGAGGAAACGGAAGCGCTCGCGGTTGTTGAGCTCGAAGGGGAGCAGGAAGAAGGCGTCGCCATAGACCGCGGCGACTTTTCCGGCGGCGAGCGAACTACGGGCTTCATCGTAGTTCGGGAACATCTTCTTCTTCACCTGTGGTGGCAGGTCGCGCCGCCAGCCTTCGGGCTGGTTGCCCACGGCGACGACGCCAATTTCTTTTCCCGCTAGGGAGGTGAGGTCGGTGCCTTCGAACCCCTCGAGCACCAGCACGGCCTTGCCGGTGCGCAGGTAGGGATCGCTGAATTCGAAGCGTGTTGGATCGCCTTCGGTCACGCCGCCGATCACGAGATCGACGTCGCCGCGTTCGCTGACCAGAGCGCCCTTGGTGGTGAATTTGAAGACCGCTTCCGACAGGCCACGATGGCAGGCGCCCCAGTCGGCCAGCATCTGGAGCCAGGTGGGGAAGCCGGTGACGAGGGGATTCACGCCGACCTTGGTATCCGGAAATTGGGCGCGGATGGCTTTCCGTGCCCGGGCGTGAGCGCGGAAGAGGTTCGGGATCAGCTTGCCCACCGCTTCTGCCTCGGCGTCGACATCGCTGCCACGCGGGAGGCCGGGGGGCATGTAGTAGCGGCTCTGCCACCATGGCTTGATGTAGCCGAAGGTGAGCTGGCTCGGTTCATTGAAGGTGATCCACCAGTCGACGAGATCGCCGAGTGCTTCCGAGACCTTGGCGGCGTAGCGGGCGAAGAGATCGGGGAATTTTTCGCCGATCATGCCGCCATGCTCGCGCTCCAGCCATGCGGGCCAGACGAAGTGATGCAGCGTGACCATCACCTGCATGCCGTGCGAGCGGATGTAGGCGGCGACCTTGCGGTAGTGGCCGAGCGCTCCCTGCTCGAAAACGTCGTCACCCGACTCGACCCGCGCCCATGCGATGGAGAAGCGGAACAGCTTGCAGCCAGCGGCTGCGGCCGCGTCGATGTCCTCGCGGTAGCGATTCCAGAAATCGGTGCCCTTTCCGCGCGGGGTCAGGCCCTGGTGGCGTTCCCAGAGATCCCAGACGTCCTCACGCGTGGGATCGTGCGCCTCCACCTGGTGGTCGGCGTTGGCGGTCCCGAAGAGGAAGTCGGGGGGAAATGGCACGCGGCGAAGGTGGCGCTGCGGAGCCGGACGTCAAAGCCCGGATAGCGTCTAACGACTCCGTCACTTGGACGAGGTTCAACGCGCCGTCCGCACGATCACCCGGGTCGCGCCAGCTTTCAGGGCGACCGCTTCCGCTTTTTCCGGGCCGATCACGCAGGAGGCGTTGTCGAGGGCGTCACTGATGGTGGCGGTGGGTGCGATGATGCTGACTGCGATGCGCTCGGTGAGGCCGAGGCCGGTCGCGGGGTCGATGATGTGGGAGTAGCGCTTGCCGTCGATCTCCGCGAACTGATGCAGGTCGCCGGAGGTGGAGACGGCGCAGTTTGCCAGCTCGACGACTTCCTCCGGCTTTTCCTCGTTGAAGGTCTGGAGGCCGACGCGCCAGGCGGTCTTGCCCGGGGGCGGGTCGCCGAGCCGGAGGTCGCCGCCGGCGGCGATGCAGGTGCGGGGGAAGCCGGCCTTGACCATGACGGCGAGCATGCGTTCCGCGGCGAAGCCCTTGGCGATGCCACCGAGGTCGAGCTGCATGCCGGGTTTACCCAGCAGGATGGTGGAGGCGGCGGGGTCCCAGGTGGCGTGCTTCCAGCCGCTGGCTTCCCGGGCATTGGCGAGGTCTGCGGGTTCCGGGAGTTGGCCGGTGCGGCGGCTTTCCCGCCAGAGCTTGGTCAGGCGGCCGAGCGTGGGATCGAAGGCACCGCCGGTGGCTTCGGCGAAGTGGAAGGAGGCGGTCAGGAGTTCGGCGAAGACAGGGGAGACCTTAGTGGCCCGGCCCGTTGGCAAGCGCATCAGCTCGCTTTCCGGGATGTAGTCCGAGGCGATGCGGTTGATTTCCTCGGCCGCGGCGAAGGCCTCGTCGGCGGCCTTGCGGGCAGTGCTTTCGTCCTCGCTGTAGCAGGTTACGGCGAAGCGGGTGGCCATCAGCGGGCGCTCGAAGACGAAACGGCGTTCTTCCGCGTGCAGGGAGACGGCCAGCAGCAGCGCGAGGCTGGCCCGGAGAAAAGACTTCATGCGTGGAAAAAGGATGCCCTCCGTCAGGGTGATGTTCACTCAGTTGGGTAGGTTTGCAGGGTAACCCATCCGGGAAGTGGACAACGTCCGGAATTTGACGTAATTGTCACAAAGACACTAGGAAAGTCACTTTTTTGCTGTATTCCAGCGCCTGTTCTCCCCGACCTCGATCTAACCCATGAAGTTTCCCTGCCGCGTCGCGGGTATCGCGATCGCTCTCCTGTGCCGTCTCGTTGCCTCGCCGGTGACGATTGGTGACCCATCGTTTGAAGGAAACTCGAACACGGCCGGGCAGTGGACGAATGATATTGGACCCGAGTGGACCGGGACGGGAGGAGCGACCTCGGGCAATGCCTTCGAGGAATACGTCACCGGATTCGCGGCGGATGGGACGGACCACCTTGGAATGAACCTCGGGCAGGATGTCTGGCAGGACCTGGCGGTCGCCTATCAGGCGAATACCCGCTACACCTTGACGGTGGCGGCGGGGAACCGGAGTGGCAATACCCAGCCGGGAAACCAGAGCCAGTACCTGCTGGCAGACTCGACGGGCACGATCTACGGGACGGGGATTATCAATGCGAGCACGCTGGCGTCGCAGACGTTTGGCGATGCGCCGGCGCTGGTCTTTAGCACGCCTGACAATCCCGCCGCGGTCGGCAAGACGATCCGGATCTTGCTGCAGGCGCGTGGTACCGGGCGCTCGCATTTCGACAATATCCGGCTGGATGCGACTTCGAACGTGCCACCGGGGGCTGCCACCGTGGTGAATCAGACGGTGTCGGCGCTCACGGCGAACAGCGCGACGCTGAACGGCCAGGTGACGGATGTCGGCAATGGCGCGCCTTCCATCACCTTCTTCTGGGGCACGGCGGATGGCGGTCTGACCGCCGGGGGCTGGCAAAATTCGCTGCCGCTGGCTGGCACCTACTCCGGCAGCTATTCCGGCGGAATCAGCGGGCTGACGCCGGCGACCACTTACTATTTCACCAGCCGGGCCACCAATGTGGCGGGAGATTCGTGGGCGCTTTCGTCCGGGAGCTTTGAGACGCCGCCATTGCCTCCATCGGTCGTGAACATTGCAGCGAGCGGAGTCGGGCCAGTTTCGGCGACTGTGGGTGCGAATGTCACGTCCACCGGTGGGGAGATTCCGGTGACGACGATTTACTACGGGCCTGCCGATGGTGGGACCACGGTGGCGAACTGGGCTTCGTCGGTCAGCTTGGGTCAGCTCTCCGGAGCTGCGACCAACACGCTCACCGGGCTTTCTCCCGGCACCACTTATTACTTCCGTGCCTTGGCGCAAAATGGCGGGGGGCAGTCGTGGGCGGCTACGTCATCCAGCTTTGCCACGCCTGCGGTCACGCTGGCGACGGTGGTCAACAAGGATGCGGAAGGTATTACCGGGACCACGGCGAGCCTGCGCGGCGAAATCACGGCGATCGGCGGCGATGCGCCGGTGGTGACGCTCTTCTATGGAACTACGAATGGCGGGACGAATCCGGCGTCATGGACATCGTCGGTGAGCCTCGGTCTCCAAAGCGGCGACTTTACCCAGTTCGTGAGCGGACTCTCGGCGCAGACCACCTACTATTTCCGTAGTAGGGCGGTGAATGCGGCCGGAACCGCGTGGGCTGCTTCTTCGGCCAGCTTCACCACCACGCCGCTGGTGCCGAATACCGCGGTCATCAACGAGATCAACTACCATCCGGCGGACAAGACGAGCTTGGAGGAATTCATCGAGCTCCACAATCCGGGGGATGCCGCGTTGGATTTGTCCGGGTGGACGCTTTCGGACGCGGTGACGTTCACGTTTCCAGGTGGGACCTCGCTGCCGGCCGGCGGCTATCTGGTGATCGCGGAGAATCCGGCGGTGATCCTTTCCAAGTATGGCAAGACGGCGCTGGGGCCATGGACTGGCAAGCTGAGCTCCACGGGCGAGCGCATCGACCTGAAGGATGGTGGCGGTGTACTGAAGGACAGTGTGGGATACGGCGCGGGCTTTCCTTGGCCGACGGGGGCGGATGGTGGGGGGAGCTCTGCCGAGTTGATTCATCCCGGGCTCGACAATGATCTCGGCGGCTCATGGCGTGCGTCCGGCTCGGCTGCCGTGCCACCCGTGACCTACATCGCCACTCAGGCGACCGGCTGGAAATACAAGAAGGGCACTGCGGAAGCTTCCAGCCCGGTCGATGCCTGGCGCGCCACCGCTTACAACGACAGCACGTGGCTCACGGGTCAGGCGGGGATCGGCTACAACGATCCGGGCGTGCTGACCACGCTTTCCGACATGCAGAACAGCTATCGGAGCGTGTACTTCCGGAAGAGCTTCACGGTGGCCGCGGGCTCCATCCCATCGCAGCTCCGGCTACGCCTCCGGATTGACGATGGCTGCGTGGTGTGGATCAACGGCACCGAGGTCCACCGCTTGAACGTTGGCAGCGGACAGCTTGCCTACAACTACCTCGCTCCTGTGGCGCATGAGAACGACTGGGAGGAAATCGTGATCAACAATGCCGACAGCTTCCTCTTCGGCGGCACCAATGTCATCGCGATCCACACCTTCAATACCACGGTCGGTAGCAGCGACCTGTCGATGGACATCGAGCTCCTGTCCGCCACGAACACGTCCGCGGTGCCCACGCCCGGTGCGGCGAATTCGGTGAAGGCGGCAGCGGCGGCCACGATCCCGCCGCAGATCCGGCAGGTGGATCATTCGCCGGTCAGCCCTGCAGCCGGGCAGGCCGTGACGATCACCGCGAAGGTCACCGACCCGGATGGCATTGGCACGGTCAATCTCGCGTATCAGACCGTCGATCCCGGCAGCTACATCCGCCTGACCGATGCGGCCTACGCGACGTCGTGGACCACGGTGCAGATGAAGGACAATGGCCTGAGCGGGGATGCGACGGCGGGCGATTCGATCTATACGGTGCGCCTTCCGGCGAGCGTGCAGACGAACCGGCGGCTGGTACGCTACAAGATCACCTTCTCGGACAGTCTCGGCAACAGTGCCACCGTTCCGTATGCGGATGACCAGCAGCCGAACTTTGCCTACTATGTGTATAGTGGATTGCCGGCGTGGAAGGGTGCGTTCCGGCCGGGGTCGACCACGTTGCAGACGTTCCCGAACACGCTGTTGGACGATCTGCCGGTGTATTCGTTGATCGCGAATGGCACCGACGTGATCAATTCGCAGTACAACAGTGGTTCGGATGCCGTGCGGTTCCGCGGAACCTTCGTGTATGATGGGAAAGTTTACGACCACATCGAGTTCAAGAATCGCGGCGAGGCGTCCACGTACGTTTCGGGGAAGAACAAGTGGCGCTTCTTCTTCAACCGGGCGCGTGACTTGCCGGCGAAGAACAACTTCGGCAACGACTACTCGGAGAAGTGGGGATCTTTCTCCGGTGATGCGTGCGCCAGTCCGTGGGCGTCGCTGCATCGCGGCATGGCCGGTGTCGAGGAGGCCGCGTCTTACAAGATCTTCCAGCTTGGGGGGCTGCCATCGCCGAATACGCACTACTATCACTTCCGCGTGGTTCGCGGGGCGACGGAAACGCCTGCAGCCGGGACGACCGTGAATGATCCGATTGGCAATGCGGACGGGCAGTATGCGGGTGACTTCTGGGGGCTCTATCTGGCGGTGGAGCAGCCGGACGGTTCATTCCTCGACGAGCGCGGCCTGCCGGACGGCAACGTTTACAAGATCGAGAACAACGCGGGCGACAAGAAGAACCAGGGTATCACGCAGCCGGTCGATTCTTCGGATTGGGACACGTTCCGTGATGCGCACGTCAATGCGAATCCCACCGAGGCCTGGTGGCGGGCGAACATGGATATGGATGCCTACTACACCTTCCATGCGCTCAGCCGCTTGACGGGGAATGTGGACCTGCGCGGGGGATACAATCACTACTTCTACCATCGCTCCTCCGACAACCGCTGGGTGCCGGTGCCGTGGGACTTGGACATGATGTTCATCGCCAAGACCCACTGGAGCACCACCGTCAGCGGCACGAGCTACCCGGGCGTCATCCATGCTTACAAATCGATCCTGCAGAACCCGGCGCTGGCGTTGGAGTATCGGAATCGCGCGCGGGAGCTACTCGACCTGCTGGTCGATGACAACACGGCCGGCGGGGGGCAATTCGGCCAGCTTCTCAATGAGTTCTCGTCGATCGTGAATCCCGCGGGCCAGACGCTCACGTGGGCGGATGCCGATGCCGCGATGTGGAACCTTCACCCGCGCACGCAAGGCTCCGATAGCGCCGCCAGCGGCCAGACGAACCACAAGGGGAACTTCTACCGCACCAGCTATGCGGACAGTCGCATCGGTGGCGGGTGGACGCGCTGGCTGCGCACTCCGGCGTCTTCCGGAACGATGGAGCACGAAGACACGATGATTTACCTGCGTGACTACGCGACCAATGCCTGGCCGGGCGGAGCGTGGACGGTGAACAATGGCAACCAGCTCGGCTACGGCTACCAGTACCTCGCCTCGGAAGCGGCTGATGCGCTGATCCCGAACCGGCCTGTGGTCACTGCGACGGGCAATCCCGCGTTCCCGACGAGTGATCTGACCTTCACCTCATCCGCCTTCTCCGATCCGCAGGGTGCCGGCACCTATGCCAAGACCCAGTGGCGTCTCGCGGAGATCTCAGGCCAGGGTGTGAGCGGCTATGTCGCCGGCACAGCGCCGAAGTACGAGATCAATAGTATTTGGACTCAGGAATCTACGGCTTCTCCGGGGTCGATCACCATTCCGTATGGTATCGCAGTCCCGGGCAAGACCTACCGCGTGCGGGTCCGACACCAGGACAACACGGGCCGGTGGAGCCGCTGGTCCGCGCCGGCGCAGTTCGCTGCCACCACGCCGCCGCCGGGCCTGCTGATGCATTATTGGAACTTCAATGCGCTCAACGCGGCGAATGTTCTCAACGTCACCGAGACGATCGGCGGTGGCGCGATCTCGACGGTCCTCACCGGTGGTGCGGCTGTGACCAATGATGATGGCCAGGAGTTCTTCGCGGAGAACGCCCGCGACAACGATCCCGCGGGCAAGCATTTCCGCTTGAACAACCCGCTCGGTGCGACGCTGACCTTCGCGCTGCCGACCACCCATTACGAGAACCCGGTGGTGAAGTACGAAACCCGCCGATCCGGCCAAGGAGCGGGCCTTCAGAATGTCAGCTACACGACCAATGGCACCACGTGGACTCCTTTCACGACGATCACGGTGGTGGATGGAACGCCCGTGTTGCAGATCCTCGACTTCCGCAACATTGCGACCGCCGATGACAACCCGTTCTTCGCGGTGCGGATCACCTTCCAACAGGGAACGGGTGGCACGGCCGGTAACAACCGCTTCGACAACTTTACGATCGAAGGCGACGCACTGAATGTCCAGCCAGGCACCTATGCGTATTGGCGGAACCAGAATTTCACCGGTGGCGATCGTGTCGATGATGCGGTCTCCGGTCCGGAGGCGATGCCTGCCGGTGATGGGGTTTCCAATATCATGCGCTACGCCCATGGCGTGGGGCCATACGCTCCGGTGCTGCACTTGTTGCCGGTGCTGGTGAAGGACGGCAGTAGCCTCAAATTCCGTTTCCGCTACAATGCGGCGCTGACCGACCTGGTGTGGAGGGTGAAGGCTTCGAACAATTCCGGCACGTGGGTGAACACGCTGTTCGACTCGACGGTCGGACCGATCCCGCCGTTGGAGAGCGGCTGGTTGCCGGTGACATTGCCGGCATCGCTCACGGGGAATCCTTCGCCGGACCCGCGGATGTTCGTGAGGCTGGAGGTGATGCTGGCGAATCCGTGACATCACCCTTGCACGAAGCGGATCAGGCCTCCTCGCGATTGCCGTGTACCCCAATTGACACTGGTTCACACGGCAGATGGTGCCAGACTAGCGCCGGTCATGAAAACGCCGTTGCAGGACAAGTCGTCGATCCACGAGATTCGCGAGCGCTTTGATGGGGATGTGGAACGGTTCTCCAATCTTGAAACCGGTCAGGTGGCAACGATTGATGCGCCGCTGGCGATGGAGCTCATCACGCAGGCGGCCATCGCTGCGACACCGGAGATCCGGAAGGTGCTCGATATCGGCTGTGGTGCGGGCAACAATACGATCAAGCTGCTGAAGAGCTATGGCCGGAGTTTCGCCTGTGACTTGAGCGATCTGAGCCTGCCGATGCTTGAGCGGGCCAAGCAGCGGGTGAGTGCAGAGACTTCCGAACCAGTGGTCACGTGGGCGGGTGATTTCCGCGCGTTGCCGATCGAGGATGGGAGCTATGACGTCATCCTGGCCGCAGCGGTCTTGCACCACTTGCGTGATGATGCGGATTGGGAGGCGGCGTTTGCCGCGATGTTCCGCTGGTTGAAGCCGGGTGGTTCGTTGTGGATCACGGATCTGGTCACGCAAGAGGCTGACGGCATTGATCGGATGATGTGGCAACGTTATCGCGCCTATTTGGCTGGCGTGGGCGGCGAGGAATACGCGGACAAGGTGCTCGCCTACATTGATCGCGAGGATTCACCGCGTCCGGTGACCTATCAGTTGGATCTGATGAGGCGTGTGGGGTTCCAGAGTGTGGACTTGCTGCACAAGCATTCGTGCTTTGCCGCATTTGGCGGGATCAAGGGATCGCTCGAGTCCGCCTGAAGGCGGGACTACGTACCCTTGGAGCGCAGCGTTGGGGTCGCGGCTCAGTCGTCGAGAAACTTGCCGGGATTGAGGATGCCTTGCGGGTCGAGGGCGTCCTTGAGAGCGAGGTGGACGTCGAAGGCGACTTCACCGAGGGCCTGATGGATCCATGGCTTCTTGGCGAGGCCGATGCCGTGCTCGCCGGTGATGGCGCCGCCGTGGTCGAGCACCCAGGCGAAGAGGAGGTCGAGGGCCTTTTCGGCCTTCTCACGGGTGGCGGGGTCCTCGAAGCCGGCGACCATAAGATTGGTGTGGATATTGCCATCACCGGCGTGGCCGAAGCAGGCGACGGGGATGCCGGTGTCTTCTTCCAAGCGCCGGGCGAAGTCGACCAAGGCCACGAGCTTCGAGCGGGGGACGACGATGTCCTCGTTGAGCTTGGTGAGGCCGGTGTCGCGGAGGGAGTAGGAGAACTCGCGGCGCAGCTGCCAGATCGCCTCGCACTCGGCTTCCTTGGTGGCGCGGTCGATGCGGGTGGCTCCGACTTTTCCTAACAGGGTCTCCAGCTCCTTCAGCTCGCTCTTCACTGCCGCGGGGCGGCCGTCGATCTCGACGATGAGATGGGCTTGGCCGGGGGGCAGCTTGTCCTCGCCGAGGCGCTTGCGGGCGGCGGCCAGGGTGAAGCTGTCGGTGATTTCCAAGGCGGAGGGAAGGTGGCCGCTGTTGAGGATCGTCTGAACGGCTGCTGCCGCCGCGGGGAAGTCGGGGAAGACCGCGGCCAGCATGGCGCGTGAGGCGGGCTTGGGAATCAGCCGGAGGGTGATCTCGGTGACCACGCCAAGCATGCCCTCCGAACCGGTGAAGATGCCGCAGAGGTCGAAGCCGGTCTTGTTCTTGTGGACGCGACCGCCGCAGCGCATCACGCGGCCATCGGCCAGGACCACTTCCAGGCCGAGGACGTAGCTACGAGTGACCCCGTACTTCAGGCAACGGGGGCCGCCGGCATTGGTGGCGATATTGCCGCCGATGGAGCACTCTTTCAGCGACGCCGGGTCAGGCGGGTAGTCCCAGCCGACTGCACGCGCGGCATTCTGGAGCGCCACGGTGATCACGCCAGGTTGCACGACGGCGACGCCATCGGCGGGATTGATCTCGATGATGCGGTTCATCCGCGCGACCGAGAGGACGATCCCGCCGGTCACCGGCACGGCACCACCGACATAGCCGATGCCCGCGCCGCGGGTGGTGACGGGAATGTTCCGCTTGGAGGCGAAGCGGAGCGTCTTCGAAACATCCTGAGCGGACTCGGCGAAGACGACCATGTCCGGCTCCCTGCGGGCATACCACTTGTCAGCGGCGTGCTCTTCCAGATCGGCGGCGCGGACCGAGACCTTGCCCGGTCCTAACAGCTCAGCGAGTTCCGCGGAGACGGTCGTGACGGAGATCTCCGATGTTTCCTCTTCGGAGGAGGGCGTCACGACCTCGGCAGCTCCCGGCTTGTCGAGGTCTTCAAAGATGTGGCCGTCGTCATGACCGCCCGGGCGTCGATCTTGCCGGGCAGCACCACCGTGAGAGATCCAAGTCGGGCGTTTGGGAGGAAGAGGCACGGCCAAGGATTTCCCCGGCAGGCATTCCGGTCAATCCGCGAGCTTGTCCGATAAGCCCGCGGATTCCGGGGATGAGCTCACTTGGTGGTCAAGGTAGTGGCCTTGCCGTCCGGCGTGTTGCCGAGGATGTGGTTGTTCTTGTAGGACTCGAGGACGCCCTTGCCGACCTTCTTGAGGCCATCGGCCACGTTGAAGGCGATGGTGCAGCCATTGAGCACGGCACGACCGCGGTCCGCGACCGAGATGCCGGTGCCGCAGCCTTCGACGCGGGTGTTTTCGAGCAGCGCCACGCTGGCCGTGTCCGCGCCTGGAGCGAGCGAGATGCCCTCGCCGCTACATTCGTGAATCAGGCAGTCGCGCAGGAAGATCTGGGTGCCGGTGGTGGAGGAAGTCGTTTCGACCACGCCCTGTTGGAAATTCTCGATGCGGCAGTTCTCGAGATAGACCGCGCCGGCCTTGAGAATCTTCACGCCGACGAGGCCGGTGCCAGCACCCTCGAACTGAATGTTGCGGAGGATGACCACGTCGTCGTCAGCGGCATTGATGACAATGCCATTGGTGCCGGAAGCGAGGATGTGTCCTTCCGAGCCGGTGCCGTCGATGGTGATCGACTTGGTGATGGTGACCGCGCCGAAGCCGCCGGGATCGAGGACATTGATCACGCCTTTCACGGCGGTCTTGCTGATGGCGCCGGCGAAGGTCTTGCACGGGGCGGTGCGGCTGCCGGGGTTGGCATCGTCACCCACGCCGGAGACCCAGGTGCGGGTGGCTTGGGCGGAGGCGGAGGCAGCGAGGCCCGTCAGAAGAGCGGCGACAAGGGAGGGCAGAAGTTTCATAGTGGGGCGGACCCTGCCCGATCCTTAAGGTAACTGCAAGATCAGAGAACCCGAACCGACTCACGTGATCGCGGGATGGGGTCTGCCGGGACTTTGTGTAATTGAGAGCCTTACAGCGGGCGTAAGGGCGGGACACCGATTGACATCGCGGCCCGTGACCGCGTTGATCGCCGCGCGTGTTTTTCCGGATCCTGCTCGATGTCTGTGCGCCGATTTTCCTGATCGTGGGCGCGGGCTGGCTGATGGACCGCAAGTTCAAGCTGCACCTGGAGACGCTGGTGAAGCTGAACATCTACCTGATGGTGCCGGCGTTCATTTTCACCCGGGTGGTGAGCGCGGAGATGGGCGGGACGGAGGCACTGCGGATCGCGGGGTTCACGCTGTGCACGATCGCGCTGATGTTCGTGGGCAGCATCATTGCAGGTCGCCTGTGCCGGATGGACACGCGGGGAAGGCAGGCGCTTTCGCTAGCGGCGATGTTCTACAACTGCGGCAACTACGGGCTGCCGCTGGTGACGCTGGCCTTCGGGGCCTACGCCGCGGCGGTGCAGATCTTCGTCCTCGCGACGATGAACATCTCGACCTACACGGTCGGGCTTTTCCTGGCGCAGGCGCGGGGTGAGACCGTGGGGGCACACCGGAAGGCGCTGATGAAGATGCTGCGCCAGCCGACTCTCTACGCGATGGCTGCCGGGCTCACGTGCCGCGGTCTTGGGGTGCGGCCGCAGGACTGGATTTGGCTGTGGGAGCCCTTCGACTTGATTCAGGCGGGGTTGATCGGCTTCGCACTGGTCACGCTGGGCGTGCAGATGTCGCAAACCAAGCCGGCGCCGTTTCGCGGGCCGTTGTGGTCGGCGATCCTGCTGCGGCTGGTGATTTCCCCGGCGCTGGCGGTGCTGCTGGTGATGGCGTTCGGGTTCTCGCGCGATGTGTCCGCGTCACTGATTCTGGCGGCGGCCGCTCCGACGGCGGTGAACACGGCGCTATTGGCGCATGAGTTCGGCGGCGATACCTCGTTTGCGACTTCGGCGGTGTACTACAGCACCTTGATCAGTCTGATCACCACGCCGGCGCTGGTGTATGGGCTGAAGCTGTGGCTAGCGTAGGGATCGAACCTCCGGCGGAATCGCAGTTCACTTTGACGACCCCAAGCTCAGCGGCGGCCACGAGACGCGCCGATTGCAACCGCCGCGCGATGCCGCCGTTGCCTACCGCGGCTTGTTCGTCCTCCTTTGTCTTGTTGTCTACCATAGCTTCCACCATGGTTTCTTCTGCTGAATAGTAGCAGAGATTCGATCCCGTTGTGCATGGAGCTTAGGGAAGCGGTTTAACGCAATAGAATCGTAGTCCTCAGCGCCTTCGATTGACTCTCCCGTTGGCTCGGAGGGGTCACCCCCTGGCGGCCTGTAATTGGGTCCGAGCATTCGTTCGGCAACACTATGAATGACCACATACACATCCTGGCTACGAGGTATGGGATGCTCCAAATCCCCCAAACTGTCTGGATCAGATAAAGCACTCTCGAATGTATCGCGACCAAATGTAATCAGAGAGCTACGATAGTCCATGAAGGAGTCGTCACCGCATCCTCCATGGCTGATGGAAGCCGCATCCCACAGTGGCCAATGATAAGCTTTTGTTCGACAACTCCAATAATGATCGGTGAATGCGCGAAGCTCATCTGGTGTTAAAGTCGAAATGGCCTTTTCCAATGAGCGGCACTTCAGCCCCATGTCGAACGAATGGGGTGAGCATTGATCGATGATCTGCCAGAACTGGTCAATGGTCATAGTGCATGCAGCGGATGTCTTTGGCGTATGGGCTGAAGCTGTGGCTTCACGGCTGAGGC
Source organism: Luteolibacter sp. Y139 (assembly GCF_038066715.1). Taxonomy (NCBI): domain Bacteria; kingdom Pseudomonadati; phylum Verrucomicrobiota; class Verrucomicrobiia; order Verrucomicrobiales; family Verrucomicrobiaceae; genus Neoluteolibacter; species Neoluteolibacter soli. The sequence continues at coordinate 429,447 of NZ_JBBUKT010000003.1, read as the reverse complement.
CTTCGAAGCAGCGTCGTTTCCGGCGGGTGCTTGAGGGTCTGAAGGACCACGCAGTAGCGCTCGGTCAATCGGAGAAGATTCGCGAGCTGTTCGTCCGAGGCATCGGTGTCCAGCGTGACGATCAACCGGATGCTTTGAAAGCCGACCGGCACTTCCTTGGAGACGCCCAAGGTACCGCGGAAATCCAAGTCACCTTCGGCTTCGATGGCGGCGTCCCGGAGATGGATGCCAAGAACGGTGGCCACTGCGTTCAAGGTGACACCGGAGCAAGCCACGAGGGCATCGAGCAGCATATTCCCCGAGCAAGCCGCTGCGCCGCTGCCGCCGGTGGCCGGATGCAATCCAGCGACCACTGCCGACTGTCCGGCATCCACCCGGCAGCTGATGCCTTCGTCGAGGCGGCCGTGGGCGCGCAAGGTGACCAGGGCCTTTTCGGGGGACTCTTGGTACTGGGCCTTGAGGGGCGCCTGCAGCGCTTTGAGTTCGGTGCTGTCCATGGATCTAGGGGGTGCTTCCAGCCCGGCTGGAATCCCATCCGGGATTCTGTCTGCTTTTCGGGGGTTCCGGTGGTTTTCGCCGCGGTGCGGCTCGACCACCGGCTACTTGCTGCGATCCCTTCGGGATCGTTGGTCGCTGATGGCTACTCCACCACGCGGAAGCCGAGGTCGGGGCGGCGGAGGGCGCGGTCGGCGGTCCATTCGCGGGCGGTGGCGCCGGAGGAGGGCTTGAGGTAGGAGCCGCCCATGAGGACCCAGTTCTTTTCGCCGAGCGGGTTGGCGGGATTGAGCGATTGGCTCTGGGTCCACTCGGTGACCGAGCCGGCCATGCCGACGAAGCCAGCCGGGGTGCGGTCCGTGGGGGCGATTTCTGACACCGGTCCCCAGCCGGAGGGGCGCAGGGCCGAGGGCTCGGGTAGCTGGAGGTGCATGGCGGCCCACCATTGCTCCTCGGTCGGGAGGTGGACGGTTTTCCACTCGCAGTAGGCCATGGCGTCCCACCAATCGACATTCACGATCGGGCAGTCGCGGCTGATCACGCGGCCCTGCCATTGGCCGCCGGTCTTGATGGCGGCGAGCATGTCCGCCCAGCCCTCCGGCTCGTGGCCGGCCTTTTCCGCGGGCTGAGTGGCGTGGTCGTAGGTGGTCCTCCGGTCGGCAGGGAGGACGGCGAGTGCCTTGAGAAAGTCTTCGTATTCGCCGATGGTCACCTCGTGGGCGCCCAGTTCGAAGGCGGGCAGGGCCGAGGTGCCGCCATCGGGAAGCGGATGGGCACCCTCGGGAACGACCACCGGGCCGGGCAATGAAGCTGTCGGTTTGCTGCTGGCCTTCCCTTTCAGAAGAAAGGCTCCGAACCCCGCGGCAATCGCCACGGCCGCCAAGCCGAGCACCAGGGGTAGCGGCGACTTTCTGGTCTGGGCACGGGCGGTGGGTGGTGCCGCAGCGGCGGGACTTTCAGCGAGCTGCTGCTCGATCTGCTCGGCGTAGGAACGGACTTCCGTCCAGGTCAGCGAACGCTCCAGCCCCTCGCCACGCATCCATGCAAGCAGGGTCATCATCCGCGAGGCCCCCGCCCGGCCGTCAGCGACCAGACGGACGAGTTCGCCGCCAAGGGCCGCAATGTCGGTGGCCGAGCGCCCGGCCTCGCGCACGCCGGCGCGGGCGAGATTTGCCACGCGAACGACGCCGTGGGTGTCGAGAAACACGTCTCCTGCATGCATCGCGGCCGTGGACATGCCGCCGGACTCCAGCGTCATGGACGCCTCGGCCACCCGGCGCAGGACGTGGGCGACCTGGGCCGGCTTCATCGCTTCCCGGGCTTTCAGCCGGTCTGCGAGCGAGGCACCGGGGAGCCGCTCCAGCGCGGCGAAGCAGTGTTCCGGCAGGTTCACCGCCTCATAGACCGAGCCGATTAGAGGGTGATCGACGGCGGCCTGCGCACGGATGTCGGCGAGGAAGGCATCCCTGGAGTGGAGGGCCGTCGGCTTCAGCTCGATGACCACCACCGTGCGGCGAATGGACTGTTGCTCGGCCAACCAGGTGACGGAGGTCGGGCTTTCGTCGAGGACTTCGTCGAGGCGGTAATCGCCAATGATGGCACCGGCGCGGAGGCGGAAATCGTCCATGAAGTCAGGTCAGCGGTCGGGAGGCGGCGGCGGCAGGTCGCCATTCGACGGGAGCGACGGAGCAGACTGCATGTCAGGCAGGACGCCTTCCACATCGAGGAACTGGGGCATCTGGTCCCACGGATTTCCGGTTTGCTGCTGCTGTTGCTGTGCGGCGGAGCTGCTGCGCGATGAGAGGTGGCGGGGCCAGGAGGCGGCGTCCAGCACCTCACCCTTGTAGATCAGCTCGACGACCTGGCCGTAGTATTCGCGTTTTCCGAACAGGTGCTCCTGTTGGAGATCGTCCTTCGGCAGGATGTAGGTGAAGCGCACCAGCTCCTCGCCGGTGGCGAAGTCGAAGGGCAGGGTGATGTAGCTCACGTTCTCCTTCTTCACGCCGACGGCGGTCTGAACGATCTCGCGTTTGCCTTTTTGCATCATCGAGTCGTAGAAGGTGACCTTCACTTCCAAGTCGCCTTCCTTGAGCTCGGAATCCGGCGAGCCATGGACCGGCACGGTGACCACCACGCGTTGGCCGTCCTCGTAGTCCTTGTCTTTGTAGATCCAAACCCGGCCGAGGGCCAGCTGGCCGCGGAGGTCGGCAGGCATCGCGATGCCGGCTGCGAGTTTCTCGCCCGCCAGCGCATAGAGGGATCCCGCGCCGGTGGTGCCGAGGGCGAGGATTTCCTGGTAAGCATCGGCCGCCTTGTCCGCCAGAGCGGGATCGGCTCCGGCCATTTCCTCATAGATGAGGGCCTTCTCGTAGAGGACGTTCGGATCCTTGGGCGCGGCGTCGAGCGCAGATTCCACCTTGTTCATGGCGGTGGACATGTCGTCGGCGAGGCGGGCCTTGCGGGCCTCGATGACGAGCCGTTCCACCACGGGGTCGGCACTGACGGGAACGGTAAGCGGGCGCGGGGCGGGTAGCTCGGTGGCTTTGGGAAGCGGCGGCAATTCCACCACAGGCTTCGGTGCCGGGATGCTGGCCACCGCAGGTTCCGCGGCTTGGGGTGCGACGGTGATGATTTTCGTCGGCCCTTCCTTTTCGACGATCTTCACCTCTTGGGCGCGCTCGACGCGTATGGCCAGGGCCACGCCGGCGGTCAGGAGCTGGCAAAACGCGACCAACGCCAGCCCCCAGCAGGAGAGCCGGAACACAAGATCGGACCGGAGATGACGGGACATGAGCGGTACGCTAGGCGGCGAAAATCGGCGACGCAAGCAGCGACCTCGGCCGACACCCACGGGCGATTGCGTATACGGAAGGAGTTAGCGGATTTCCGTGGCGCCGAAGTAGGGTACCAGCGCGTCCGGGATTTTGATGGATCCGTCCGGTTGCTGGTACTGCTCCAGGATCGCCACGTAGAGGCGCGGCAGGGCGGTGCCGGAGCCGTTCAGGGTGTGGCAGAAGCGGTTTTTCCCTTCGGCGTCCTTGAAGCGGAGCTTCATGCGGCGGGCCTGGTAGTCGGTGAAGCAGGAGCAGCTCGAGACTTCGAGGTACTTCCCATGGCCGGGAGCCCAGACTTCGATGTCGTAGGTTTTGGCCGAGCCGAAGCCGAGGTCGCCGGTGCAGAGTTCGATGGTGCGGTAGTGGAGGCCGAGCTTTTCCAGCGCTGCCTGGGCGTGGCCGAGCAGGTTTTCCAGTTCGGCGAACGAGACGTCCGGGTGGACGACCTGGACCAGCTCGACCTTGTCGAACTGGTGCATGCGGATGATGCCGCGGTTGTCGCGGCCCGCGCTGCCGGCCTCGCGGCGGAAGCAGGGGGTGTAGGCGCAGAGGCGCTTTGGCAGGTCGGCTTCGTGAAGGAGCGTGTCGCGGTAAAGGTTGGTCACCGGCACCTCGGCGGTGGGCGCGAGGAAGAGCTGGTTGCGGCCGTCCTCGCCGGCATCGGTGCCGTACATGTCGTCCTCGAATTTCGGGAGCTGGCCGGTGCCTTCCATGCACTCGCGCAGCACCACGTGGGGGACATTGACCTCCTCGTAGCCGTGTTCGTTCGACTGGAGATCGAGCAGGAAATTGATAAGCGCGCGCTCCAGCTTGGCCCCCTTGCCGCGGTATACGGCGAAGCCGGAGCCAGCGATGCGGGTGGCGTCATCGAGCGAAATGATGCCGAGCGCCTCGGCGAGCGTCAGGTGATCCTGCGCGCCAGCGATCTCCGGCTTCTCTCCCCAAGTGCGGACCACCGGGTTGGCGGTCTCGTCCTCGCCCACCGGACAGTCGGCGTGGGGGAGGTTCGGGATTTCCATGAGCAGCTCGGCCTGACGGGTGCCCGCGGCTTCCGAATCGGCGTCGAGCGCGGCGATCTTGTCGTTGATCTCGCGGACGGCGGCTTCGATGGCCGAGGTGTCCTCGCCCTTGCCCTTCAGCATGCCGATCTGCTTGGAGGTGCTCTTCCGCTCGGATTGGAGCTGCTGCTTTTCGGTCTCGGCTTTGCGGCGGGATTCGTCGCAGGCGAGCACTTCGTCAATGAGCGTCCAATGGTTGCCACCGCGCGCCTTGAGGCGTTCGCGGATGGCATCGGTGTGTTCGCGGATCTCGCGGATATCGAGCATGGCGCGGCGAGGCTTAGAGCATCGCGCGTCGCGCGTCCACCGCCCTACTTGGAAAATTGGGTCACAAGGAAGTAGATGAGCGCCAGGATCAGCAGGCCGCCGATGACGGCGTAGAAATTCCGCTGGCCCTCGCTCATGCCCTTTTTCTTCTTCGGAAGGTAGTAGGTCGGTGCGGCCATGCCGGCACCGGGGGCGCGGCGGACGGTGGGGACCGGGGCGGTCACCACTTCAGGCTGCACGGCGATGTCCGGGGGCGGCGGGCCAGTGTCGACTTCGAGTTCAGGAATCGACTGGGTCGTGTGCAGGCTGGGCGGAGCGCCATCCGGCGGGGCCAGCGGCTGCGGTGCAGTGTGGGTCTTGACGGTGTGGGTCGCCGTCATGGCGGTCGGCACGGGGGCCGGACGCTGGGGGGCACCGCTCGCCAAGCGCGGGCGCAGGCCGGCCGGGATCTGGGGCACGGCCGGGGTTGGCTGGACGATGGCCTGGGAGAGCGGCTGATCGAGCTGGATGAAGCTCTTCATGCTCTCTCGGGCGTTTTCCGGGCGCTCGCCGGGGTAACGGTTGATGTGCCACATCACCCAGTCGGCGGCCCATTTCGGGATGTCCGGGCGGACTTCGCCGAGCGGGATGACGCGGTGCTCGAGGTGGGCCGCCATCACCTGGTGGGCGGTCTCGCCTTGGAAAGGATTCTGGCCGGTCAGCGTGAAGTAGTAGACGCAGCCGATGGAATACATGTCCAAGCGCTGGTCGAACGGCGCGCGCTCGAACTGCTCCGGGGCCATGTAGAAGATCGAGCCGAAGATGTCGCCCTGCTCGATGGTGTCGATGGAGGTCTTGGGGCTGAACTTGGCGAGGCCGAAGTCGACGATCTTGGTCTGGAAGCGGCCGGAGGGCAGCCAGTTGACCATGATGTTCGACGGCTTGAGGTCGCGGTGGACGAGGCCGAGGTGCTGGGCGGCGACCAGTGCTTCCTGGATCTGGAGGACCAGTTCGCGGAAATCCGGCCACGTGAGCGGCGCCTTTTCGACGATCTCATCGAGCGTCTGGCCGGTCAGCAGCTCCATCACCACGAAGGGGCCGTCCTCGTCGGAACCGACGTCGTAGATGGTGACAATGTTCGGATGCTGGAGGGCGGCGAGGGCGCCGGTCTCCTTCTCCATCTGCTTGGTGGCCTCCTCGCGGTGTTCGGCGTCGTCGCCGGAAACGATCCGTTTGACCGCCACTTCCCGCTTCAAGGCGTGGTCCCACGCGCGGTACACCGCGCCTAGTCCGCCTTGGCCGAGCTTCCCCCGGATCTCGTATCGTTCCTCCATGTAAAGGGCTTTCCACACTTTGAAGCCGCGTTTCCCCCTGCGGCAATGAAGAAAAACCAGACCAGTTAGGTAGGCTTCAGTCCGCGTAGAAGCGCCGGACCCCTGCCCGCAGCAAGGGATCGTGGCGGCTGGCCACATCGATCACGTCGTTTCCGGCGCGCCGCAAGCCATGATAAGCGGCCAGCGCCTCGAAGCCGGCATTGAGGGAACCTTGCATGGGATTGTGCTGGGAAAGGCCGATCTCGATGTTCTCCGGAAGGCCCTGGGGCACGACCAAACCCGCCTCAATCATGCGGTGGACGCCCTCCGAGTAGCGGCTGCCGCCGCTGAGTGCCAAGCCCATGACCATGGCGTGCGGGTGCAGCCAGCGGATGGCCGGGGTGTCCACGCCATAGGCCTGGTAGCCCTGGCCGGGCATGCCGCCCTCGCCGCTGGAGAGTCCGAAGATGCCGGCCCGGGCGGCGGGCGAATCCGGCCAGTATTTGTCCACGTAGCGGGTCTGGCGGTCTAACAAATCCCGCCGGGCCGCCGGCCAAACCGTGCCGGCGAGCAGGTCCGGGGCCTGCCGGTCGAAGTCGGGGTAGAGGAGGCTCTGGATTTCCGAAATGAACTGCACGCCGCGGAAGACCTGGCCGCCGGGGTTCATGTGGCCCTTCGGCTCGCGGCCCGCCACCATGGCCTCCAGCATCAGGACCAGTGCGGTCTCGCCGCCCCAGTCCCGCCATTGGCCGGACAGCGGGGTGGTGCCATCGGTCGCGAAGCCGTGGCTGATCCAGCCGTCGCCGCTGCAGGCGAGGTCGAAGTCGAGGTCGGAAATCATCGCCGCGATGGCGTCCTGGACATCATCCAGCCCCAGCACATCGCCGGCGAGGCGGAGGCTGATCAGGGTGATGGCGGTGTCCACCGTGCTGAACTCCGTGCCGGGGTGCACCACTGGCAGGCCATTCGCGTCATTGCGGGTGAAGTGCGGGAGGAAACCGGCGGCCTTCTGGATGCCCAGCAGGGCGCGGGTGGTCCGGCGGATTTCACCGGCGACCATGTCGCGGTCCAGCCAGCCCTCCGCGGCGGCGGCGGCACTGGCCAGCGCATGCAGGCCGGACGAGCTGACAGAGTCAAAAACCCCCGCTGGCAAGTGCGCGCGGTCGCGGGTGAGGCCGTCCTCGGGATCATGGCAGCGGCGCAGTTTCCCGAGCGAGACGCGCAGCAGCCACTCCTCGTCGGAGATTGCCGGCTTCTGGACATCGAAGCCGATGGCCGAGACCTCCACCGCGCTGCCGGGCTCGGCGACCCAGTTGAAGAATTTCACCGGGCCTACTTCGGCGGGCGAGAACTCGAAGCGATGGCGCGTCCGTTCACCCGGCTCGAGCGACATGGTGCGGGTCCATTTCACGCGCTTGCCGGGATCAGCGAGCTCCACACGGAGCACGCCCTGGCCGCGGGCATCGACAGTCACGGCGACCACGCCGGCGCGGACTTCAGGCGGCCCGCCGAGGCCGGTGACATCGGTGGGATCGAACAGCCGCTGGCCTTCGGTGGCGAGGCCGGCCAGTGAATGCCAGGCACCGGTCCACTCGCCGTCCGCCTTGGTGCGGATCGCGCCGGCCCTGGACTCCAAGCGGGCTTGGCCGGGACCCATCCAGCCGAAGTCGGTGCCGAAGTGGGTGAAATTGTCGAAGGGATTGATCGCCGGGGCGGCATCCGGCCGGTCTCCGGGAAAGGAGATCGAATAGTTGGTGACCGGCTGCCAGACGGTGTCGGCCGCTGCGGTGGCCAGACCAAGCGCCACTCCCCAAACCGCGAGCCGTATCCCCATGCCACCGCGTCGGGTGCTGCGGGGGATGCTGCTTGCAAAGGCGGAATGGATGAACTGCAAGGGTGCTACCACTGGCCGCGAGTGAAGCGTAAATCGGGAAGGAAATCCACCCCCCGGATCGCAAAATCAGAAAATAAGGGAAAACTAAGTAATTTCCCGCACCTGCCTCTAACTAGTGATTGTCGGCGGTCTCCTTGATGTCGTTCAAGGCGGCGATGAAATCGCCCAGAATGTCTGCAGGCACCATGATGGTGTCACGGTTGCCGCCCACGTCCTCGGTGATCTTCACCACCATGCCACGGGAGTTCTGTTTCAGATCCAAGAAGAAGGTCTTCCGGTCAGCCAGGATCTTCTCCGTGTGCAACAGCTCGCTTTCCACTCGGTCCCCTTTCATGATTACGGTCGCGAGTCTCCGGGGAGTGCGTTGATTGTCAAGGAAAAGGCCCGGGGCGGTAGGCGGAGTCACCCGGCCGAGGTGACCATGTGGACTTCTTCGTAGGGTTGCACGATGACGAAGCCGTCGCCTTCGAAGCGCATCTGCATCGATTCGCCGGAGCCGCGACCGAGGAAGGTCTTGAGCGAGACATCGGTTTTCAACTGGGGGCTGAGGTTGCCGCTCCATGCGATGGTCGCATTCGGATCCGTCATCACGGGCCGGCCCGGCTGCACGCGCAGCGTTAGCGGCTCATGATGACTGGTGATCGCCAGCAGGCCGCTGCCATCGAAGCGCACGTTGAAGAGTCCGCCGGCCATCATGCCGACGATCTTCTTCATCATGGTGATCTTATGCTGGAGACTGGTCTCAAAGGCGAGGACGTCATTGCCATTCACCACCAGCGACTCGTTCTTGAGATTGAGGATGATGATCCGCTTCCCTTGGTCCGCGAGGTAGAGCTTGCCATTGCCATCGGCGTAGGTGAGGCGCATGCCTTCGCCGGAGACGGCGCGCTTGAGGAGATTGCCGACGCCTTGATCGAGCATGCCCTCGCGGGTGAACTTGATGTCGCCATGGTACGCCACCATCGAACCGGTCTTGGTGTTCATCCGGCCGTTGAGGTTCACTTCGAGGAAGCGTGGCGACTCCAGCTCGAAGACTCCCTGGCCGAGATCGCGCTGGGCGGTGCGGGTGACGAATTGCTGGAGGCTTTCGGCAGGGCTGTTGGCGGGAAGGGTCGGCGGCGTGGACATAGGGGAGCTTGTCTAGCCGAGATAAGTGTCCGGTGCTAATCCAAACTCGGTGGCGAATTCGAACCACCACTCGGTGACCACTCCGCGACCCTTCTACTTCCGGCGCAGTCCGAACTCCGGCCGCTGCCGGTTGTGACGCAGGGCCATGACCCGGGAGCCTTCAAGCTCTTGATAGAAAAGCAGGTGATACGGGAATCGCTCCAAACTCGCCCGTCTCCAGCCGCTGGCGTCGAAGTGAGAGCGCTCTGGATGCGCATCGATCAGGCGACAGGCTTCCTCGAACTTCTGCCAGAAATCATCTCCCAAGGAATCACTGATGGAATCGTAGTGGCGCATGGCGCGCCCGACGTCCCGCCGGACTTGAGGATGAAACGAGGGCATCAGCGGGCCCGGTCAGCGAAAACCCCGCGGCGCAATTCGTCGAAGCTGATCAATTCCACTTCTCCCGCGTTCACCTGCCGGACTCGTTCGGCGACCTCTTCGTCGGATACGTCATGATCCGGCTCCGGCAAGGAATGCAGAAGAAAGCTAGCCAGCGCAGCGCGTTCTTCCACCGGCAATGCGGCTGCCTGTTTCTCGATTTCCGCGAGACTCATGAACAGAAGGTTACCGGGGAACCCCACTTTGCGAAAGGAGGAATTCCCCGGTTACCAGAAGACGGTTCAGCCGAGCAGCGCCTTCAGGCGGCGGCAGACTTCCTCGACGTTGGCGCGGGAGTTGAAGGCGGAGATGCGGAACCAGCCTTCGCCGGCGGCACCGAAGCCGGCACCGGGGGTGATGACGACCTGGGCTTCGTTGAGCATCTTGTCGAACATGTCCCACGAGCCGAGACCGGCGGGGCAGCCGACCCAGACGTAGGGGGCATTCACGCCGCCGAAGACCTGGAGGCCGGCGGACTTGGCGGCTTCGACGAGCAGCTTGGCATTGCCCATGTAGTGCTCGATGAGTGCCTTCACCTCGGCCTTGCCCTGCTCGGAGAAGACGGCGGCGGCACCCTTTTGGACGGGGTAGCTGGCGCCATTGAACTTGGTGCTGTGGCGGCGGCTCCAGAGCTGGTGGAGCGGGACGCGGTTGCCTTGGTCATCCTTGCCGGTGACCGTCTTCGGGATGACGATGTAGGCGCAGCGCACGCCGGTGAAGCCGCCGTTCTTCGAGAAGGAGCGGAACTCGATGGCGACGTCCTTGGCACCTTCGATCTCGAAGATGGACTTGGGAACGGAGGCGTCCTGGACGAAGGCCTGATAGGCGGCGTCGAAGAAGATGATGGTGTCGTTCTCCTTCGCGTACTTCACCCAGGCTTCGAGCTGCGCGCGGGTGGCGACAGCGCCGGTGGGGTTGTTCGGGAAGCAGAGGTAGACGAGATCCACGCGCTCCTTCGGCAGGTCGGCGACGAAGCCGTTCTCCGCGGTGCAGGGAAGATAGACGAGGCCACCGTAGGCGCCCTTTTCATCGGCGTCGCCGGTGTTGCCGGCCATGACGTTGGTATCGACGTAGACGGGGTAGACCGGGTCGGTGATGGCGATCACGTTGCCCTTGCCGAAGATGTCGAGGATGTTGCCGGTGTCGCACTTGGAGCCGTCGGAGATGAAGACTTCATCGGCACCGATGCCGAGGCCGGCGAACTCATTGTCGACGATGGCCTGGCGCAGGAACTCGTAGCCCTGCTCCGGGCCGTAGCCCTTGAAGGTCTCGCGGACGCCCATTTCATCGATCGCCTCGTGCATCGCGGCACGCACGGCGGCGGGCAGCGGCTCGGTCACGTCGCCGATGCCGCAGCGGATGATCTTGGCGGACTTGTCCGGATTGGCATCGGAGAAGGCCTTCACCCGGCGGGCGATTTCGGGAAAGAGGTAACCGGCTTTGAGCTTGAGGAAGTTCGAATTGATCGAGGCCATGGCGGCGGGTGGTTTAGACGCCGTCCGGAGCAGGGGCAAGGGATTCCTCGATTGCCGGCCAACGGGTGCGGATGATCTTCAGGGCTTCCGCGAGCCGTTGCTCCCGGGTGCCGCGGAGCAGGTGCCAGGGGGCGGATTGTGCTGCGAGAGCGGTTTCGAACCAGCCGTGCATCTCGTGCCGGATATGCTCGCCATCGCGCAGGCCGTCCTGAATGAAGGGGATTTCGTCGCCGGTGAGGAGGTAGAGATCGGCCCGGCATTCTGCGCCGATCGCTTGGAGCCTCTCATCATGGTGGCCCATGTAGCGGCGGTGCCAGAGCGCGGTGGCGAACGAGTTCGTGTCGCAAATCAGGATCCGGTTTGCCTGCCGGGCGGCGAGGTCTTCGCGGCGGTTTTGTTCGCGGGCGATGTCGAGAAACTCGTCGGTAAACCATTCCGTCTCGCCGCGGGCTTGTTTCACTTCGCTGTATTCGCGGCCGTATTCGGCGACCCATGGCGTTTGCAAAGCGGAGGCGAGATCCATGGCGAGCGTGGTGGTGCCGGTGGATTCCGCGCCGACGATGACGACTCGCTTGGCGAACCAGCCGCGGACCGGGGGGTCGATGAAATCCCACATGGCGAGTGCGTCGGTCCGGACCGCGGTGCCGCTGCAGGGGACGGTGAGGCGGGCTTTGTCCACTTGTACATGCGTGGAGCCCATGTAGGAGGCGTAGCGATCGCCGTAGTCTTCGGAGGTGAAGACGGCATCCGGTGCGCGGCCTAGCCATTGGATCGTATTCTCGGCCCAGATGCGCGAGTCGTTCTCATCGTAGCGGTCGTCGATGAGCATGACTTCGGCGGCGGGGACCATTTCGCGAAGCCACTCCGCGCGGAGATGGGGAGGGATCGGATCGATGGGCTTGCCGCAGACGATGACGATCACCCGCTCGCATTGCGAAAGCGCGGTCTCGATGAGATGGCGGTGGCCGCGGTGGGGCGGCAGGAACTTGCCGATCACCACGCCGAGCCCGAAGCGGCTGGGGTTCATGTCGTGACGAGTTCCCGTTTCCATCGGATGAGGCCGACGATGCACAGGCCGATGAAGCCTGCATAGAGAATCGCGGTGAGGGGCAGGTGGCGGGAGAGGTAGAGCGGAACGTAGATGATGTCCGCCGCGATCCACAGCCACCAGTTTTCGAGGCGCTTGCGGCACAACAGGTATTGGGCGGCGAGGCACAAGATCGTGGTGACCGCGTCCCAAAAGGGCGCTGCGCCATTCACCGCGATCAGGAGTTCGCGCAGGCCCCAGGTGCCAAGGGTGAGGAAGAGCGCGATGCCGAGCCACTCTGCTCGGCGTGTGTGCGAAACTGTTAGATGCGAGCGATTGGTGCCGCCGTGCAGCCATTGCCACCAGCCCCAGACGCCGAGAATGAAATAGACGCCCTGCAGCCCGAAGTCGGCATAGAGCCGGGAGCGCCAGAAGAGTACTGCGAAGAATACATTGTTCGCGAGTCCGATGGGCCAGTTCCAGATATTGCCGCGGGTGACGAGCCAGACGCAGGCTGCTCCGGTCGCGAAGCCGAGGGCTTCGGTGAGATCGAGCGGCAGCCACTTTTGCCAAGCGCAGAGGAGCAACGCCGCGCAGAGGACGGTCACGGCGATTGCCTCGATGCGGAATCTGCGGGCGTCGGACGTCATGCGGTGATGACGACTCCCTTCGCTCGCATTTCCTCGATGGCGGCATCCACGTCGCCGGGCTGGAGGTTCACGCCGCGGCTAGCCGGCAGGTGAAGTGTGGTGTGGAAGCCTTCTGCCACGGCGTCCAACGAGGTGAATTTCACGCAGTAGTCAGTGGCTAGTCCGCAGACAGTGACATGGGTCATCCCCTGGGCGCGCAGCCAATCGGCGAGGCCGGTCGAATGGCGGCGGCCATTGTCGTGGAAGCCGCTGTAGCTATCGATCTCGGTCCGCGTGCCTTTCTGGAATACGCGGGTGATGCGGCGCGTTTCGAGGCCGGGTGCGAAGAGAGCGCCGCCGGTGTTTTCGACGCAATGCACGGGCCACAAGGTTTGTGGGAGGCCGTGGAGGTCGATGCTTTCGAAGAGTTGGCGGCCGGGGTGATTCGCTGCGAAGCTGCCGTGGCTGGCGGGGTGCCAGTCCTGGGTGGCAACGATGAGTTCGAAGTCGTTCATCAATTGATTGGCGATCGGGATGACTTCATCACCGCCCGGCACGGCGAGGGTACCGCCGGGGAGGAAGTCATTTTGCAGATCGACGAGGATGAGAGCGTGAGTGTTCATGGTACCGCTTTCGAGGTGGTGAAAAGCTTGCTTGCGAAATCGAGGATCATCTCCCGCCCGTGCAGCTTCTCCAGCCACCCCGCGGGGATGCCGTCCAATCCATAGTAGGCCCCGGCGATCTGGCCAAAGATTGCGCCGGTGGTGTCGGCATCTTCGCCTAGATTCACTGCTAGGAGTGCGCCTTCCTCGAAGCTTTTCGAGCGATGGAAGGCCCATAGGGCCGCTTCCAGCGATTGCACCACGTAGCCGGTTCCACGAATCATTGGCGGTTCCTTCTCTTTGAACGATCCCGCGGCGATTGTAGCGATGGCTTGGTCCATTCCTTCCCAATTCTTTCCCGATGGGTGATAGGAGGGCGCGAGGACTTCATCCTTTGTCGCGCCATGCAGCAGTCCCCACAGCATGCCCGCGAGGTAGCGGCAGGCATCGAGGCAGGTGGCGGCCTGGTGGGTGCCTCGCGAACTTTCAGCGGCGTAGTGGATCGCTTCATCCGCATCGCGGAAGAAGATGGGGACCGGGGCCAGTCGCATGATCGAGCCATTGCCCGCCGAGTATCTGTCGTTGCTGCCGCTGGCGGGCCTGCCGTCGATAGAAAAATCGGAGAGAGCGGATCGCACCGTGTTTCCGATATCGAAGCAACGGCCGGTAGCACTCAGATGTCCTTCCTTCCACCAGCGGACGTAGCGTTGCATTTGATCGCTTAGGTCAAACCCGGCGCGCTCGATCAGGCTCTCCGCCAAGCAGAGGGCCATCGAGGTGTCGTCCGTCCACTGGCCCGCGTTCAGGCGAAAGGGTCCGCCGCCGATCATGTCGGTGAGCGGCTTGAACGAGCCGGGTGTGGTGAACTCCAGCGTGGTGCCGAGTGCGTCGCCGACTGCGAGTCCGGCGAGGCATCCTTGGGCGTATTCAAGGGAAGTGGCCATCGTGTCAGTCGAGAAGGGCTTGATACACTCGGAGATCGGCTGCCGAAAAGCAGCAGAAGGTCACGTCCCGCGGTGTTCCCGAGTCAGCGAGAAATTGCTTCACGGTTGTCACCGCAATCTCTGCGGCTTGTTCGATTGGATAGCCAAAGATGCCGGTGCTAATCGAGGGGAAGGCGATGCTTTCCAGCGAGTGATCGACCGCGATTTGAAGAGAATTCCGATAGCAATTGGCAAGCAGCTCCGGCTCGCCGTTGTTTCCGCCGCGCCACACGGGGCCCACGGTGTGGATAACGTGCTTGGCAGGCAACCGGTAGCCTTTCGTGATCTTTGCCTGGCCTGTCTTGCAGCCACCGAGCAAGCGGCACTCCGCTACGAGATCCGGGCCTGCGGCGCGATGGATCGCACCATCGACCCCGCCGCCACCGAGCAGGCTGGAGTTCGCGTCATTGACGATAGCGTCGACTGCAAGCGTGGTGATGTTGGCTTGAATGGCTTTCATAGGGCATCGAGTTCCTCCTGGAAGCCGCCGCTCAGGATGGGCCAGCGGCACCAGGTCTTGGGGTCGAGGTTTTCGTCGTCGAGGTGGAAGCCGGGGGCGTAGCGTTCGCGCTTCCATTGGTTGCGGCTCCACAGGGTGAAGAAGCGCTTGGTCCAACGGGTGCGGGTTTCTGCCGGATGAGCGGGGAATGCGATCTCCAGTAACTCTAGTACTTCGCGCGGTGATTTGTGGTCGCGGATGGCGGCGCGCTCGATGAAATCCAGCACCGGATAGGGCATGAGGTCGCCTTCGTCGGTTTGGCCTTGTTCGCCGGGGCGGAGTTCGGCGGTGGGCTGCTGGGCGTTCACGGCGGCGAGTGCGGGAATCGGCCGGCGCTTGCCGCCGATGATGGGTCCGGTTGTTTCCAGCCAGCCGAGCCATTCGCGGAGGAAGGCCTTGTCGATGCCCGAGACCGGTGCGAGTCCGCCCGAGGTGTCGCCGTCCATGGTGGCGTAGCCGACCGCGGCTTCGCTGCGATTGCTGGTGGAGAGGAGGAGTGCGTTGCGAAGGTTGGCGAGCATCCAGATGCCGGGCGAGCGGACGCGGGCCTGGATGTTTTGGAGAGGGATGTCGTGGTCGGTCCAATTCAGGGTGTTGCCGAAGGCCTCCTCGATCATGGCCACGTAGCCGCGGTGGAGGACCGAGACATCGAGTTCGCGGTGGGTTGCTCCGATCGCTTCGGCGATGAGGCGTGCCGCATCGCGGGTGACGTCGCCGCTGTTTTCGGTCGCTTGGTACGCCGTGAGTAGTAGTTTACCGAAATCCGTCGTCGCCAGTTTGCCGCCGAATTCTTCGCCGAGTTCCTCGCGGGCGAACTCGAACATCAGGCGCACCAGGCAAACGACCGCGGCCGAATCCGCGCCGCCGCTGAGCGAGACGACGTAGCCGCTCGACTTGCTCTTGCGGAGGTAGTCGAAGAGGCCGAGGGTGACGGCCGGGGTGAATTCGAGCGTCTTCTCTTCCGGTCCGGCGAGCAGGTGGTGATGGATAGCCGCCGACACTTCCGGCCAGGTGAAGTTGGCGGTGACGAGTCCCGGATCATTTGTCGCGGGCAAGGCGGGCCGGTGGCTGGCGCTGCGGGCCATGGCCAAGCGGCCGCCGGTGATATCGACCGTGGCAGTCAGGACCCGGTGATCAGCGAAGCCGAAGCGCGGGCTTTCGGCGATGACGTGACCGCCTTCCGCGACCAGCAACTGGCCATCGTAGATCACGCGGCCAGCTTCGTTTCCCAACAGATTCGAGTAAACGTAGGCGGCACCAAAGGCCCGCGAACCTTCTGCGACGAAGCGGCGGCGGATGCTGGCCTTGCCGAAGGCGAAGTGGCTGGCGCTGGGATTGAGGATCACGTCCACGCCGCGGGCGGCGAGCTTGGCTCCGGGGCGATCGGCAACCCAGGCGTCTTCACAGATTTCGAAGCCCAGCTTCACGCTGCCGACTTCAAAAACGAGATCGCCGATCGGCAGCCGCTTGCCATCCGGTGCCACGAATTCGTCGCGAACGCCGCCCGGCCATGGCTTGAACCATCGTGGCTCGTAGTGAATGCCATCGCCCGCGAGATTCTTCTTCGCGGCCAGGCCTAACAGTTCGCCGTCGGCCGCCACGGCCGAGACATTGTATAGTGCCCGGTGGTGGAATACCGGCAAGCCGAAGGCGACGACGAGGCCGCGTGTTTCAGGCAGGAGATCGGTCAGCATCTTCCATGCTCGCTCCCATGTCGCCGGGGCGAGGAAGGCATCTTCGCAGCCGTAGCCGGTGAGGCATAGCTCCGGCAGGCAGACGAGCGTGGCACCTTCGTGCCGGGCATGTGCGAGTGCGGCGCGAGCACGCGATTCATTCCCCGGCCAATCGAGCGGGGTTTGGTTCAGGGCGACGGCGGCGAGGCGGAGGTTCATGGCTGATATTAGCGGCGAGAGAATTCGACGACGATGATATCGCCGTCAAAGGAAGCGGTTTCGGCTGAATCGATGATGCAGGATTTGGACTTTTCTGGATCGAGGCCGCCGGTTCCCGAACCGATTAGTGGGATTGCAATGGAGGCAAAGCGATGTTCGGCGGCCAATGTGAGGGCGTTCACAACGCAGGATTTCACAATGTCAGGAGACGATCGCCAGAGCAGGTTGATGGCGGCGACATGAATGATCGCGTTGAATGGAAGTTGTCCCGCCGAAGTGAGTCTTGCGCCTCCTGCGGGTATCGAGCCGATTCGGGATAGTTCACGGAATGGTTGGTAGCCTCCCCGCTTCTTGATGGCACCAGAAACACCTTGTGGCAGAAGGAGCCACCATGGGATCACATTGCGGTTCCATGCGTTTACGATCACCTGGACGGGTTGATCGAGCAGATCTCCTCTGACGGTCCGGATTGCCATGTTTTGTCAGGGTGGGAACTCGATGAACTCCGGTGGCACGGCGTCGGTGAGCCAGACGCCGTTTTCGGAGAGAAAGAAGGGGTGGCCGGCTTCGGCCATGGCGGCGGCGCGGATGGTGAGGATCACCGGCTTGCCGCGGCGTTCGCCGACCTTGGTCGCCGTGGTGAGGTCGGGGCTGAGGTGGACGTGGTGGCGTTCGCCCTTTTGCAGGCCGGTGCTCCGGATGGAGCCGAGGAATTTTTCCACGGTGCCGTGGTAGAGGGATTCCGGTGGCTGCTTTGGTTCGAGGGCGAGATCGACCTCTACTGAGTGGCCTTGGTTGGCGCGAATGCGGGTGTGATCTTCGTTGAGAGCGAAGCGTTGTTTATCGCTGGTCCGAACGATCTCTAACAGAGTCGATTGATCGAATCGGACGCCATGACGGGCGGCTGCCTGGATGAGTTCTTGAGAGTCCGTCCAGCCATGTTCGTCGAGGACGATCCCGATTTTTTCGGGTTCGTGGCGCAGGACGAGGCTGAGGAATTTGCTGATGCGTTTGTTGTCCATATGGGGGCGATGATGGTCATCGCAGTTCCCGCAAGATTTGCTCCCGGTGCTGATGAAGTCCTTCTTCAAGTCCGGCAGGGTAGGCGTGCGGGTTTTTAAGTCTGAGGATGCCGGGGTGGAGGGCGGCGAGGTTCTCCTGGCAGCGGTTGCGGATGGCTTCGAGGGGCTCGGCTGGGACGGTGCGGTGACCGGCTTTCATGACCGGTTGGAGAAGTTCGGTGGCGGTTGTCGCGGCGGGGATTTCTTTCGTCCGGATCGGGTCAGCGGGGTCGATGATGGTGGTCGCGCCGTCGAAACTACGATCCACGTCGTAGATCGCGTCGCCGATGAATTTACCATCCTCGATGAAGCGCCTCACCTGGAGGCGACCGGGGATCGAGCTCTTGGCGGTTTGTTCGCTGAGCTTGATGCGCGGTTGCCAGGTGCCGTCCTCGCGGCGCTGGGCGGCGAGCTTGTAGACGCCGCCGAGCGCGGGCTGGTCGGCCGCGGTGACGAGGTTGGTGCCGACGCCCCAGATGTCGATCCTGGCGTTCTGATGGCGCAGGCTTTCGATGAGATGCTCGTCGAGGTCATTGCTCGCGACGATTCTCGCATTGGGAAAGCCCGCCGCATCGAGCTTGGCGCGAGCTTGCTGGCTGAGCCAGGCGAGGTCGCCCGAGTCGAGGCGGATGCCGCTCAGCTCGTGGCCCTGTTCGCGCAGCTTGCGGGCGGTGACGATGGCCTTGTCGATGCCTTCAAGCGTGTCGTAGGTATCCACGAGCAAGGTCGAGTTATCCGGCATGGCCTCGGCGTAGCGGTCGAAGGCTTCCTGCTCGTCATCGAACGACATCACCCACGAGTGGGCGTGGGTGCCGCGGATGGGAATGCCGAAGCGTTGGCCGGCGAGGACATTCGAGGTGCCTTCACAGCCACCAATCCATGCGGCGCGGCTGGCGGTGAGCCCGCCATCGGGGCCTTGGGCGCGGCGATAACCGAACTCGAAGACAGGCGTACCCGCGGCGGCGTAGCAGATGCGCGAGGCCTTGGTGGCGACGAGAGTTTGGAAGTTGATGAGATTGAGCAGTGCGGTCTCGGCGAGCTGGGCGTGGAGGATCTTTCCCTGCACGCGCAGCAATGGCTCATGGGCAAAGACGGCCGAGCCTTCCGGAATGGCATCGATGTCCAGCTCCAGCCGCAGGTCGCCGAGGTAGGTGAGAAAGTCCTCCTTGAAGAGTGGATGATCATTCCGTGTGCGGAGCGAGGCGAGGTAGTCGAGGTCTTCGGTGCGAAAGCGGAATGCTTCCAACCACTGGAGGGCAGGTTCCAGTCCGGCGGCGATGGCGTAGCCGCCATGGAAGGGCAGGCGGCGGAAGAAGAGATGGAACACGCTTTCGTGATCCGCGGTGCCGGCGTTCCAGTAGGCGGCGGCCATGGTGAGCTGATAGAGGTCGGTCTGGAGAGGGCTGTTCATGTGGGAGAAATGTTAGAGTTCGAAAAGGAAGCCTTTCTTCACGAGGGTGTCGTATTTGCGGCGGTCGAAGCGGTGGAGGCGGGCGGGGCGGTGAGCGCCGCCGGTGAATTCGTCGAGAGGGATTAGGAAGTCGAAGGCGAGGAGCTTCTTGCGGAAGTTCCGCTTGTCGATGGGCCGGCCGAGGATGGCTTCGTAGAGGGCTTGGAGTTGGGTCAGGGTGAAGCGCTTCGGCAGGAGTTCGAAGCCGACGGGCTGGTAGCGGATTTTCCCGCGCAGGCGTTCGAGCGCGGTGGTGAGGATGTGATCGTGGTCGAAGGCGAGATCCGGCAAATCACTGATGTGAAACCAAGCTGCCTCACTGGCGTCGGTGTCGCCCTTCGCGGGGTGCTGCTCGGGATGGACCAGTGCGAACCAGGCGACGCTGACGACGCGTCCGCGCGGGTCGCGACCGGGGTCGCCGAAGGTGTAGAGCTGCTCGAGGAAGACATCGCGGAGGCTGGTTTCTTCCTCGAGTTCGCGGCGGGCGGCCTCTTCGAGGTTTTCTTCCATGCGGACGAATCCCCCGGGCAGCGCCCATGTGCCGAGGAAAGGTTCGATGCCGCGCTTGATCAGCAGGACCTGCAGGCCCGCGCCATCGAAGCCGAAGACCACACAGTCCACGGTGAGCGCCGGACGGGGAAACTCGTAGGTATGTGGCATCGCGTCGGGCGCAAGAAAGTGTAATTATTACACGAAGTCAAGCGATGGATTTCGCCGGACTTGCCACGGGGCGGTCCACGCCGAAAGCTGGGGCATGGACACGATCAAGATTCTGCTCGGCATGATCACGGCGCTGCTGGTCGGCGCGCTGGCAATGTCGTGGAAGAACTTCCGCCAGGAGGTGCGGGACACGCCGAAGAAGGAGCTGGGCGAAGTGCAGCGGCAGATTGCGGAGATCGAGCAGCAGCGGAAGCTGCTGAAGGAAGAGAAGGACCGGATGATGCTGGGCATGCCGCTGGCCCAAGGCCAGAAGGCTCCGTCCGAAGCGCCAGCCATTCCGGAAGTGAAGCCGCAGGACGTGCCGGATACGGGTGCCGTTTTCGAAGACGATGTGGCGTCAAAGGAAACGACGCCGGAGATACCGGACAAACCGGCCGTGCCCAATGCCGAGGAACGGGCCAAGGCGATCGCCGCAACTCCGGCGGTGGGAAAGATTGTCCAGTGGGTGGAGGATCCGAATCTGGGAACGTTCGCGACTCTTCAGGTGATTGATGCCGCCGCGGTGAAGGCTGACGCGGTGCTTTCTGTCCGGCGCGGCACCGGGATTCTCGGCAAGCTTAAGGTCAGCGAAGTCGAGGCAGCAGAAGCGGTAGCGAGCCCGACGGCGGTCTTCGGGGATGTGAAGCCGAAGGAGGGGGACGAAGTGATTGTGGAACCCTAGACCGGGTTACGTCGCGCTCAGCAGATCCTCGAACCCGCAGAACACCCGCGAGCTTTCCTGCGGCGCGGTTGGCACCGGGTCATCGCGGTCGAGGTGATCGCGGCAGGCGGAGTGGAAGTCTTCCGGGGTCTTCGCGCGGCGCACGCGGAATTCGAAGTCGAGATCATGCCCCTGCGTGACGAAGGCCATGGTCTTTTTCATCCGCTGCACGTGGCTGAGCGGATCGAAGGTTTTCGTATGCGCGGCGAGCTCGTCGTAGAGCCGGCCGACATAGCCCAGCAGGTCCCGGCAACCCGGCTCGAAGGGTTTTTCCCCGGCGAAGGCGGAGCGGAGCTGGGAAAACAGCCAGGGATTCCGGATCGCGCCGCGGCCAATCATCAGGCCGGCGGCTTGTGATTTCTGCCGGTAGGCGAGGCCGGTGGCGACATCGACGACATTGCCGTTGGCGATGACCGGGCAGGACAGGGTTTCCACGGCGAGCTTCACGCAGTCCGGGTGCACCGGCGTGGAGTAGCGTTCCTCGACCGTGCGGCCGTGGATGGCGAGCACGTCGATGGCGTGCTTGCGGAAGATTTCCAGCAGTTGCGGGAATTCATCGTGATGATGGTAGCCGATGCGGGTCTTCACGGTGAAGCGGGTGGGAATCGCATCGCGCAGCGCGCCGAGGATGCTGTCCACCTTCGGCAGGTTCCGCAGCAGGCCGCCGCCGGCTTCCTTTTTGCACACCACCGGGGCGGGGCAGCCGAGATTGAGGTCGATGCCGGCGACCGGGTGCTCCAGCAGCTGCCTTGCGGTTTTCACCAGCGCCTCGATGTCCTGGCCGATCATCTGGGCGAAAATCGGCCTGCCGGTCGGATTTTCGTCGATGGACCGGAGGATCCAGGCGCTGGGCCGGGAGTCATTGTGAACGCGGAAATATTCCGTCACATAGACGTCTGCGCCGCCGTAGGGGTCGATGACCTTCAGGAACGGCAGGTCGGTCACGTCCTGCATTGGCGCGAGGTAGAGCACCGGGCGGTCGGCGGGAAAGAGGTCGGTCATCTCGGTGCCCGGCCCTTGTGGCCGCTGCCGGATGCCACGGCAAGCATCTAGCTTTGTTTGCCATCCGGGAGGTTCCAGCACTAGTTTTCAGCAAATGACGCTCCTCCCGATCACTCGCGATTTGGATTTCGACTGCACCAACTACAGCACCGTTTCCGGAATCATGATGGAAGTGATCGAGGGGACCTTGGAAATGGGGACCACTCCGCCGTGGTGTGGCTACCTGGCGCTGACGACGGACCGGGAGGTGATCGGGACCTGCGCCTTCAAGGGCCCGCCGGACGAGCGCGGGGAGGTGGAGCTCGCGTGGTTCACCTTTCCCCACTACGAGCGCCGGGGTCATGGGTCGCGGATGGCCCGCCTGCTGGTGGAAATCGCCGAGGCGACCGGCGAAAAGGTGACCCTGATCGCCCACACCCTGCCGGAGCACAATGCCTCCACGCGGATTTGCGAGCACGCCGGCTTTAAGTGCGAAGGGCAGATCCAGCTTCCGGAGGATGGGCCGGTCTGGCGCTGGCGGCGTGGATGAGGCCGCGTGGACGGGGCGTTGACAGGGCGGCCCGACTCGGGAATTCTCCCGGCGATGCACGGGGAAACCCTCGACAGCGCCGCAAACCGCGGACCCGTGAAGCCCGGAGGGATTCCGAAGGGCGCCCTGATCGTGTGCCTGCTGTGCGCGGCCGTGGTCGCGGGATTCTATTTTTTGGTCCCCGCCAGCGGTTGGAAGGATCTTTCCACGGCAGGTTGGTGGAAGTCGTCCTGGAACAAGGAGAATGACTACCAGCATGGGTTCCTGGTGCCGGTCATCATGGTCGGGCTGATTATTTCCCAGTGGAAGAAGCTGCGGGAGGTGGCGGGGCCCGGCCATTGGTCGGGCTTGCTCGTGGTCCTGCTCGGCTGCCTGTTTTACCTGGCGGGCCAGCGCACCGGCCAGCCGCGGCTCACGGTGGGCGGGCTGCCGATGATCCTGTGGGGGGCTTCCCTGTTCATGTGGGGATGGCGGACGGCGTGGCTGCTTTTCTTCCCGTTCTTCGTCCTGTGGCTGGCGATTCCGGTGCCGGAATTCCAGCAGGCCACCACGCGCCTGCAGATTCTTTCCACGAAGCTCGCCCAATGGGGCTCGGGCTTGTTCGGGGTGGAGACGGTGGTGCGCGGCACCCTGATCCACTCGGTCTCTGACAAGTGGGAGCCGCTGTCGATCGACAAGGGCTGTGGCGGCATCCGTTCGCTGATGGCGCTGATCATGATTTCCTCGGTGTGGGCCTACCTCGCGCCGATCTCGCTATGGAAGAAGGCGATCCTTTGCCTGGCGGCCTTTCCGCTCGCGATCCTCGGCAACATGCTGCGGCTGACGTCGATCTTCGTGATCTCCGAGTATGGCAACCATGCCTTCGCCGCGGGAACGTGGCACGATTGGTCCGGCCTGCTGCTCTTCTACCCGATTTCCCTGGTGATGCTGCTGGGAGTCCACTCCGTGCTGGAAGGTGGGCTGCCGTGGCGCCGCCCCAGAAAGAAGCTAGCCGTACGAAAGGTCGTCCGCGAGGGAGGGGAGGCCCTTGAGGCACGATGAAGCGCGGACTCGTCCTGCTGGGGGTTCTCATCGCCGGGCTTTCGGCGGTGTTCTTGCTGCCGGATTTCAAAACCGCCGAATCCGCGTTGTCGCTGACGATTCCGAAGCAGATGTCTTCCTGGTCCTTCAAGGAGGAGGAGCCCACGAAGGAAGAACGCGACACGCTGGCCAAGGACACCAAATTTGCGAAGGCTACCTGCGAGCGGTCACGGTCCGGAAGCACATCGTTTTTTGATACCAGCCCGAAGGACTTTGCCCAGCTGTCGATCGTGCTGTCGGGCATCGATCTGGCAAACTCGATCCACCGGCCGGAGCGCTGCATGCCGGCTCAGGGTCATGAAATTTATAGTTCGTCCACGACGATGATCGCCGTGCCGGGCGGGAACCAGCTGCCCGCCCGTCGTTTGCTGTCGGTCCAAGAGCGTCCGACCGATGCCTCCGGCAAGTACGTCAAAAAGCATGATGCGGTGACTTACTACTTCTTCGTGGGGAGCGAACGGATCACGGAGAATCACACCAAGCGGACGCTGATCGATATCAAGGACCGCCTCGTGAAAGGAGAGGCACAGAAATGGGCCTATATTTCCGTGACGATGTGGTTCAATGGCGAACACACCGACCGGGAGTCCGGGATTCTGGACTTGGAGGGTACGGACCGGGTCGTGCGAGACCTCATCGGTCAGCTGGCCGCGAAGAATGTCAATTGGCCGCAGGTGAAGCTGCAGAACTGACGCGCTCTTAGCGCACCGGTTCCGGCTGCACGTGAGCGCCTTCCAAGAAGCGGATGGTGTCCTCGATGCTCTTCACGAGTTCCTGGCCATCCTTCCCGAGCTGACCCAGGCCGCCCTGCTGGTCCGCCTCACGGAGCAAGTCTCGCGCGCGGATGAACTGGCCCATGGCTTCACCGGCGCGGCGTTCCTTGGTCCAGGCGTCGTACCAGCGGCGGTAGAGGTGGGAGGCGAAGCAGAAGCGCGCGCGGAAGTTTCGCTCGGTGCCGCCTTCAAGCACGATGGCTCTTTCGAAGTCGCGCTCCGCTTCATTGTCTCGATCCAGGGCGGAGAGCATGTTGCCGCGATTGACCGGCCATTCCGGATCGTAGGGATTGAGCCGGATCGCGGTGGTGTAGAAGTCCACGGCCTGGGTCAGCCACGCATCCTGCTCGGACTTCGGCAGGCCTTTGGCTGCGGCGGCGTTCCGGGAGAATTGGCCGCCCTTTCCGGCGAGTTCGGCGCCGGGCCACAATTCCATGGCGTGCTGCACGTGTTCGACCGCAAGTGCCGGGGCGGCCGCGCCTAGGAATTCGCGGCCGAAAGACACCGGCCACAAGGTGCGAAAGGTCTGACTGGCACGCCAGCCGGTCAGAGCGAGCACGATCGAAAGGGGAACGACTATCAAGCAGGGGACAAGGCGGCCGGCCGTGCTTGGGAATTCGCCCAGCAGTTCGCGCCTCGGCAGGGCGAAGCCGAAGGCAAGCCCGAGATACATCGCGCCGGGCAGGGTGTGGCTGACGAAGCTGAAATTCGAGTGGCACAGGGTGCCGGTCATCGCGGCCAAGCCGCCGCAGACCATGGCATCCAGAGCGCCCCTGCGACCTGCATCCGCCTCATCCCGGCCGGCGAGGCCAGCCACTCCGGTCAAGCCGGTGGTCAGGACGGCCGCCACGATGAGGAGAGCTCCGCCCCAGCCGTAGTCCACGGCTGCCTGAAGGAGTTCATTGTGGACGAAGTCGTCGTTGAAGCGGTCCCAGAGCTTGTCCTCATCGGGATTGGCGACGGCGTTCTTTTTCCAGCCGAAGCTGCGGCTGCCACTGCCCGTCCACGGCTGGGTGGTCGAGATTTTGATCGCATAGCCAGCGAGCGTCAGGCGGAAGCGGTCATCGGCGACCTGGGTGATTTCCTTCGGGTCCTTGGCACCGCGGCGTTGCTGGATCTTGGAAAAGACCAGCGGAGCGAGCAGCACGATCAGCACGGGCACGGCCACGGCGGTGCCGATGATGATCCCGCGGTTCCGCTTCTTGTCCCGCCACGCGAGAAGGGCGAGGCAGAGGCACAGGACCGCCACTCCGACTCCCAGGCTGAGGGCACCGCCCCGTGAGCCGCACAACGCGACACACGCGACAGCGGCCAAGGCACCAAGCGCATGGACGATCCTCTCGGCCAAGCTGTCCCGTGCCCAGAGCGCCCGCGCTGCCAGGATCAGTGCGGAGACCTGCGAGAAGTCCGCGAGGTGATTGTAGTGTCCGAAGAGACCGGACGGGAGTTGGACGGGCCGGAACGCGAACGGCCACGCGAACGCCGGGTCGCGCAGCTGAATCAGGACGAGAGCCAGATTTGCGAAGCCGAGCAAGGCCAGGGCTGCGACGCTGAAGCGGATGGCCACACCGCGAGTCGGCATCGTCCATGCCCACAGGCACGACGTCAGCGCAGCCACGACCAGCAAGGCATCCGAACGACCGAACTCAGTCACCGGGCTGCCCCAGCAACCCCAGAGAATCCAACCGCTCGCCACCAGGATGATGATGAAGGCGAACCAGGCCGACTTCGGCTGTTTTCCCAGCTGCCACAGCTGGAGAGCGCCGGTGGCCAGTGAGATCGCGAGGGCGACGAGTGCTGGTCCCCACGTGTAGTCGAGCGTTTGCCCGCCGAGGACCACGGCCAGCACGAGCGACAGGGAGAAGAACAGTCCGGAGATGGCTTGCATGGGTCGCTGGTGCGGTAAAACGAGGGCAAGGTAGGGGTGCCATTTCCGTCATGTCGAGCCGCGGCGCGGGAAAGGATTCGCACGATACGTGCTAACGTGATGTCTTCCCGCCGTGCGCCGCGCGTTCCTCCCGATCCTGCCGCTCGCCTTGCTCCTGCTCATCGCAGGGACGTGGCTGGCGTGGCAGCATCGGTTCGAGATCGATCCCTCCTACCCACACCTGTCGCTGGATGATCTGGTACGGGATGCGGTGCCGGATCCCGGGGTCACGATTCAACGGAATCCGGCGGGGAACACCGAGGTCACCTTAACGGCCGGCAATCCATCGAGCGCCGTCGTTCAGCTGTTGCCGCTTCCCCTGCCGGGAAAGGTGGAGTTCCTGATGTTCGACTTTGCGGTGAAGGCGGAGGGGCTGGTTCCGGGGCCTTCGCCATGGTCGGACGGGCGGGTGATGATCGAGTGGCATCCGGCGCATCACCGGATGGAGGCCCAGTATCTGGTGTCGAGCCGTGGCAACGATGCTGCCGAAAACCCATGTGTGGTGGATGATTCTCCTCATGGTCCGGCGGTGCCGGTACTTCGCCTGGAGCACTTGGGGAGTTCCGGGTCCTTTCACTTGAAGCATTGCCGCATCGATGTCGTCCGTGAGACGGCGTGGTGGCGGATCGGCCACTGGGTGCTGCTCGCAGGATGGTTTGCGTGGGCGGCCGTGGTCGCCACATGGGGACGCACCTCCGGCCTCGGTGCGTCGCTGCTGGCTGCGGCGCTCTGGGTTTTCTGCGTGACCCAATGGGCGGTCCCCGGCCCGTGGGGATCGATCCGCCCGCTGGCGCCCTTGTTCGCCATCAGCGAACCTGCAGGGCGAGCCGTCTTGTCGGCACCGGCTGTTCCTCCGGCGGCCAAGCCACCGGCCTCAACTGCCACGCCGCCCGCTCAGGTGCCGAAATCGCTGGGCGAATTGCCGTTCGGCGGCAGCTTGCTGTTAGAGATCAAGGACCGCATCAAACAGGCGCGGCCGTTGTTTCACACGCTGCTCTTTCTCGGCCCCACGCTGGTGCTCGTCTTCCTGATTGGTCGATGGAAGAGCGCGGTGTTCGCAGCGCTATTGGCCGGGGCGATCGAGTGGTCGCAGTATCTCTTCGGCTTCGGCTTCGATGAGTCGGACTTGTTCGACCTTTCCTTCGATGCCTTGGGGGTGGTGCTGGCGATACTCGTGCACTCGCGCCTTTCGCGGTGGTGGCGGGAGCGCAAGGTGGCCAGCGAGCTAGCTGCAGCGGGAGATGCGTCAGCCAGCCAAGCGACCTAGCTTGCCCTGCCATCCATCGAGGAAAGCGCGCCACACCAATGGCAGTCGTGCGGGACCGTCTACGCTGGCAACGCAAAGCGCGTAGGCGAGGGCCATCGTGAGCGCGCCTGTGGCGCCGGCCTGTTGGCGTTTCAGCCAGACCATGTTGCGCACCTTGTAGTGCAGCTTCCAGTCGGCCAAGCCGCGTTCGAGAAAGAGGCTGCGGCCGAGGAAGCGCCACTGCACGAGGTCCTTCGGGCCGGGATGGTCCATCACCGCGGCGGTGACGGCGTAGGTCGGAAAGCCGGCCTTTTCGATTCGCCAGGGGTATTCCTCGTCCTCACCGCGGATGAAGAGCTCGCCCTTCACCGGCCCGGCGGCTTCGCGGACTTTCTTCGGGATCATCGCGCCGGTCCACACGCCGCGGCTGCGGACGAGTGGTCGATCGGGGAGTTCGTCGCGGGTGTGAGCGAGCGATACCGAGCCGTCTTCGGCCACGACTTGCAGTGGCCAGGTGAAGCGTCCGGTGGCGGGGTCTTCCTGGAGCGGATGAATCAGGGCATCGTCGCGCCACGGCGAGCGCAGCATTTCTTCCAAGGCATCCGGACGCGGCCACGAGTCGTCATCGAGGATCCATACGGCATCCATGCCATGGGCGAAGGCATGCTCCATCGCTGCTTGCACGCCGCCGGCATTGCCGAGGTTGTCGCCGATATCGAGGATTTCGAGGGCATCCCAGCAGAGCCCGTTCAAGGCAGCGGCTGAACCGTCGGTCGATGCGTTGTCAGCCACGATCACGCGGTCGGGTTGGCGTGATTGGGCGCGCAATCGCTTCACGCATTCGAGCGCGGTGTCGCGCCGGTTGTAGCAGGCGAACACGACCGCGACGCGCGGAGTTGTTAGAACCGGGTTCATTTTCCCAAAGTGCGCAAGGCGACCTTCCAGCTGCGCGCGGCGATCCACAAGACGCCATCGATCAGGCCATTCAGATAGGGGTCGTCGAAAAGCGTGGTGCCGTAGGCGCGGCGGATCGCACGCGACTCCACGTGCTGGCGTTCCGCCTGGAGGATCGTGTCGAGATCGCGGGTTTTGCCGAGATGGCGCATGGAGGCATTGCTGCCGTGCAGGCGGAAGTCCGCCACGGTCACCGGCACGTGTTCGAACCGCAGTCCTGCGGCATGAAGGCGAGCGTAGAATTCGCCGTCCATCACGTAGCGGAAGTCCTCACGCAACCGGTGCCCTGCCGCAATCACGGAGGAGCGGCGGTAGAAGGCCGCAGTCGAGCCGATGTAGCAGTGGTGGTGAACGTGAACGAAGGGTGACCAGCCCGGCAGGCGGACGGTTCGCAGATGGCTGCCGGATTCATCGATTAAATCGAAGTCGCCATAGACGATGTCGGCTGTGCTTGTGCGCAACTTCGCGACTATTTCTAACAAGGCGCCTGGCTTCAGCCGGTCATCGGCATTCAGCCACATGACCCAATCGCCTTGGGCAGCGTCGAAGCCGCGATTGATCGCCTGCGACATGCCGTTGTCCTTCTCGACCGACCACTGGACATGAGGAAAGCGCGAGGCCACTGCGGCGCTGTCATCGGTGGAGCCGCCATCGAAGACGAGATGCTCGAGGGTCACGCCTTCCTGAGCGGCCACGCTGGCCAGGCAGTCGCCGAGGAAGCGACCGTAGTTCAGGTTTGGCGTGATGATGGTGAAGTCCATCGGCGGGTCAGGTCTTGTGATTCATTTCTCCCGCGGCAATCGAAAGGACGAGCCGCGCCACTTCCGGCGCATGCAGACGTGATTGCCATGTGGCGGCAATGGATGCTGCATTGCGAGTCCCTTCGTCCCACGCGTGCAATTCGCTGCGGAGGGCTGCAACGTGACCTGCGACATCATCGGTCGCTGCCAGCGAGCCCGATGCCTCACTGACGAACCACGGGAATGCTGCCAGGGACGGTGACACCGCTGCTACCACCGAGCAGCCGCAGCACAAGGCCTCGCCGCTCGCGATATGGAAGGATTCGAAGGCGGAAGGACACCAGAGGATCTGGGTGTGGGACAAGATTTCGGCGATGGCTTCGGGCAGGATACGGCCATGAAGACAGACTCGTTCGCGCTTCTCTGCCCACTTCTGAAGCTCCGCAGTTGCCTGTCCCACGATTTCCACCGTCACGTGAGGATCGGCGTCTAACAGATTGGCGGCGGCTGCCATCAGTAGCTCGGGGCGCTTTTGGGTGACATCGTCCCATCGTCCGATGGCGGTGACGGTGCGCGTCTTCGGGCGCCCATCGAACCGGAACAGAGGATTTACCGGATGCGGGACCACATGCACCCGGCTGGCAAAATCAGCGCCGCCGTAGATGCGGCAGAATTCGCGGTAGTGATCTGCCGCTACCGGTGTCACGCAGGCGATGACATTTCCTGCGCGAAGATGTTCGGCTCGCAAGAGGTCTGAGACAGTGAGACCGACAGTGAGGCCGCGAAGGGCTAGCTTTGAGAAGCGCCACCAACCGCCAGCAGTTCTGCCGGCGCCGGATAGAACGAGCTGCTCGCGCCACCATGCGGCGAGATCGAGGCGCGGACTGACCAAGCCGCCGCTATCCTGATTGAGCACGAGAAACACTCCTGCCTCGCGGATTGCTTCCGCCACCCGCCGGTATTTCGCGCGGCCCCAAGCATAGAGGACCACGCCATCCAGCCGCTGCGAGCGCCACCATGCGGGGTCTTCCAGATCGGCGTAAGCGGTGCGAATCAGGTCGGGCTCGTCATCGGCCCGTGATGTGCCGGGCATGACCGCGCGGCTATCGATGCCAAGTGCCTGGAACCCACGGCAGAGCAAGCCACTGTCGCGCGCGAAGAAGTCCTTCCCTCCGCTGAAGTCGACCGGCGTGCAAGTGAACCATCGTGCGGCGGGAGTCACGTCACTTGGTGAGAATGACATTGGCGTTCGCACCGTAACGCAAGAGCCGCGGAAACATTCCGAACAAGCGGGCGTCCAGTTCGTGCACCAGATGGGAGATGCCGCCGAAGCGATCCGAGAGCGCTTTCACGGGATAGCCCAGCAGGTTGAACATCTGGACTTCGCAGGTGGAGAAGAAAGCCGACATCCGCTTGAACTGGGAGATGTAAAGATTGCTCTCGTCCCCCATCTCATGGACCGCCATCCGCATGGCGCGGATGGCGGCGACCGCAAGATTGTGGCCCATCGGCTCGAAGACGAACACGAGTCGGCCACCCGGCTTGAGGATGCGGGTGACCTCGCGGCATAGCGTGTCGAGATCGTGGGATAAATGATGGAGTGCCGCCTGGCCCCAGACCAGGTCCACGGATTCCGCGGGAAAAGCAGAGAGGTCGAAAGCGTCGCCCACGATCAGTTCGAGTCCTGGCAGCGTGCACTTCCACTCCTCGGGCTCCGGTCCGGACGGCGCCCACAGGTCCAAGCCCGTTACCCTCGCTCCGGGAAATGTCCGTGCTACCGCCGCGGCAAGCTTTCCCGAAGCGCCGCAGATTTCGACGGCATGCCGGTCTGTTAGATCGACCCGGCAGAGTTCGGAGTAGCCGGCGAGAAATAGCTGGCGATCCGAAATCGGGAAGCCGCCGATGGCAGAGAGCATTGCTTCAGCCTTCGGATTGAAGGGTGGAGCAGGATGGGAAAGCTGGACGCTCATGGCATGCGAAAACGGGCTGCGTCGCCGGGGTCACGATGCGGCTGGAATGCCGATGGATCGCTTCTTTCCGAAAAGAGGAATCCCGAGGCAAGCAATCAGGGATATTCCGGAAATGGCCAAGCCGCGTGACCGGAGAGGGGGCCGGTAGCGCATCGAAACATGGGCTGCATGGTCGCCGAGTGGCAGGATCATCGTGCCATCGGTCGCACGTTCGACCGGCTTCCAATTGCTATCCGTGAGAAATTCCCAGCCAGGAGAATAATTCTCCGCGACTCTGAGCCAGGATGAGTCACGAACGTTTAGTTCGCGGCTGTTCTCGTGGCCGAGTGTTTCCTCCAGTGCGATGTACTGGGTGCGGTCACCGGTTTGGAGGAACTTCATGAGCGCATCATGATCCCGGAAGCCGACGTAGCGGGGGACCGCTTGGGGATTTTTGAAAAGTTGCATCGACGGGCTTTTCCACACGGGTTGCCAGGCGGCCGGAACGTCGGGGTTATCCGGGAATGTGATCAGATGGGTGACACCGTAGCGGCCGAGAATTTCGGGGTCCTTGGTGCGGTCGGCGACGAGCGACATGCCATTCGGCAGGATGCTATCGTAGCCGTGGATGGTGGCGATGCCGTAGGCCGAGAGGGTGTTCGGCACGAAGGGTGTGATCGCCATGTGGGCGGTCGGATGGATGATGCTGGCGACGCGGCCCTGGCTGCCCACTTCCTTGTGGAGCACCTGCGACTCCGGCGTTTCGGGAAAGAGCGGATAGCGTTTTTCATCCGACCAGACGATCCAGCGCGTGGCGAACAGAGTCACTTCGGCGAAGACCGCTACCGCCACCATCACGCTGCCGGCTTGGCGCCATCGTGGTGTGAGGCTGGCTGTGGCACGCAGTCCGGCGATTGCCAGAATGGCGAACAGCAGCGGGAGCGCTTGCTGCGGACTCCAGATGAAGAGATCACCGATGAAGTGATCCGCCCGGCTTTCGATCCACGACCGGAAGTGACCGAAGCTACTGTCGTAGCCCATGGCCGTGATCTTGGCCTGCAAGGGGCCTGCCCAGCGATCATGGGTGACGGTGAGGCCCACACTTAGCAAGAACCACGCACCGATGGCGATACCGCCGGTCCACGCTGTCCAGCGGAACAAGCGCAGCCGCGTTTCCCGCGTGGCCGTCTGCATCAGGTGGACGAAGGCAAGAATCCCGCCGACGATGAATAGCAGGAAGAGGCGTTGATACAGGAGTCGCACCAAGGGTGTGAGCGGCAAGACCAAGCCGATGATCACGAGGATCCGCGCCAACGGCGGCAGGTCCCGGCGGAACGGGGCAAGGAAGGCCACGATAACCGGCAGAGATCCGAAGTAGGCGATGTAGAAGAGCTCGCTCTTGAAGAGCTTCAGCACATCGACCGAATTGCACCGGCCGAGCAACGAAGGGAATACCTGGAAGGGATAGGCGGCGAGATTGAAGAAGGGCTGCAGCCAGCCCTGCGGGTAGACACCCATTTCGGCATGGCCATGCATGCCAGTGTGCATTCCCAAGCGGCTGCTGATCGCGAATGCATCGGCACAGGGTAGAAGCATCATTGCCGCCAGGCCGGTGCCTAACAGTCCCCATGCGGCGTAGTTGCCGAGGAGGCGCGATTGCTTTCCCCAATCCCGCTTCGCGGTCACCGCTTCCGCTGCCCAGGCTGCTGCCACGACCAGCGCAACCAAGGCCGCGTGCTGGAGCGTGCCGCCGAGAAACGCCAATCCGATGAATAGCGGGACCAACGACCATGCACCTTTCATCCCGCGGCGTCGCGCGTCGATGGCCCACAGGATCCATGGCACCCAGCAGAAGGCACCGAGCGCCCAACGGTGGTAGATCCAGGTGACGAATTGGGAATTCGCCGCATAGGCGACCGCACCGCAAACCGACCACACGACGTTAGCCCCGCGCCCGCGCAGGAAAAGGAACATGCCACACGCGGCGAGCAGCACTTGCCCTAACAGGCCGAGGTGCCATGCGGTCCAGAAGTCGAACCAGCGATGGAGCTGCATGGTCCAGTCGAAGTAGAGCGCCATGGTATTGGCGTACTGCTCCGTACCGCCGTAGGTGAGGCTGCTCCACGCCAACTCGCCCTCGCGGGCATAATTGGCCGCGGCGACCATGCGATAGACGAGGTACTGGTCCACGCCATCGGATACGATGTGATTTTTCGCATGCCCGGACTCGTCCGCCTGCCGCCACGGCGACATCATCTCATTCTGCAGGTCGAGCGGCGCGAGCTTCAGGCCGCCCGCCCACCATGGGGAAAACCATGCCAGGACTACGGCGAGGCAGAGGGCCAGGCCGAGCAGGGTTCCCTTTGAAGAAGGACTCACGAGGATTTTCGAAAGCGATATTTTCCCGCGGTCCACAACGCCTTCACGCCGTCCCGCCAATTGATCTTCTTCCCGTCGCGGTTCTTGCGCGGGTGATAGGCGATGGGCACTTCGCGGATTTCGATGCCGCGCAGGAGCAGCTTCACCGTGATTTCCGGCTCCCAGGCGAAATCATCGGAATCGATCTCGATGCCTTCGAGCGCGGCGCGGCGGAAGCTTTTATAGCAGGTCGGCTCGTCTGTTAGGCAGGCACCGGTGATCAGATTGATCCACTGGGTGATGGTCACGCCGCCGAGATAGGCGAGGACGTAGGAGTGGGGGTGCTTTCCGGTCACCAAGCCGAGCACACCCGAGCGGCCGAGGGCCTTTTCACGCAAGATTCGTGAGCCATACACGACTGAAGCCTGACCGGTGACGACGGGTCTTACTACTTCGCGGATGTCTTCGGGATCGTACTCCAGATCGGCATCCTGAATGATGAAGATGTCGCCCTGTGCCGCTTGCATGCCGGTGCGAACGGCCGCGCCCTTTCCGCTATTCTTCTCGTGGACCAATAGCCGCGTCTCGGGATGAGCGGTGTGAAAGGCGTGAAGCACTTCCAACGTTCCGTCCGTGGATCCATCGTCCACGATCACGATTTCTTTCGCCATGCCGTCGTCGAGCTCTAGGGCTACGACTTTTTCCAGCAAGGTGGTGACGAGGGCTACCTCGTTGAAAACAGGAATGATGATGCTCAACCGCATGGGGGAATGCGAACTCAAGAAGCGGAAGTTGTCGGAACCAGTTCCCAGCCAGGACAGCACTTGTCCTCGATGGGCGCGTGGATGTCACCGCGGAACCAGGCGTCGGGCATTAGAACCCGCTGGCCTTCCTTTTTTCCCAGCCAGGCGGCCCACCAGGAGTAGCTGCTATTGGCGATGATGTGGTGATTGGCGCGGCTCATCCTTGCCAAGTCAGTGAGCGGCCCGCGTGCGGGATCCGGTGGCGAGGCAACCTGAATGTCCGGCCCATTCAGATTCTGCAAGCACCAGGCGCGATCGTCCGAAAAGATCGTGAAGTGCGCGCCGGGTACCAGGTCGCGCATCCTCTCCATGGACTGCCGGTAGTAGCCGAGGTCGCAGACTTGGAATGCAGCGTGTTTCAGGAAATCGGTGCGCCGGACATGGACCGCCACCTGGGTCGAGGAGGAACTCTTCTCCGGCACCACGTTTTCTAACAAGCCAAGCAGCTCGCTCCTCAGTTCCTCCTCAATCGAGACAAAATATTTGTAGGACTGGAAGTACCCGCGCACCACGCAATCCGCGGGCGCATCGAGGAGATCGGGATGGAAGGCTTGATTAAGCTCGGGTTCCCGAACCACCGGCAGACCGCGATATTCCCAATAGTGTCTGCCGGTGAGCCTCAGGAGCGCGCGTGCCGCAAGGGATGCACGCCTCGTGACCTTGGCTCGCAGCGGAAGCCGCAATAAATGTGAGACCTCGCGCCATCCGGCGGAATTGAACCAGGAACAATCCAAAACGAGGGGCACGCCGTGGCGCTTCGCAAGCACCCGCCCGAAAGCATATTGGAAGAGGTGATTGCCGCTGCGGCCAAGCAGGACGATGCGGATCATGGAGAGGCGGTTTTTTTCCAGGTGATGAGCGCGACTCCGGCGAGGTGATCGCTGGGGCCTAACAGGCTGTTCTGGCGATCGAGCTGCGCAGGAATCCCTGCCGCCCGCAGTGCGGAGACAAGAGCTTCGTCGTTCCGCCCCCCAATCGAGCGGGAGAAGATGTTTGCGTTGCTGACGATCATGCCCGATGACGACCTGCGTAGGTAGCGGTCGATGTAGTGATCTTGAAGGTCGGTCGTCAACTCGGTGAAGGCGTAGTTGGAAACGACGCAATACTCGCCCCGCAGGTCGCTTTCTCCGGCAGAAATCGTGAACTCAGCTAGGCCGATTTCTTCCATTGTGCGAAGAGCGGCTTGAGTTACCGCAGGTAGATCGACGAGGACTGTTCGTGTTTCGGATACGATCGCGTTCATTGCCGCCAGTCCGCCGAACCCCACGCCAATTTCTACGACAGTTCCACGTGGCTCAATAAAGCCCTTCTCGCGGAGCCACAGCGCATGGGAGAGATAGCGCAGCGTCGTGGGGCTGAAGGGTGTAGGGGTTCCCAAGAGAAAACGGGGCCAACGTATGGGATCACCCCACGCATCGACAGCACGCACGTGGGGATCCTCCAAGAGTTCTGGTGCGCTTTTGCTGATGCACCTCGCATGATGGCGGCCGTCACTCGGGCCCAGTGTTTCAACTACTTCCCGAACGGCTCGCTCGCGGCGGAAATTGCGACTGTCTCGTTCTTGATTGGCCAAGGCAGAGCACGCCGCCGGCCATGCCATGGTGCCAGAAACACTGCCGCGGCTCCCGGTACCGCCAGTGTTTGAGAGGCTCTCCACGGTCATCCAGCCGCTGGCCTCCTTCCAAATGCGATCATGCAACCGGTCGATCAAAAGTCGTTTCACGGCAGGGTACGGCGCGCGCAAAGGATGCCGGTGCCAGCTTGGCAGCCGAAGTGATTCGCGGCTTCCGCAGAACGCCAATCGACTGGTGAATGAAGACGCGACGCATCGTCCACCACCGCAAAGCGTTCGATGCTCCAACCATCGTCGAACCACTCGATCACCGTAGATGCTGCAAAGATGCGGTGCGCGTTGAACTCAACGCGTTCCGGACCGATCGGGGTCGAGAGGTAGAAGAGTCCTCCGGGCTTCACCATTCGCTTGAGCTGCTCCAAACCCTTCAGATGACCTAATGGATCTACGGCGTCGCCATAACGACCGAGGCCGAAATGCTCGATGGTGTGAAGGCACGACAGAGAATCCGTGCAGGCAGTCCATTCCATAGGCAATTCGATCGTCAGATCAATCTGATGGAAATGCACATTCGGCACAGGCAGTGGTTGCGGCCGTATATCGAGAACATCAACTTCCCGGAACACGGCCAAGTGACCGATAAAGCCGTCAAGACGAGACCCGACATCCACATGCCTCTGGGGTTGATCCGTTAGAATCCAGCGAGCGACTTCAAGGTCTTGGAAAAAGTAAGCGCCTAAATCACCAGACGATTCACCGAACTCCGCGAGCATTGGAAGATCCCTGCCCCGCGGAAGGCGGTCGGCCCCTGGCATGCCGAGAAATTCATCCCGATCGCGCGCGAAGCGCTGCCAACCGGAAAAGGCGGCGGGAATGCGCCGGAAATTGAAGCCGACGGCTCTGAGAACGGGCCGGATCATTGGTTGGCGAAGCGACGGGAAACTTGCTGGAATACTTCCACCATGCGGCTGGCAACAACCCGCGACGCATACTTGTTTCTCAGAGTAAGACCCCAGTTCCTTACTTGCTCGGAGGAAAGATTCAATACTTCGTTGAGTGCAACGAAGAGGCTCGCCGGTTCCTGTAAATCAAATCCACCGCAAGAGGAGGCATCGCCAAGCACCTCTTCGATTGAAGTGCCGCGAGTGAAGCAAACAGGGGTGCCGAGGAAATAGGCTTCCACGGCAGGCAAGCCAAAGCCTTCGATTTCTGAGGGAAAGACGAGAGCCCGAGCCTTCTCGAACTGGCTTTGCAGGGCCTCGTCATCAAGAAACGGCAGCCGGACAATCAACGGGCAGGTTGCCGTCAATTCCTCGACTTCTTCCGGCACCTTGCCCACCACATGCAGGACTGGAAGATCCGGACGGAGGACCGAGGCTTCCGCCCAGAGTCGAATCAGCCATGCCGTTCGTTTGTGAGGTTCGCGTGACGCCAGGTGCAGCACATAGTTGTCCTTGGCCACGAATTTCGGCTGAGGGATCTCTTCGTAGAGGCACGGCTCGTAGGTTACCGTGATCGGCTTGGCCGGTATTCCATGGCGCTTCATGAAATCGCGGATCTGTCCCTTAGCGGCTTCAGAGATCGTTAGGATACCATCAGCATGGCGTAGTGTGTGTCTAAGCATGCTGGCCCAGTACCGGTACTCCATGTGCGTGCGCCAATTGGGATAATGATCGGCGTAGTACTGGATGATCGTATCGTGGATGGTTACCACCGAGGGTGAACACATCGTGTAGAGCCTTGGCAGGAACCCCTTGGGGAAATAGAAAACATCAGCCCGTTGGCCTAGATAGGATAACGGATGCAGATGGTCAGTCATAACCCGCGCAAAACGGCCTCGGGTCGTCCACGGCATCACAGTGGCATTGGACCCTTCGGGAAGTTGGATGGATGAACGCGAAGAAATACCGGTGAGCTCGAGGGCCTCGTGAGACGCTAGCTCTTTCAGTAGTACTTGGGTCATTCGTGAGATCCCAAGACTTCGGCCGAGCTTGGGATTCTGATCGGCCAAATACATTGCGATCACCAACGGAGTGGAGCGGTAACTTGGAGAAAGCGTGGAAGTGCCGAGTTCTGCTTTGCGGGGGAATCGATCTAGGAGTTCTCTAGCAAAGGTATTGAACTCCCGCAGCCATTCCGATCGACTGCGCTGGAGAAGAGTGCTGCGCCCGCGGGTCCCGAATTGTTCGCAAAGCAAGCGGCTGCTCGAAGCTTCGTTAAAGTGGTTGGCCAACATTCGGGAATCCCCTGGTTCGTGCAGCCAGCCACTGACACCATGTTCCACATGATCCACTATGCCCCCGGAGCGCGCGGCCAAGACAGGCTTACCGAAGTCATATGCCTCGAAAATTACAAGACCGAGTGGCTCCCACCAGACGGAAGGCGCAACCAGTGCAGTGCAATTGCGAAGCAGGTCCAGCTTATCTTCGCCGGAAACGAAAGGCAAACATGTAGCCTGTTGAAGTTTTTCGCAGCGCTGCCCAATCTCCTCAGCCAAGGGGCCGTCCCCCGCGATAACCAAGCGCCCTGGCCGCTGTGAAGCTTTATGGATTTCCCAAGCGTCCAAAAGGACGCGGACGCCTTTTTCCTCTGCGATTCGTCCTAAGAAAAGGAAGCAGGGCTCCTCGGGGAAGTGCCGAGAGGAGGCAAGCTCTTCTTCGCTGCATCGGGGTTCCCACCCGTGGGAAATTACGGCAATTCGCTCCGGCGCGATACCGCTCTGGACGAAGGTGTCGCGCATGAATCGAGAGATCGCGATCCATCCGTGGATGTTTGAGAAGCTTCCAGTCGCATGCAAAAACCAAAGCTGCATGGCATACCACGCCGTGCGCAACCGAGACTCTTGCCAGGCACCCGTCAAAATCTCCGGGATAAAGTTTTTCCGCAGCCCCGCCGGTTGCAGGCGTCCTCCTCCCCAGCAGTAGCCATTTACTGAAAAGGGGCGGAAATTATGGATGAAATGGATGAGGGGAATGCCACAACGGACCAAACGCAAATAGAGTCCCGTTGATCCGACGGGCATGAGGTTATGCAAGAGAATGATATCTGGCTTAAAATCCTCAATCGTTCGCTCGACTTCCTCAATTGCCTGCCCATTCCAAGCCATGAGGAATGCCTGACCCATACGTTCTGCCCAGTTCCTCTTGGCGACCCAGTCACGACTGTCGAATATAATCTCGCAAACCTCGTGTTCCGCCTCGAGTTGCTCCCGTATTTGCGCAACGGCAAGTTCTTCACCGCCAATATGAAAGTAGCGGTTAAATATTTGGAGAACTCTCATTGAATCTTTTTCAATGAAACCGCCCGTGGACGGCGACACGCTTCGCGATGCGCCGCACTTGGAACAACTTGCGAAGTGATTTAAGCAGTCCTGCATTCCCCAACCAGATTGGAAGATGACGTGCAGCCAGATGATCTCTTTGAGCGCGCAAACCTTCCTCGATCATTCGCTGCCAGTGCCTTTGGGTTGTACTGTCCTCATACCAGCGGAATCCGGCGAGCGCTTCGGGTAAGTAATCGAAGTGAAAGGAAGCGCGAGTAAGACGAAGGTAATACTCCCAATCCATACAGTTACGATATCCTTCGTCTAGGAAATAACCTGCTTCCAAGATTCGTCGGTGGAAGAAAGTTGCTGTGGATGGGATGCAGCAGCCGACGAACAGGAAGTCCAGTTCGTCCACTGGTGTATCGTATTTACGCCGAATAGGCGTGCCGTCTTCTTTCACGAAAAGGCAATCACCGTGAATGATGGAGGCATCAGGACGAGAAACGGCTAAATGCGCAACTTTTTCCAGCGCGTTTGGTAAAAGGTAATCATCGCAATTCAGCCACATGATCCATTCTCCCTTTGCTCTTCGGAAACCTTTGTTGATCCCATCGCTCATGCCCTTATCGGATTCACTGGTCCACTTCAAATGAGGGTAGCGTCCAAGAACTTCAAGAGTTTCGTCGGTCGAGCCGGCATCGGTGACGATATGTTCAAAATCGACGCCGTTTTGGGCGAGAACACTTTCGATGCATTGCGGAAGAAAGCGGCCTTGATTTAGGCTCGGAGTGACAATCGAGAACATCATTGAGATAACGACACGCACGAAGCCGTGCTTATGATGCTCCCCCTCTCGGGAAAGCGTCTTCCTCTTACGCCTCGGGTCCCTTTCAGGGACTGCCAAGGGTGACTTTCAGACGGAAGAAATGCGCTCCTACGCCTCGAGTCGGGAAGCTTACAGAAAGCATTGCATCAGGAACGGACCCGCCGGAAGAAGCGGGGATTCTGACAGGACCCTGTTCAGGAACGGATTGCCACGACCGAAGATCACTGCTCTCTTCCACTTGATAGTCCCGGGCAGAGACTGCCGCCCATTGAAGCGACACTATACCGCCCGAAACGGTAAAATTGTCTATGCGCAGAACCGACGAGGCGTTGTTTGGGTCAGTGCCCGAAATTTCCTCAGCATCATCGGACATGCCATCGGAGTCACTATCTCCGGATGGGTCTGTCGGTGCCGTCAAATAAATGGGTCGGCTCAGATAGAGGGCTTGTATCTCGGCGTCCGAAAGGGCGCGGTCGAAGATTCGCACGTCGTCGAGCTTTCCGGAAAAATTATAGCCATCGTTGTGATTCGAGCCACCTAGACATGGAACCAGCGTGGAACCGGTGGCAAGTACCCTCCCGGACGACGACCCGACCTGATCGAGATGACCGTCTACCCAGAGCTTGGTCTCGGTTACATTCACGTTACCGCTGCCGTTGTGGTCGTCTACCACGACCGCCACTTGGTGCCATACGCCATCGTTCAGAGGGGTAGTTCCGGTAATGTGGCCGCTATTGACTTCCAGCTTCAGCGGTTGATCGGAGGAGACGTTTGCCTCATTGTCGAGCCGTACTACGAAGCGGCCACCAGTGATGTTCGAACCATAACTGAACAGGGTTTGTAGCTCTGGAGAAGATCTTGAAGCAGTTTTCAACCAACAAGAAAAGGTCCGGGGCTGTTGGCCGGTGGGCAACGCTAAGCCAGGGAAGTCTACATGATCGTCGGTGCCGTCGAATGAGAGCGCACCGTGAAAGCGTCCCGTAGTCCACGCGCTGGCCGGATTGGCAAATCCCAATAGCGTGCCGGTAATTGCCGGGCTTCCACCCACGCGATTCACCTTGTTACCCCCACCCTCTTCAAAGGGTAGCCAAATTTCGTTGTCAAAGAGCACGGTTGCGGCAACTCGAGAAGTGTACTGGCTGGAGTTGTTGGTCACGCCGTACGAAATCTCGTCGTAGCCAATCGTTCCGTTTGTCGGCGTTAGCTTGAACCGATTTGATGCTACGCCCGTAGTCCCGAGCAATGATGTCCCCGCTGAGGCAAGTGTCAGTGGGAAAGCGCTCGAATCGTTCGCCAGGACGTCAACGGTAACCTCTGTGGCGCGCCGAGTAGTAAGTTTATCCGGATACAATTCGGGTGGAGCGCCATCTGTGAAAAGTGACGAACTAGGAATTGACTGCATTGCAATGCCCGGCCCGGAATAAGAAAGAGAGAGGAGGGGAGAGCTTCCTTGGTGACGGTAGTAAAGTCGGATCGGATGAAGACCGGCTGCCAAATAGACTGAATCGGAAGTTTTGGAGCTAGCGAAGTTGTAGTCGTTGTCGATTACTCGCGAATCGTGCAGCCAGAGGCTTGATCCGGAGTCTGATCGCAGCGAAAAAGTATAGGCTCCCGTAGTAGGAACAGAAAGGTAGCCGGTGAAGGTCAGGCCCACGTCTTGATCCCGCGAACGGGGCTCCGGAGAGATCGTCGGACACAGCACCTCCGTTTTCGCGAGAAGATCTCGAAACTCAGGCAGCCATGGCCAATAACCTTCATAGGACCTACATACGAGGCCGCCCTGTTGTACCGGTGCTACTGCAACATTTGGAATTACCGCAGTATCGTAGGGACGGCTAATCCCCGCCCCCTTGCAACGGGCTCCAGTTGCAAGGAGCTTCATTTTCTCTTGGAGGTCGGGTCGGCCAGCGGAAAGGTCGGTTCCTTCCTTGGGATCTGTCACGACGTTGTAGATCCGGAACGGGTCTGCCGGGTTGCTTATGCCTGTTCGCACGCCCATGAAGTCTCCGACCCGGATCGCTTGCATCTGGCCGCGGGGATCGCCGGCGTGATTCGAAAATTCGGGATACCTACTTGTGAAACCCCCATAGGCGAATTCGAAGTAGAGATATCCTTTGTCTATTTGAGAGCCTTGGCCGGTCAGGGTCGGCACCATCGAAACTCCGTCGGTAAACGATGGAACAGGAATCTTCGCTAGGTCGGCAAAGGTCGCCATCCAATCCCAGTTTCCACAGGGCCTCGCGATTTCCCGAATATTAGACGGTTGATTTGTGGCCGAGATTTTGCCGGGCCACCATGCGATGGTTGGCATACGGATACCGCCTTCCCAAAGATCGCCTTTTATGCCCTCGAAGGGACCGAAGCTTCCAAAGGACGGCGGATAAACTTCGGTGTCAGCAGGACCATTGTCTGACGAAAATACAACCAAGGTGTTATCGGCTATGCCCAAGTCCCGCAGGGTTTGTAGAATGTCAGCAACCGAGTCATCCATTCGGCGCACCATCGAAACATACTTTTTCGCGGCAGGATACCAATTGGAATTTACCGATGGGTGCTGATTTGCAATGTTGTCGATCTTTGAGGGATCATTCGTGGCCGTGTTCACGTAGGATGGTGCTCCCGTCCATTGGAGTCCACCGGAGAGGCCTTTGCCAGCAGGGTAGTTTGCCGTCGGCGCGTATTCACCGTAGAAATGAGGAGTGTCGTAACTCAGGTAGATGAAAAACGGGCGCTCGGCATGTTGAGTGGCCTCCTCGACGATCGATTTCTTAGCAAATGCCGCAAAGGCGTCACTGGTATAGAGGTCAACGTAGGCATCCGTTACCGCTCGAAAATCATCGTAAATGTGGGAAGTCTTGCTGGAAGTACCGTTTTGAGGATAATGCTCATGTCCTTCCTCGTGCATTAGGTAGCCGAAAAAACGATCGAAGCCGCGATAAAGAGGATGCCCGGGCATGCTGGTCGCGGAGGAGCCATCGGTGGGAATCGTCCCTGCGAGGCCTGCCTTGCCGACGTGAATCGTCCGGTATCCTGCCGCCTTGAGTGTCCTAGCCAGCGTATGATTGTCTGGTAGGGCTTTGTCGAATTGAGTGTCCCGAACTTCCGAGTGTCCCATGGTCTGCCCCAGAAGCAGCGAAGCACGGGAAG
Organism: Luteolibacter sp. Y139; assembly: GCF_038066715.1. NCBI lineage: Bacteria > Pseudomonadati > Verrucomicrobiota > Verrucomicrobiia > Verrucomicrobiales > Verrucomicrobiaceae > Neoluteolibacter > Neoluteolibacter soli. Next base: position 386,849 of record NZ_JBBUKT010000003.1, on the reverse strand, counting down.
CGGCACAAATCGAAGCGCCAGCGTAGTGATGAGTGAGTTTGGCTCCCTCCGCGGCCATCGCATCCAAGCCTGGAGTGGCGAATTTCCAAATCCCGGAACGCTGATTCTGACCGAAACATCCGACATCTCCGTAGCCCAGGTCGTCGGCGAGAATGTAAACAATATTAGGCCTTCGGACTTTGCTAGCCGGATCGACTGGATTGGTGCCGAGGGTCAGCTCCATGCCGTCCGGCAAGCTGTCGCCGTCAGTGTCCGCAACTTGTGGGTTGGTCCCGGTGTTGGAAGGGGAAACGTAGACGCCGGTGTTGGTTTCGACGGCATCTCGCAAGCCATCATTATCGGCATCCCCTGGCACGGCAGCAAGCCAGCCAACGGGCATTAGAAAAAGGGCGACGGTGAAAGAACGAAGCGGTTTGGGTTTCATGCTCCAGAGCGACACGGTCCCGCAGGAGTGCAGTTCTGTCCAGATGACCGCTGCCTGATTTCATGGTAGGGGTTTTCCCTACAGGATGTTGGATGCCGTGCGCTAGCCTGCGCCGCGGTGGACCCAAGCGATGGCCCGCTGAAGCAGTTCAGGTCCATCCTTCAATCCCAGCTTTTCCTTGATGCGCGACCGGTAGGTTTCGATTGTCTTGATATCCAATGTCAACAAGTCTGCAATTTGCTTGGTGCTAAAACCTTTCCCTACATGTTCGAAAACTTGGAGTTCACGTTCTGTAAGTATTGAGGCAATCTCAAGCGGTTCGCGATTTGCCGGACGTCCCATGGAACGCTCGAGCACTTGGCGGGTCATCGTTTCGCTCAAGTAGATGCCCCCGGCGAGAACCTGTCGAATGGCCCGCATGATGTAGCGGCTGGCCTGTTGCTTCGTAATGTAGCCCCTGGCACCGGCGTGGAGGCAGCGCTCAGCGTAGATCATTTCATCCTGCATTGACACCACCAGCACCTTGACTTCAGGAAAGCGGGCTTGGAGGTCTTTTATCAGCTCGATTCCTAGAGAAGATTTCAGGGTCAAATCGACAATAGCCAAACCCGGACGGGTGGAAGCGACGAGGTCAAGTGCTTCGTGGCGATCTTCAGCCTCGCCACATACCTCAAGATCAGGCTCGCGAACAATCAACTCGACGAGGCGCTCGCGGATCATCGGGTGATCGTCCACGAGGAGGATGCGGGTAATTTCTTGGGGAACTTCGCTCACGGTGTCAGGCGGAAAAAGCAGCTTGGGTCATGTTGCATGACACTGTGGTGCCTCGCGGCAGGCGGTGGCCGATCTTGAATTCGGCGCCGATCATTCTGGCTCGGTATTCCATAATCCGCAGGCCCATGCCGTCCGGATTGCGGGGCATGTGGGCGATGCCCTCGCCATCATCCCCGATGTTCAGCTTCAAGTGTTCTCCGGTGGCAAAGATAGAGAGAATGACCTCTTGAGCCTTGGCGTGTTTGGCGGCGTTCACCACGGCTTCTTGGGCGATGCGATAGAGATGAACGCCGACTGCAGGCTTGCACGGCGGTAGAGGGCCTGGACATTCGATACGGCAGATGATCTGAAAGCGTCGGCTCATGGTAGCGCCGAGTTCGCGGAGCGCGAGTTCGAGGCCTTCGGTCTCAAGTCGCACCGGATAAAGTCCGCGGGCCAAGTTGCGGGCCTGATTGATCGACTCATCGATCATATCGGCGATGCGAGCTGCGTCGCGGTTGGTTTGAGAGCCGTCTTTTTCCAAGCGTTCCTGCAGCATGTTTGCGCTGAAGGCGACGCTGACCAATTGCTGGCACAAGCTGTCGTGGAGATCCTGGCCGATGCGCACCTGTTCGCGATCGCTGATGTCGAGGATGCTCTTCTCCAATTCCCGGTTTTCGATGATTCGGGTTTCGAGTTCCGTTGTACGTTCTCTCACCCGTTCCTCAAGCTGAGCGTTGAGCGAGCGAGTGGCCGTTACGAGACCTACTGCTACCAAGAAAGTGCCCAATCGCATCAAAGCGTTCCAGTAGGGTGTGAAGGTGCGGGTTTCATCGGTGCCATTGTTCATGTCAGCGGCGAACCAGATCAGGGCAGCGAGCAGGGCAGCTATGACGCCCGAACGAAAGCCCGCCACGTGGCCGACGAGTAGAACGGGAATCAGGTAGAGCAGGGAGCCGCTGAGCTCCGGTCCGGAGACCCAGCTGAAAATGCCGATGCTGGTAATGAGAAATGCGGCCAGTAACCAGGCGGCCGTAGGAGACAGCTCTTCAAGGTATCGCAGCCCGCGAACAAATCCCGGGGTCGGGCGTTGAAGCACAGCTCCCTTCGCCGCTTCTTGACTGGAAGTTGGCTGAGAAATTGGCGAAGCGGACCGCATGGCGTCAGCGCAAAGTTTGGAGGGATTCCGTCGCCTGTAGATAAGCGTCAGAGAGAGCTTGATCGTAGCGTGCAGAATCGAAATATGCGATAAGCTTCTTTCTGCCTTCGGTGGCCCTTGTTAGTAGTTTTTCCCGGTTGCAAGCGCAGTCAAGAATGGCATCTGATAGCCCTTCGATGAGATTTTTCATGCTGGTGACGGGCACCGCCGAGCCGCCTGCCATGCGCACGATTTCACCTTGGGCACTGGTGTCTGCGACCACCGGATAGCAGCCTGCAAGATAGGCTTCTAGCAAGGTTACCGGCGTGCTTTCTCGGAAGCTCGGGAGAAAATACACGTCCGAGCGATGCAAAGCTGCGAGATAGTCCGCTCCGCTAAAGCCAGGATGGAATTCAATCTGTCTTTCCAATCCCAATTGCCTCGCGAGCTTAACGAGATTCGAGACTTCCGGACCACCACCTGCGACAGTGTATTGGAAATCAATGCCCGCGGCAGCCACTTTTGCAAGCGCCCTTAGAGCGATACTTATGCCCTTGCGGCCTTCCATGTTTCCCCCAGCGAACAACCGTAGAGGGCCGTCAGTAGGTGGTCTAAGACTTCGCTGGAATGCTTCTGCCTTTTCAGGAGAAATCGAGGCGATTGGCAAACGAACCAAGGGTTTGTCACCTCGATGTGGCCTCAATAATTCTTCAGTTTCCTCGTTCGCAGCGAAAACCACCGATGTATTCTGAATACAGTTCCGAAAAGCGCTCGAACGGATCGAGCACGAGGAGTTGATGTCTCTAAGGAGTTCGAAAGCCCGAGCTGCGGGACTGAGCATCGACCGGAAACCCCTTGGGATGTAGCCAGCTCCCCCGATCGGTCCCCATATAAAGGGAATCGGTAATTGCCATAGGGGGGACGGCATTCGCCAGCCCGCAATCGTGACTTGATGGCACAGATCGAAGTTCTCTTTCTCATGCCAAGATCTAGCGGCGGAGAGAATCTGTCGATTGAATGAAGCATAGTTGAGCCAGCTCTGTACATGCGCCACGAAACGGTTCTGGCTGCAAGCACTGTGTTCCCGGAGAAACCGCACATGCACGTTGGGCGGAATCTTGTTCTCGTGCCGGCCGCGTTCCCAACCTTCGCGGTTGTGGATATCGGTGATGACGAAAACCTCGTGATTCCTTGCGATCCGACAGACGGCAGCCCATCCTACACCGGGCTCCGAGCCTCCGTAGGGATTGCATGCGTAGGCGGCGACGACGATTTTCATGGGGCATTTAACAGCAGCTTCACGCCTTGGTCTTCAGGTGATCTGCAAGCCGGAGCGAAAGCGCGACGATCATCAGAGTCGGATTCGCATGACTGCTAGTCGGAAACACCGATGAACCGGCCATGTACAAGTTGTCGACGCCATGGACCTTGCAGTTCAAGTCCACCACGCCGTTGGTCGGATTTTCAGCCATCCGCGTCGTGCCTATGTTATGGGAATTACTATTGAACGGCTGGCGTGAGGGATCGGCTAGAAATTCTTTCTCGGCATCCGTGAGGTGAAAGGTGCCTAGGCCCGAACTCTCAAGCCGCTGTTGAAACACGCGAACGAAGGTGGTGATGGTGCGGAAATCAACCTCCGAAAAGCGAATCCGTACATCTAGCCGTGGCATACCGAAGTCATCGCGACAAGTGGGATCCAGAACCACACGGCTGTCTGCCAAGGGAGCGTGCTCGGTTTGAAAAAAGAGGGGAAAACGATTTGTTTTTTTCGGAGGTAGAACCATCGGCAACCGCCGTTTTTGAAAATAGCGAGTGTAGGCCACGGCGGCCAGCTGGCCGAAGACACTTGGACCGTCCTTCAGAACGATGCCAAGGTGGGTAGCAAGATCGTGGCGCTGTTCTTTGACGATCTGGCAAAGCCGCTTCGGGCCCTTTTTTGCTCCTCCCAACAAAGTCTTCGCCAACAAAACCGACGAGACCATTGCATTCCTGTGCTCCGAAGCGCCAGACACGGTTCGGAAGAAGAAACCGACGGCGTTTCCTACTTGGTGCCTTTCCTGTGCTTGTGGCGTCAGCCAAAAGCGACGTCGGCAATAAATGCCATCCGCGTCCTTCTCGAAATCGTAGATGAAATTTTTGGAGAAATCCTTCAATTCCGCGGTGCCGCAGACGCCGAAGCGGTGAGATTGATAGTAGCGGCCGACCAAGTCGCGTTCGTTTCCGATGCCTGCTGGTAGAACATCCTGAGAGGCGAGCAAGAGCCGGGCATTTTCAAGGGCACCGCAAGCGACAACGGTATCGCGTGCCTTGATGCGGAAATTACTGCCGGGGGAGCAGGCAGCATCCACATGCATCAGCCTTTGGCCGCCTGCATCCATTTGGAGATGAATGGCATGAGCGTGTAGAAGCACCCGAACATTCGGCGCCGCGTCGAGATCAGGGCGATATCGTTTGCTAAAATCCGTTGGAACGCTCCAGCGCTCAAGGGGCCAGCTCACGAGTTCCTTGTTGTCGAATCCGGTGATAATCTCGGTCTGCTTTTCCGGAAAGACTGAGTGAGCATCGAAGTCGGCAATGCCCGCTTCGGAAAGCTCACAGGCACGGGAGATGGAATTCCGAAGGCTTTCCAATGAAATTGGCCAGCCGGTTTCCGATATCCACTGCCGCTTGGCGAAGTCGACTTCGTCGAACGGAACGATCCTCCCGCCCCAGACGGTCGTCGTTCCCCCCCACATGCGGAGACGATTCTCTTCCAGAGGTTCGTGAGTTCCTGAAGGACTTACCCTGCCCCGATAAAGGTCGATGCTGGCCGCGGTTTGATTCGGACCACCACCAGGCAAGAGGATTACCTGTCGGCCTGACTTCAAATACTCTAGCGCCAACGAAATAGCAGCTGAACCACCGCCAATGATGCACAAGTCGGCACTAAGTTCGCTGTCAGCAGGAATGGAACGTGCGTCTTCGACCATGGGCCCATCAAGATAACACGGCGCGGCAGTTCTCGGCAAGATGGCCGGAATCCCTTGTGCCAGTCAGTACTGAGTCTGCACCGGTTGTTTCCAAAGCCACGCGCAGCAAAGCCGCCTGTGGGCTGACACCCAGCTCGGTTGCACTTGTGTCGATACTCTCTCGCCATTTCTTCAATGCGGAAGACTGAGGCTCGCATCCAATCGGCAAACGGCCGCCAAGGGAAACATGGTTCAGAATGATAAGAGGGCGACCGGCCTTTGCTGCTCTCAACGATGGAGCGAGTCCGCCGTCTTCGACTAAAGGCGTTTGGATCATGTCGCAATCTGGCCATGCAAGCGCGAGTTGCAGGGCCTCATCATCTCCGCTGGAGATGCCGAGACGGCGCGCCAAACCTGCGGCTTTCAATTTGGACAGTTCGTGGAAAAGCGACCCATCCGATAGAACGTGAGCCGGAGGGTCATGGAGCAAGAAGGCGTCGACGTGGTCGGACTTCAACCGTTGCAAAGAACGTTGCAAGCGACGAGCCATGGAGTCCGGACGGAAGTCTTGCCGTGCACCGAGTCTGTGCTTGAGCTTTTTGAAGAGGGGATTCAGCAGATGCAACGGCCCTGGCACATCGGCACTGACATAGCCCACCTTCGTTATTATGGAGAACCTTCCCCGCCTATCGCGGAGCAAAAGTCCCAAAAGGCGCTCACATTCTCCTGACGCATATGAGTCGGCGGTATCGATCAGATTGATTCCCGAATCGCTGGCGACATCGAGCAAACGGCCCGCCACAGCGGCCGAAAGACCGCCTCGCCACGAGGCCAGCGTGCCGGTTCCAAGGCCGAGCTTGGAGAAGAAGTCGTGTATCGTTCGGTGCATGTTTACGAATTCTCAGCCAATCGCTGCCGGGCAAAGTCCCAGATGTGGCTCATGGACCTTCGATCGGAGTGGGCTCTCACAGGTCCCATAAACGACCGCAATGGACGGGTCAGGGCGAGCGAACGATCTACCAGCTTCAGCGTTTCAGGTGTTAGCCGCGCGCGCTTCTCCACATCGGTATTGCGGAACTCCTCGGTTATTTGCGCCAGCCACGAGCAACTTTTTGCAACCAGATCAAGGCTTGAACTACCCGTCTCCCAGGTGCCTCTATCATCGAGTTGGAGAAATCCAAGCAACTCGGAGAGGCGTTTTTCCGCGTCGTCATAGTTGATCAGGAAGGTCCTGTCCACTGGCAGGCGGGACAAAGCGTATTCGTAACTCTGGGCAAAGAAAGCGTATCGGAGGGGGCGGCGATTACGCACGCCATAGTCGAAGCGTGATTGGGATTCGAAAACGTTGTGTGGATGCCGACGCAGCACGATGAAACGACCACTGGTAGAAAGGGGCCCCCTGTGCATGCCGATCGTGCGGGTAGTTTTCCAAACGATAGTGCGGACCTCAGTCGGATCTCTCCCGATTTTTGTTGCCAACGCCCGTCCCAACGCGTGGAGGATCTGCTCGTCGCTTCCTTCCATGCAAGCCAGAGCATCTTCGAAGCTCAGAGGAGTCGGAGGAAAAGTGCTTCCGAGATAGAGAGCAGCCATCCAACGTCGGTCGTCCCGCTCCTTTCGGCTTACGACGCCGAGCGCTTGGGGGAAAGACGATTCGGGCATGCAGACAACGCCTTTGCGTTTGTCGAGCATGGCCGTAAGAACGGTGCTCCCACTCCGCGGTTGCGAGAGGATATAGGCTAACATGAAGAGGATGTTATGGAGACTCCGGCAGATCTTTTGGGGTGTTACCTGGCAGGCTGAATATTCTTTTCAGCGAGCGTGACGTACGCGCAGCGCTTGGAGCGGCCATATGAACGCCATCGGTCAGCACGACCAAGGAGGGATCTGCTTCAGTCCCCAAGTCCCACCATTCGCATCCGCTTTGCCCGACCATAGCAGCAATATATGGCGGGACGGGTGAGTTGGCACCACGACCGGGAGGCAGCCACACGAAGACGATGCGACATCCCTTTTCTTGGAGCCGTTGAAGTAGGGGGACGAGTTCGCCGACCAAAGCCTGCTCGTTTGGCGAAATGTTCGTGGCGGAGAGGGCGGTTAGGCGGACGGGATGGCTGCTCACCCGCAGGTCATCTGCGCTTTCCGGATCGCCGAAGCCGCCGATTTTTTTTGCTAGCAAAATTGAATACAAAAAAGCGGATGGGCGAGCATAAGCGCTGATCGCGGGGATACGCATACCGGCCTGAAACCATGGCCTTTTCATGGCTGATCCGACTTGGGAAGGGATAGGGTCGAGTGCTCGCTGAAGAGTGTTCGCTTCGATGAGCAAAATCGGTGCGACGGGCAGTAAACCACGGTCCATCGCTCGCAGTGTATCCACCGCGCATCCGCCATCGCAGCCCATGTTGGCAAAGCCTTCGAAACCTTGCGCTCGATCTGGCAATCGGCCGGTGATGGAAGATCCCAGAAGCATAGCCTCCGGTTTGCCGACTGCGCCGGCTTGGATTCGCCCTAGGGATGAAAAATAATTCGACTCGCTCTTGGCCGTCCTTCCACCGACTGCTCGGAGAGCCAGCGATTGAATGCCGAAACAGGCTGCCAGCGTGAGCATTATCAGAATTGCGTGGGTCATGCGGGCGCAGGGAAATTCACGGCTTCTGATAAACGGCACGCTTGCCATTGAGCTTGTATAGCTGCCCCGATTGCAAGCTGGAGTCAGCATCGGCCGCAGCATGGGTCGCGTAGCCGGGAATCTCGGCCTTAAGCCGTCCGAAGTCGGCTGCCCCGTCGGCTTTTACTCCGGCGACGCGCGTGCCGGGCGAACTGGCGGAAGCGTTCCGACGGACCGAGAACAAGTCGCCGGTGTGCGCACTGGTGCCGGAGACAGCGAGGGGACTTTCCGTAACGCGGTCTCCGGCAAAATACTCGACTCCGCTCGCTGCCGGACGACTCCATCCGGCTAGCAAGCCAGCCTGCCAACCATTGGTAGAGTTGTTATAAGCCATTCTTCCATTGGGATCCAGCACTGCGAAGCAGCGATTGGCCTGGCCTTGATGAAAGCCAACGGTGCCGAAGTCATCGATCTTCGAGATCGCGTAGAAAGGCCGGAAGTTCGAGCCAGCATTTGAATTGGAAAGAAGATCGAACATCATCAGCGGCCCGCTCTTTCCGACGATTCCCAATGGTGTGGTGCGGTATCGAGCGCCGGTCTCAACATCCACCGCATTTGAGCCGGGGAATTGGACTGCGGGTTTCAAACTGCCGCCAAGCAGGTTCATTACAATCTGCTGCTGATAGTCGTCACCCACCGGAGTGAGGTGGGGATCGAGGTCAACAGTAAGGCCGAGTTTTACCATGGTGGCATGGTCGGGAAACATCGTTCGCCCGTTAATGAAAAGTTGGCCTTGCGCCAAGGCGAAGTCACGGAGCTGTATGTCCGTGGGGAGCAGTTCGTTTCCGGAGTTTGCCGGCGAGCCCGGGGTATCGTAGACGCTCGCGTTGCTGGGGTGGCGGGATATCATCACCCAGTCCATCGGATAAGCCGTCTGGATTTTCTGATAGTATTCGGCGAACGCTGCCCCGTGCTCTCCATCGTCTGACTTGTAGGTGCAGAAGTCCGGTTGTAAGTCGCGGAGCAGGGTGTTCCAGACCCCCTGGGGCGTTAGCCTTCCGTTTGCCACGATAATGCCGCCGAGAGCGAGGTTGTAGAAAGCTGTGCCTCCACGTGGAACCGAAGGATCATCCCGGATGTCGGAGAGAACGAATCCGATCACCCGAACGGTTCCTTTGACCCATTTTGCCCGTAATCGTCGTGATTCAGTAGTCGGAAAGTCGTAAGTGAATATACCTGCGCCGACCGTTCCGCCGTTGTCGGTTGAGATCGGTTCTGTGCTGCTTGCTCCGGGTATCTCTATCCAGGGTCCGCCGTTTGTACTGGCCTCTAGCGCGAAAGACCCTCCACCTGAGGTCGTCGAGTAAAAGACCTTGAGGCGGTAGCATTCCAAGGAGGTATTCGCCAAGCCATACTGCACCGACTGGCCTTCGCCCGAGAGTCGCCATATCAGTCCGGTAGGCGCGAGGTCGAAGCGTGAGTATTCGGAAGCGGCACCGGCTTGCAAAGTGGCGGTGGCACCCAGTCCGAATTCGCGCAGCGGAGCAACCTTGGCAGACAATTCCGCGCTCAAGTCGAGGGCATAAGAGTCGCCGAGCATCAGGTATTTTAGCCGAAAGGGTCGTGGTGAACCGGATTGGCGACTGGCAAGGATTCGCTGGAGCGTTCGCGGAAGCAACGGCGGCGATCCGATATCTCGAGTATCGGGCAACTCGGCGTTCTCTCCTGCCTCGCCTTGAGGTCCCTGCGGGCCGACGGGGCCGGGAGGCCCTTCGATTGTGGATTGCCCGTAGGGCAGCAGGGGTGCCACTTCGTCAGCGGTAGCGTCGTCGCGTACTCGATAAAATAGCTTCGGAAGGTCGTGATTCGACACCAGAGCTGACATTTTTCCACCGATACCACGAAACGCATAGCCCTCGTTTGCCCACGTCGCGAGATTTGTAGAGGACTCGATCCGATAGACCTTGTCCACTTTAGTTTCAAACTCCAAACGTATTAGTTTGCCCGTTACCGGCACGACCTGCTCACCAGGAAGGATCGACAACGACTGACCGAGAAGGATCCCGGAAAAGGCGACTGCGAAAAGGGTGAGAAATCGGATCACGATTGGAAATGGGAACAATTCTACAGCTTAGAACTGAAAATAGATGAACCCGCGAGGCGCTCCGGGGTTTGTGAAAATTAAAAAGAGCATCACTCCTTGGATCAAAGGCTCGAACGGTGCCCGTGCCAATTTGGCGGCGAGTATTTCGCGGTGCTCGCTCAGCCAACCCCACGCATGGTAAAGGACCACGGCCGCTCCATAGAAAACCAACGAAAAGGCAGGAGGACCGGAGAAGCCAGTTCTGCCGCCGAAGACGCCTCGGAAGAAGGCCACGATACTGGCCATGTCCGGCATCAGGAACGTCAGCCAAAGCAACGTCACGGCGTGGAAGGCAAAGAGCCATCCGAAGGTCAATCGAATGAACCCGAAGCTATTCCGCGGGAGCGCAGTTGCTTTATTCCTACCCCACAACCGCTCCATGGCCAGGAGCAGCCCATGCAGCGAACCCCACAAGGCGAATTTCCACTCGGCTCCGTGCCACAGTCCTCCAAGAAACATGACCAGAAAAAGATTCAGGTAAGTGCGCGTAGGACCGTTGCGGTTGCCACCCAGTGGAATGTAAAGGTAATCGCGAAGCCAAGCTGACAGCGACATGTGCCAGCGTCGCCAGAACTCGGTAATGCTGGTCGAGAGATAGGGAAAGTTGAAGTTAATCGGAAAGCGGTAGCCGAACATTGCAGCCAGTCCGATTGCGATCAGTGAATAGCCCGCGAAGTCGGCGAAAATCTGGAGCGAGTAAGCGTAAAGCAGCGGGATCAGATTCAGCGGGCCGGAGGCGATCAGGGTTTCGGGGCCGAGGGTCAGGCTAGCGGTTTGTTCGGAAAGGTTGTCCGCCACGAAAACCTTGAGGAAATAGCCAGTAATCAAAGCGCGCACAACTTGTCGCCATCGAATGTCTTCCAAGCGTTTTCCACTTATTTGCGGCCAGAATTCCTTTGCCTTGACGATTGGTCCAGCGACGAGCTGAGGGAAGAAGAGGAGGTAGAAGCCTATATCGCGAACCCCTTTCGCGAACCTGCCGCCTTTGGACATGAGCGCATCGCCTTCCCGAGTCACCTCGCCACGTGCGACATCCACGATCATGCTGATACCGTGGAACGTATAGAAGGAAATGCCGATTGGCAGTGGGATGGCCTTGGCTGCGGCCAACCAAGACGGCGGAAGAAAGGGAAATAGCCCGGCGAGGAAAGGCAGATACTTGAAGATCCCCAACAGGGATAGATTCATCACTACCGCGCGTTGTGTCCATTGTCTCACTTTGGCCTCGTTTCCGGCGACCTTGTGGAGAATAATACGGCCGGTGGCCAAGCTGTTGCCGACGCACGAAATCGCTAGGAGACCGATCAACTTCGGGTCTTCCCAGCCATAGAAGATCACGCTGGCGACCAGCGCCAGTGTAACCTGCCACGCCTTGCCATTGCGTCCGCGAGACCAGGGCGCGTAGTAAAGCGCAAAGGTCGCAACGAGCAGGATTAGAAACTCCCAAGAGTTGAAGAGCACGACGAAGAGTGGGCTTCCCGTTAGGAGTCGGGCATGACGATAATGCGCGCCATGTAGTCTGCCACCGCCTTTTCTGAGCAGGCTTTTTTCCACCAATCGACGGTGGCGAGGTGCCTCGCCCGAAGCTCCGAAGGATTGTTCAGCAAGCGGTTCACGGTTGGCTTGAGATCAGACCAGTCGGAGAGTTGGATGATCGGGCTGTTCGAATAAAAGCGGTTTGGCGGCAGTGGTGCCGAGATCACAACACAACCCAAGCGCATTGCCTCCCAGTGGCGAATCGTTTCGTGGCTTTCAAAACCCGGTGGGCAAATGGCGATCCGGGAGTTCGCCAAGGTTTGCGCGTATTCCTCAGGAGCTAGTCCTCTTCCGAACCAATCGGTGAAAGCCACATGTCCTCCTGGGATGGCGTCAGGGAAGCTACGCTCCTTGGTGAATCTCTCCGCTGCGCGGCGTGCGATCTCCCGGATATATCTGTTCTGGGATAGGTTCCGTTTTGGAAGCCACCATACCGGCCGGAATTGCTTATAGACATCCAACCGGTTGCGGTTCAGGTAACCTGAGAAGAAGACCGTGACCTGGCGCTGGTCAAATTCCACCGGTTCAACAAGCCCGGCGGCGTTGAGGTATCCAACGGGGAACGCGTGAATGCGCGAGTCGCCGCCAAGCGGTGAACCATAGGCGCGGAATACGACCCGGTAGGATTGGAATTCCTGGCACGGAAAGGCCTCGCACTCATCCGAAATCACGATTAGCACGCGATTTGGGCCACCGGGATCCAAGTTAATTTTAGAGCCAGCAATCTCACCGAACACTCGGCGATGTACCACGAAGGTGAACCGGGAAAAGTCGTCACCCAGCTGGGCTTCGAGTTCTTCGAAGAGCCGCTTCAAGAACACCGTTTCGCCCCAAGCCACAAGGGGCGCTCCGGTGCTGTCGACAATGTTGCCAGAAAATTCAGAGTTCATGTACTCTTGAAGAACACGCCGTCGAATTCGAAGCTTTGAAGAGTCTTCGGGTCGCGTAGTCCAGGGATGATCTTCCACAGCGAAAATCCCAAACTCCTCATAAGCGCGATGACCTCCTCGATCTTCACTTGATTCTGATAGAGAGGTTCAACAGACATCTCAAGCTGCCATCCAACAACTCTGTCTGTCATGGCTCCGAATCCTTTGATTACCTGCAATTCGAACCCCTGCGTGTCGATCTTGACGAAAGGCCTGCGATGGTGGCCCAAGATGTTGTCGAGAATTCCATCCATCCTCTTCACCTCCACTTCAATCTGACTGGCCGATTCCGATTCCTCGATTTTTTCAAGAAACGAACTCAAAACATCCATGTGATGGACATTCATGTTCAGTGTTTCATCGACACTGCCCAAGCCGATTTGGTGTCCCGACCAGAAAGCGTCGCCGATGAAACGTTCTTTCAATCGCCCAAAGGCCGCTGGCTGAGGTTCAAATGAAACCAAGGGACCTCTCCAGCCGGCTTCCCTGAGTTCGGTGGCGTATCCTCCGTCGTTCGCACCGATATCGAGAACGATGTCTACGTGGTGATGTGCAAGGAGTTCGGGAAGCTCCCTGTGCCGTACTAAATCAAACCCTCTCGCTCTCAAGGCTTGCTTCAATATTCTGCCAACTTTCTTCATTCCAGTAGTGGATTGAGGTCTTATGGGTAGCTCTTGATGAGAGAATTGATGGAGATGCGCGTCCTAAATTTCTCTGCTCCCATCATTTGTTGCCCATGCGTGGCGTGCAGCACAGCCAACGCAGGCAGGCATGCTCTCGTCCTTCGGCGACAACCTTGTCCGCAGCGCGGCGCGGCAATCCCTTCAATAACGGAACCTCAACATGATCGAGTTTGTCATAGTCATGAATCGCGTCAATTTGGCGGACTTCATGCGTTCCCGCGAATCGAGCTTCTAGACGTTTGGTGACTTCTGGCGAAAAGCCGTCGTGAGTTTCGATGATGAAGTCCCAGCCACGCAGGTGACGGATGTTTTCCTCACTCAAGATTTTGTCCTCAAAGCCTTCGCAGTCGACGATAACGAGTCCGCTTTTCCCGCTTAAGCCTTGGATGTCGCCAGGACCACAGTGGCCGCGAACGTCGATCCGGTCACTCACGCCGTTGAGTGCTGCAAGCTTTTCAAGTTCCACTTGAGCGCGCGGATCCTGCTCGAAAGCGATAATCTTTGCATCGGGGTTGCGGTAGGCGAATCCGACCGCGTAGTAACCATCAGCGGCACCGACATCGACGACGATGGCGTGACGTTTCGCGATGGCTGCGTCAACTTCGGCAGCCAATTCGTTTTCATAGGTGCCTAGAAGCTTCGGATAAAGCGTGCTGCACCGCGCTTCCGTGTTTCCATACTTCATACCTTGGAAAGGTCCAGCGACTACCAAGCGGGCTGCGAGAGCGTTGCGCAATGCTGGGGTTTCCGCGACCACTCGGTCCGCCTCATAACTCTCTCGCATCGCACACAGGAACTGGCTTCCTCGCACTAAGGTTTTGCGAACTGGCGTCCACAGCGTTTCATTCGAAACCAAAAGTTCGGCGACGCGCCGGAGAAACTCTTTCATGAAATTTTGAGGATTTGAGGATCAATCGTAGAGAGCTTCTCAATTGGAATGAAGGAGCTTTCGTTCAGGGCAGCATTTGATCATGCGAATTTCTGGCGTATTGCCCGGAGCCGGTTGATCAACCTGCCGAGGGTCGGGGAATCCGAGAGCCTCACGTTCATTCTCATGCGGAAGAGCTCCAGCTCGGTCAGGGGTACGGGATCTTGGTAACGAATGGCAACTGCAGATTTGGGCGGCGCAGACTCCAGAGCTTCTATCTGATCCATGTGGCTGCGCCACATCTGGCCCGGGAAGTGCAAAGCAGCACTGGCAAGGGTGCCTAAATCGTAAGTCTTTCGTACCCGGCTTCGTTTTAGATCGTCCGGGTGATAGAGATTCATACTACAGAACAAGTAGGCCATGATCTCTTGATCCGTGTTGTAGCGAATTGTGGGGTCGAACATTCCGCGTTCAAGCATCTCCTCCATGCGCTGGAAAGGAAAGGGCTCTCCGAGGTAATAGAAGCCGGAGTTCACGCGTCGTGGCGTCTTCGCGGCTGTCCATAGGTGGTCATTGGCGACACCATTGTACCAAGACCACGATTCGGTCGAGAATGCGTTAGGGGCCTTGGGAGGTTTGAGATTTGTCACTGGGCGAAGCCAGACAATGTCGGAGTCGAAATAGAGATAGGGCCCCATCGCTGCCATCGGCAGTTCCATTTTAGCGAAGTAGCCAATACCGTCCATCAATGCTCGCGTTCTTGGAAAATCAGCGAGTCGTTCGTCAAGAAGTGGTCGACGATCCGAAGGACGGATGATGCGGGCTTCCAAGCCATTGGCGGCGTGAAGTAATGTTACCTCATCGGTCGCATCTGGTGAACCATCGGTATGAATTTCCAGGCGGTAATTCCCGCGAAAATGCTTTGCAAACGTGCGCACGGCATGGACACCGATGTCCATCGCGCCTTTATGCACCAAGGTGGTTGCTAGCTCCATTGCTCGAGTAGTTGAACGACGGGGCAGGCTGCTAAGACAGCCGTTGGCTTCTTCCTCCACGATGGGATAGGGAGCGATCAATTTCCGATTCCGGCCCAGTCAAACGTAGTTTCGAAGCCATCTGCCGACACTCGCTTCAAGCGCTGAGCCAATTTCGCAAGTGGCCGCATATCGAAGGCCGCCCTGAAAGGCGATTTGCTCGTAACAGGCGTTCAAATATGAAGGCTCGAAAACCTCGAGAACAGGAGTGGTAGGTGAAGCCCACAAGATATTGGTCATCGCGGCCCCGTGGATTCCTGCTATAGCAGGTGCGGCGCTAACGGCGGAGATTTGCTCTCGGACGGTTAGCTTGCCACAATCCAAGATCTTAAAGCCAGCTTTCCGAAAGAGCGCCTCGATCGTCTCCAAGAATGCCGGGATGCGATTGCTACCACGGCGCGTGAGAAAGACAGCAGGGCCACTGCCCACTGCGCCAAAGCATGGCGAGAAGCTCTTGCGCAGCCAGTCAAAGCCAAGCGGATTCCAAACGCCACTCATCGCGACCGGTGAGCAGAAGTAGAAGCGTTCAACGCACAGGTTGGTTTCTCGCGGGCTTTCACACAATTCGGCGATACCGAGAATTTCCAGAGTCTCCCTTATATAGGGAGAAGTCGAAATGGGAAGCAACACTCGGGCTGATTCAGGCAGTGATTCGCGGACGAAAAGACGAGTCAGGTTGTCGGTGATCCAATGAAAATAGTTTCGCCCGTCGCCCCAATTTGAAGCGATTGAAGTCCATGCTCCTGTCAAATGCCGAGACTTTTGCGGTAACATGTGGGCGAGTAATTTGTCTTCGCTCAACCGTCGCCGACCCTGCAAATAGTAATTTGCCTCGGTGCAGTAGCGATCGCAAGCATCGCGCCAGAGCCGAATCCCACCGGTCAAGCGGGCGTTCTCTGCGACTGTCCAGAAGACCGGCCACGGTTGATGATCGTTTTGTTTTAGGCGGGAACGTTCGGTGATACTGGCTGGAGGGCATGGGCCGCGCGATTGGTCCTCGTGGAGTATATGACCACGAAGCCGTCCTTCGCGGAGGCATTGCACGGCGGAGAAGGTGCCGCGGAGCGGTCTGAAGGGGCCGCAGGACGGCATGCTGGCAGCCGCGCGATCAACGAGTTTAAGACCTTGAAAGGCCAATGCGCGGAAAGAAGCCATGATCCCGGCGTGACCGAATTCTATTCGGGACGAATCCACGCTTCCGTGGCATCGGCTGTCGCTTCGTATTTCAATCCGGCAGCAGAGAGGACTCGTCGACATTCGTCGGTCTTTTCCTTACCGCAGGCCCAGTCATGGGTCTCCCAAATGACCAGACGACACTTTGAAAGGAACTCGATCGAAGGAGGAATTACATCCGCTTCACCTCCCTCGATGTCCATGATGAGGGTGGTAAAATGGCCAAATTCCCGGTCGAGATCTTCAAGGCTGCTTCCTGGAACCGTGACCGGATGCTTGCTTTTCCGTTGGGCGGTGCCCCCCACGATGAATTCGTCGTGCAGGTAGAAGGTGACTGTTTCCTCCAAACTTGCCGCACGATTGAGCACTGTGAAGCCAGCGCCATTGATTTCGCGATTGCGTTCAAGGGTTGGAATCAACTTTGGATTTCCTTCAAGCACGATATGCCGGCTTTTGTCGGCAAGTAGGCTGTTGGTGACGCAGGATACGGCACCAATGCAGGCACCGAGTTCCAGCACTGTGTCCTCGGGACGTAGAAAGCGCCGGATAAGTTCTCGTTCTTCCGCTTCGTAGTCTCCGGTCATGAAGCAGCCACGATAGGTTCGGGTGGTGAGGTCTTTGGGAACTTCGATTTCACATCCGTCGACTTTAAAGCGTCCTCCGCGCAGGTCGAAGATTAGACCAAGCACCGGCCGGACTGTACGTTCGTAAGACCACACGTACCAGCGCCCCAGAAACCCCCGTAGCGGGATGGGCAAGGCACTACCTACGGCTTTCCTAAGAGCAGACTTTTTCATCGAGGAGTTTGTGAAGGAAGGTTGGAGAGGTGCCGGTAGATTGCAGCGAAACCGTCCGCGGTTCGCTCGGGGCGGAGATATTCGCGATCCTCTCGGTGACGGCCTGCGCCGAGTTCACGGACGCGTTGGATGGATGACATGACGTCTTCCATGGCCACCGCCAAGTTCACTGTGTCCAAAGGATCGACAATGCGTCCGTTCACTCCATCATGGATGTAACCAGCCTGTCCTCCATGCTTGGTAGTAATCACAGGTAAACCGATCACGCGTGCTTCTTTCACGGAGTTCGGGCTCGTGTCGCCTCGGGTAGGCAATATGGAAACCCATGCGCCTTGGAGTTCTGTTTGCATCGCCTCCCATGATAGCAATCCGAGGCAGCGAACACCTGGCAGTCCTCTCGTAATGATTTCCTCGTTCATGGAATCGTCGCCCGCCAGTCGCAATTCCCAATTCCGGTCTTGGACGCGTGCAAGCGCGTCTAGCAGAACATCAAAACCTTTTCGCGTGCCGCAGCCTCCAACGTAGAGAGCATATGGATTCTTGGGATCTGGCTTCCAAGGGATCTCGTAAAATCGCGGGTGCACACCATACTCGACGAGGTGACAATTGGCATTGGGGTCAATCTCCTGGACCTTTGAGATGCCCCATTCCGACTCGGAGGTAACCACAGTGGCGGATCGAATCATCTCGGGTTCTCGGGCCACCATCTTACGCCATCGCCAATCATTCGGAAGTCCGCCAATTCGCTGGTACTCCGTTAGGACACCTTGCATTGACAAAATGGTGGGTCCGCGAAAATCGCGTAACGCCGCCGGGTAGATCAACTCGGTGCCCCATGCATGAACAATGTCCGGTTTCAACTGGCGCATTTGGCGACGCAGAATGAAGCGGGTGGGCCAGTTTCCTGCTGCGAGATCCGCGCTCATCGAAACGGCAGGCAAGCGATGAAATGTCTGTCCGAACTTACGGACTGTCTCACGCTTGCCGTTTTTTCGATCGAGTCGAATCCAATGAATATCAAATTCCGGAAAGCGGGCGAAGCTCTCGGCGAGTTGTGGTAGCCACGTGCATCCTTGGCCTCCGCCTCGCCCGGTCGCGCTACCGTCCAGTGCGCTCCAAGGAAAGTCAGCAAGAATGGCGATGCGGATAGTCGCTTCGGCTGGCATGCGGGGCAGGATTGACGGCCCGTTAAGCTTACTTAGGACGCCTTCACCAAAGTGTGGTTATTGCCACCCTTGTAAACAAGCCGGTAGCCATCGCGGAAGAGACGGAACAACAAGTTGATCGTCAGACTGCGAGGAATTCCAGGAAGGATGCCGTTGTGAAATTCCACAGCAATCTGGCGGACAGGCACCTTTTCCTCGAGTAGTGATTCAAGGACCGCATACTCGGCTCCTTCGATGTCGATCTTGAGTAGGTCGATTGAGCGATGGCCAAGTTGCTTCATCAGATCGCTGACGGTTACGCAAGGTACTTGGATCATTGCTTGGTGCGCATTGTTTGATTGAACCGTGCCATCCATGGACATCCAGGAACCCTCTTCCGGATTGCTCGGCTCGCCGAGATCAAGGAAACCCGGCTTTCCGGCTAGGGCGACGGGATGGAAGATGAATTCCGGGCGTTGATTTGGGGCCAAGCTCATCGTCGCTTGGCCTGTAGGGGAAGGGTCAATCAACTGGATCGTCGCGCTGAAACGATTGGCGAGTGCGTGCTCGAAGGAGATGTCGCGACCTACGCCGGCGCTGTAGATGACGCTATCGGCATTGAGATCCGTTGTCAGAATTGTCCAATTGCAGCCGTTTGCCGAGTCGCCGAGATCCTCCAGACCGGAAACATTGCGATTGAGAAGCGAGTAAAAGGCATCATGCCGCAGACCCGCCAGTAGTGATCTGAATGAGTGGCCAATCCAAGGACCCTTTAGAGCTCGATCGAAGGACATGGATGTAGTAGCAAGTGGTTGGGTAAGTTCAAAGATTGACTGTGAGCGTGCGCATCACTTTGGCCGGATTGCCTCCCGCCATCACCCCCGCCGGAATATCGCGTGTCACCACTGAGCCAGCACCAATCACTGACCCTTCGCCAATGGTCACGCCCTTCAGGACTATGGTGCGTGCTCCAACGAATGCTCGAGCGCCGATCTTGATGGGTTTCATGGCCACTGACTTGGAAGAGCCTAGAGGAACCTCATGCATATCCGAGTCGCATAATAGGCAGCCAGCACCGATGAGTGCGTCTTCACCGATTTCGATGCCGACGTTCGCGATGATTTGAGAAGCCGATACACCACACCCGCGCTTGAGTTCGAGGACTGCTCCGTCCTCTACATTGAGCGTCATCGAGGCACCTGTATTTAGCCAATTGGCCCAGCGGGCAGTATTGAGGGTGACGCCGTCGCCGATGATTATACGACCGCTACCGCGGCGGCGGATGTATGGAAATCCATTGAGGATCACACCGGTGCCCAGTTCGCAGCCGCGGCGATGTGCAGCAAAGGAAGCCGCTTTGCGAATGATGCCAAGGGCGACAGATTTCATGAATGCGCCAGATCGATGGTTGCGAGGTGGCCCAGCAAACGTTCACGGAAGCGATCAAAGGAGAGATTTTCGGCGAGACCCTCGATGACAGTGATACCATTTGCATTACGACGTTCGTGGCATTTCACGATCGCCTCAGCAGCAGCGACTGCGTCGCGGATCGGCACTATCTCACCATTCACACCCGCTTCGATAAAATCGGAAGCGCCGGTGTTAGGCGTTAAGACGGCTGGCACACCGCATGCGATTGCTTCAAGAGCGGTCCGGGCTAGCCCCTCCTCGACTGAAAGCAGCGCGAAGACATGAGCCGACTTGAGCCGCGCCGCGAGTTCGGTGTGCGGCAACATGGGTGCCCAGTCGATGGGGACGTCACTATATTTTGCGAGAACGGAACGCATGGACGGGTGGACGCTGTCTGTGAGCATCAGGATGGCATCCCGTTCTTTTCGGATCAGACGGAGGGCTTCAAGGAGGTAGGGAAATCCTTTTCGCAAACTCACTCCGCCGGTACAGATGACACGGAGCGGTGAAGCGGGAAGCTTGTTCTGCGGTTCGGATGAGAAGTGGCCTAGATGGACGGGATATGGCAGATGAAGGACACGATCAGGAGAAAAGCCCTCTTCAATGAAAGAGCGTGTAACGTAAGAACTCGGGCTGAAGACCCAGTCGGTGACTTCGAGCGAGCGGAGACCGCGTTCGTACCAAGCACGGGGAAACGGTGGTAGATCACAGCCCCAGCGAGCATGTTCGTCGCTCACCACTTTCCAGTAATGGGAGAAGTGGCTATTGCCACCGTCCAAAAGGGTGAAGGCCCCTGTTGCACGCGCCTTGCGGAAGCACTCGACAGCATATCCATAGCTGGAAAGTACGGCTGTACCGGCGGGGATGCGATGCTTCGCCCAAGCATCGAAAAGCGGAAAGCAGGCCACCTTTGCGGCTTCCCCGTAGTTCGGGAAGGGACGTGCAACGGCATAAGAAATCGCTCCGACAAGCGGCAACAGGTGTGTCAGGGATTTCGGAATTCCATCGGCACCACGTCGAGTGCCAAGATAGTGCCCCTGTAGTCGGCCCTGCTCGCCGAAGACCTTGGCGTGATGGTCACACACACTGCGGATCGGGCAAGCGACGGCGATTCTCGAACGGGTCGAACTCACGTGAGCGAGGAGTCGAGATAGAGAGCTGAGTGGCGGGCGATCATTCCCTCGCGGGTCATGTTGTGATTGATCACGTGCTTTCGGCCCGCTTCACCGAGTCGCTCTCGGAGAGAGACGTCGGTCATCACACGGTCTAGCGCATCGGCGAGTGCGGAAGGATCGTTTGGAGGAACTAGCAGGCCGGTTTCTTCATTTAGAATAAGATCGGGAATCCCTCCCACTTGTGAGCCGACGCAAGCGGCGCGACCGTAAAGCGCTTCCTGAAGGGAAAGGCCGAGCCCTTCTGCTAGCGAAGGCATGCCGAAGACCGCTGCCTCAGCAAGGAGTTGGCGTGCGAGAGAATCTGAAACATCGGAGAGGACTTCGACCTGGTCGGCGATACCATATCTCTCGACCGCCGCGAAAAGTGCTTCCGGTGCTCCGTCATTTGCATGACGGCCGGCGATGACCAATCGCCACTCGGGATGTTTCGCTGCAATCAGACCGAAGGCCTCGGCGAGAATTGGCTGGCCCTTGCGAAGACCGACGGTACCCAAACAAAGCACGATCTGCCGCTTAGGCAGATGTGGCAGCGTGGCTTCATCGAGGATGGAATGGTAGATCTGACGGAAGCGGTCACAAAGAGGGAAAAACCACCGGCGTACGGCATGATAGTCGTGTTGGGAGACCGTTGCCTCCCAATCGACGGATGCGACCTGCCGGATCTTTGCGGGCCAGCAGAGACACATTGCGGCGAGTCGGTAGAGCAAGGACCGTTGGATACCAACGAACAGCCAGAAGCCAAATGCCCCATGGTTCGTGCTTACGCAGCGAAAACCGGTGCGAGAAACTTCCGTGATTGGGCAACGGGTCCAAGAACGGGAATTCCAGCCATAGGTGCCACCATGATGGAAATGAAACAGCTCGATCTTCTGTTCCTGCCCCCATGCGATTAATCCATCGATTTGTTCGCGCGAATGATCTGCGGGATTCCAGAAAAAGTGTCCTTCTATATCCTTCGCCTCTTCCGACTTTTCCAAACTGACGGCATCATCTTGGGAGACCAAGAAGACTCGGAATTCGCGGCTCAGTCCAGGAAGAAGAGCCCGAACAAGTACCTCAACGCCGCCATGCTGCGCAAGCGGGCATTCTATACAGAGAGCCACTCTCCGAATACCCGCGTCACCGGTTGCTGGAGAGGCAGTGTTCATTAGTCCGCATTTGATTCGGCGACTCGATCCGCCGCATCGGGCTTGTGAACGATCCGGCTCAGGCGGCGGAGAGGTTTGAGAATGAGCAAGAAGAGTTCTCCACGCACTTCGGAGGAAACCCCTAGATAGCCCATCAGGGGAAGACCGATCATGCTGGCCAAGATGGAAGAAAGGACCAGCCCCGGATAACCTGGGATGGCCTGCATCCACTCCGCAAAGGCTAGAGCGACAATCAATACGATCGGTGTCGCGAGAAAGGGGCGGCCTATGGCCTGGAAGAAGAGTTTGGAGCCATCCTCCCCGGTGGTTTTTGCGAGGTGGCGCATTCCGAAGAATGTCATCCCGAATAGGTAGCCGACAGAGGAGAGAATGATAATCCCCATACTTCCGGTGCGGGCAGCAATCAAATGGGCGATCACACCTACTACCAAAGCTTGCAAGATGGGAATGAATCCGGAGATCCCGAAATTTTTCTGAAATCCGATGACGCCGTAGGGTGTTCCTGCAGCGGTGAAACAAAGAAAGAAGAACGCGATGAAGATGTGCATCGTCGGGGCCTTCCATTCTGAGCCTACTCCTGTCCAGAGTTCCACGAATCGAGGATTGTTTGCCGCTGCCACCGCGAAGATAAAACCGGAGGTAGCGACCACCAGCTGCGATACATGAATCCAGCGGCGCACAGCGAGTGAAACATCGCCGCGAACGTAATATTCGAGCAGCATGGGAACTGCGATGGAGAAGGGGCGGAAAGCAACTTGGCGGAGTACGCCAAAGACCCGGGTACAAACTGTCCACAACCCCGCCGCGTGCAATCCCACCAACGATGAAATCAGTAGTTGAGGCAGGCCCATCAGGACAGTCCCGCCGAGTTGAATCAGGAATGTATTCATCGAGTACTTCCAGACCTCCGACCACTCCTCGCGAGATGGCATGTTGAAAGTGGCTCGTTCAGGGAAAAAGCCGAGACGTCGGCACATCAGCGCGTTGAAAGGCAGGAACCAGAGTAGACCTGCCACTTGATTGGCAATGAGCGCATAAATGCCCCAGTGGGCACGGAACGCCAGATGCAAAACCACGTAGTAGATAATGAAGAGCCCGGCTTGGGCGATCTGGCTAAGATCTTGGCGATGGTGAAGAAGCAATGGAGCCCCAATCATCCGAGTTGCCATGGTAATGGCTGCCAGCACCGATTGGCTGACCATCACTATCAAGAATTCCCGCCGCAACTCATTGGGAATGTTTAGTAGAGGTGGTGCGAACCAAGCGGCAATAAGTCCGCCGACAAGGATGAATATCGATACGATACCTAGAGCCAACAAGCCGGCGGCGAACAATCTCCCATAGCGATGAGGATCCTTGCCGTCCTTGCAATCAAACAAATGGCGCGTGAATGATTCGGTTAACCCAAGTTCGCTCATCATCAAATATGAGCTGATGGTGGAGATGACACCAAACATTCCGAATTCCGCTGTGGACAGGTAGGAGAGGGCGAGCGGGATCGACGCAAAGGAGTAAACGATCTGTGCTACCAAAGATCCGTAGGCGAAAACGATTCCGCGAACCATCAACCACCGGCGTGTCATGGGCAATGCATAAGGTTGCTGGGGTGGAGTCTCTGGAAGACTTTGACGTGCCTTTGAGGCGTAGGCGACCCGCGGCTCTCGAACCCGGGTAGTGTGTCACCGGAAATCCTAAAAGCTTAGGCGAGGCCTGGCTGTTTTCTGCGATGGCCTAGCGATGGCTCGATTCGAGCCGCTACCGGTGCAGAATGGAAGATTGGCAAGCTATTCTGCATCAAGCGGGTGAGACCGATGCCGAAAAATAGGAGTTTGCATGCCGCATCGAATTCACCGAACACCAGCGTGAATTGGATCGGAAGAACAAGATTCGGTGCCAAAAGAAACAGAGTCGCTGGGAACCATTCGGTGCCCCGAGCGCGCAGGATCAGGCGATGCATGTGAACAGCGACCCGGACCATCGCTACTAGAAGAAAAGCCAATCCCACATATCCCACAGTACGGACAGTTTGCACAGGTCCGCTGTGGTAACCGCCGGTGATCATCATGTTCTCCTGCTGGATTGTCAGGCCTGATGTGCCACGGGCAAAGTCGCCACCTCCCGCGGAAAGGCTTTGCATTCGCATCAGTTCTTCCCGAGTCATTCCCAAGCCATCGCCCAGCAGCTTGTTCTTGATCCAGTGATCCGTGAAAAGTGCGGACTTCCACATTTCAACCCGCCATTCTGTTGAACTGCTCGCATCCTCCACATAGCGCTCTTCCCAAGTGCCGGGGAATGCCGAAAGAGCTCGTTGCATCGTGCCCGGAAGGGGCGAAACGACATTCACAACTGCTAGCATTGCAATACAAAGCATTGCTGCAACCATCGAGAATACTGAGGCTGCGGCTCCATGGTGGTAATAAACACCCATGACAAGGATGAGGCCCGACGCGGCCACAACATTGCGGTAGCCGGATGCTGCAGAGCCAGCGATGCCGAACAAAAGAACTAGCAGGGTTAAAGGATTGAGGAGGGCCTTGAAAGGGGACAATTTACTAACTAACCAGCGCAAACAAATTTGGGCGGTAGCACCAAGCCAAGCGACTCGACCCTCTCCCACCTCGGTTCCGAGAGCAGCAAGGCCTGCCCGAGTGCGAACTTCACTAATTGGGAGACCGACGAAGGTGCCAAGGATGGTCAATCTCATGGCCCACTTGATTTCGTTCGACGGAACTACAAGCACCGAAAGGATCCAGCCTGTTAGTAACGCCAATGCTGTGACGAAATAAGGGCGAGCACCTACCGACGAGCCACCTAGAACATTGAGGCCTACTGGATTTCTGAGATAGGCCTGAAGAATGCAGGCTACCATTATTAACATCCACACCTCCAGTTCGCCAAAGTTTGTCTTCAACCGCAGGCGTCGAAGAAGGAATAGGAGTATTGAGAAACCGATGAATAACCCTTGTCCTAGTTCGGTTGTATTGAAGCCCCGAAGCAGCGGGATGTTCAATGCCATGAAAAAGACAAGAAGAAGCCAAATGCGCCTGCCAAGGAAGAGTGAGATGGCCAGAATAGTGCCACCAGCGACTTTTAGAAGGGTTTCGGTTTGATTGGTAACCACCGCTACGCCGAGCCACGCGGCCATGACCGTGATTGCGATTACAATCAGAACTCCTTGGATGGATTTCGATTCAACCATGATTTGGAAAATTGGTAAAAGGAGAGGCTAGGAAACTTTTGATGAGGACGGGCTCATTCAGTTTTCCCGAAGCAAACTCTCCATCTTTGCTGCTAGCGTTAGCGTTCGGACTCGTGAACCTGTCGCAGTTAGATGTTGGTGGCTATCCGAAAAGTGCGAGCGTTCAGTAGAAACCCCTAGCGTGCCGTCATCAACTACCGAGATGATGGGATCGATGTCGCGCAGAAGAGCGGCGTTTGCGCGGCGGCTGATTTCGGCATGCTCGGGAGAGGTCCAGCGCCAAGGCATGGCGTAGAACAGCCGAATTCCGCGCTGGCTTGCGGCGTCGCGGAAGGTTCGCAGGAGGCGTTCTCCCGACCTGCTAAGGTGTAGGTCGGCATCAAGGTTATGCGGGACCATGTCCGGAATCTCGACCGATGTTTCCATTCGGCCGTGGTAGCGATAATCTTGGAGGGTATAGCGGTAACCCTTTCCAGATAGTCCGCGGTAAAGGAGGGTCATCAGGTAACGAGGACCAGGGCGGGCCAGTGTAAGTATTTGCGGTACTGTTAATTGCTCGCCGAGGGATTCTCCACCGACTGTGGCGGATGGCTTGCCGTCGAGTACTGCGAGACCGAAGGAAAACATGCTCGCGGGGTAGTCGGACTCGAAAGCAAGAAAATCCGCCTCGAGACCGATCACTAAAATGTCGCCCGAGCGGGAGCGTTCAAGCGCTTGGTCGAGTAGATAGCGCGGTCCAGCCGCAGCCGGGAAAGCGAGGTTGAAGGCGCGGATGCCACAGCTTTGCTCAATGAGTGCTGGATCCACCGAAAACGCGGTGCTGGAGCCGCCGGTGAATAGGATGACAGGCTGGTTTGGTGCTTGAGCGCGAGCGCTGGCGATTTCTCCATCTCGTCGTTGCTCAACCTTCCGCCAAACTTGGATCTCGGGATTGGCGGGAGCGATAAAAACGAAGCCCAAGAGGTATGCCGCCGCCGCACTGGCCAAGAGTGTAAGGAAATACCGCAACGCACTAGAAGTTGAAGTAGATGAACGAAGACTCCTCCAATGGTGCGAGCAGCACGATGAGAAAGACCAACACAACGCCAACAGCTGGTCGGCGGCCAAAGTGATAAGGTTCTAGGTTCCGGCGAACACCTACACCCTCGATGGCCAATGCTACCATCGCAACCCCGAAGACTAGGCAGGTGACTGTTAGGTCGGAGGGCCCAGCGAAGATCTGCGTGGTTTGATGGAGCTTCGAGAGCGAGTAGCCAGCTGGACGGATCAACGAGATCGCCTTTTGCCACAGCAACGAGGTGTCTCGTTCCAAGAAAAAGAGCCAAGAGGCAGTCGTATAGGCAAAGGTAAGCAACCACCGAACCGGTGCCAGCGGGATCCACTTTCCTTCAATAGAGCAAACTACTACACCAATTCCGTGAAGTAACCCCCACATCAAAAATCCCCAGCCGGCACCATGCCAGATACCAGAGACTACGAAAACGAGAATGGTATTGATCGGCCACCACGGTACCCGTCGGCCGCCAAGCGGAATGTAGACGTAGTCCCGGAGCCAAGCGCCGAGCGTAACATGCCAGTTCCGCCAGAACTCCCGCATGTCCTGCGCCCAGTAGGGACTCCGAAAGTTTAGTGTGAGCTTCACTCCAAGTAGCAGCCCCAATCCTACGGCTATGAAGCTGTAGCCAGCGAAATCGAAGTAGATGCGGATACCAAAGGTGAGGCATTCGAACCAAACTTGCCAGGAGTTGGTCGGATCGACACGAAAGCTCTGGGAAATGCCGCCTAGGTTGTCGGCGACGATCAGCTTGTAAGCTAGGCCCAGTACGATCCATTGAAGGGCACTTTCCAGGCTTTCTCGGTGAATCCGAAAGCTGACATTTTCTATTTGCGGCAGTAGCGACTGCTTCTTTTCAATTGGCCCTGCTACGATTTGGGGGAAAAACGAACAGAAGTTAAGGTAGTCGAGAAATCGAGGTGGTTTGCCGGGATTGCGAATGGTGTCGATCCAGAAGCCGATTTTTTGGAAAGTATAGAATGACAGCCCCATCGGAATTAGCACGGACGGCTTTCGTATTCCGAGACCGAGCCACTCGTTGAAGATGAAGTCCCAATACTTATAGTAAAACAGCGGGAAAAGTTGCGCGACTAGTAGAGCCACGAAAACCGATCCTCCGGCGAATCCGTAGGGTTTGTTGAACCAACCGCGGCCAGCCAGAACTACCCCAATCCAACTCAGGCCAACGACCCATAGGAAAACGACGAGAGTCAACCAGCTTTCGACACCCAGAAGTATGAGGCCGGTAGAGGCAAGGCACCACTTGCTCGCGTTAGGCTCCTTGAGAGGAGCAATCTTCGCCACTAAAGCGAGAATCAGTCGTGAGCCCAGAAAGCAAAGGAGTAGAATTCTCCAGAATTCGTAGGAGGCGAAATTCATGAAAACGCCGCTATGGATTACCCCTGACTTCGGGTTGGAGTTTGCCTATCTGAGGAGCATCGCATTGGCTACCACCGTTCAAAGGTTAGGCTGGGAACGTCTGGTCAAACCGCTAACGATGAATTTGAAGTCAAACGTGTAAAAGCGACGCAACAGGCGAAGCATCTTCGACTCGATTGCTTCAAACGCTTGAGCTCTAGGGTGGTGAGCAGGCTGTGGCCTCGGCGCAGAGGCAAGCTGCCGCCCTTGGTCGGCAGGCGTTTGCCTCCACCTTTTCGTCATGGTTGCAGAAAAACCCGAGGGCATTCGCTTAATGGGGAGGTTGAACATCGGTCGGCAAGTGTTCAAATAAAAATGAACAAACGGGCGTTTCCGGCACAGAGGCGGTCGCGGAGGGCCGTTTCAGCTGACGTTAGAGGGCCAGCGGGGTAGGCCAGCGGGGGTAGGCCAGCGGGGGTAGGCCAGCGGGGGTAGGCCAGCGGGGGTAGGCCAGCGCAGCGGGGTTGGCCAACCAGAGGTGGGGCCAACCAGAGGTGGGGCTAAACCGGGTGGGCTATTTCCGCAGTTCCCACTTGTCGTGGCGGTGGCGGATGGGGAGGGCGTGGTCGCTGGCGAAGCGTTGGACGGCGAGGCGGACGCCGTCCCAGCCCCAGTCGTCGCCGAATAGGACGCCGCCGGGGCGGACGAGGTCCCAGTAGGAGGTGAGGTCCTGGTAGACGTCTTCTTCCTCGTGGCTCGCGTCGATGTAGATCATTTCTGCCCGGATTCCGTTGAGGGCGAACCACTGGGCGGCGGTGACGGAGGGGAGGGGGAGGGGGGTGATGCGGGCCTGGTGGCTGGCGCGGGAGACGTTGGCGAGGAAGCGGTAGTAGAGGGTGGGGTAGCCGTTTTTCAGGCCGAGGGCACCGTGGCGGCTGGGGTCGTCGAGGTCGGTCCACATTTCCAGGGCGCCGAGCCATGTGTCGACACAGAGGATTTCGGCGTCGAGGCCGAGGCGCTGGAGGTGGTTGGCGAGGTTGAGAGCGGAGCCGCCTTTCCAAGTGCCGACCTCGAGGATGCGGGTTGGGCGGAGTTCTTCGACCAGCTCGCCGAAGGCGGGCGAGTCGGAGCCCCAGCCGGAGGCGTCATCTGGCCATGCTGAGGCGTCGAAGCCTTCGTAGGGGTCGGTGCGGTGCAGGAGAGGGCGGACCTTGCCGGTGAAATCGCCGGAGACAGCGGTGGCGGCTTTGGCTGAGCGGAGTCGCTTCAGGCTGAAGCCGAGCCGATAGGCCAAGCTCTTGGCAAGGCTCTGGGCATGACGGGAAAGGGACATGGGGAGTTCCGGTAGCCCTAAATGGAAAAGGGGGACAGCTTGTCCCCCTTTCGATTGGCTGGCGATCAGACGATCATCCCCGCGGCGACCGTTTCATTGGTGCCGGGATCGACCAGGATGAAGGAGCCGGTCTGGCGGTTGCGACGATACGAGTCGTGGATCACCGGCTGCGCGGTGCGCAGGGTGATGCGGCCGACGTCGTTCATCGCGAAGGTGCCGGCACCCTCGATCTTGTGCAGCGTGTTGATGTCGACGAGGTACTTCACCTCGCTGATGATCGCCTGCATCTCGCGGGAGGTGTGGCGAAGCACGACCTTGGCGCGGGAGGCCATTGGCTTGTTGGAGAACCAGCAGATCATCGCTTCCAGATCCTGGGAGCTTTGGGGCGGGTTGTTCTTTTTGACGATCATGTCGCCGCGCGAGATGTCGATCTCGTCGGTGAGGGTGAGGGTCACGCTCTGCGGCGCGAAGGCTTCATCGAGGTGGCCATCGGCGGTGTGGATCGCCTTGATGCGCGAGGTGAAGCCGGAGGGCAGCACGGTGATTTCGTCGCCGGGCTTGAAGACGCCGCCAGCGACGCGACCGGCGTAGCCGCGGAAGTCGTGCCACTCATCGCTCTGCGGGCGGATCACCCATTGAACGGGGAAGCGGGCATCGACGTGGTTTTCCTCGCCGCCGACATAGACGTGCTCCAAATGATAGAGCAGCGACGGGCCTTGGTACCAAGGCATGCTCGTGGACTTGTCGACGACGTTGTCGCCGTTGAGCGCGGAGATCGGGATCGGGGTGATCTCGACGATGTTGTCGAGGCGCGAGGCGAACTCCTGGTAGTCCTTGATGATCTTCTCGTAGACCTCTTCCGAGTAGTCGACGAGGTCCATCTTGTTCACAGCTACGACGACGTGCTGGATGCGGAGCAGGTTCGCGATGAAGCTGTGGCGCTTGGTTTGCTCGATCACGCCCTTGCGCGCATCGATGAGAATGATGGCCAGGTTCGCGGTCGAGGCGCCGGTCACCATATTCCGGGTGTACTGGATGTGGCCCGGGGTGTCGGCGATGATGAACTTGCGCTTCGGTGTGGCGAAGTAGCGGTAGGCGACATCGATGGTGATGCCCTGTTCGCGCTCGGCTTTGAGGCCGTCTGTTAGAAGAGCGAGATCGACGTGGCCATCACCGCGGCGCTTGGAGGTTTCCTCGATCGCTTCGAGCTGGTCCTCGAAGATCGACTTGGAATCGTAAAGCAGGCGGCCGATGAGGGTGGATTTGCCGTCGTCAACGGAGCCGGCGGTGGTGAAACGGAGAAGGTCCATGGAAGGAAAGTGTGCGAGTGGTCAGTGTTCGGTGGTCAGGCGCGGCTTCTTCAGAAGTAGCCTTCCTTTTTCCGGTCCTCCATGGCGGTTTCGGAGCGCTTGTCGTCGGCGCGGTTGCCACGCTCGGTCTGGCGGGCGGCGGCGACTTCCTCGATGATCTTTTCCATGGTGTCGGCGGTCGACTCGACGGCGCCGGTGATGGTGGCGTCACCCATGGTGCGGAAGCGGATGACCTTCTTCTCGACCACTTCGCCATCGCGGGGTTGGACGAATTCGCTGACGGCGAGGATGGTGCCGTTGCGGGTCACTGTCTCGCGTTCGTGAGCGTAGTAGAGGCTCGGCAGGACGATGCCCTCGCGGTGCATGTACATCCAGATGTCCATTTCGGTGAAGTTGGACAGCGGGAAGACGCGGAAGTGCTCGCCCGGGTGCTTGCGGCCGTTGAAGAGGTTCCAGAGCTCGGGGCGCTGGTTCTTCGGGTCCCACTGGCCGAAGTCGTCGCGATGGGAGAAGAAGCGCTCCTTGGCGCGGGCCTTCTCTTCGTCGCGGCGACCGCCACCGAGGAGGGCGTCGAATTGATACTCGGCAATGGTGTCGAGAAGGGTGGTCGTCTGGGCGCGGTTGCGGGAGGCGTTCGGGCCCTTTTCTTCCACCACGCGGCCGTCATCGATCGACTTCTGGACGGAGCCGACGACGAGACGGGCGTCCATCTTCGCGGCGAATTCGTCGCGGTAGGTGATCGTTTCCGGGAAATTGTGGCCGGTATCGACGTGGACCAGCGGGAACGGCATGCGCGCCGGGTGGAAGGCCTTGCGGGCGATCCAAGCCATGACGATCGAGTCCTTGCCGCCGGAGAAGAGCAGTCCGGGGTTCTGGAACTGGGCCGCGGTCTCGCGGAGGACGAAAATCGCCTCGGCTTCGATCTGGTCGAGGTGGGAGAGCTGGTAGTTGGGCATCTGGGCGAACGAAAAAGCCGTGGTTTCGGGACGCGGGCTGCCGGTGGTCCGGGTTGCCGTCGCGGGGCCGGGAGGAAAAGGCCGGTCCGAGGGGTCGTGCAAGAAACAATTACCTAGTTGAGCAACTTGGTAATGTTTGAGGGTGAGGTCTGACAGTCAGTGTGCAGGAGAGTTCCTGTATCAAACCTGACCGGCCAAGTCGGCGGCAGGCACCCCGCGGGTGCCGAGAAACTCCAGCACTTCGAAAACCGCGTCTTCAATGCTGAGCTTTTCGGTGTCGATCACCAGCTCGGCCTGCTGAGGCTCCTCAAAGCCGCTGTCCCTGCCGGTGAAGTTGGCGACTTCACCCTTTGCGGCCTTGGCGTAGAGGCCCTTCACGTCGCGGGCCTCGCAGGCCTGGTAGCTGGCCTTCACGTAGATCTCGGCAAAGTCCTCGCCGAGGATGCCGCGGGCCAGATCGCGGTGCAGGCCGCGCGGGGTGATCAGGGAGCAGAGGACGATGGTGCCGTTCGTGGCCAGGATCTTGGCGACCTCGGCGGTGCGGCGGATGTTTTCCAGCCGGTCATCATCGGTGAAGCTGAGGTTGGCATTCAGGCCGGTGCGCAGGTTGTCGCCATCCAGGCGCACCGTGTAGCGGCCTTGGCTGTGGAGCACCCGCTCGACGCCGCTGGCGATGGTCGACTTGCCGGATCCGGAGAGACCGCAGAACCACAGCACGACGCCGCGTTGGCCGAGAAGGGTTTCCTTGTCCTGCCGTGGCAGGGTGGCGTGCGGGTGGATGTTCGACATGACGAGATGATTCTAGCAGGGAAATGGCGGCGGGTCAGGAAAGAATCAGCCTTTTCCGCTCATCCGGTCACGGAGGGTATACCAGAGGAAAAGGGAATTGTAGGTAAAGTAGCGGCGGAAGAGGCGGCGCGGCTCGGCGGCGATGCGGTAGGCCCACTCGAGGCCGAACTTCTGAAGAAGGGCGGGCGCTTGAGAAACCTCGCCGGCGTGGAAGGCGAAGGCGGCGCCGATGCCGAAGTAGACGCCGGGGGGGAGCTGGTCCTTGTAGCGGGCGATCCAGTGCTCCTGCTTCGGGCAGCCGAGGCCGACCCAGATGAGGTTCGCGCCGGACTCACGGATTTTCCCGGTCATGCGCTCGAACTCGTCTTCCGGCCATTCGCCGAAGGGTGGGGAGTAGCTGCCGGCTATCGCGACACCGGGGAAGCGGTCGGCGAAGACGGATTGGAGCTTTTCGAGGGTGGATTCCTTTCCGCCCAGAAGGAAGTGGCGGAATTCCGGGCGGCTGGCGCTGGCCTTGAGGGTTTCCAGCATCAACGTCGGGCCGTAAACGCGGTCGGTCAGGCGCTCGGTGGCGGGAAGGGCGGCATTGAGCGACCAGACGAGCGGCATGCCGTCCGGGACGATGAGATCGAAGCGGCGGATCGATTCACCGAAGGCGGCGTCGCTGCGGGCGAGGGCGGCGACGTGGGTATTGGCGGCTTCTACGGCGAATGCCGTAGTTGGAGCGGTGGCTTTGTCGAGAATCCATGCGACCGCGCCGGCGTAGTCCGTGCAGGCGAGGGGGAGGCCGATGACGGGGTGGATGCGCATGGGTGGTGCTGTGTCGACGGAACGTCGACACTCCTTAGTGGCAATAGGGCTCGACGGGGCGGAGCTGGTCGTTTGAAGCCAGCGCGGAGGCGCGGGCTGACTCTCCGGCGAAGAGATACAGGGCGTAACCGCCGTAGCCGCCGCCGCAGTATTTGCGGGCGAGGGCTCCGGGAAGTTCCGGGAGTGCATCCATGCCTTCGTCGAGCTGCATCGAGTGATACACTTGGATGCCGCGCGCGAGCTTCTCGAGGGATGCTTCGATCACTCCTTCGCGGGCGATGCGACCTGACTCGGCGATGCGATCGTAATCGCGCGGAATGTCGGCGGCACCGGGAGTGTCATGGGGTGAACCAGTCCAGAGGATGGCGAGGCAGCCGCGGAGGAAGTCGCCGTTGCGCTTGAAATCGAGGACGGGCTTTTGGCCGGAACGCCACACGCAGAGGCCCGTTTCGCGAATGACTGCGGGGTCTTGCCAGCCGACGCCGAGATTGATTTCGGAGTCGATGCCGTCCTTGCCATTGAGCAAGGCCCATGCGCCGCTGCCGCCGAGGCCAGCTTGCTTTTCGTAGGGCCACTCACGGAGTGAAACGAGCGGTGAGATCGCGCAGTTCACCACGAACTCTCCCTCGCGGGAGAAGCGTGG
Source organism: Luteolibacter sp. Y139 (assembly GCF_038066715.1). Classification (NCBI taxonomy): domain Bacteria; kingdom Pseudomonadati; phylum Verrucomicrobiota; class Verrucomicrobiia; order Verrucomicrobiales; family Verrucomicrobiaceae; genus Neoluteolibacter; species Neoluteolibacter soli. Next base: position 353,481 of record NZ_JBBUKT010000003.1, on the reverse strand, counting down.
GACATCGAGCCAGCCGCCGGCGAAATCGACGCGAAGCGGGGCCTCGGTCGGTGCCTGCACCCAGCGGACGATCGATGTCGTCGACACTGGCTCGAAACGAGGCGGTGTCTTCGGCAGTAGCACGTATTGCGCGCCGACTTCGGCACACAGGGCGCGCTTCAGGTCGCCATACTTGTCATCATCGGTGACTGCGAGGATGTCCGGCCGGAGCTGGAGGAATTCCTCGCGGAAATCGATGCCCTCATCGTGGCCGTTGCCGATCACGACGTGATCGACCATGCGCAGGCTCTCTAACAGAGCCTTCTTGTGCTCGTCCGGGATGGACGGCTTGCGGCGCTTGTGGATCCACAGTACCTCCGATGAGGCGAAGGAGACCGTGAGATGATCACCGAGGGCTCGCGCCTCCTCGAAGAACTGCACGTGGCCGCCGTGGATGATGTCGTAGCAGCCGGAGACGAAGACCTTGCGCATGAATCGTGCGACGGAGAGCGAGGCTCGCCGGCTGTTTGATGGATTCGGGCCGCGAGCAGCCGGAACGACGCAGTCGTTCCGCTACGAAGGCTGGTTACTCCTTCGACACCGACACGTGGTGGCCGTGGGCCTTGAGCAGGGCGTGGCGCTTGGCGGTATCGAGGTCGGAGGCGACCATTTCGGCGCACATTTGCTCGACGGTGATTTCCGGGACCCAGCCGAGCTTTTCCTTCGCCTTGGTCGGGTCGCCGAGGAGGGTTTCCACTTCGGCGGGGCGGAAGTAGCGGGCGTCCACCTTCACGATCACGTCGCCGACTTTCACCGCTGGAGCGGTTTCGGGATTGGCGGACGTGACGGTCGCCTTTTCGTCCACGCCGTTGCCGGAGAACTCGAGTTCGATGCCGGCTTCACGGGCAGACATGCGAATGAACTCACGCACCGAGATCTGCTTGCCGGTGGCGATCACGAAATCTTCGGCCTGATCTTGCTGGAGCATCATCCACTGCATGCGGACGTAGTCCTTCGCATGGCCCCAGTCGCGCAGTGCGTCCATGTTGCCGAGGTAGAGACACTTCTCAAGGCCTTGCGCGATATTCGCGATGCCACGCGTGATCTTGCGGGTCACGAAGGTCTCGCCGCGGCGCGGGGACTCGTGGTTGAAGAGGATGCCATTGCAGGCATACATGCCGTAGGACTCGCGGTAGTTCACCGTGATCCAGTAGGCGTACATCTTCGCGACGGCGTAGGGAGAGCGTGGATAGAAAGGAGTGGTTTCCTTCTGCGGGATCTCCTGCACCAGGCCGTAGAGCTCGGAAGTGGAGGCCTGATAGAAACGGGTCTTCTTCTCCAGCCCGAGGAAGCGAATCGCCTCCAGCAAGCGCAGGGTGCCAATCGCATCGACATCCGCGGTGTATTCCGGGGCTTCGAAAGAGACGGCGACGTGCGACTGGGCACCGAGATTGTAGACCTCATCCGGCTGCACCTCGGAAAGGATGCGGGTAAGGTTCGAGGTGTCAGTCAGGTCACCGTAGTGGAGGCGGAAGCGGGCGTGCTCGACGTGTGGATCCTCGTAGATGTGATCCACGCGCTGGGTATTGAAAAGCGAGGCGCGGCGCTTGATGCCGTGCACTTCGTAGCCTTTCTCCAGCAGGAATTCGGCGAGATAGGAACCGTCTTGGCCGGTGATACCGGTGATAAGAGCTTTCTTCATGGCGACTGTAAGGGGGAAGGATTTGGGAGGGAGGAGGGAACGGGAGGATGCCAGATCCAGCGCCCTGTCCCCATTACGCGATAAGGTGGGTCAGAGGCGGGCCGCGCCAGCTTCGAGGCTGGCGAGGAAGTCCTGATAAGCAGCGGCCAAGCCATCGCGGAAATCGACGACGGGGGACCAGCCGGTGGCCTTGATCCTGGAGACGTCCATCAGCTTGCGAGGTGTGCCGTCCGGCTTGGTCGGGTCGGTGAGGATTTCGCCGGTGAAGCCGACGGTTTCAGCGACGAGCTGCGCGAGTTCGAGAATGGTCACGTCATCGCCGACGCCGACGTTCACCCAGTCAGGCGGGTTATCGAGGCCGAGCAGGTGGAAGCAGGCGGCGGCGAGGTCGTCGACGTGGAGGAATTCACGGCGCGGGGTGCCGGTGCCCCAGATGGTCACGCTCGATGCACCGCTTTGCTTCGCTTCATGGAAGCGGCGGAGCAGGGCGGGAATAACGTGGGAGTTCTCCGGGTGGTAGTTGTCACCTGGGCCGTAGAGATTCGTCGGCATCGCCGAGTGATACATCAGGCCGTGCTGGGCGCGGTAGTGCTGGCACAGCTTCAGGCCGGCGATCTTGGCGATGGCGTAGGCCTCGTTCGTCACTTCCAGAGGGCTGGTCAGCAGGCAATCCTCAGGCATGGGCTGCGGCGCCATTTTCGGATAGATGCAGGAGGAGCCGAGGAAGAGCACGCGTGGCACGCCGGCGCGACGGCTGCCTTCGACGAGGTTCGAGGCAATACTAAGGTTCTCGTAGATGAAGTCCGCCGGGTAGGTGGCATTCGCGTGGATGCCGCCGACCTTGGCAGCGGCGATCATCACGATGTCCGGCTTCTTCTCAGCGAGGAAGTCGAAGACGGCTTGCTGGCTGAGCAGGTCGAGCGTGTCGCGGCCGGCAGTGATGACGTCGTGGCCGCCGCGCTTTTCGGCCTCGCGCACGAGGGCGGAGCCGACCATGCCGCGGTGTCCGGTGATGAAGGTCTTCATGGAGGTGGGGGAGGTTAGGGGAAGAAGGACTCGATCGCGGTGGCGACTTCGTCGAGCTGGGCTTCGACGAGTTCCGGATAGACCGGGATGCTGACGACTTCCGACGCGAGTTGGTCGGAGATCGGGCAGTTCGAAAGCGAGTGCTCAGGAAGATTGGCGAAGCACTCCTGGCGATGCATTGGCACCGGGTAGTAAATCTCGCAGCCGATACCTTTTTCCGTGAGGTGGGCCTTCAGCTCATCGCGGCGGCCGGGGACGCGCAGGGTGTACTGGTTCCAGACGTGGCCGGCGTGGTCACGGTCGTTCGGCAGGATGAGTTCTTCGCCGGAGATTTTGGAAAGACGTCGGCTGTAGTAGTTCGCATTGCGCGTGCGGCCGGCGGCATATTCGCCGATGTGGTGCAGCTTCACGCGCAGCAGTGCGCACTGGAGAGCGTCCATGCGGAAGTTCCCGCCGACCATCGAGTGGTAGTAGCGCGGGTGCATGCCATGATTGCGCAGGCGGAGCATCTTCTCACAGAGCTCGAAAGACTCGGTGGTGACGAGGCCGCCGTCGCCGAAGCCGCCGAGGTTCTTCGACGGGAAGAAGCTGAAGCTGCCGATCTCGCCGATGGTGCCGCAGGCGCGGCCGCGATAGGTGGAGCCAAAGGATTGCGCGACGTCCTCGATGATCTTCAGGCCATGCTCCTTCGCGAAGGAGGTGATGGCATCCATCTCGGAGGATTGGCCGAAGAGGTGGACCGGGATGATCGCCTTGGTTTTCGAGGTGAGCTTCGCCTTTGCCGACTCGAGATCGATGCCGAAGCAATCGGTGGTGACATCGCAGAAGACGGGCGTCGCGCCAGTACGGTGGACGCTGCCGGCGGTGGCGAAGAAGGTGAAGGAGGGGCACAGCACCTCGTCGCCGGGGCCGATGCCGAGCGCCATCAGTGCGATGATCAGCGCGTCGGTGCCTGACGAGATTGAGATCGCGTGCTTTGCACCGAGTGCTGCGGCGCATTCCTTTTCGAAAGCCTCCACTTCCTCGCCGAGGATGAAGCGGCCGGAGCGGAGCACGTTTTCAAAGACCTGCTTCAGCTCGGCTTCGAGCGGCAGGTTCTGGGCGTTGACGTCGAGAAGAGGAACGGACATGGGAAATCAGATCAGGCTTTGATGACGAGGCCTTCGGGCGTGTCGATGGAGGCCATCGCGTTGCGGGTGTCGATGATGAGGTCAGACCAAGCGGCGAGCTGGGCGAGATCGAAGGCGGCGTGATGGGTGGAGATGACGATGCAGTCCTGGGCGCGGATCGTTTCCTCGCTCCACTCGATGCTGCGGGTGCCCGCCCAGTTCATGTGCTCGCGGGTCGGGCCGACTACGGGCACGTGGGGATCGTAGAAGGAAACCTCGGCACCGAGGTTCTTGAAGCCATCGAGCAAGGCGAAGGTCGGCGACTCACGCATGTCATCGACGTTCGCCTTGTAGGCGAGGCCCATGAGCAGGATGCGTGATCCCTTCACCGGCTTGCCGCGCGAATTGAGCGCCTCCATGGTACGATGGACGACGTAGTTCGGCATGCTGCGGTTGATCTCACCGGCGAGCTCGATGAAGCGCGTGTGGACACCATACTCGCGGGCCTTCCACGTGAGGTAGAAGGGATCGATGGGGATGCAGTGGCCGCCAAGGCCCGGGCCGGGATAGAAGGCGGTAAAGCCGAAGGGCTTGGTCGAGGCGGCGCGGATGACCTCCCAGATGTCGATGCCCATCTTGTCGGCGGCGACCTTCAGCTCGTTGACGAGGCCGATGTTCACCGCACGGTAGATGTTTTCCAGCAGCTTGGTCAGCTCGGCGACCTTGCAGGAACTGACTGGCACGACTTGCTCGAAGGCGGCTTCGTAGAGCGCGACGCCAGCCTCGAGGCAGGCAGGCGTGATGCCACCGACGACCTTCGGGATGTTCGTCGCGGAGAACTTGGTATTGCCCGGGTCTTCGCGCTCCGGCGAATAGACGACGTGAATCTCGGTGCCGACCTTGAAGCCGGCCTTCTCGACGCGCGTCACGACTTCCTCGTCGGTGGTGCCGGGGTAGGTAGTGCTTTCGAGGCTGAGCACTTGGCCTGCCTTCAAATGCGGTACCACGGCTTCGACCGTGTTCACCACGTAGCTCAGGTCCGGCTCGAAGTGTTCATCGAGCGGTGTGGGGACGCAGAGGATGATCGCGTCGAGGGTCTTGATGATCGAGAAGTCGGTGGTCGCCTCCAGCCTGCCGGATGCGAGCGCTTCGGACACGTGCTCGCCGGGGATGTGCTTGATGTAGCTGCGGCCAGCGAGCAGCGCTTCCGGTTTGCCCGGATCGATGTCGATACCGACGGCGCGGAAGCCTGCCTTGGCATAGGCCAGCAGAAGCGGCAGCCCAACGTAGCCGAGGCCGACGACGCCGACGGAGCCCTGTTTTGATTTCAACTTTTCAAGCATGCGGAGCCGGTGAGTAGCGGGCGATCAGGCGATCGGCTTCGGCGAGTGCCATGCCGGTGACCTGGTCCATGTTGTAATAACGGTAAGTGGCGAGGCGGCCGATGAAGCTAACGTTTTCCTCCGCGGCGGCCAGCTCGGCGTAGCGGCGGTAGGCGGTCTTCGCGTCGTCCGCGGGCACGGGGTAGAACGGCTCCTCCTCCGGTGTCCAGTTCCGCGGGAATTCGCGGATGATCGTGGAGGCGTCGATTTTCTGCCCGGTGACGTGCTTGATCTCGACGATGCGGGTGTAGGGAACGTCCGCGTCGGGGTAGTTCACCTGCACGGCGGGCTGCCAGAAGCCGGGTTTTCCGGCGATGAGCTCGCGGGCCTTGAGCTGGTCGGCGGTGAAGCTTTCGTGCTCAAAGCTCAGCGAGCGGTACGGAAGTGCGCCGTAGCGGCGCTTGAAGTATTCATCCACCGGGCCGGTGAAGATCAGGTGACGGTGGCGCCAGCGCTGGCAGGCTTCGTTGAAATCGACGCCGAGGTGGAGTTCGACGTTTGGCGAGGCATCGAGCATGCGCCCGAACATCGCGGTGAAGCCGTCCTTCGGCAGCGCTTGGAATTCCTCGTTGAGGTAGCGGTCGTCGCGATTGGTGCGGATCGGCACCCGGCCGCAGACGCTGGCGTCCAGATCGCGCGGGTGGCGCTGCCACTGCTTGAGGGTGTAGCCCTCGTAGAAGCGGCGGTAGAGTTCGCGGCCGACCTTGGAGAGGATCAGTTCCTCGGAGTTCTGCGGCTCATCGACCGGGACGCGGTGCTCCTCGATCCAGGCCTCGAACTCCTCGGTGGTCGCCGGGTGGCCGACGATTTCCTCGAAGGTGTGGAGGTTGATCGGGAAGCTCCAGTAGCGGCCTTCCGAGTAGCTCTTGATCTTATAGTCCGCGTCCTGCCACTCGGTGAACTTGCCGAGGTAGTCGACGATGCGCTGGGAATTCGTGCGGAAGTAATGCGGGCCGTAATCGTGGACCAGCACGCCCGCCGCATCGACGCGATCGTAGGCGTTGCCGCCGAGGTGCGGGCGCTTGTCCACCACCACGCAGCGGAATCCGGCATTGGATAACCGTTCCGCTGCGACGAGACCCGAGAACCCGGCTCCGACGATCAGGAAATCGACGCTGGCGTCAGGCGACAAGGATCACGCGGGTTGAAGCTGTCCGCGGAAGTACTCGATGGTCTCGCGGATGCCCTTGTCGAAGGGCACGACCGGCTCCCAGCCGAGGACTGCCTTGGCGCGGGTGATGTCCGGCTTGCGCACCTTCGGGTCGTCCGGAGGAAGCGGCTTGGGATCGACCGTCAGCTCGATGCCGAAGACTTCCGCGATCGCTTCCGCGAACTGGCGCATGCTCATTTCGTGCGGGTTGCCGCAGTTGACCGGCTCATGCGTGGTCGAGCGGGCGAGGCGCCAGATGCCGTCTACCAGGTCGGAGACGTAGCAGAAGGAGCGGGTCTGGGTGCCATCGCCGAAGATGGTGAGCGGCTCGCCGCGGAGGGCCTGGCCGATGAAGGCGGGGACCACGCGGCCGTCGTCGAGGCGCATGCGCGGGCCGTAGGTGTTGAAGATGCGGACGATCTTGGTGTCGAGGCCGTGGGCGCGGTGGTAAGCCATCGTGGCGGCCTCGGCGTAGCGCTTTGCTTCATCGTAGCAGGAGCGCACGCCGATTGAGTTCACATTGCCCCAGTAGGTTTCCGGCTGTGGGTGGATCTCGGGGTCACCATAGACCTCGGAGGTGGAAGCGACGAGGTAGGTCGCCTTTTTCCGCAGGGCGAGATCGAGGGCATTGTGCGAGGCGTAGGAGCCGGCCTTCAGGGTCTCGATCGGGATCTGGACGTAATCGATCGGGCTCGCAGGGGAGGCCATGTGGAAGACGAAGGCGACGGGGCCTTCGACATCGTAGGGCTGGGAAACATCCTGCTCGATGAAGGTGAAGTTCGGATTCCCTTCGAGGTGGGCGATGTTGCGCCGGTGGCCGGTGACGAAATTGTCCAGTGCCACGACCCGCAGGCCGTCCGCCAGCAGGCGATCGACGAGGTGGGATGGGACGAATCCGGCACCGCCGGTAACCACGGCGGTCTTGCCTTTGAGATCTTCGATGGGAGTCATGGGAGTATGGGGGGGAGGTTTAGCCAAGCTGCCGCCCTTGGTCGTTTGCCCGAAGCACGGACAAGACCAGCAGCGGCAGTCGGAAGGTATTGGTTTCAGGCGGCTTCATCGGGAGCGCCTAACGGCGCGATGGATCGAAAAATCGGCTCTCCGTTCAATCCAAAATGAACAATCCGGAGTGGCGGGGTTGTCATGGAAGGGGTTTGCGGGGGAGGAGCAGCGAGAAAAGGTCGACCTCCACCACCTGCTCGCGGCCGAGGAATTCCAGCAGGACCCGGACGCGTTCGCGGGCGGGGAGGACTTCCACGACGGTCGCTTTTACCCCGCCGAGCGGGCCGTGGGCGAGCTCAACCTCTTCTCCCTCAGTGATTCGGGGGCCGACCGTCAGGACTTCCTTTTCCCCCTGCTTGGCCACTTCCTGGCGGAGCAGCTCCACGAAATCGTCCGGCACTTCCGGGACCTTGTCGCCGAAGCGGACCAGTCCGCGGACGCCTGCGCAGTACATGACCGCGCGTTCGTCGGTGCGCAGTTGAAAGCGGGCCAGAATGTAGCCGGGGAAGAGTGCCTCGACCCACCAGATTTTGCCGCGGCGGGTCGCCTTGCGGTAGCGCAGCAGGGGGCAAAAGACCTCCACGCCCTCAATCTCGCGGAGATGGGCGGCGGCGATGGCTTCCCGTTTGGTCTGCGTTTTCAGGCAGTACCAGGCACGCTCGCTGGGGGGGAGCTCGCTCATTCGCCGAGGACTTTTTGCAGGATGGGCAGGACGAATCGTGCCTTTGACATCCAGTATTCGAGCTGGGTCACCCGGGATTTGAAGAAGGCCTGGAGCTCCGCGTCCGGTTCATCCGAGGCGACTTCAAGGAGGCGGCCGACTTTCGACTGCCCGCTTTCCAGATGGGGCCGGACCTGTTCGCGGATGAAGCCGCCGACGAGTCGCTTGAGCTCCGTATCTGCTTGGAAATGAAGGCGTCGAGAGTTTTCCAAGTCGATCTCGCGGACGGCGCCGAGGCCTTTGAGCGCGCGCAGCCCTTGGCTGGCGGAGCCCTTGCTTATGCCTAGGCGCTCGACGAGGTCGTCCAACGACAGGGGCTCCGGCGAGATGAAGAGGAGGCCGTAGATTTCCCCGATGGAGCGGGGGAGGCCGAGTACCTTCACGCCGTCGACGAAGACCTGGATCACCTGCGCTTCCAGCGCCCCGAGCGTCGGAAATTCGCGGACTTCTTCCTCTTCGCGGGCCGGTCGCACAGGCGGCGGCATAACTAGCTGAGCCGGATTGTTCAATCTGAAATGAACGAACCCGCTTGGCATCAGGTGACGATTCCGCGCTCGGCCAGGTGGGCGAGCCAGCGAGGGAAATCCAGCTGGGGGAATTCTTCGCGAGCTCGCTCGGCCAGTTGATCGGCTGGCTGGGAGCCGTCCATCGCCGCCAGCAGGCGCTCATGGCCATCTGGAAAGCGGCAGGGGAAATGGCGGACATCCACTACGGGGCGGTTCGCGGCGGCGAAGTGGAGGTTCAGCGGGGACAGCTGCGGGGCAGCGAGGGATTCCCGGCGGATTTCCAACGGCTCCGAGCGCAATTCGATGCCGCCGAGGCGTGCTGCCTGATAGATCCAGCCGGCCAGTTCGCGGCCGTGGCGGGCCGGGTCCCAACTGCTGCCCAAGCGCTCCGCGGTCCGCCGGATCAGCTCCTGCACGGAGATGCAGGACGGGGCGACTTCCTCAAGCAGCTCGCGGAATTGGCTGACCGCGAGGCTTTCCACAGGGGGGAGCTTGATTGAGCCCAGCCCGGCGGCGAAGTGCATCACTACCGCGGTGGTGGTGTTGTCTTCCAGCGGGGCATCGGCCCGGCAAAAGAGACTATTGCGGTGGGTCCGGCCGGATAGAAGGTCCAGCGTCTGCTGGAGGAGGATGGGGTCGGCAGCGAGGGGCGCGAGTCGATCGAACGCCTCCGGCGAGACGCCGTCCGGCAGATTGTCCTGGAGGCGCGCCTCGCCGAGGTAGCGGAGGCCGCGCTCCGCCGCCCAGGTTGCGAACTGGGCGAAATAGACGGCGTCGCAGATCGGGGCGAAGTCATCAAAGGGGAGGACCGTCGGGCCCTTTTTCACCATGTCCCGGCAGATGGCCTGCACGTTTGCGGCGTGGGCGGTGTTCGCGCCAGCCATGTCGGCTAGGGAGGCGGCCACGGATTCCACGGTTTCGCCGAGGCCGGCGGCGGCGGGATTGTTGGCGAGCGCTTTGACCAGCGGCACCAGGTCGCGTCGCAGCGACCAACCGGGCAGGGTATTGTAGGAGATGCAGGCGACGCCGCTTTCCGAAAGGACCTGCCCGCAGTGATCGAGCACGCGGGTTTTCACCTCATCCGGCACCCAAGAGAACACGCCGTGGGCGATCAGGAAGTCACATGGGTGCGATGCCCGCCAGTGCTGGAGGTCCGCGGTTTCGAAGCGGATGTTAGAAAGCCCGGCGTCGTAGGAAAGCTGGCGGGCTTGGCGGACCGCGGTGTCGGAAAAGTCCAGCCCGGTGAAGTCGCTCTTCGGATAGCGGGCGGCCAGCGGCAGCAGGTTTTGCCCCGCGGCGCAGCCGAACTCCAAGACCCGGCAGTTGGTGGGTTCCGCCAATTGCGCCAGCCCGGCCACCCGGGCGCTGACCCACAGGCGTGAAATGTCCGTCACCGGATGACTGAGGTCCGGATAGCGACGTTCGGAATACAGCTCGCGCACCGGATCGTTCATGACTTTTTTTGCCGGGAGGGTGCTGGCCATCCGCGGCGGATTCGCATGGAGGCGGAAGGGCATCGGGATGCTAGAATAGAGGAATTGGAGGCAACGGCGCCTTGGGAGGGAGGATGACGCCTTCTTCCGCAAATCTTTCCCGTTTGCGTTCGTAGTCGCGCGCGTCCCGGAAGTCCGCGCAAGAGAACTGCATGAGCACCATGAGACCGCCGCCCCATGGGAGCAGGCTTCGGGAGGTCACTTTGGTTTTCATGGCGGGGATCCGTTGGAGGGAAGGTTCGGCGTGGCCCGCATCGCGGGACGGTCATTGGGTTGCGCTGTTTTGACGGTAAATTGCTATAATTGGAAATCAGGAAAATGATGTAGGACGCGATAAATTGCGACTTTTTACCGTCGAAAGGTGGCTTCCGTTTCATGCCCGGGGGTCGAGCGGTTGCGGCAGCGGTGCCAAATCGGGCGGGATAAAAGAGGACTTTGCCTCTGGGGACATGATGAGGTCCCGCGAGTAGAAGAGCAGCAGGACGCGCTTGTCCTTGAGCTGGGTCTGCGCGTCGAGGAAGGCATCGGAGGACGCTGCCGGACCGAACTGGCGGAGGGTGGTGTGGACGAGGTGACACCACGCGCAGGTCATGGTCTCGTGGTAACCGCCGGTGGGTGTGTCCCCGATCCCATGGGCGGCATTGTAGGCGCGGATGCCGGAGCGCAAACGGTTCAGGGCTTCCTCGAACGGGAAACGGCTGAGGTAGAGATACGCGACCTTGAGATGGGCACGGTGGTGCCAGAGGTCCAGTGGCAGGGACTGGTCCTCGAATTGGCGGAGATGTTCGTGATCGCTCATCGGGGGGGACGGGCGGGGCCATGAGGCTGACGATGTCAAGATAGGCAATGCGGAAGGTCCGCAGCAAGGGGCGATCTTGTCGCACGCTTGCGTGTCCGGCTTGGTAGACAAGCGAGTTGGCAGATCGTTAGAAATTAACGCTGCCGAGCCGGACTCACTGGAGAGGCTTGGTAAGGAAGAGCTTGTTGTGGCCGTGCGAGTCCCAGTCGGGAATTTCTCCCGCCACGGTGAAGCCGTGAGCCAGGTAGAAGCGCGGTGCCTGATAGTCCATGGTATCGGCATAGGCATGCCTGCAGCCGCGGGTGATGGCTTGGCGTTCCGCTTCGGCGAGCAGCGCCGTGCCGATGCCTCTTGAACGCGATTCAGGATCCACGGACATGATGGAGATGCGGAGCCATGCGAGTTGGGTCTCGGCAAAGAGGCCGCCTACGATGCGGTCATCGGCAGTGGCGAGGAGGATGAGCGAGCGTGCCTGGTGCTCCGGCTGCTGAAGCAGTTCCATGAAGGCCGGGTTGGCGGACCAGTTGTGCTCGCGCAGCCACTGGCGGACGAGGTCGCAGTCCGGTGCCGAGAGGTCGGTCGCAGGCGCGATGCTCAGATGGGGCGCTGGGAGGCTCATGTTCCTGGAAGGTAGGCTTGGCCGGAATGGTAATGGCGCGTTGTCTGGTTACTTTTTTGCGGCCCAGGCCAAGAAGGTGCGAAGAATCTCATCAAGCATAAGTGCTCCGCCGGCTCCTTCCCATTTCCCATCCCGGACGGCACAATGAATCCAGTCGTGCTCCGGTTCTGAGAGCTCCTTCGCGGTCCCTGCATACGGGCGCTCTTCCAGATCGGTGTCCATGAGATCGATGACGACTCTCCAGCCTGGATTGTCCAGCGTGCGAATCTGGATGAGGTTTTCGTGTTCCCAGTCGCCGTCGCATTGAGAGTGGTACCATCTTTGCAATTCCTGGAGTGTGTCCATTTGGAGAAGGTGTGAAGCTGGGGTGCTATCCAAGGAAGACAGTGAAAAGTAAGCGACGAAGCCTCGTTCAAGCCTGATGACTACTTCACGTTCTGCTCCAGCCATGGGGTGATCTTTCGCTCCCACAGCGCGGCGTGTTCGCGGAGTCCTTTGCTGCTGAAGTGGACTCCTTTGCCGTTGGCTTCGCGGAGGTCGCCTTTCAGGGTGTCGGTGTCGGGTCCTTCGAGGGCGATGCCTTCCTTCCACAGGGCTGCTTGGCCGGAGCGGAGGTCATCCGAGGATTCATCGCCGGGTACGTGGTAGCTGGCTTGGGCGACGAACCATGGTGCCTCGATGCCGCTTTGTTTCCGTGATTCGCGGATGATGGTGGCAAGGTATTGGCGGTAGAGGTCGCCGGACAGCGTGCACTTGGAATCGGTCTGGTTCGCATCGCTTTCACCCTGGTGCCAGAGCACGGCGCGGAAGCCCTGCGGTCCGGCTTGCTTCATGCGGCGCACTAGCATGGTGAAGGCTGCGCCCTTGCTCGTCCATTGGGCGTCGGCGCGCTGCTCGACCCGAGTTGTCCGGGTTGGTGGAGCGGGGAAAACCGAGCCTTCCGGCAGCCACTCGCGGACACTGGTGGCGCCGATGCCACAGGCGATGAAGCCGATGGGGACCTTGAAATGGGTGGCGAGTGCGTCGCCCAAAGGCGGCATGAAGCTGCCGCCGGTGCCGCTGGCTCCGGGCTGGGGATCACTGGCGAGCAGCCAGCGCTGGCCATCGAAGGAGGCTACCTGTCCAGTGCTGGTGTTTTGCTTTTCCTCGCCGTGATTCGCAGAGTTCGACTGGCCGGCGACGACGAAGATTTCGCCGATGCCGAAGTGCTCCGTGACGGCTTCCGCCAGCACCTGGCCATCGCGCGTGGCGCGCGCTTCCATGCGATACCAGCCACCGGCAGGGAGCTGGATTTTTCCCAAGAAGGCGGACCCTTTGACGGATCCGGCAAGGCGGCTCCATTCCTCGGCCTTACCATCGTGAACCAGCCGTATTTCCACGTCTACCGGGCCGTCCGTCTCCAACAAGCTGCCGGCCACGGTCAGCTCACCCTGAGCGGCGGTCTGGCGCTGGATGACTTGGTAGTCGGAGGGGGATGACAGCACGATGCCTGCCGCGTGGGCGGTGATCGGGAACAGGAGCAGGGAGAGCAAGAGGGTCTTCATGGCCGGCCCGTTTCGTTATGGGATGCGACGAAGGACGCCACGGGATCTACCGTGGTGCACTTCTCCACTTTTCGCAGAAGCTTGGGAAAGGGACAGCTCATGTTTCGATGGCTGGCTGGGAGAGCTGGGTCTCAATCAAGCGAGCCGGGATGAGGTGGTAGGCTTCCCAACGGTCGCGATGCCGATTTTTTCTACTTATCCTATGTCGATCGGGGAGAGTTGTGTTAGTGTCGGAATCCCTTCCTCCCTCCTCCCATGTCCCCCCAGGATGAAAACTCCCCGCTTGCTGCCGTTCTGGCCGAGGAACTCGCCGGAATGCCGGAGGAGGACCGCGTGCGGACGGAGCGGATTCTGGGGCTCGTCTTTGAAACGATCGCGGGGCTGGAACTGCGGGTCCGGGAGCTGGAGGAAAAGGGGAGGCTTGATGCGTCTGACATTTAGGGTGTCTGCCTTCCGCGGGTTCTGCCTCTGCCCAAGGGCAGGAGGTCAGGTCTTTTGAGCGATGAGGGTGAGATGCTTTTCGGGATACTGGTCGTATTCCAGGTGCCTGCAGATGCATCCGGCGTCGGCGATGACCTCGAGTGTCTTTGGAATGCCCAGGACGCTGTAGTAGACCGGCGGGCCCATCGCGGAGTCGTGTTTCTCCGACGGCTCATCCAGTCCGCCTGTCGTCCAGATGAAGATGCCACCGGGGGACAAGGCTCCGCAGAGCTTTTGCAAGACTGCCTCGTGGTGCTGGAGCGGCACGTGCCAGATGCTGTCCCACGCGGTGATGAAGTCGTACTGTCGAGGTGGCGACCACTCGCAGATGTCGGCGTGGTGGAAGGTGACGTCGGGATTCCGCTGCTGCGCAAAGGCAATCATTTGTGCGGAGACGTCGAGGCCTTCCACGAAGTAGCCGCGACTTTGCAGCAGGCGGATGAAGCGGCCGCTGCATCCTGAGCCGACATCGAGTGCCGAGCCGCCGTCGGGGCGGAATTTGAGGGCGTGCTCGTGCTGGCGAATTCCGTTCGACTCAAGATGCGGCTCCAGCCAGCGGCGGGCGATGGAGTCATAGCTTTGGCCGATTTCGGAAGGCTGCATGGATTCAGGATTCTTCTGAGGAGGGACAGTCATTCAATGCGTGGCTTCGCCGTGGGGTAGTGCTTGGTAGCCTCTTTGTCAGAACGTTTGGACAATCCGGGCCGGGGAAATAGGAGCACGGCTAGAGTGAAGGAATCTTGTTTACATGGTAGTGGGATAAACTAATTTCCGTATGTTTTTCTCTCCCCAATGTCTAGTCGTGTCCTCATCTATGCCCTATGGGCGTTCGTGCTCTGCATGTTCCCTGCAAGTGGCGAGGTGCTCGCCGCACGGATCACGACGACAAAAGGTAAATCAGTGGAACAGGTCACTGCAGTCTCGCGGGAAGCCGACGGGTTACTCAGGATCGTGCATGCCGGAGGAGTCTGGCGGATTTCCCAAGATGAGCTGACGGAGGAGTCCCAGATTGCACTCGGGTTGAATCCCGGGGCGTCGTTCTACGAGACGATGGATGATCTCAAAGTCCTGCAAACGCTCGATGGCAGGAAGTTCGAGGACATTCGGAGGTGTGTGGTAACTCCCAGCGAGATCCGCTTTTATCATTCAACCGGCTCAGCCACGGTTCGTCTGGAGAATCTGCCGGAAACGCTGCGCAAGCGCTTCGGGTATGATCCGGCCAAGGCTGCGAGCTACGAGAAGGGCTTGGCTGAAGCCAGGGAGAAGGCCGAGGAGGAGCGTTTGAAGAAGCTCTTGGCGGTTGGGCCGGGCTCGGGTTCGGCGGGTGATATGCTCTACGTCGACAACAGCCCGCCGGGATCCAAAACGAGCGATGTCAGAAAGGTCACCCGGACTGAAGCCCGCCTATTGGCGGCGTCCTCGACTGGTCCTTGGGTGTGGGTGGCCGGCTACTCTCGAACCGACGGGACTTATGTTCCCGGCCACTATCGAACCTCCCCCAACGGGCAGCTGGCAGACAACCGGTCTAACGAGGGCAATCGCGACTCGAAGACCGGAGAATCAGGCAAGGCTCCTTCGACAAGCTCCTCAAGCGATCCGGTCTACGTCCATGGTTACTTCAGGAAAGATGGGACTTACGTGAGGCCCCATTCCCGGAGCAAGTGAATGAGGTCCGGCGTGATCGTGCGGGAGGAGTTCTGACAGCTCTGAGTTCGAGAACGCGATTCCTTCCATCGTCTGATGTCAGGGGTCGGGTCTCCCGCCGATCACGGTGCCGTCACCGGAATCATTGTGCCAGGTCAGCCACGGAGCGGGCTCGGCGTGGGTGATGAAATGTTCCAGCGCCCGCTGGACCTCGGAGACTGGCAGCGCCCAAGAGGCGGGATATTGGTCGTGCTGCCCGTTCTCGAGTTGGTAATCGATGAATTCATCCGCGCTGCCCGAGTAGTCAGGATTGCGAGTGCTGAACCCTGCGTCTCCATTCTCTCGCAGGAACATCAACCAGCCCACATCGCCGCTGATGAGTGCACAGAGCGATCGGTCAGGAGGTGCGGTTGCCCATAGTTCCAGGAATGGTGGCCGTGGGGAACGAAGCCGTTCCCGAATCTCTTCGATGGTGTTGATTTCCGCCATGGGGTCGGACTCATCTCAACGCAGCGATCAGGACTCCGCGCGGTTGTAGGGATGAATTGGTTCGAGGTCTCCTTCGACGAGGCCAAAGAATGGATCTGCCAGCTCTTCAAGTTTGCCGTTCTTGATCCGGTGTACCCTAAAGACGTTGTCGTAGTCCATCGGCGGATGCCGGTCATAGGAATTCCGATCCATGGTGTCCTCGTCGTCGTGGCAGTAGAAGAGCCCGTAGCTGCCGGGAGCATTCTTCACGATCCAACTCAGCATGTCCCACACCAGTGATGAGCGGTGATTGCGGGAGAGGCTGAAGGTCAGCAGTCCGTGGTGATTGTTGTGCTGTTCCAGAAGTGTCCAGACGAGGTATGGATCATCCTGCCTGCCCATCCATTCCCTGAAGGCAGCGAACATTGCAACATCCGTCCGGTCGATCTCGTCGTCGATATCGCCGACTTCATCGAGGGAAGCGTCCCGCAGAGGCTCGCGGGAAGATTGAAGATGGCACCAACCGAAGCCGAGCATGATGTTATAAGGAAACGTGTGATCGAGCCTCCGTGTAAGGAGGCGGCTAGGTTCTCTCAAGGGAAAAGGGAAATGGTGAGGGGGCGAGTTGCCGTTGCTAAGGGCGGCCAAACTCAAGCTCTGTAATCAAGAACGCATGGTCCTTCCCGCCGATCACCACGGTGACGGCCTCGCTGAATTCCGCTGTTGAAATCGAGAAGTAGCACCATCCGATTTCGTCGGGCTTGCGGCCGGGCCAGTCCACCGTGTGTTGTTCCAGGGCCAGCGAAATATCTTCAGGCTTGGAATGCCCGGTCATTTTTTGCCACGCCGTTTTCAACGCTGGGACTGGGAAGGTCTCCTTAAGTGCTGGAGATAGGAGCTGATGGGCCTTGCTGAATTTACCCTCGTTCAGCCAGTCGCAAAACTTCTCCGCATGCATGCAGAACGGAGGGTCATCAAATAACGCCGCGTCGGCGTCATTGACTTCGAGCGGTTCATTCTTCCTTCCCTCGCATGCTTGGATCATCTCTTCGGCCAATACCGCTGTAGCATTGCGCTTCGCCTTGCCGTCGGTTTCGTCCGAGATGCGGATGATCTCGCTGTACCATTCAACCGCATCCTCATACTGGCCAAGTGCCCGCAGCACGTTGCACTTCCAATTCAGAGCAGTGGAATAGTTGGGATCGAATGGCTTTATCAGCGCCAATGCCATGTCGTAGTAGGCTAATGCCGCGAGTCCTTTCTGGGGATCGATAACCTTAAGAGGATGTCCCAATCCCACCAGCTTGTTGGCCTTTGAGATCAGTAATGAAGCTCCGCTGAACCGGTGCTTGTAAGGGATGGAATTCAAGTCGATCGCCTTCATGCGCTTCCGGTCGAGAGTTCGATCTAGCCATTAGTTGATGTTGAGGTCGCGGCGTGAGACCTCGGCGGCGGATATGCTAGTCACTTCACCAGACGCTCGGCGAGGTCCCACTGTTCGTGGTAGCGCTTGAAGCTGCGGAGGGCCCATTCGGCTTCGGCGAGGACGACCCAGTGGCCGGCGGAGTCCTTGGCGAGGGCGCAGCCGCCGGGGAGATCGTCGGTGGGAGGGAATGCGCCGGTGACGGGCTCATCATCCTTCATCAGCCAGCGGATGACTTGCCATGGGCATTGCTCGACGATGACTTCGGCGCCGTATTCGGATTCGAGGCGGTACTTGAGGACTTCGAATTGGAGAGGGCCGATGGCGCCTAACAGGGAGGCGGAGCCGCCGGCGGTTTCGAAGAGCTGGATGACGCCTTCGCGGACGAGCTGGTCCATGCCGGCGCGGAAGCGCTTGGCGGTGGCGGTGCTGCGGCCGCGGATATTGGCGAAGCACTCGGGCGGGAAGATCGGGATCTCGTCGAACTTGATCGAGTTGTCGACGGTCAGGGTGTCGCCGATTTCGAAGGGCTGATTGCCGACGAGGCCGACGACGTCACCGGCGAAGGCTTCATCGACGATCTCGCGTTCCTGGGCGAAGAGCTTCTGGGAATTCGAGAGGCGGATTTGCTTGGCGGCGGAGCCGTGCCAGACCTGCATGTCCCGCTCGAACTTGCCGGAGACGATGCGGATGAAGGCCATGCGGTCCCGGTGCTTCGGGTTCATGTTCGCCTGGATCTTGAAGACGAAGCCGCTGAAGCGCTTGTCTTCCGGCTCGATCATCGTTTCGCCGGACTTGCGGCCGGAGGGCTCGGGGGCCATCGAGAGGAAGCCATCGAGCAGGAGCTGGATGCCGAAGTTGTTCGCGGCGGAGCCGAAGAAGACGGGGGTGAGCTCGCCCTTCAGCACGCGCTCGAGATCGAAGGGGGCACCGGCGATATCGAGCAGCTCCATTTCCTCGATCGCCTTGTCGACGAGGTCGGCATCGACGTGCTCACGCACGGCGGGGTCGGTGAGGCCCATCACGGAGACGGGCGCGCGGTAGGCACCGGCTTTCGTTTTCTCGAAGAGATTGAGCTGGCCATCCCGCCGCTGGATCAGGCCGCGGAAGCGCGGGCCATCGCCGAGGGGCCAATTCATCGGGTGGGAGGCGATGCCGAGGACGTTTTCGATTTCATCCACGAGGTCGATCGGCGAGCGGGTCGGGCGGTCGAGCTTGTTGATGAAGGTGAAGATGGGGATGCCGCGGAGGCGGCAGATTTCGAAGAGTTTGCGGGTCCGGGCTTCGACGCCCTTACCGGCATCGACCACCATGATGACGGCGTCGACGGCGGTGAGCACGCGGTAGGTGTCTTCCGAGAAGTCCTCGTGACCCGGGGTATCGAGGAGGTTCACGTGGAAGCCGCCGTATTGGAACTGGAGGACGGTGGAGGAAATCGAGATGCCGCGCTGCTTTTCCAGCTCCATCCAGTCGGAGGTGGTCTGGCGGCGGTCGCGGCGGGAGGTGACGGAGCCGGCGAGGTCGATGGCGCCGCCGTAGAGGAGGAATTTCTCCGTGAGCGTGGTCTTGCCTGCGTCCGGGTGGGAGATGATGGCAAGCGTGCGGCGGATGGATGACGGATGGGACACGGACACGGCGGGCGGAGGGAAGCACCCCGCGAGGCGACGGGCAACCCTCAAGGTCGGCCCCGGGGCCCCGTGGAAGGCGGAACTGCGGCCCTTTTTCGTTTGCAAGCGGCGGGGCAGCGGCTTGGCTCCGGGCGAAATCCATCCCATGCCCGACCCCAAGGCCAAGACGCCGCAGGAGCATCCGCTCGCGAACATCCTGATCAACGTGCTGATCCCGGTGCTGGTGCTCAGCTACCTGAGCAAGGATCCGGAGCTCCAGCGGAAGCTGGGGAAGGCGGTGCGGCCGTGGCACATCGGTCCGATGTGGGCGATGATCGTGGCGCTGATCCCGCCGCTGGCCTACGGCATCTGGCACTTCGTGAAGACGCGGAAGGGGAATGTCTTCTCGGCTCTGGGCTTCATCTCGGTGCTGCTGACGGGCGGGCTGACGCTGTATTTGTGGAATGCCGATGGGACGGTGAAGCCGAATGCGGGGCTGCTCTTTGGCATCAAGGAAGCATCGATCCCGCTGGTGCTGGCATTCGCCATTCTCGCCTCGCACAAATCGGAGAGTCCCTTGATCCGGGTCTTTCTCTATAATGACACCATCTTCGACGTTCCGAAGATCGAGGACCGGGTGGCGCAGCTCGGGGCGGAAAGCGGGTATCAGCGCCTGCTCTTGCAGGCGACGCGGTTCTTCGCGTGTTCCTTCGTTTTGAGCGCGGCGATGAATCTCGGGCTGGCGCAGTGGTTTTTCCGGGACTTCAACGCCACCGCGGGGGATGCCTTGTCCACCTATAATACGATCATCGGGAAGCTGACCGGCTGGAGTTTTGCGGTTATCGGCCTGCCGGTGATGGGGATTCTGTTCGTGATCCTGATCCGGTTGATGAAAGGGCTGAGGGAGCTGACGGGGATGAAAGATGAGGAGCTGATGATGCCGAGGTGACCCGGATTCTTCGGGGGCCGTCGCAGGAAGAGCTGGAGGTCTCCGACTGCAGGTAGAGCAGCTTCGTTCCGCACTCGGAGAGTGCGGACTACAATAAAAAGGCCCGCGGGAGGCGGGCCTTTTCGAGGGAAATCTGGAAACGTCCGGTGTGGGTCAGTCGACGAGGTTGTCGACGCGCTGGGCGAGCTCGACGTCGGCTTCGGTCACGCCGCCGGCGTCGTGGGTGGTGAGCTTGAGGGTCACCTTGGTGTAGTTGATGCGGATGTCCGGGTGGTGCTGCGCTTCGTCGGCGATGTCGGCGACGCTGTTCACGAAGTCGATCCCGTCCATGAATTCCTCGAACTCAAAGGTGCGGGTGATCGCGTTTTTCTCGTACTCCCACTCGGGGCACTTCTTCAGGGCGGAGGAGAGGTCTTCGTCTTCGAGCAGATCGGACATGGGAAAATCAGGGACGTTTGCGCCGCGAGATTGAGTCGGCGATTTCGGGGTTGGCAAGCGACTTTCCGGCGGAATTTTTCGTCACGGCGGAGGTTTGCACGCAAGGACGGCGGGGTGTATCGGATTTGGCATGAAACTCGTGCTCGCTGCCGCACTTTCGGCGCTGGTTTTCGCCTCCTGTGCGCCGTCCACGCCGGAGGCACGAATTGCCGCCCAACCAATGAAGTTTGACCGCCTCCCGGAAAAGCAGAAGCAACTCGTGGAGCGCGGGCAGATCGACAAGGGAATGAGCACGGACGCGGTCTACTTGGCTTGGGGCTCGCCAAGCCGCGAATACGAGGGCAGTGAAAACGGCACCTCCACCCTGCGCTGGGACTACGCCGGATCGACGCCGGTCTACACGAATTCCTTCGTGGGCGGCTGGGGTTATGGGGGCTACGGCTACGGTCGCTATGGGCGCTACGGCTATCCCTACTCCGGCTACGGCCTTGGTTCGGAAATCACCTACGTGCCGTATCGCCGGGCCTCGGTGCTCTTCAAGGGCGGCCGGGTGAGTTCCTGGGAGCGCTCGCGGGACTGACTGGCTAACAAAGAAAATGCCGCGACCGCACAAGGCGGCCACGGCATGGAAAGGTCTAAGGATCGCGGGGACGGATCAGAAGTTCCACATCTTGCCCTTCTCGGCATCGCTGAAGACCTGCGGGCTGAGCAGGTAGGACATCGGCGGATTTGGCAGGGCGCTGTCGTCGATCCTTGGCAGGGACTTGCCCACGGTGGCGTCCAGCGGCTGGCTGGTGGCGACGTCGACCGGGGTGCCGACTTTGACGAGGCCGAAGATCTTGCGGGCGGAGTTCAGCGGGAGGCGGACGCAGCCGTGGGTGGCCGGGTAGGGCTTCACGAAGCCCCAGTGCATGCCGTAGGCGGGGCCGGAGAATTCCATCCAGTAGGTCATGGGGTAGCCGGAGCCGGGTTCGCTGGCACGGCGGCGCTGCATTTGCTTGGCGCGGATCGGGAAGGTGCCGTGCGGGGTGGGAGCTCCGGCGGTGCCGACGCAGATCGGCGTGGCGAGCAGGACTTGATCGCCCTGCACCACATACAAGCGCTGGGCGCCGGTGCTCATTTTCACGCGGATGCCGGCCGAGCCAGTCGGCTGCTTCACCGGCGGATCGAACTTGAACGAGGTGTAAGCGCTGCCGGAGCTGGTGGTATTGGTGCAAGAGCTGAGGGCGAGGGCGGCTCCGGCGAAAAGGAGCGCGGCCAAGGAACGGAGAGCAGGGAATTTCATGAGATGGGAAATAAGGAATGGAAATGCGTTTCGAGTGGGACTTGCCGCATGAAAGGCAATCCAAGGGGAGTTGCAAACGGGATTTTTCAGGGAGCGACCAGGAGCTTGACCGCCAGTGCCGCGAGGGCGACGCCGAAGATCCCGTCGATCCAGCGGGCCGAGTTTTCGTAGCGCGTGCGGAGTGGCCGCCACTGGAGCAGCCATGCCCACAGTGCCCACAGCGAGCCGCCCTGGACGATGACGAGGCCGGCGATCGCGAACGGCCACCAAGCCGGATGGGTGCCGGTCAGGAACGGCGCGCAGGTGGCGGCGAGGAAGATCACGGCCTTCGGATTCAGCAGATTGCAAATCAGGCCGCGGAGGAAGGGGCCGCGGGAGGAGGGGGCCGCGGTGTTTTCGCCTTTTTCGACGGGTGGTGAGAATGCGGAGCGCAGCAGGCACCAGGAGAGCCAGAGCAAGTAGGCGGCTGCCGACCAGGAGATCGCTTTCCGGAGGCCGGGGCTTTGTTCGAATGCGACGGCCAGGCCAGCCACTGCGATGGAGGCGTGCACGGTCAGGCCGGTGGCGATGCCGATGGCCATGATGGCGCCAGCCTTCGCTCCCTCCGCCAGCGCGGTGCGGGTGAGCAGGATCATGTCCGGCCCGGGACTGAATTGGCCGAGGGCCATCAGGCCGGCGAAGGCGGCGAGTTCGAGCGCGGGGTTCACTTGCTCGCGCCGGAATGGTTTCTCATGGAGCGGATGATGGAGAAACCGCCGGAGCGGGCAATCGATTCCGTTAGTCCACGAACGCCGCCTTCGGGATCTTCTTCTTCTGCTCGCGCAGTGCGCGGATGATGGCGGGTGCCGCGGTCACGCGGAGGCGGATCCGGTCGCCTTCATCGCGTGCCCACTTCAAGTGCAGGTCGACGGTGCGGCCTTTCACTTCCACGGGAAAGACGGCCTGCTGCTCCTCATTTGGACGGTGGTAGTCGATGCGCTCCAGCAGCGAGAGCATCTGCTTGTCCTCGAATCCGCTGTCGACGATCTCGCGGATGCGTTCGAAGACAAAGGGCAGGTATTCGGTGGAGGTGCGGATCAGCAGCGTGCGCCGGGTGGCCCACGCTTTTTCCAATTCATCGAGCATTTCCTCCGAGGTCGATTCGCCGAGCCGCTCGTAGCGCTCGATCCAGCGCCGGCGCCAAAACCACGCCAGGGCAAAGCCGACCGGCCACGAGATGATCGCCATCCAGACGATCATCTTGGAAATGGGCGTGAAATCGAGCGGAGGCATCACCCGGGACGGTAGCCGATGCGGGGCGGAAGGGAAGGACGCAGTCACTCATCCCGCTGTGGCTCGCTGAGCAGGAATGTCATGAGGTCTTTCCTTTCCTGCTCGCTGAGCGCGGTAAGCAGGCCGGGCGGCATCAGGGAAACCGGGAGGGCTGTGTTTTTAACGATCTCGGCTTTTTTCACCACGGTCACCTGTCCGCCGGGGGAGGCCAGCTTTAGCTCGGTGGCCGTCTCGCCGATGCGGGTGCCGACGGCGGCGGTGCCGTTCTTGAGAGTGATCTGGTAGGCGACGGCGTCGGGATTGATGGTGGCGCTGGGCTCGTTGATGTCCCGCAGCACGCTGGCGTAGTCGCGGTGGGCGGTATTGCTGAGGTCGGGGCCGACGGCGTTGCCTTCGCCGCGCATTTGGTGGCAGGTGAAGCAGGTGGCCTTGCCCATGAAAAGGCGGTGGCCATTGGCGTAGTTGCCGCCGGCGATCTCGGGGGGCGCGGTGCTTTTTGCCTGTGGCTCGGGAGGGCGCTCCGCGAAGGGCATGAGGAAGCGCGGGGCGGCCATCGGGCGTTCGCGCGGATCGAGCGTGGTGTGCCAGGTGATCTCCAGATCCTTGGCGGGAGTTGCGAGGGAGATTTCGATTTCCTGCCAGGGATCGTCGCGGATGGTTTTGGTGAACGAGGCTTGATTCGGTCCTCTCGCGGTGACCTCCACGCCGGTGGCGGAGAGTTTCACGGCGGCATCGCTGCGGACGGTGACGGTGACGGTTTCCGGCTCCGGCGTGTAATCGAGGTGCGCGCCGGGCTGGACTTTCGGCTGGAGCAGGTGCGAGAGGTCGAGCTTGGTGTGGAGGGTCAGATGGCCCGGCGTCTTGCAGGCGGCGAGGCCGGTGGCGATGCTGTCGCTGCTGCGGCCGAAGACTTCCAAGGCCTTGAGATCGGCATGCGGCCACCAGTAGGGGGCATTGGCAAACGGCAGCTCTGCGCCGTTGGCACCCGTCCACTTTACCTCCAAGCCGGTGAGGTCATGGGCGAGGTCGATCGCAGGGGCCTGGCGGATGCCGGCTTCGCTGCGCGGCCAATCGATGGCGATGCCGTAGTTCACCGCGGCGACGCGCGGAGGGGTCTGGATGAGTAGGGAACGGTTGCCCGACATCATGATCATTCCTTCCACCGGGACGTCGAAGGTGGGTTCTTCGCGCTGAGCGCGGACCACGGCGTAGCCCGGACGGATGGCCTCGAAGCGGTCGCCCGCCGTGACGTGACGGCCGCCGGTGATATGGACGCGGGATGCGAAATCGGCCCAGCCGGTGTTGGGAAGCGGACGGTCGAATTCGATGAGGGTTTGCGTGGTGCTGATCGGGCGGACCAGCACCGGCTGGGGCGCGTCTGGATCAGAGTAGCGGATTTTGAAAAGCCGCCCTTCCTTCGCGGGGCCGCTGCCCCAGTCCGGCGGGCCGGAGGGGCAGCAGATGACGAGTTCACCCTTCGGCGAGATCGCGCAGTCGGTGATCAGCGTGCCGACGCAGGCGAAGAGCTGGTTCCGCGCGACGTAGCCGGCGGAGGTCTTCGCCAGCGTGGTGCGCCAGAGCTTGCCGCGGGATTCGCCGGTGACGATGGCATCGTCGGCCCAGAAGTCCGGGCCGAAGCGCGGGCGGTCCTTGGCCGGGCCATTGAAGCGGAAGCCGCAGGTGCTTTCGTGCTGCGGCGCGTAGTCCCAGAGGCTGGGCTCATCGACCACGTCGGGCAGCAGCTTCGGATGGCGTGGCGGGAAGCCGTAGTGACGGCCGGTCTGGAGATGGAGGAGTTCGTCGAAGGGGTTGCCGTTGGGGAGCCAGGTGGCGCCTTCCTGGTCGGTGCCGAAGAGTTCGCCGTGGCGATCCCATTGCAACGACATGATGTAGCGCAGGCCGCTGTTGAGCTGCTCCACTTTCTTGCCGTCCGGTGAGATCTTCAGCAGGCAGCCGCGGCGCTTGTCCGGCGAGTAGGCGGGCTTGCCGGTCTTCACGGAGTCCGGCGACCAGATATCGCCCTCGGCCTTTTGCCAGTAGCCATTGCCGGGATTCGCGCTGCCCATGGTGACATACCACGAGCCATCGGGTCCGGCGGCGAGGGCCATGGCGCTGTCCACTCGTCGGTGCATGAGGCCGGGATCATCGCGCAGCTTTGGATCGTCCCAACCTTTCGCGACGGTTTCGCGCTTGTCGGGGATGCCATCGCCATTGGTATCGCGGAAGCGGACGATCTCATCGGAGAGCAGGGCGTGTGGCATGCCGTCCTTCACCACCATGCCGAGCGGGTAGTTGTCGGAGGTCTCGTCGGAAAAGGTATCGAGCTTGTCTTCGATGCCATCGCCGTCCGTGTCGCGCAGCAGGTGGAAGCGGCCATCGTAGCCGGCGGCGAAGAGCCGGCCATCGGGCGCATACTCGATGTTGTTCAAGTTGTTGACCTTCACCGGCAGCTCTTCCACGGTGAAGCCGGGGACGAGCATCTGCACGATGGGACGGTCTTTCTCCGCGCCGCGCGGGGCGAGCGGTGCGGAGGCGCGAAGGAAGCCGGCGTGCTTGTTCTTCAGCCAGTCTTCCATCTTCGCGATTTCCTCCGGGCCGAGAGTCCGGTTGAAGAACATGACCTCGGCGATCCGGCCATTGAAGAAGTGCCGCATCTCCGGCTCCACGAAGCGTGCGCCGACGGCCACGCGGTCCATCGCGAAAGCGACGTCGCCGCGGTCGCGCCTGCCGTGCGCCTCACCGTCGACACGGGCGGCGCTTCCTTTCGCGCTGCTGGTTACCGTGAAGACATGGCCGCGTCGCGTGGCGACCGGCTGGATGAACAGGTTCCGGGCACCTGTCTGGCCGGCGCCCTCCACGTTCAGGAAATCCGCCAGGCCGTCGGGGCCGGGGGCGCGGCCGAAGTCAATGGTGAGGCCGCTGGTGTAGTCGTGCTCGTCTCTTCTCGCCGCACTGAAAAGGGCGGGGAAGTCGCCGCTGGCGCGGTCCGGCGCAGCTACGATGAATATCGTACATTCCCGGCTTTCCACGCCGGGCGTGAGCAGCGCTGCCAGATAGTCATCGCCGAGGAACTCCACGCTGCCACCCTTCCACAGGGGACGGAAGACGCTCGACCACTGGGCGAGGTGCCGCGACTTGCCGGAGGAGTCATGCCACAGCTCCATGGCCTGGCCGTCGGCGAGGCGGTTCATGTAGTGGGCCTCGCGGGCTTCGTTTTCGCGGCTGGCATCGAGCCAGAGTTCGAGGCCGTCCGTGACGGGGATCGAGGCATCGGCCCAGCGTGCGATTTCGCCGCGGGCGGCGAGGACCAGGAAAAGGGAGAACGCGAGTGCGGTCTTCATCGGTAGTGGATGTTGAAGAAAAGGGAGGCGTGCCACAAACCCAAATGGCACGCCTCCCCGTTGGCTTCCCGTTGTACCCGTTACGTCAGGGAGCTCAATTGACGGAGACCCGCAGGAAACCCTTGCCCGGCAGGTTGTTCGATCCGTCGAGACTGAAGGTGCGCCATACGTAGCCGGCGGGTGGTGCGGCATTCGGCGCGGGCGGTGCGACCGGGGTCACCGGCGAGACGGCACTGGTGAAGGAGCCCAGTGTGAGGCTGCCGTTCACGGTGTAGGTGAACCCGTCCACGGTGGCCGTCGGAGCCGGGCCGGCGCTGAAGGTCGGATTGCCGCGGACCGCGATGGTCAGGAGCAGTTCCGGCTCGGTGCCCGCGTCGCTGCCGTCGGCGGCGAATTGGAACACCTTCGGACCATTGCTGCCATTGTTCGGCACGCCGCCGAGCGCGAACTCCAGCGAGTTCGGGCTGCCGTCCTTGTCCGGGTCCGCCGCCGGTCCGATGATGTTCTGATCCGTCACTCCCGGGAAGTAAGTGGCGGTCCAGTCGTCGTATGGGGTCGCGGTGGCGGAGACGAGTGCGATGTTGTTAGAGCTGACGCCGTCGTTGTAGTGGTAGTTCACCGTGTAGCCTACCGGCAGGTCCTGCACCGTGAAGGTACCGGTGAGCGAGCTGTAGCTGGCGATGACGTAGGTCGGGGCAGTGGGTGCCGCGAGCACGTTGAAGTCCAGCACAGCGCCGGGGCTGATGGTTAGCGCGCCATTGACGGCGAGCTTGTCGGCGGTGGCGCCGTCGATTTCACAGATGTAGCCGCCGGTGATGGTGGTGGCTCCGGCGGTGAGGGTTCCGGCCGAGGCTCCGGGTGCCACCGAGGCTCCGGCATTGACGACGAGCGGTCCAGCGATCGAGCCGGTGCCGCCGAGCGTGCCGGTGGAAACGGTGGTGGTGCCGGTGAAGCTATTGCTGCCATTGAGGCGGAGCGTGCCGGTGCCGGTCTTGGTCAGGCCGCCGTTGCCGCCGCCATCGACGAGGTTTTGTGCGATGGCGATGGTCTGGCCATTCGTGTCGATGGTGGCGCCGCCGCCCTTCACGAAGACCGCATCGAGGCCGGTCATGAAGGTCGCGTTGGCTCCGGTGTTGGCCTTGAGAGTGCCGCCGTTGAAGTAGAACTCGCTATTGCCGCCGCTGGCAGCTTCGAGCACTTGCTTCACGGTCAAGGTGCCGCCGTTCAGGTTGACGGTTCCATTGCCGGTTGCCGCGAGGGCGAGCTGCAGTGCGGTGCCATTGGACACGACGTTGGCGGTTCCGGAAATGTTGAGCGTTCCCGTTCCTTCCTGGCCGACCAACAAGGTCTGGGCGGTGCCTCCCTGGGTGAGGGTGCCGGCCGAGACGTTCACGATACCCACGCCACCGGCGAAGCGGCCGATGGTAAGGAAGGTGGAGCTCTGGAAGCTGCCGCCGGTCTGGTTCACCGTGCCGAGCGTGCCGGGGTTCTTGCCGATGTACATCTGCGAGCCGCTGATCGAGCCATTGCCGCTCAGGTTGATCGTGCCGGTGGCGTTGACGCCATCGCCGACGTTGAAGTCATCCACGTTCGAGGTGAGCGAAGCGCTGTCCTGCACGTTGAGCGTGCCGATGCCACCCGCGCCGATACCGATGTAGCCGGCGGTCTTGTTAAGGACGGTGGTGTCCTTCAGCGTCAGCATCGCGGTGGTGCCGGCATTGCGTCCGAGCAGGAAGGATCCGATGGCATTGAACTGTGAGGTGCCATTGAGCGTCATCGCTCCCGAGGAGCCGGTGCTTTCGGAGAGGTAGGTGACGCCGGTGTTGGTCCAGGTGGTGTTGTTGAGCGTGAGGAAGGCCTCACTGGCGTTGTCCACCAGGCCGTTGTTATAGCCGGAACTGAAGTTGACGCTGTTGATCACCGAGTTGGTCGCGGTGAAGTTGGTGACGCCGTCGTTTCCTTGGCCGCGGGCGAAGGTGAGGAAGTTGCCGGTGTTGAGCGTGGTGTTGTTCAGCACCAGGTTCGCCGTCAGGTTGGGCGTGCTGCCGACATACATCTGGCCTGCGACGGTGACGACCTGCGCTCCTGAGCCGGTCAAGGTGAGCGTGCCTTCGCGGACTTCGACGCCCGGAGTGACGGTTCCGAGGGCGACCGGACCATTCTGGGTGAGGATCAGATTGCCCGGGCCGCTCTTGATGAAATTGCCGGCTGCGTTTGCGAATGCTCCCGTCAGCGTCAGTTCATTGGTGACCGAGATGCCGGTGTTCAGTGCATTGATCGTGAAACCGCGATCGGTGCTGGCCGCCGCGCCGGTGTAGGCGAGTGTGCCGCCATCCAGAACGACATTCGACGCGCTGGAGGAGGAGGCACCGAGCGGGCTCGGCGATCCGCCATTGGCGATGCTGGAGACGGCGAGCGTGCCGCCGGAGATGGTGACCGGACCGGTGAAGTCATTCGCGGTGCTGATGGAGGCAGTGCCGTCGCTTTGCTTGGTCAGGCCGGTGGCGCCGGAGATCTTGCCGGTGCCGGTGAGGGTGTAGGGTTTGCTGGAGGAGTTGTTGAAGCGAACGCTGCTCGGTGAGAAGGTGGCGTTCAGGATCACATCCGTGGTTCCAGCCGCGCTGTCATCGAAGACCACCGGGGCGGGATTCGTGTAGGCGGAGTAGTTGTTGGTGGCGAGGTCGAACCAGTTGGCGGTGGTGGTGTTCCAGTTGCCGTTGACGTTGCCATCCCAGGTCGGCAGCGAGACGCTGAGGACATTGAGCGAAACCAGTCCGCTGCCATTGTCCGAAAGCGTGGCGGACACGCCATTCGGCAGGCTGCCGAGGACGAAGCTGCCGGTACCTGCCTTGGAACCGAGGTAGCTGACGAGTGGAACAGTGCCGACAGCGGGCAATTGGTCGGTGACATTGATGGTGACCGGACCATTGAGGGTGAGCGTGCCGGTGACGTTCAACGGGGCCACGGTCGGATTGCCGAACATATTGCCTAGGTCGATCTCGAGCGATGAACCGGTCGCGCCATTGAAGGTAACGTTGGCGGCGTCGAGCGCGTCGATGTCGTTGTTCTGGATGACGCCCATCTTGGCTCCTTCCGCGACGGTGAAGCTGCCTCCGCCGAGATGGTCATTGGTCACGGCGAGCTTGCCGGCGCTGATCGTGTGATCGCCGGTGTAGGTGTTCGCTCCGGTCAAGGTCAGGGTGCCGGCACCGGTCTTGACGACGCCGCCGGACGGGCTGCCCGCGGTGAGCACCTGCGGGATCGTGACATTGAAGCCGTTGGTGTCCACCTTGAGGCCGCCGGTCTTCACGTCGGAGGCATTGAGGGTGGAGACGAAGGCGGCTTGGTTGCCGCGTGCGATCAGCTGGGTGCCGTTGAAGTGAACGGTCTCCGTTCCTGCGCCGCCGGTGATCTGGCCGACGCGGGCGATGCCGCCATCGAGATTCAGCGTGCCGGTGGTGCCGCTATTGACCGCCAGGGTGATGCGCGCGGTGCGGAAGTCGGCGGTGCCGGAAAGCGTGAGCAGGCCGGTGACGTTGTTTTGTTCGCCGACCCAGGTGACGCCGCGGTCCGCCACCGTGCTGGTGCCGACATCCACGATGCCGCCGCTCATGTTCATCGTGCCATTGCCGCTGGCACCGACGATGAAGTTCGAGTCCCCGGTCTTGGTCCAGGTGCCGCCGGTCATGGTCACGGTACCGGTGCCGCCGGCATTGGTGCCGTCGCGGCGGCCGATGGCCACCCAGTTGTTATTGGTGACCGAGCCGCCTGCGAAATTGAAATTGCCGGTGGCGGCGTTGTTGCCGACCCAGATCTCATTGGTGACGTTGATCGAGCCGGTGCCGGAAAGATTCAGCGTGCCATTGGAGCCGACGGCGTTGCCGACGCGGAACTGGCCGTTGCCGCCGACCACGGTCGAGTTGATCGAACCGCCGGTGATGGTGGAATTACCCGTCGCTCCGTTGGCCGCGACGATGATGCCGTCGATGCCGCCCTTGGTGAGGGTGCCGCCGGACATGTTGAAGGTGCCGTTGCAGCCGGTGCCATTGCCGATTTCCATCCAGTCACCCACCGTCACCGTGCCGGCATCGAGCAGGAATGAACCGGTGCTGGTGTTGGTGGCGATTTCGAGATGGGCGCCGATGGCCAGGGTTCCGGAGGTATTCACTCGGACGGTGCCGGTGGAGCCGGTGCCGGAGTTGCCGCTGACGTAGAGGCGGCCTTTGACATTCATGGTGCCGCTGCCGAGGCCGAAGCCGGTGTAGGTGCCGCCGGTGCCTGCGGTGTTGGCGAGGTTGTAGACGCCGGTGCCGCTATTGCGGCCGACGAACATCCAGTTGCCATTGCCGGTATTGCCGGTGCCGGAGATGTGATCGAGGCGGGAATTCGCGCCGGAGTCGGCACCGACGATGATGTCGACCGGGGTGCCGGTCATGTCGGCCGAGATTTTCGCGTAGTTTGGCGTGGCGACTTTCACCACGGCGTTCGCGCCATTGGGGACGCCGGAGGGAGTCCAGTTGGCGGCGGTATTCCAGTCCTGGCTGGCGGAGCCGTTCCAGTCGACAGCGTGGAGGGTGGTGATCGAGAGGCCGGCGACGAGGCCGGTGAGCAAGCGATGGGAGGCCGTGGCCATCAGGGATTCGCGCACGGAGAGAGTTCGGGTCGGTTGGATCATGAGTTGGGCTTGGCTTGGATTTGATCCCGGGAGGCGGGGACGCCGCTCCCGGAAGGGGATTCATGGGGCCAAGCTCAATGCGCCATCTCCCGACGGGGACCCGACATGCCCCGGCGAAAAATTTTTGCGGTCCCCGGGAGTGCCGGTTTTGAGATTGCGAGCTCCTCAGCGTACTGGGCCCGACATCGGCGGATTCTCGAAGAACGCTCCATCGTTCTCCAACCGCGGGTCGCCGCTGCGCTTTAGCTCATCCAAGAGCTTCTTTTCAAGACGGCCGCGGATCTCGGCGTAGGCGGGGTCCTTGGCGACGTTGGTGGTCTCGAAGGGATCCTTGGCGAGATCGTAGAGCTCCTCCTTGGGCCGCTTGCCGAAGGTCTTGTCGAAGTAGGGCTTGCCGAAGTCGGTATGGCGATTCGCGACCAACCACGACTTCGTTGGTCCGGCGTCCATGTCGCCGAGGGCGACGCGGGTGTCCTTCAGGATACGCTCGGGTGTGACGCCCTTTTCCTTGTCGAGAGCTTCATAGCCGCCGAGTGGATCACGGTCGGGTTTGAAATTGATGATGTAAAGATACTGGCCGGAGTGGATGGCCCGCTGCGGGTAGGGGAGAGATCCCTCGCGCGCATTGTCGACATGGCGCTCGCGGCCGGTGACGGTCCACGTGCGCTCGGGATCGACTTGGCCGGATTTTTCCGAGCGAAGCAGCGGCCACAGGCTATGGCCGGTGACTACTTCCGGGATCTTCACGTTCGCTGTCTCCAGAAACGTGGGTGCGAGATCGACGAGATTGACGAAATCATCGACGACGCGTCCGCCTTTCACGCCGGGACCGGTGATCGCGAGTGAGACGCCGGTGCCGAAGGTGTAGAGATTGCACTTTCCATTCGGGAAGCCGGGTGCGCCGTGATCGCCGCTGATCACGATGAGGGTGTTGTCGTAATCGCCGGTCTTCTTGAGCTCATCGAGCAATACGCCCATGGCGCCATCGAGTGCGGCGACTTCACCGAGGTAGTCGGCCAAGTCCTCGCGGACTTCGGGAACGTCCGGAAGGAAGGGCGGGATCTTCCCCTTCAGCTGGTCGGGGTCGATGTTCCAGAGCGCCTTTCCACTGCCCTGCTGCCATGAGCGATGGGTATTGGTGGGGCCAAACCAGTAGTGGAATGGCTTTACGGGATCGCGATCGGCAAGGAACTGGTGGAAGTTGCCGCGGACTTCGTTGAACAGGACTTCCTTGGCTTCCGGGATCGATTTGCCGTTTGCGGCGAGCTTGGTGACCTGTTCGGAGAATTGGCCGAAACGCTTGCCGGCCTTTTCATAGGCGTAGCGTTGGCCATCGAAGGGGGCATCGGTTGGCTCGCCGGGGCCCCAGACCTTGTAGCTTTTGCCGATGCTGTAGCCGGAATCGCGCAGCAGCAGAGGGTAGGACGGGATAGAAGGATCCCAGTGCGCTCCGCTCAGGATGGCTCCACGGCCGGTGCGCCAGAAGTACTGCCCGGATAGTAGCGAGCTGCGGCAGGGCGTGCAGGAGGGGGCATTGACGTGGGCATTTCGGAACAGCACGCCCTTGGAGGCGAGTTCGTCGAAGTTGGGCGTGCGGACGAATTCATTCAGTGCGGAAAGCGGGGAACCAGGCGAGCTGTTCCTATGATAGATGCTGGCGTAGCGCCCCCAATCGTCGGCGAAAATGAACAGGATGTTCGGGCGCTTTGGCTCCTCTGCCTCGAGAGCGAAGGCGAGGCCGAAAAGGAAGAGGATGCCGTGGAGCAACTTCATGTTCATCGTGGATTGATCAAGGCTTCCGCCTCGCGCAGCTGGATGCGGGCTAGCACCCAATCGAACCAATGATAGTCTTCGTTCCAGCCATAGGCGGTGACTTCGTCGAAATGTTCGGACACGATGTCACGGGCCGCCGTGAGTTCTGAAATGGCCTGATCTTCCTGGTGCTGGGCATGCAGCGCCATGGCGAGCAACGCGTGGCCGAGTGCCAGCCGGGTTGGCAGCTTTTCGCGGAATGCGATGCAGCGCCGTGCCCACACAATGGACTGCTCGTGATGACCCAGGCGATACTCCATCAGCGCGATCGAAAGCATCCGCCAGGTCAGGCGGGTGGCTTGGTCGTAGGTGGCCAGCTCTTCGTTGGCTCCGTCGAACGAGCGGATTGATACCTCTAACAGAGGAAGCAATTCTTTCAGCATTGCAGAGCTGGCCGGCAGGGTCAGGCAGCACTTGATGGTGCGCTCGGCGGAAATGGGGTCTCTGGAGCTGGCGTAGCGCGAGAGCATCGCGTGGCGGAAGTCATCGTAGCCCGCCATGTCGCCGAGTTCGATCCACGCGGCGCTGGCGCGGACATAGTCGAGGGACGGCTGGTCCTTGAACTCGAGCTGGTTGACCTGAAGCAGGGAGGAGAAGCGTGCGGCGGCTTCTTTCCAGCGGCCGTGGTAGGCGTGCCATTCGCCAAGGGTGCGGAACATCTCGGCACCTTCGAGGGTGGCTTTGGTGACCTTTAGGTCGCGAGCCATGGCATCGGCGGCGGCGTGGTTGCCGTAGCGCACGGCGATCACTGCCTGGGTGATCTTCTCGCGGGTCTCCGCTTGCTCGCGTAGCAACGTTTCGGCAGCGCGGCCCTCTTCCGCTTGTTTTCGGAGTTCGGTTTCGAGTTGTTCCGCATGCACCGCTCGCTCGCGTGCTTCGCGTTCACGCAAATAGAGCCACGAGGATACGGCGAGTCCGATCAACAACGAGATCGCGACCGCACCGACCGTGGCGAAGAGGGCTTTGTTCCGCCGGACGAGTTTCTGAAACTGATAGAATGCCGATGGCGGACGGGCGATGACCGGCTCGTGGTCGAGGTGGCGCTGGACATCGAGCGCGAGGCCGTTGGCGGTTTCGTAACGGCGCGTGCGATCTTTCTCGAGCGCCTTCATCACGATCCAGTCGAGATCGCCGCCGATCTGCGAGAGGAGCTTCGGCGATTCTGCGTGGCGTTCCTTCGCGGCCTTGGCGAGTTCGACGGCAGTGAGGGCGTTGAGTCGTTTTGACGGTCGAGGTGGATCGGTCTCGCGGAGGCGGCGGCGCATTTCATCGACGCCTGACTTCAGGAGGTCATCGGCATCGAAGGGAGTCTTGCCGGTGAGCAGTTCGTAGAGCAGGACGCCGAGGCTGTAGATGTCGCTGCGCGTGTCCACGTCGAGCGCGCTCATCTCCGCCTGCTCGGGACTCATGTAGGCGGGTGTGCCCATGAGCTGCCAGTAGGCGGTGAGCAGCGTCTTGTCGGTGAGCACGGCCTCGGTGGCCTTGGCGATGCCGAAGTCGATGACCTTCGGCAGCGGCACGCCGTCGTGGAGCGTGACGAGGATGTTGGACGGCTTGATGTCGCGATGAATGACGCCCTTTTGGTGGGCGTGTTGGATCGCTTGGCAGACTTGAATGAAGAGCGCGAGGCGTTGCCTTGTATCGAGTCGATGTTCGTCGCAGTAGTCCGTGATCTTCGGCCCGCGGACGAGTTCCATCACGAAGTAGGGGCGTCCGGAGTCGGTGGCACCGGCATCCAGGACCATTGCGATGTGCGGGTGATCCATCATCGCGAGTGCTTGGCGCTCGGCCTCGAAGCGCGTGATCACCGAGCGGGTGTCCATGCCGAGCTTGATCACCTTCAGTGCGACCTGGCGGCGCACGGGGTGGACCTGCTCGGCCATGTAGACGACACCACAGCCACCTTCGCCGATTTTCTCTAACACCCGGTAGCGGTCGATCATCGCGCCGGGTTTTTCCTCGGCGTAGGAAAGGTCGCCGGCCTCGCGGATCAGCGGTGGGAGTTCGCACAGCGTTTGGTGGAAGAAATCCTCAGCGGCTTCCTGCGCATGAAGCAGGGACTCGACGCGCTCCCGCATCGCGCTATCCGAGCATTGTTTCTCCAGATAGGCGCTGCGCTCGTCCGGGGCCAAGCTGCCGGCGACTTCGAAGAGGGTTTCCTCGCTGGGGCCGGTCCAGGTCATGGCGCTTCGGTCTGGCTTTGTATGGTCTGATAGAGCCATGCCTTTGCGAAGGCCCAGTGCCGTTCGACGGTGCGCTCGGTGACGGAGAGGTTGGTGGCGACTTCCTGATTGGTCATGCCGCCGAAGAATTTCATGACCACCACGCGTGCTTTTTCCGGGTCGCTCGCTTCCATCTGTTCGAGCGCGTCATTGATGAGCAGGATCTTTTCATCCGGCGTGGTGTCGACGAGTTCGACATCGCCGATGTCCACGCGGACGAGATTGCCGCCGCGCTTGAGGCGGGACTTGCGGCGGGCGTTTTCGATGAGGATCCGGCGCATTGCCTCGGCGGCGGCG
Source organism: Luteolibacter sp. Y139 (assembly GCF_038066715.1). Lineage (NCBI taxonomy): Bacteria > Pseudomonadati > Verrucomicrobiota > Verrucomicrobiia > Verrucomicrobiales > Verrucomicrobiaceae > Neoluteolibacter > Neoluteolibacter soli. Next base: position 318,536 of record NZ_JBBUKT010000003.1, on the reverse strand, counting down.
CCGAAGAAATGCGCGCGGTTTTGCCAGGTCCGGTCGCCATCGTGGACGAGCCGCAGCCAGGCCTCGTGCACCAGCGCGGTGGCCTGCAAGGTTTGGCCGGCGGCTTCCTGAGCCATTCGCGCGACGGCCAGCCGGCGGAGTTCCTCATAGACCACCGGGAGCAAATCCTTCGACGACCCACCTTCCCCGCGCCGGATGGCGTGGAGAATGAGGGTCACCTGTTCGGCGGCTCCCGGAGGGTCGGTGGGCATCGGCTTGCTAGACTACTTCACTTCCAGCGCGGCTGTTCCTTCGGCGAGGACTTTTCCCGCGGCGTCCAATACGCGGCGGGTGCCGTTTTCCTGCACGAAGGTCAGTTCCTTGCCGCCAGCGGGGACGTTTTTCAGCTCGAAGTCTTCCTTGGTCAGCGGGTCGAAGATGACCTTGTCGCGTTTGTCCGTCACGCGGATGCCGGCCCAGTAACTGAAGGTGGAGTCGAGCCAGGCGCTGTGGAAATAGTCGACCACTTGGCGGCGGAAGTTCGAGGCATCGGTCGGGCGCAGGTGCTCCATGGCGCAGGGCACCGAGCGGTCGCCGTAGACGAAGTGGCTGTCGGACCAGCGGCGGTGGAATTCGAGCCAGCCATCGCGGTAGCGTTCGCCGCCGGGTGAGGTGGCGACGGAGCCGAGTGCCTCGCACATGGCGCTGTTGTTGTAGTTCCACATGGGGCCATTCCAGCAGCAGGGATAGCCGTGAGGTTGCGCAATGCTGGATGCGGTGGGGCCGGCGATGGCGTTGCCGGTCCAGTACATCGGGTTGTTCCTCGCGACGGTTGTGATCGGGTAGTCCGTCCAGAACCAAGCGGGGTCGAAGAACTTGTCGAAGGCAGTGAAGAACTGCGGCTTCTTCTCCATGCCGAAGAGGAAGGGCAGGAAGCCGTCGTAGCAGGCGGCTTGGTCAGCGAGCGCGTAGGAGTCGGGCTCGGCGGAGTAAAAGAAGCCATCCTTCCAATGCTTGTCCTCGATGGTCTTCAGCATCCGGTCGGCCTGGTTGCGGCTGTCGGTGAAGCTCTTGGTATTGCCGAGTTCCTCCATGAAGTTCGCGGCGCCGTAGAGGTTGGCGATGGTGAAGGCGGCTTTGTCGAGGCGCACGGACTTGGCGTAAGGGAAGCCCTGCGAGTGGCCCTGCACGTCATGGCGCCAGTCCCAGGCATCGGGCTTGGTGAACTGATAGAAATTCGGCTGATACTCGGCACCGGTCGGCCAGCTTCCTTCCTGAACGGGGAGCTGCGGCTGGCCGTGGACGGGCACGTCCTTCCACGCGTAGTCGGTGGCCGGTTGAGCGACGGCGGCGCGGATCTCGGGATCGGGATGGATCTTGTAGAAGTTCCACATCGCGGCCGGCGTGAACTGCAGATAGTCGCGATACTGGTGGTGGACGTTCTCGGCCCAGTTGAGGATCTGGTTCTTGCCGGGCGTGATGTCGCGCAGCCAGCGGGTCTCTTGGATCTGAACGGGTATGGGAAGGCCGATGACGGCGCAGAACCAATCGCCAATCGGGCTCTCGTAGATGGAGGGTCGCTTGTAGGGGTGACCGGCGATGAAGTTCTTCGGGTCGTGGATGGACCGCTTCACGAGGAACCAGCGGTAGTAGTAGAGCTTGAGGATGTCGGGGTCGGTCGTGGAGAACTCCGGGACATTTTTCTCATACCACGCGTTGAAGGAGGTTTCGTTGCGCTTGAAAGGATCGGCTTCTGTTAGGGCAGCGTTTACCCGGTCGTTCGAATCGGTGGTGCTGACGTGATCGACCGCGAAGGCGTAGCGGACCTTCAGTGTCTTTTGCGGAGGAAGACTGAGTGCCTTTCCAAGCGTGAGGTCGCCCTTTGATGCCAGCCAGCCGCTGCCATTGATTTCCCAGCCCTTGCCCTTTTCCTTCGCGATGCCGCCGACATTGGTGACGGCGGTGAAGGTGACCTTGCCAGTGCCATCGGCTTTCAGCTCGGGATGGATCAGTTCGAGATCGACGGTGATGGCGGAGCGCTCGTCATTGAGAATCTCCAACTCGGCGACGAAGACGTCTTCCGGGGTGATGCACTTGGTCTCCTTGATCGAAAGCGGACCGGCGAGCGGCGAGGCGCCGGGCTTGCCGCTGGGCAACGCACGGTAGTAGGTGGCTGACCACGCGGGCGTCCATTGATGGCGGGTCACGACGAGCTTCTCGCTGGTCTGGACCGAGACGAGATTCTGGACCGGTGTCTGGTGACCGGCGCAGAAGACGCCCTGCATGCCGAGCTGGGGGTGGCCCCAGTTTTCCTGTGGCAGCTGCGGCATTCCCGAGGTGACTTGGTCGGGTTTGTTGACTCGGTCGTCGGAAAGCTCCTTCAAGGTCGTCCACATGTCCTGCCCGATCAGGTCGGTGCGGGCGGAGTTCGAGAGGTAGCGGTTGATGTTGCCGACCGGGTGGGTGGCCATCGCGGGGAGGGTCATTGCCGCGAGGCAAAGCAGGGTTCTGGGGCTCATGGGTTCTCGCAAGTTCCACAAATCAAACGTGATTGGCTTGTGGAATTTCGCCAATTAAGCGGGCGAAATCATCTGTATGACAGATTCAATTTTCCTAGGAAACGAATCCTAGGAGGCGCGGCTCAAAATTGCGCGCAGGTCATTGAGCTCGCGGTCGATCGCCTCGTCGTCATCGGTGGCGATGGTTTCGGCGATTTCGTCGCGGAGGTGGCGGCGGAAACGGTCGCGGAAACGATGGACGGCTTGGCGGGCGCGGCTTTCGTCCAGATTCAGCGTGTCGCGGAGAGTCCGGTAGCAGGCGTCATCGGCACCGAGGCCGAGAAACGGGACAAGCGCGGTGAAATGGTGGGAGCGGCCGGCAGTGGCGAAGTCGAGTTCCAAGCGGGCGAGGGCGAGGTGGAGCACCTGAAGCGCCCAGTGGCGGTCGAAGACGGCTTCGGCGGAAATCCCGGGAGCGACGGCGCGGAGCCCGGCCTCGGCCGCCTCGGTATCGAGCGAGACGACTTGGCCGCTGCCGCGCTTTTCGCGGGTGGCATGCCGGTGATGGTCGGCAATGCGGCGCTGGAGGACTTTCAGAAACAAGGTGCGGAGCCGCCCGCCGCCGGGATCGGCTTTCTCAAGCAGTGCGGCGCGGTTTTCCAACAGGTCGTGGAAGAATCGTTGGGTCAGGTCCTGCGCGTCCTCAATGGTGAGGCCGCTGCGGCGTCCGAAGGAATATAGCGGGGGCCAATAGAGGCGACAGAGTTCCTCAAGCGCGCCGTGGTCGTTGTCGCGTGACGACACGACCAGACTCCACCGGGTGGGCGGAAAGGCGGCGTGGGTTTCCTGGGTGAACATCAAGCAGCGCAGGCGGACGTCATGATATTGGACTGACAAGAATGCTTTTCAAGGTCACGGATGGCGGGAAGTCGCGATGATGCCTCATATGGACCCTCCGCTGCTGCCTTTTCCGGGCGAGGACTCGTTGCCCGCGGGCATCGACCCGCTGGAATTGTTGGAGGTGGGGTTCCGTCCGGAGACCACGGCGGGCGTAGGAGCGGAGCCTCCGCTGAGTGCGGAGGAGGTCGGCTCGATGTTGCCGGCGTATGAGGTGCGGCGGTTGGTCGGCCGGGGCGGGATGGGTACGGTCTTCGAGGCGGTGCAGCGCGATCTGCAACGCCGGGTGGCGATCAAGGTGTTGTCTCCCTCGCTGACGAATGAGCCGGGACTAACAGCGAGATTCCGTCATGAGGCACGGCTGATGGCTTCAATGGAGCATCCCGGTGTGGTGCGGGTGTATGAAGCCGGTGAGACGGCTGAGGGATACCTTTACTACGTGATGGAGTTCGTGGATGGCGAGGATCTCGCGTCCCGGCTGAGTCGCGGGCGCTTGTCCTTGGAGGAAGCGGTGCCGCTCATCGCGAATGTGGCGGAGGCCTTGGAGGCGGCGCATCGGCTGGGAATCGTGCATCGCGACATCAAGCCGGCGAATATTTTCCTGCCCGCTGAAGGGCCGCCGAGGCTGGGGGACTTCGGGCTGGCGGTGACAGCCGGGCAAGCGGAGGAGGCGCTGCGGTTGACGCGGGTGGGGACCACGGTGGGTACGATCGAGTACGCAGCGCCGGAGCAGTTGTCGCGGGCGCATGCGGTGTCGCCGGCGAGCGATGTTTTCAGCTTGGGTGTGGTGACTTATGAAGTGCTGACCGGCGAGTTGCCGCGAGGGAATTTCGATCCGCCGTCGCTGCGGCGCGAGGAAGTCGATGCCGCCTTCGACAGCGTGGTGCTGCGCGCCTTGCAAACGGATCCGGCGCGGCGATTTGCGGACGCGGGGAAGTTTCGCGAGGCTTTCTTGCATGCGGCCGATCGCCGTCGTCAGGAGGCGCTGCGGCAGCAAGCGGTGCGACGTAAGATGGTGCGGCGGGCTTGGGTGATGTGTTTGTTGGCGGTGATCGCTTTGGTTACCGGTGGCAGTGCGATCGTCGCTTGGAAGGCACGAAAGGATGCCGAGGCGAAGCAAGCGGCGGCGGAAGCGGCGGAGCAGCGCATGTCGGACCTGATCCAATTCTTGCTCACCGATTTACGGACACGCCTAGAGCCGACCGGTAATCTCGGTGCGATGGAGTCTGTGTTGGAGAAGGCGGTGGGGCATTTCCGCCGCGTGTATGAAGAGTCCGGGCATTCCCCGGTGGCGGCGCGGAAGCTCGCCGACGTGCTGGTGGTGAAGGGCGATGTGATTGGCGTGCGCGGGATGAGTGCAGAAGCTGACCAGCTTTACACCGAGGCGATCGCGCTGACCGAGCTCGCCCGGAATGCGACTCCGCAGGATGCCAAGGCCACGCGACGGGTGATGGAGGCGTGGCAGGACAGGTCCGAACATCGCATGGCGACGGGCAAATATTCCGATGCCCTGTTAGATGCCCGGCATCTGTTGGGCGAGGCTGAAGCTTTCGCGAAGCAGCAGCCCGGCGCGGAATCCACTCACGCGCTTGCCATGGCTCATCGCGCGGTCGCGCATACCTTGGGATACACGGGTGGCCTGGAAGAGGCGGGCGAGGAATATCATCGAGTCCAATCCCTGCTGCAGGAGTTGGTTGCCGGTGCTCCCGATCGTGCGGACTATGCCCGCGAATTGGCGGAGCTCGATATGTCGCTGGGGTCGAATGCCGAGGCTCGCGGAGATCTGGAGGGGATGCTGCGGCACTTCACGGCGTGGCATGAGTATGTGGTCCGGAATGAAGGGCCGGACACCAGCGGGTATTCTTACAGCGCCTTCCGCATGGGAGTTGCTTTGCAGAAACTCGGCCGCTCCAAAGAAGCGGTGTCGTATCTCACGGACGCGGTGCGGATTGCCGAGCGGGAGTCCAAGGCCCTGCCCGGTCACAAGGGCTGCCTCAATCACCTCTCGTGGTGCCTGCGATTCCTGGGCCAGGCTCAGGAAGGCGTGGGCGATGTCGACGCTGCCGCGAGAGTTCGCCAGCGGGAGGCCGAGGTGAATGCCGCGCTCTCGGCGGCTCCGTGAGAGGCCTGGTTTACGGGCTGGAGAAAAAATCCGTGTTCCTCGCGTCACGGAAAGCCGGAGGCAGCGATGAACAGGTGAACCCCATTTCGCTTTCCTCCCCGCCTCCCAGAAAAAAGCTGCCGGAGCCTATCGCTCCGGCAGCTCTTGGGAATGCGCGTCAGGTGCTCTGACTACGGTTAGTTCTTAGTCGCCTGGAGGCGGACGAAGAGGTGGCCACTTGGAGTGGTGCTCTTCGGAATGGTGACTACCACCGTATCAAGGCTCGCATTCGGCGAATCTTCGGTGACGTCCACGGCGGGCAGGGCATCGCCTGCGCCGATAGTGGCGAAGTCATTCCAAGTGCCGAGGCCATCGGACCACTGGACCTTCAGCGTGACATCGGTCTCCGACACATCGCTGCGGCGGAAGGTCAGCACCACGTTGGCACCGCTTGCTGCCACCGTTGGCAGGATGGAGGTGTTGTTCGCTCCGGCTCCGGCAGGGATGCCACCGAGCACGTACTCCAGCACGTTGCTGATGCCGTCGCCGTCGGCGTCCTGTTCCGGACCATCGTTCACGCCGACCGTGAAGGGATAGCTGGAAGCCCAGCTGCTGTAGCCGGCCGGACCCGCGCCCACGCGGATGCTGCCGCTACCGCTGATGTAGCCGGGGTCGGTGGAGGCGCTGTAGACGCCGTCGGCCTTGGCCACGCCATTGATGGTGAGCGAACCCACGCGGTCGGTGCCGCTGAAGTTCAGGTTGAGGACGGCACCGGCCACGATGGTGACCGGGGCGGTGTCGCTGAGGGCCATCTGGCTGAGCGAGAGCACGCCTTCGTTGACCGTGGTGGCACCGGTATAGGTGTGGGCACCATTGAGCGTCCACGTGCCGGTACCGCTTTTGGTGACGGGCAGCGCGCCGGTCGAACCGTTGGCGATCACGCCATTGATCACGCCATTGCCGGGACCTGCCAGGGTCAGGGCGCGGCCGGTGGCATTGGCAGTCACCAGGGGAGTGTTGATGGTGAGGGTGCCGGCATCCGAGTAGAGCGTCGTATTGCCGTTACCGGTTCTCATCGTCACCTGCGTGGTCACATTCAGCGTGTTGTCACCCGAGATGTTGCGCAGTGCTCCGGTCAGGTTGTTTTCCCCGGCACCCGAGATCTGCACGTTGGCCACGGTGGGAGAAATGCCACCGGTGAGGCGGAACTCCGGGATGCGATTGGTCGCAGCATCGCCGGCGATGATCAGGGTCTTGGCGGCACTTCCCAAGGCATTGGTGTGGGCCGCGACAAGCACGCCATCGTCGACTGTCACGTTGCCGGTGAAGGTGCTGTCACCCGAGATCGTCCAGAGGCTGTTGTTGACCTTGGTCAAGCTGAGGACGTTGAGCCCGTCGGTGATGGAGCCGGTCACCTGGTTGGCCACGGCGGTGCCGCCGAGTGCCAGGGTCTTGGCGAAATTGCCGCCGGGCGAGATCGAAGCCGAGCCCAGGGTGATGTTCGCGGTGGTCGGATTCAGCGTGGTGGTGCCAGCCGCTCCGGCGGCGAGGCCCAGGCTGGTCAAGGCGATGCGCGGATCGCCACCGGCCACGTTCTCACCTGCGGCGACATTGAGGGTCACCGTGGAGAGATCGGCATTGCCGAGCACGTGGGTGATGCCTGGACCGGGAGTGGCCACGTCCGAGAGGATGGTGCCCGAGCTTCCGGCCGGAATCGTGACCGGATAAGCGGCGACGCTGGAGTTCGTGGCCAGATCGAGCACGCCGGTGGTGCCGGTGAAACGCACGAAGGAGCCGGTATCGCCGAACGCGGTGGTGGACTTGGCCACCACCGTACCCGCGGAGATGATCTTCTCGCCGATGAAGTCGCTATTGCCGCCAAGAACCAGCTTGCCGGTTCCCGCCTTGGTGAGGTTACCGGTTCCCGTTGCCTTGCCCGTGATGGTCAGGGTCGGAGAAGTGACTTCGATGGTGCCGCTGCCCTGCACGGTGAACCCGCGGTCGGTGGTGTTGGCTCCAGTAGCGAGGCTGTCATTGAAGACTAGGCGACCTCCGTTGAAGACGAGGTTCGCCGGGTCAGCGGAGCCGGCACCAATCGGTCCGGCGACGCCGCCATTGGTGATGCCATTGACTTCAAGGATGCCGCCGGTGGCACCGGTGAATCCGGGCTTGATGCCACCCAGCGTCAGGGCGCCGTTCCAGGTGTTGTTGGCGTTGGTGAAGTAGACCTTTCCGGAATCGTAGTTGATGAACACGTTGCCGGTGCCGGAGATCGGGCCCGGGATGGTCAGCGACTTCGACCAGCCGGCGGTGAAGTAGGCTTCGCCGCTGATGGCGATGCCGCGCAAGGGATCGAGAGCGGTATCCGAATCCAGGTTCTTCAAGCCACCGTTCGTGAGACGGACGGCGTTTGGAACGAGTTCGGAGGGAGATAGACCCAGTGGTCCGTCAAAGGCGGTGCGCAGTACGCCTCCATCCGATACCGACACGCCACCACTGTAGCTATTGAAGGAAGTGAGGTTTGCGCTGCCACCGATGAGGGCGACGGATCCGTCCCCATAGATGTTGTTCGCGATGTTCGGGATGACCGTTCCGCCGCGCTTGATGGCGAAGGTGGCTCCGGAGGCAACTTCAACGGCAACAGTTCCGAGGGAGCCGGTTTCGCCGCCGTCGCCGACTTGGAGTGTTCCGCCGCTGACGGTCACGCCGCCGAGGAAGGCGTCGTTGTTAGCGGTGAGGGCGACCGTTCCCGGGCCGCTGTTTTCAATGATGCCGGCTCCAGTGATGGAGTTGCCGACAACGGCGTAGCCACTGCGGGCAAACTTGAGACTCGCTCCGGATGCCACCTGGACCGCGCCGGTGCCGAGGCTGCCGGTGAGGCCGCCATTGCCGACCTGCAACGTGCCGGCGAGGACGTTGGTGATGCCGGTGTAGTTGTTGTCGGTGGCGAGGATGGTCGTGCCGGTGCCGTCCTTGGTGAGCTTGGTCGCTCCGCTGATGCTGCCGGTGCCGGACAGCGTGTAGGTGGCGGTGGTGTTGCCGTGATTGAAGGCCACGTCGGTGGGGAACACGGGCGTGTTCAGCACCACGGAGAGGCTGGCCGCTGCCGCATCGCCGAAGGTCACGGAGTCGAGCGGATAGAACTTCTCGAGACCGCCATTGAAGTTGGCGGTGCTGTTGTTGTTCCACACGGCACCATTCGAGCCGCTCCACGTCAGTGCGATGGGAAGTGCGGTCGAGGTGATGGTGATGGCGCTATTACTACCAGTGCCGTAGTTCACCACGGGATTCACACGGCTGCCCGCGAGGGCGGCGGGAATGTTGACGACGGGAGTTCCCGTCAGGCTGCCATTGTAGCGAACGAGTTCCCTGGTGCCGGTGAAGGTGACGAGGTTCGCTGCGGAGACCTCGATGGTGCCACCGGACGTGGAGAAGTTGCCACTGGTGGTGAGCTTGGCTGGAGTTGCTCCGCCGATGTCCATCAGCAGGGAGCCGCCGGACTGGTTGAAGTTTCCGACGCCTGCTTCAGAGCGGACCTGAACGGGGCCGTCCGTGAGCGAGAGGTCAGCCGAGGAGGTCGATTGGGAAAGGACGAGCGTGCCGGCGCCGGATTTCACCACGGTGCCGTTTTGAAGCGAAGGTCCGCTGTTGATGCCGTCCTCGGTGGCAGGTCTGATTTCGAGAGTGCCGCTGCTGATGGTGAACGCGCGGGAGGCTCCTTGGAGGTTGATGACGCGTGAGCCGTTGTTGTTGTTCGCGACGAACTGGCTGGCACCCGTCGAGATGAGATCCGATGAGAGGTTGAACTGGCCGGTGGCTGCGGCGGTGTTGTTTTCGAAGACCAGCTTGCCGCTGTTCAAGTTCAGCCCGCCCGCTCCGGAGTTGGCCGTGGCGGCACCGGCGACATCACCGGCGAGGCGGAGGCCGGCGTTGTTAGAGATGGCGAGGCTGCTGGTGGTGAATGCCTGATTGGCACTCACGTCATGGGTGCCACCGGTGAGCGTGGTGGCACCGGTCACGTTGAGGCCGGACACGTTAGACGCGGTGGCAGAGCTGATGGCCAGCGAGGCGATGGTCTCGGCGCGGCCCGCGGTGTAGGCGATGGCACCGGAGGTCACCGAGATGCCCGAGGCGTCGGCGATCTGGTTGGCCTGATTGATGCGGAGCGTGCCACCCGCGACGGTGATGTTGCCGGGCACGGCGATGACGCCGGTCTTATCGAGCGAGAGCTCGCCCTGGGTGATGGTGATGTTTCCGCTGAGGGTATTGGCTGCCGTGCCGGAGAGGATGAGTCCGCTGAGGCCGCCCTTGCTGAGGTTACCCGTTCCGGACATCACGCCCGAGAGGCGGAAGTTCACGAGGCCGGAGTTATTGGCGTCGCGGTTGTTCGTGATGGTGTGGTTGGTGCCGATCCACGCGATGTTCGAGGCGATCTCGAACGTGCCGGTCTTGCTATTGCTTCCACTGCCGGTGACGAGGTTGGCAGTGTTGCTGAACTGGATCGGACGGGTGACGGCGAAGGTGCCGGAGTTCTGGGATAGGATCAGCGCGGCCGAGTTGTTGACGGCGATCTTGCCGGTCCCGACCGTGCCGATGGTCAGTGGCAGGGAGCCGCCGGCATTGAGCTTGAGAGCGCCTTCGTTGACGTTGATGTCGCCCACGCCGGTGACGGTGACGGTGCCGATGGTGAGCTGGCCGGTGCCCGACTTGGAGAGATTCGCATTCAGCGTGAGTGAGCCGGCGACTCCGCTGCTGGCGACTTCATTGATGGCCAATCCACGGTCATCGAGCTGGTTGCCCGCTTGACCGCCGACTTGCCAGGTTTGGTTGGTCGCGATCGTGGTGTTTCCACGGAAGCGCAGGCCAATGCCCGCGGTGAAGTTACCCGCCGCGGTGACATCTCCCTTGATGGTCAGGTTATTGGCGGTGGTCGTCGAAAGCGTGAACCCGCTGATTCGCGTGCCGGTGGTGCCCACCGATATGGAGCCGACCGAGTGCGATCCATCATTGAGAGTGAGACCATTGGTGGTGGTATCCGCGATGATGATGTTCGCATCTGCGGCGGGAATGCCGGGGCTCCAGTTGGCGGCGGCGTTCCAGTTGACGCTGGTGCCACCATTCCATGTCGATTGAGCGGAGGCCGTTAGTGGGAAGACGATACTGACGAGGCCAAGGCCGTGGATAAGTCCCGGCTTGGTAGAGTTCGATTGGATCACAAGGTTTCTCGGGTTGGATCTAGCGGGTAAAAAAGCCGCCCCCGAGATCGTCTGATCTCTACGGGGCAGCCTTCAGTTCCGAGAGGCGATTCCGCCTAGTTCAACCCGACATATATTTTCCCTCAGGCGGGGAAAATTTGTCATACTGCTTTGCTTCAAACACCGATCATTGCGTCGGCTTCGCGCACCAGGATGCGCACCACCGCCCACGCGAACCACGTGCCGATCGGGGGGAATCCCGAGTCATCGATTTGGGATTCAACGCGTTGGAGATCGGCCTTCGCTTTCTCCAAGTTGGTGCGCGCTTCGGGGACACTGCCGCGTTTAAAATGGGACATCGCAAGGATGCACCGGATGGCGGCGATGCGGCTTCCGGAGGGGTCCTTGAAGTGCATGCCCTTGTCCGCCTCTTTGATGGCTTCGTCGTAGTTGCCCTTCCGGAAGTGGAAGAGCGTCATCGAGAGCGAGTTCCAATCGGGCAGGCCGGGCGTCCCGGGTTTGAAGTCACGGATCGCCTTCGCGGAGCTTTCCAGGCGCTCTAACATTTTCGGGTCCGCTGGCTGCAACAAGCACACCTTCAGCAGGTGCTCCGCTTGCATCGCATTCTGCGCGGGACCGTAGCGATCGAGCGCTTCCGTACGGAATTCAGCATAGGCCTTGGTGTCACCGGTTTCCAAGTAAGCGGGAGCGGTCATCAGGAGGTCGATGCCCTCGATGACCTTGGTGCGGTCCCCCAGCCGGTTGGCCTCGTTCATCATGCGGAAGCACAAGGCCGCCTGATCCCAGCGGCCGTAGACCGCATTCCAACGGCCAAGGGAACGGAACACTTCGGCCGCTTCGGGTGATGCCTCGATCGATTCGAGTGAGTCTTGCCGGAGAAGGAGATCCGCTGCGGCGGTATTGCCTTCGCTGAGCAGGATGGCAGCGCGCGAGACATTCGCTCGCGCCTGGGCCTGCCGCTTGAGGCGAGCCTGCTCGGCGAGCGCGTCTTTTTCCCTGAAGTAGAGTGCGGTGCTGATGCCGAAGCCGGCAACAAGCGTGACCAGCATCAATGCGCCGAGCACGCAGGCCGCGCGGTTCCGCTGGAAGAACTTCCGCATGAAGTAACCGCGGCTCGGCTTGCGTGCGATCACTGGCTCGTGCTGCAAGTAGCGCCGGATGTCCATCGCCAGGCTGTTCACCGTCTGGTAGCGGCGGTTGCGCTCCTTCTCCATCGCCTTGAAGACGATCCAGTCGAGGTCGCCATGCAGCGCGTTCGCCCACTTTTCTCGTGGGCCCGGCAAGGCGTTTCCCTTGCCTTCTTCCGCCGGAGTCCGTGCGACGTCGGAGGGCAGCGGTGGATTGTCCTCGATCAGGGTGCGGCGCAGTTCCGTCATCCCTTTCTTCAGCAGCAGCTCGGTATCGAATGGCGGTCGCCCGGCGAGCAACTCGTAGAGCAAGGCTCCCAGGCTGTAGATGTCCGCGCGGGTATCGATATCCATCCCGCCCATGTCGATCTGCTCCGGGCTCATGTAGGCAGGCGTGCCGATGAACTGGCCGACCTGCGTGATGCCCGCGCGAACGCGTGGTGAACCCTGGATGGCCTTCGCGATGCCGAAGTCGATGACCTTCGGGACAAAGGTGCCGTCGATGCTTTCGACGAGGATGTTGGAAGGTTTAATGTCGCGGTGAACCACGCCCTTCTGGTGGGCGTGTTGGATCGCCTGGCAGACGGCGATGAAGAGCTCCAGCCGGCTGGGGATGTCGAGCTGCTGGGTCTCGCACAAGGTGGTGATCCGCGCCCCGCGGACCAGCTCCATGACGAAGTAGGGGCGGCCGCGGAAGGTCCTGCCGCCATCCAGCACCCGCGCGATATTCGGGTGCTCCATGATTTCCAGCGTCTGGCGTTCCGCCTCGAAGCGTGAAACGACAGACTCGGTGTCCATGCCGCTGCGGATGATCTTGATCGCCACGGTGCGCACCATGCCCTCCTGCTGCGCCTCGAAGATCTCTCCGACACCGCCTTCGCCGATCTTCCGCAGCAGCGTGTAGCGGTCGATCGTGGCACCTTCGGTTTCGCCCAACGATGCTGGCTCCGAAGGAACGGGGAATTTGTCAGCGGGAAGTTCGTCGATGATCTCCTGCGCGAGTTCCGCGGTCCGCATACGGCTCTCGAGGAAAAAGGCGGATGAAGTGCCGGCCAGACCAAGAAGTTCCTCCATGCTCTCCTTCCCCAGAGGATCACCGTGAAAGGTACGCTCGAGAAATTCACGGCGCTGCACCGGATCCGGGATCTGCATGGCCGTCTCGAAGATCGCGTTCTCGATGGCAAGCGAGTCCGTTTCTTCTTCGTCAGCTGGATCTATCGTCTCCGTCATGGCTCTCCGCGCCGTGGTCGCAGTAACTTCAAGCGTTTCTTAGGATGGCGATTTCCAAGCTCCGGAACCGACAAAAATCAGCGCTGCCCGCGAATTTCACGGAACAGCCACGTCTTTGAATAGGCCCAGTAGCGTTCCACGGTCCGCTCGGTGACGCCCATCTCTTCTGCGACCTCCTGATTCGTCAAGCCGCCGAAGAATTTCAGCAGCACCACCTGCGCCCGGGGAGGATTCACTTTCTTCAGTTTCTCCAGCGCCGCATTGACCTGAAGCGTGGGTTCGTCCTCGTCCTGAGCCTCGTCTTCGGCAGCGGTCATGGGCACGCGCTCCAAGTCGCCGGCGTGCTTCACGCGCTTCCGGCGCCGCGCTCGGTCGATGAGGATGCGGCGCATGGTTTCCGCGGCGGCGGTGAAGAAGTGCGCGGTGTTTTTCCAGCTCTGGTCGCCATTCGAGCGCATGCGCAGCCAGGCCTCGTGGGCCAGGGCGGTGGGCTGGAGGGTATTCCCCGGCCGCTCGAAGGCCATGCGCTCTCCCGCCATGGCACGAAGGATCGGGTAGAGGCGACGGACGTCGTCCTCCGAATAATGGGAGAATTCCTCGTCCCCGTCCACGGGGACGAAAGTAGTCATACAACTTTCGACTTCAAGCCATTCGTTCCGAGGCTTTTCGTATGAGGAAATAAGAGGGCTGACAGCGGCCGGACACCTGCGCCCCAACAACTCACTCCTGCATCTCCGCTCTCAAGCGAGCAAACAGCTGCGGGCTGCCGGAGACCGGCTCATCCACGCGGAGGGTCACTTTTTCAAGAGTGCCGTCGCCGACGGGTTCGGGTGGACCGACGAGGCTTGAGGAGCGGAAGGTCCATGAGTCCGGACCGAGGGTCGACGAAGTTTCGATCCGGAAATCCAGTCCGCGGTCCAGGAAGTCCGCGCGTCGCACGAAGGTGAACTCGAGGTAGCTCTCTTCCGAGTCGTTGAACATGGTCATCCGCGGAGTCCGTGAATCGCCAGTCGTTGTGAGGATGTCTCCCGCCGTCGCGCTGCCGCCGGTGGCGTATTCCCAGAGGTTCTTCATGCCATCGCCATCGGGATCGGCATTTGGATCCTGCTGGGCTCCCTGGAGGCCGCTGCCGTCGATCCACGCTTGCCACTTCTCCTGAGGGCTCACTTTCGGAATGACCCAGATGTTGCGGAAGCGAACCGGACCGCTGGCACTGCTGGAGTGGGCCTGGAGGACGATGGGTAGGAGCCCGGGGGCTTCAGCGGGAGACTCTCCCGTGGCGCCGGGAATTGCGACATTGTTATGCACCAGCATGCCGTTCCAGCGAACAGTGGCGCGGGCGTCGGCGGTCTTCACCGCGCCGTTCCAACGGGCGGCGGTGAAATCGACATCGTAGCTTTGCCATGCGCCCGCACCGAGGCTGGCGTTCACGTCGGCTTGCTTTTGCAGGTAGAAGGAACCGGCCAGATCGTTTTGCAGGGATTGGCTGATCGGAGTGTTGAGGATTTGCAGCTCGTAGCTGCGCTGGAGTTTCACGCCGGAATTGCCTGCTTCCTGGCCGGTGCCGCCGGGTGGCGACAGCCATTCGAGGTGAAGCTTGAAGTCCCGGAAGCCAGCGATGGTCGAGATGTCGTTCGGGGCCGGATTGATCGCCACGCCCATGGCGCCCGCAGCGACGCCCCACGAGGGAGCGCCGTTGTTTGCGTCGCGCCGCCAGTTGTTGGTCAGGGAGGCAGCGGTGCCGTCGAAAAGCATCACGGCTCCGGGTGGGGCCGCGGCGGGCGGGCCGCAGACGTAGAGGTGATCGATGTTCGGGCCGTTGGTGATGGTGCTGGTCAGGCGGATCGTATTCTGGCCTTCCACGAGGTTGACGCTGATTCCGTCGGTGTAGATCCAGGAGGTCCAGACGGTGCCCGAGGGTCCGAAGGGGATGCTGGAATTCACCACGGTGCCATTCACGGATAGAGAGAGCGGCCGGTTGGTGGTGGTGCCATTGGCGTAGCGGAAGGAAATCCAGTGCGGGCCCGCTTGGTCGGCGGTGATGTTCCAAGTGAGCGTCTCGCCAATGGCGGTGCCGTAGTCGGCGAAGCCGGTGCCGGTGAATCCTGCGTTCCCGGAAGCGACCACGGGTCCCACACGGGTGGCGGTCTCCCCTTCATAGATCGCGGCTCCCGGGAGAGGCACCGGGGCGGTGGGCTCGGCGGGGGGATCCATCGGCACGAAGTCCGCGCCCATGGTGGTGGGCAGGAGGTTCAGGGTATACCATCCTTCGGTCGCCCACGGCGCGACGTGGGCGTCGTTCATGAAATCCTTCAGGCGAAGCGCGACCACATGGTCTTCCTTGAGGCCGGGGATCTTGATGAAGACCTTGCGGCGATCCAGCGAAACGTCCACCCGGGTCGCGGTCAGCGTTTCCACGTCGCTCTTCGGCCCGCCATAGGTGGAGGTGGGGATGTAGCGATACTGCTGGAGCACGTAGTTCCCCGGGATGGCTGCCACCGAGAAGGGCACCGGCTGGGTGAACTCGACGATGAAGCCATCGGCGCGTGCGCGCATGCTCTTCATCTCGAAGGTCACCTTGCCATTCGGCCGCAGGCGCTGCAGGCCGTAGGTGGTGTTCTTCCAGTTCCAGTTGCCGCCGGCACCGAGGCCGCCGACGTAGAGCGAGCCATCCGGGCCCCAGACGAGGCGGCTCATGCCGGACTCGAGTCCCTGGGTGAATTGGAAGACGGCGCCTTGATACTCGCCGCGGACCTTTTCCATGAAGACCCGGTTCACGCCGCCGTGGGTGAGCTCGGCGAATAGCATTTGCCCGGCATAGATGCCGGTGGGGATCAAGGTTGGCTGGGCGGGAGAGTTCGAAATCTCCCCGTGTGGCAACCACAGCGCCGGACGCGTGTAGGCGCGGGTGTCATCCGGGTTTTCACGATGACCATAGTAGTTCCCGGGCTGGAGGTGATTGATCTTCGATGAAGGCAGCCAGTCACCCTGGTTGTCTCCCGCGAAAAGCTCGCCGTCCATGCCGGCGACGAGACCATTCGGCGTGCGCAGGCCACTGGCCACGGCCTGCCAGGTCCTTGCCACCGGATCGATCTTCAACAGGGACCCGGGGCCATTCGGCACGGGAAATGAGCCTTTCGAGCCGGGCAAATACGCGGTACTGCCATTTCGCAGCGGCACCGAGGTGGTCACCCACAGGAAGCCATCCTTCGGCACCAGATTGAAGGTGAACTCGTGGTAGTTGAACGAGGCCGGCCAGCCGTGGGCGACGGCTTGGTATTCGTCCGCCACGTCGTCGCCATCGAGGTCGATCAACTTGGTGACCTCCTGCTTCTGGCTCACGTGGATGATGCCATCGATGACCTTGAGCCCGAGCGGCTCGCCGAGGCCTTCCGCGAAGCGATGCACGGTGACCGCGGCCGGATTGTCGAGGTGATCCAGCAGATAGACTGCGCCCGTCGAGTCCCAGGTGGAGACCGCAAGACGACCATCCGGCAGGAAATCGAGCCCGCCCACCGCCGGGTGGAAATTCGCGGGCCGGAAATTCACCAGATCGAAGCTCGGGTGCACGCCGACCAGTGGACGTCCATCGCCCGGGCCGCCGGCAGTGCCGCCTTCGCCGTCCTGATAGTAGTAGTTCTTGAGTCCAGGTGATGTGACCTGCGTCAGGCCGTCCTCGGTCTGAAGCACGCCGGCGGGGACGACTTCGAAGGCGCTGGCACCCGGTGGTTTCCACTCGAGCAGGAGTTTCGAGGAGCCCGTGTTTTGGTAGAAATCGATGTAGTATCGGATAGTCCCGGGCAGCAGGTTCAGCGTGGCGGTCTTGGTGTTGGTGCCGGCTTGGTTATTGTCGATGACCAGTGCCGCGTCGTCGCCGAGGAACCACTTCGCGCCATCATCACTGGTCAGGCGGAATTCATAGGTGCCGCCGGTCGTGATCGCCATGCGTCCCCAGGCGTGGCCGATGTAGTGCTCGGCCAGCGGGGGGCCATAGGTGCTCGCCCACGGGGTGCTGAAATCGATGGTATTGAAATCCGCCGAGACGTTCGGCGTCTGGCCGTCCACCAGCACCGGCAGCTCGCGCATTTCCGCGCCGGTGTCGTAGACCCAGACCGTGACGCCGGGTTTCAACGCCGGTGTTGTTTGGGCTACGGCTCCTGCAAAACAGCAGGCCAGGACTGCACCGAATCGAATCAAGGAGTCCATGTGGTCTCGAGGGTTGCGTCACCGTTGGTGGTGAAATCCAGGAAGGTCGCGCCGGCTTCGGTGCGGAGTGCCGTCGCGCCGGTCACCGCGTGGGTGGCCTGATAGCCATTGCCATCGATTTCAAGCGACAGGCGCGAGCTCGCAGGCATGCCGGTGATCGTGAACTTCCGCTGCAATTTTGCCCCGGTCATCGCCTCAGGGCGTTCCTCGATGCCGACGCGTGCGCCGCCTGGCAGCACCATGTCGTAGCGGACCACGATGCCATCGGTGTGGTTGATCAGCTTGTAGCCGCGCCAATCGACCTTGATGGCGACCGGGCTTCCGCCGGTCTGCATGGTCCAGGCACGGTAGTCGCCGAAAAGCAGCACATCTCCGAGTGTGGCGGTGGAGCCGGTGGTATTGCGGCGGAAGCGGACCTTCACCGCCTGCCCGTTGACCTCGACCAATTTCATGTTCCCGTCTGCTGCCGGGGCGTCGATCGACATCCACTGCTGAGCGGTCCACGTCGCGCCGTTGTCATTCGAGACATCCACCAGCAGCCGGTTGTCTCCGCCCGGGGTCTGGTAGGAGAGCATCACGTTATCGTAATTCCGCAGGTCGGCTGCGGGGGAGACGAGCATCGTCCCCGCGGCGGTGGAGAGGTTCCACGAGGTGCCGGTGGTGATTCCGGTCGCCGACCAACCGGCGGGGATGATCGTTTCGTTGGTCGCGGAAAACAGGAACGCCTTTTTCAGCAAGTGGTAGGTCGTCCCGGTGGTGGCCGAGTTTTGCTGGCCGAAGTCCCAGACCTTGCCGCGGAACTGGATCCCGCCGTTCCACACCTTGTGCAGCGTGCCGTTTGCCGGATTGTAGGCCACCCAGAGATCGGAGCGGAGGGCCGCCACCAGCATCCGCGTCTTGTTTTCCAAGGTCAGCCGGAAGGCCCATGGGTCGCGCCCGCGGACTGGACCCACTGCCGGGGAGGGGGTCGCCAGAAGCGGCAAGAGCAGCAGCGCCGCCCACGGTAGCCTCCGGGAGAAGGGGTTTCTGGAAGGAGCAGTCATTGGGTCGTGGGTTATTCAGGAAAATTCGGCCGGAGGGTTCCGCGATTTAACGGCGGAGCCCCCCGGCCTCTCTCAGGGACCCTCAGGACGGAAACGAACCCAACATTTCCGTCTTTCTTCCCGAAATTGATTAAGCAGGGGTTTCGACGGTGGGGGTTTGGGCCACCGTCTACCGGGAGGCGTCTTCCCGGGGGCAAAGCCGACAGAAATTTTCGGAGGGGCGCTTATTTGCCGCTGAACGACACGCCGCGGGTGCTTTCGGGGACTAAACCCCATCCGGCCGACCGACATCTTCCGGTAGCTCTCCGAATCCGACCTGTCGGGCGGCAGCCTCGAAACCCATTGATCCGCCGCTTGCCGCGGCGTTTCTTGTCTAAAGCCCTCATGAAAGCCCTTTTCTTCCTGCTGCTGGCGCCGGTGCTTTGCGCGGCGCCAGCCAATGTCTGGCATCTGGCGTCGGTCAATGAGTCGCAGATCGGAAAGACGATGCGGGATCCGGTTTACGAGGTGAAGGCGACCGACACCACGGTCTACCAAGGCTTCTTCAAGAACAACGGGGCCGGAGGGAACCAGAACGGAGGCACGCTGTTCTACCGCACCGTGCCACGCGGGGGTTCGCCCGGGAGCTGGCAACCGGTGGCGCTGGGTTTTTACTCGAATTTCCCCGGGAGCGGGAATGACCAGAACCAGTATTGGAAGGCGGTGATTCCCACGACGGGAATCGCGGCGACGGATGTGATCGAATATTACGTCCGCACCACCTTCAGCGGCGGGAGTCCGGAAACGACTTACCTTTACGGCAAGGACAACGCTTCCTCGACCACGACGACCGAGGCGACTGCGCAGGCGTCGCCTTTCTCGATCCGCAACCGGCCGGGATGGATTTATCACGCGAACAACCGGACGATTGCGGGCAACGATATCCAGATTCGCGCCAAGACCGGCTACATCGGGCCGGACAATTCGCTGGCCTCGCGATGGGCGACGGCGGGTGCGGTCTACTACACGACGGATGGGACCACGCCGGGTGGTGCGCTTGGTGTGGCAGGTGGCACGAGCACCGCAGTGGCGATGGCCTTCGATGGCACGGAGGGAGATCCCAGCGGGAATGGCAACGCCGCCGTGTGGCGCGGGACTTTGCCCAATGTGTTGAATGGCCTGCCGCTGGGCGCGCAGGTGAAGTACAAGATCGGGCTGTGGAATCCGGAGACGAACGACGAGAAATTCGCGGATCACATCGCGGGCACCAACAATGCGGTCTTCATCTATCAGAACGGCATGGTCGGGCAGCCGACGCTCACCATCAATGGGGCCGATGGCAACTACACGGCGAGCAAGTTGTTCGTGGATGAGATCGCCGGTGATTCGATTCCGCTGGGCATTTCCTTCCAGCCGGGTGAGGCGAACGTCACGGCTGCGGAGATCTACACGAACCTGAACCGTCGCGACCGCGCGGACATCGATGCGGATGGCGACGGTTATCCGGATGGCGTGAGCGGACCGGATGGATCGACACTGGTGGCTGGCGATGACTCGAACTACTTCAAGGCCTACACGATGACGTCCGCTGGAGCGGGCACCTACACGCTGACCTTGCCGGCGGAGAAGACAGGCGCTTACCGGCTCACCGCGCGGTGGAAGGTTTCCGGGGATCCGAATTGGCGGTGGTACACGAACGTTGCCGCGAACCGCCGTGACCATGCCATCACCGTGTCGCCGAAGGATGCGCGGAACATCACGCTCTATGAGGTCAACGTGCTGAACATCGAGGCGTCGGGTGATACCTTTGAAACGCGCTCGACCCTCGAGGACATGCACAATGCTCCCGGCGCGCCTCACAATGGAGCGAACCACTGGGATCTCGACTACCTGAAGTCGCTCGGTGCGAACTGGCTGTGGTTCCAGCCGATCCATCCACCGGCGCGCGATGGCCGCGAGCCGTTCGGCGGATGGGGCAGTGGCAACCCGCCTTATGAGCCTGGGAGTCCGTATGCGGTGAAGAACTTCTTCGAGGTCAGCCCGATCTTCACGAAGAACTTCAGCGGCAGTCCTTTCAACAATGCCGACTTGCTCAGCCAGACGAACCGCGATGCGGCGATGACGGCGTGGCAGAATTTTGTGAGCGCGGCGGATGCAAAGACGGTGGGCATCATGCTGGATGCGCCGTTCAATCACACGGCTTATGACGTCGAGCTCGCCGATGCGGGCGTGAGCCTGTTCCAGCCCGATGGCCAGACGTGGGCCAAGACGGATGAGATCCGCAATCGCGAGGCGCGCTTCTTCTCGGCTGCGGGGAATTATGGCAACCGGGCATCGAGTGCGGCGACCATTGCGCCGGGACCGGATCGTTTTGACTTCGGGAAGTGGAACGATGTGAAGGATGTTTTCTTCGGCCGCTATGATGCGTTGGTGGAAACCGACAGCGAGCCGGAGCGTTCAAGCTACACCAGCGAAGGTGATTGGTTCGATGCGACCGATAGCGATTGGACGGCGAATGACTTCGTGCAAGGCGCCCAGCAGAAGAATGTGACGCGGCGCGTGTGGCAGTACTTCGCCCGTTACGGCACGCACTGGCTGGAGAAGACGCGGCCAGCAGGGCAGAACCGGAACAGCTCGACCGAGCCCGGCCTGACGACAGCGCAGCGCTATGCGTGGGACGCGCGCGGCATTGATGGCCTGCGCTGCGACTTCGGCCAGGGACTGCCGCCGCAGTGCTGGGAGTACATCATCAACGTGGCCCGCTCGAAGAAGTGGAACTTCGTGATGATGAGCGAATCGCTCGATGGCGGCGCGGTGACCTATCGTTCGAACCGCCACTTCGACATTCTCAACGAGAACATCGTCTTTCCGCTGGCGAGTGCCACGACCAAGAGCGACTACCGGAACATCTTCGAGAGCCGGCGGAATGCCTACGGGCAAGGTCTCGTCTTGATCAACAACACCTCGCATGACGAAGCGAACTACAATGACCCGTGGGAAGCGCTGATCCGCTTCAGCGTGGCGGGTTCGATGGATGGGGTGCCGATGATTTTCCCGGGCCAGGAACTCGGGATCTCCGCCACCTATGGCTACGACCACTACGAGCTGAATTTCGGGAAGCAGATCCCGCACTTCAAGCGGTTCAACTCGATGCAGCCGATCTGGACGGATGCGAATTTTGGCAACGACCAGCTGTATCCGGTCTATGCGGGCATGGGTGCGGCGCGTGGATCGAGTCCGGCTCTGCGGGCTTCGAACCGATGGTTCCTGGATGGCGATGGCAACAACACCAAAGTCCATGCGATTGCGAAGTATGAAACTGCCAATGCCTCGCCTGCCTTCAGCGACGTGGTGATGGCATTTGCCAATCTCGATCGTGCGAACAACCAGCAGGACAACTTCAAGGTGCCATCAGGTCTCGCGCCGTTGCTGGGGATCAAGGATGGCCGCACGTATAACGTGAAGAACATCGCGGCCTATCTCAATGCGGGCATCGGGATGAGCGGCCGTCGCAATTCCTGGCAATGGGGTGCGGGCTACACCGGCACACAGTTGAAGAACAATGGGTTCCTTGTGGTGCTCAACAAGGTGCCGACGATGGACACCTCCGCCAACCCTGCTGATGCGGCGTGGAACCAGCGTCCCTTCGAGGCTCAGTATTTGAAGCTCTACGACGTCACCCCGCCGCCGTCTCCCGCGCCGCTGGCGAATTACTACGAAATTGGTAGTTCAGGGACCTTCACATGGGTGTCCAATGCAGGGCCGGACGACAATGTCGGCTCGTGGCTGGTGGAAGTGTTCGATGGTGACGGCGATCCGGTATCTTCCGCTACCGTGACCAGTCCGCAATACACGTTCAATGGCATGGCCGGGGAGATCTACCGCGCGCGGATCACTGCCATCAGCGCGGCGGGTATTTCTTCCGCTTCTCCCGGCCAGAGCGATGCGGGGGCACCGAATCCCGGTTCGACGACTACGGCGGTCCAGCTTCTTTCGGCTGCCGGTGATCAGGACGGCGATGGGGAGAGCAATGCGGATGAGCAGGCAGCGGGGACGAATCCGTTGAGTGCGGCTTCGGTGTTCCGGGTGACGGATGTTTCGCGGAACGGCGGGAATGTGGAGGTGAGCTTTTCCAGCGTCGCGGGGTTCACGTATCAGCTGGAGACGAGCACCACGCTGGCGGATGGATCATGGACGGATACCGGTGCTCCGTTGGAAGCGGTTGGGGCAAATTCGATGATTTCCGTTCCGGCCAGCGGTGAGAAGAGGTTCTACCGTGTAAGGGTTGAGGAGGCCGAATGACCGTTCGTGTCGACGGAACGTCGACACCCCTTATCCGCTTGCGCGGGGGTAGTGCCGGAAGGCTTCCTTCGCGCTGAGATCGACGTAGCCCTCCAAGGATCCGCCGTGGCCGGCGAAGTAGTCGCGTTGTGAGACGTGAGCGCGGAAGGCGGCGAGGCGCTGGGTGCGATGCGGAGTGCCATCGATGACGAGATCGGCGGGATCGTCGCGATTCAGCATGCCGGGAAGGGCATGAGAATCCTGCCAAGCGTGGATGGTGAGGATGTCGTGCTTGCCTTCCGAGGCGAGAAAGACCGCGCGATGGGCGAGCAAATGTGCTGGATGCCAGTATTCGCCGCCGCTGCCGTGGGTGAGAATGATCGAGGGGCGGTGTTTTTCTAACAGGGCCTTCAGCCGTGCCGCGAGGTCTTCGGGCGAAACGTCAGGAGCAAAGGTGCGGTGGGCCAGACCGAGAGGATCGAGGTAGTCCAGGAACTCGACGGAGGCAGCACCGAGCGCGGCGGCGGAGGCACGCAGCTCGGCTTCACGGATTTGTCCGAGTTCCTCACGGGTCATGCCGCCGGTGATGCCACCTTCGCCGCGGGTCAGGCAGATGAGATGGAATGGGACTTTTCGCGCCGCGAGTTCGCAGAGCAGGCAGGAGGCGAAGAGCTCGTCATCGGGATGGGCGAAGACCGCGAGGACGGGGCCGCCGGATTCTAACAGCGAATCAAGCGTCACCGGTCGCGGTGCCCGCGGTGGTCGCAGGGGGCGCAGAAGCTGGAGCCAGCGCTTGCGGTAGAAGAGAGGATCGGTGAGGCGCTGGGAAAGCTTGCTCCACATGGCGACTTGGATCGTTAGATCGGCCGGCCGAGGAAATCCTGCACGATCTCGACCAGTCGCACGCTGAAGTGCTCCGGGGCGAAGCGTTCGACATTTTCGCGCAGAGACCGTCGCAGCGGGGCGTGGGAGTCCGGTTGATCGAGCACGGCGAGGATCCTGGCAGCCGCGTCGTCGGGATTCCGGTAGACGAGCGACTCGTCGGCCGCGATTTCCCGCGTTGCGCCTTCGGCAGGCACGAAGGGAATCAGGCCAGCGGCGGCCATTTCGGCGACTGCGATGCCGAAGGCTTCCACGCGGCAGGCATGGAGACCGAACGAGCGCGTCGAAAAGAGCGCGGTCTTTTCCCGTGGCCCGAGGAAGCCGGGGGTCCGCACCCACTCCTGGCGTTCGCGGACCATCCGGCGGATGCGCCGCGAGTAGCTGTCGTCGCCGATTTTACCGAGCAGGTCGAGAGTCGCGGGTCGTCCGGCAGCACGGACCCGGTCGAGGATGGTGAGGATGGACTCGATTTCCTTTTCCGGCGTGATGCGGCTCATGGCCACGAAGCCGAGAGGCTCGCGCTTGGAGTTTTCCAGGCCAAGCGGTGACGACGGGGGAAAGAGCACCGGGACGCGGTCCAGAGGGAAGTGCTCCCGGAGGCGCGTGGAGGTCCATTGGGAATTCGCGACCACGAGATCATCCGGAGCGAAGGCCGGCTCATCGTGGCGGCCGGCGAGGTGCTCGCCGATCGAGAGGTACGCCTGCCGGACGAAGGACGGGCGGTGATGCGCTTGGCCGGTGGCGGTCGGGTAGAGGGCAAGCCGGCATTTCTCGTCGAAGCTGAAGTCGCCGATGAGCTGGATGGCGCGCTTGCCGAAGCGGATGGGATTGTAGGCGCTGATGCAGGCGTCGAACTTGGTGCCCTGGGTGCGGCAAAAGCGTTCGAACCACGCCCGCTGCCAGAAGGCCACCACGGTGCCGGTATTCACGCCGGGTAGCCGCGGCGCGGAGAGCAGGGCGACCTTTTCGGGAGAAACGCGGGTGCCGTAGGTGGCATTCAGATCGGCCCAATCGACCGGCGAGGCGGTGGCAAAGGTCACTCGGGCGCGGTCTTGCAGGGCGTGCAATGCCCACATGGCGGTCGCTTCGGAACCGCCGCGGCCCATCCAGGGATGGGCGATCAGGATTTCAGGCTGGAGGGGGATGGCCATCGGTCCGTCTCACAAGTCGGGGGTGCCCGGCGGGCCGGTGCCTGCCAGCGTGGAAATCCATTGCATGGGGGAAGATGAAGGGATGAGGATGGAGGTTGTCGAACCTTTTGCCGCCGGGCTACGCCATCGCGTCCCCATCCCCCGAAGGGGTAAGGCGTGGAAGAAACGGCCGGCGGGTTTCCTCCCATACGTCATGAAGTGCCTCCTCCTCATCGGCTTGCTGCTGCCCCTTCATGCCCGGCCCATGGAAAAACTCGACCGCGGGCTGGTGGCCGTGCGGCAGGCGGATGGATCGGTTTATGCGGGCTGGCGCTTGCTGGGGGATGATCCCAAGGGAGCGGCTTTCAATCTCTATCGGCGGGTCGAGGGCAAGGACGAGCGGGTCAACCCGGAGCCGCTGACGGGCGCGACCAATCTGGTCGACCGCGAGGCCGGGAAGACGGAGGCGTATGTTGTCCGCCCGGTCGTCGACGGGAAGGAGGCTCCTTCCTCGAAGCCGGCGAAGGTGCTGGAGAAGAACTTCATCGAGATCCCGATCCAGCCGATCGAGGGCTACCGGCCGCACGATGCCTCGGTCGCGGACCTGGATGGGGATGGCGAGTACGAGATCATCGTGCACCAGGCCTCGCGCGGGCAGGACAATTCCTTTGCGGGCATCACCGGCACGCCGGTGCTGGACGCCTACAAGATGGACGGGACCCGGCTGTGGCGGATCGACCTGGGCATCAATATCCGCGAGGGTGAGCACTATACGCAGTTCATGGTCTACGACTTGGACGGTGATGGCTGTGCGGAGCTGGCATGCAAGACGGCGGATGGGACGAAGGACGGCACGGGGAAGATCATCGGTGACGCGACGAAGGATTGGCGGAACCAAGAGAGGGGGACCCAGCGCTACGGGCGGATTCTAACCGGGCCGGAATTTCTGACGGTCTTCGATGGGAAAACGGGTGCCGCATTGAAGACGGTGGATTTCATTCCCGGCCGCGACCCGATCGATGGCTGGGGCGGCATCGGTGGGAATGGTGGCAATGACAGCTATGGCAACCGTTGTGACCGGTTCCTCGCGTGTGTGGCCTATCTGGATGGCGTCCATCCGAGCCTGGTGATGACGCGTGGCGTTTATGGGCGCACGGTTTTGGCGGCGTGGGACTGGCACGGTGGTGAGCTGAAGTCGCGCTGGGTTTTCGATAGCGGTGTCAGCAAGCCGCCGTTCAAGGATGCCTCGCCTTATTCCGGAATGGGCGGGCATGCGCTGTCGGTCGCGGATGTGGATGACGATGGGAAGGACGAGATCATCTATCAGGCGATGACCATCGATGACGATGGCAAGGGCCTCTACTCGACCGGCCGTCGTCACGGGGACGCGCTGCATGTGGGTGACTTCGATCCCGAGCGGCCGGGCAAGGAGCTGTACCTGATCACCGAGAATGAGGAGGAGACGGTCGCCCTGAAGACGCCCGGCGCGGGACTGCACGATGCGCGCACCGGCAGCGTGCTGTGGAGCCACAGTCCCGGTGTGGATTTTGGCAATGGCATCGTGGCGGACATTGATCCGCGGCATCCGGGTGCGGAGGTGTGGGGTGGTCCGACTGCGTTGAGAACGATTCGCGGGGAGGAAATCGGGCCGCATCCGCGCGGCTCGGATTGGGTGATCTGGTGGGATGGGGATTTGCTGCGGGAGATTTATGACCGGTCCTCGATCTTCAAGTGGAAGTGGGAAGAAGGCCGGGAGGAGAAGATCTTCTCGGCGGAGATGCCGGGTGGGCGCGGGCGTTTTGCGGGATTCCGGCCGAATCTCGCGGCGGACTTGTTAGGGGATTGGCGGGAGGAGTTGCTGCTGCCCGGGCCGGACGGGAAATCGCTGAGGCTCTACACGACGACGATTCCCACCGAGCACCGGCTGGTGACGTTGATGCACGATCCGCAGTACCGGCTTTCCGTTGCGTGGCAGAATGTCGCCTACAACAAGCCGCCGCATCCGTCGTTTTTCCTCGGTGAGGGGATGAAGGAGTGAATCACCTTTCCATCGTCGTTAGGCGTGCCAGATTCGGGTGAAACCCATGGCATTTTCCGCCGCGCAGAAGCACCTCTTTTACACCGAGATCGCCAAGCTCCTTGAGGCTGGCTTTGGCATCCGCGACGCGGGCCGGGCGATGCTTGATACTCGGCCGCCGGCAAATCAGGCCGAGCTGTTGCGTGAGATGGACCGCGATCTGGAAGCGGGCAAATCGATCACCGAGGCGTTCGGGCCCGGGGTGATCACGTCGCTGGAGCGCAGCATCATCGGCGCGGGCGAGCGTGGCGGGCGACTGGCTCCGGCCTTCCAGCACCTGGCGGACTACTTCGGGATGCTGGCGTCCGCGCGCAAGGAGTTCTGGGGAGCGATGGTGTATCCGGCGTTTCTGCTGCACCTGGGGCTTTTCGTGGGCATTCTCGCGCCCGGGCTGGGCAGCGGGGCCAGCTTCGGCGAGATGGCGGTGGATTTCTTGGTCGCGTTGGTGGCGCTGTATGGGGCGGGCTTTGTGGTGTGGGTGGTGGGCAAGGCGTTGTTGAAGAACGCCTCGGCCAGCACGGCTGTGGATGCGGTGCTGCGGCGCATCCCGGTGATCGGCGGTGCGCGCCGGGCGATGGCGATGGCGCGCTTCACGAAGGTCTATCACACCTGCCTGCTGGCCGGGCTTTCGATGAATGAGACGGTGGCAACCTCCAGCGAGGCTTCCCACAGCGCGACCATCTTGGCGGCAGGGAAGCAGCTTGGGGAGGTTTTGAAGGGTGGCGGTCCGCTCGGCCCCACGATGATGTCCTGTGGCGCATTTCCGCCGGCTTTCGCCCGCTCGTATGCCACCGCCGAGGAGGCGGGCAGCCTCGACAAGGACCTGGCCCGCTGGTCCGCGGTCTATCAGGAGGACGCTGCCCGGAGCTCCAAGATGGCCGCGGGGATGATCTCGAAGGGGCTGTATTTCGCGGTGCTGCTTTTCGTCGGGTGGACGATCATCCGGTTCTACATGGGGCAGTTCCAGCAGTACGAGGATATACTGGGGGAATGACCGGCAGCTACTTTCTCAGGAACTTCCACAGGGCCAGCAGGACCATGGTGCCGACGGTGGCGGTGACGATGGAGCCGAGCGAGGGCAGCCAGTCGCCGGGGTTATTGTCCGGGAGGAAGCCGATGTTCCGGCCGATCCAGCCGCCGATCACGGCTCCGAGGATACCGAGCACGATGGTGACGAAGCAGCCGCCCTTTTCCTCGCCCGGCATCACGCGCCGTGCGATGGCCCCGGCGAAGAGCCCTAGCAGGATCCATCCGACGAGGTCAGCCGTCGTCGAAGGCTCGCCACTGAATGTGGCGGGTGCTGCAGCCAGAAGGGTCCATCCAACAAGGTCCGCCATGATCGGGCTGATAGCATATCCGGCCGGGCGGCGCATCACCAATTCTTCATGAACTCCGGCTTGCCCGGCGTGTCCGGCTGGCAATCATGCGCAGCGTGGAAGCTGCCAACGACCTGCCCGACCGCTTCGGTGCGATGCTCGTCAAGGAGCTGCGCCAGAACATGCGGCGGGCGAGTTTCGTCTATCCTTTCCTGGGCATCCAGGTGCTCGCGATCGTGGCGCTGATCATCGAGTTCCAGACGGATAGCACCTACTCCTACGAGAAGTACACCGGCATGCTGAATGTGGCGATGCTGGTCCAGTCGGGCTGGTTCTGGATCGGGGTGACCCTGGTCTGCGCGGTGATCATGCCGCTGGGCGGGCTGGTGCTGATGGGCCAGGAGCTGGAGGAGGGAAACCACGAGCTGCTGCTGCTGACCAAGCTGAACCGCTGGAGGGTGGTCCGCGGGAAGTTTTTCACGTTGTGGGGCCTGTGCGTGCTCACGTTCATTTCGCTGCTGCCGTATGTCATCGTTCGCTACAACGTCGGCGCGATTGAGTTCGTCCGGGAGATCGCCTGCTCGCTGACGGTGATCGGCCTGTCGGCGATGATGTGTGCCGGGGCGATCGGTGCTTCCTCCTTCAAGGGGCTGCTGGCGCGGATCGGGGTGATGATCCTCTTTACCGGCTCGATGGCGCTTGGCGGTGGGATTCCGCTCGCGGCGTCGGCCAATGTCGGGCGGCCGGACGGCTGCGGGGTTTTCTACCACATCAATGCGGTGGCCGTGGTGATCTGCTTCACACTGCTGGGGCTGGCACTGGCACGCTCGCGGCTGCGACTGGTGATCCACGCGTATGAGGTGAAGCCGAGCTACATGGTCATCGGCTTGCTGGTGTTCACGCCGTTTGTCATTGGCATGGCCACGGCGATGACGGCGGGCTGGGCTGGCTTTGTCGGGCTGATCGGGATGGCCTTGGTGGGCATCTACGCGGATGCGACGCCGAAGGCTCCGGCGTGGGTGAAGCCGCCCGCGCCGAATATGCCGGGCGCGGGAGCTCCGCCGCCACCGATGCCGGGTGCGGCGGGGTGAGGTCGATGAGGGTGTGGGCGGTGCCGCCCACACCGTGTCGACGGAACGTCGACACCCCTTAACGCCTTACCCGTTCAGCTTGGCGAGGGCCTTCGGGAGGAAGACGCCGTCCTTGCGGATGACCTTGCCGTCGAAGCGGATTTCGCCGCCGCCGTAGTCCTTGCGCTGGATATTGACCATGTCCCAATGGACTTGCGAGCGGTTGCCATTGTCGGCTTCCTCGTAGGCCTGGCCGGGCGTGAAGTGGAAGGAGCCGCCGATCTTCTCGTCGAAGAGGATGTCGCGCATCGGGTGCTTGATGGCGGCATTGTAGCCGAGGGCGAATTCGCCGATGTAGCGAGCGCCGGGGTCGCTATCGAGGATCTTGTTGATCTCCTTGTTCTTCCCGGGTGACTCGGCCTTCACGACCTTGCCCTTTTCGAAGGTCAGCTTGATGGAGTCGAAGGGGATGCCCTGATAGATGGTCGGGGCATTGTAGGAAATAACGCCGTTCACGGAGTCCTTCACCGGCGCGGTGAAGACCTCGCCGTCCGGGATGTTCGCGGTGCCGGCGCAGACGATGGCGGGGATGCCCTTGATCGAGAATTTCAGGTCGGTGCCCGGGCCGGTGATGTGGACCTCGTCGGTGGCTTCCATCAGCTTCTTCAGCGCGTTGGCGGCGGGGAGCAGGCTCTTGTAGTCGACGAGGCAGACCTTGAAGTAAAAGTCCTCGAAGGCCTCGGTGCTCATGCCGGCCTGCTGGGCCATGGATGGGGTCGGCCAGCGCAGCACGCACCACTTGGTCTTCTTCACCCGGTGGTCGATGACCGCGCGTAAGTGCTTCATGGCGAGCTTCATGTTGGTCGCCGGGACGTCGCTGCTTTCGGCGATGTTGTGGCTGCCGCGGACGGCGATGTAGGCGTCCATGTCCTTCATCTCGGCAAGCCAATGCTTCGCGAGGATCTGATACTGCGTGTCCTCAGCGCCCTGGAGCATCTCGCGGGTGAGGCGGGAGCTGTGGATGCGGAGGAAAGGAAAGGCTCCCTTGGCACGCGTCTCGCGGATCAGGGCCAGGCCGATCGAGTCCGGGACGTCGTAGAGATCAATGAGCACCTTCTCCCCTTTTTTCAGCGAGGTGGAGTAGCGGATGAGCTGACGGGCAAGCAGATCGATACGGGCGTCGTGCATGGGCGTATCGCCTAGCGGGCTGCCCCTGAAGTTCCAAGTGCCAAGTGAACGGTGGATTGAGTTCCGCGCACGGCTGCGCTAGATGATCGGAATGGAGGAACCGAGGAAACGGTTTATGGCGGTCTGGGCGGTCGTCGCGTTTGCCGCTTGCTGGCTGGTTATGGGGCTGGGTCCGCTGTCGTTTCTGGGGGCCGTTGCGCCGTTTTTCCTCGCGGTCTATTTCTGGCGACGAAGCAAGGGATGGAGCTTGGTTTTCGGTCTGGTGAATCCGCTGGTGCTGACGGCCATACTGCCGGTGACTGGCTATTTCCGCGGCACGGCTGCCCTTCATTTTCACGGCTTGCCTGGCCCGGGCTCATTCAATCTGGATCGGGAGACGCGATTGCCCAAGATCGGTGGGGGATGCGTGGTCGATGGCAGCGAGTGGCTGGGCGACGACTGGCATAATTTCGTGCTGCGAGGCTGTGTCTCGGTGTTCGGGCCGATGAAAGGCACCCCGTCAGGGCCTTACCCGGACGAAGAGGTGTTGCGTGGTCCTTGGCCCGAGGCGGAATGGGTCAAGGTGGCTGACTTCAACAAGGGCGAGATCCTGGTGGGCAGCAAATCCCGTAAGGTCCCTCAAGGACAACGATTGCTCAAGGCCTATGCCCCTTGGGCCGAGGAGCAGCAAGCAAGCCCTCCGGATCCGATGTGGGATGACGAGGAGTTCGCGATCCGGCTTCAGGCAAAGGACTTTGGAGGCGGGGCCTTCGCGGTGCGCATCGGCACGGCTTACGCAGGTGCACCTTTGGAAACGACGATTCTGTTCGCGGGGGAGCCAGCCCGGGTCGTCGGCTACTTTTGGCCGAAGGAATCTCGTTCCCGGGTGCCACGCTTTCCGCCAGTCAGACCGGGCACATGAAATCGGGGATCCCGCGCTTCTGGATCCCTGAAAGTTACTGGCGAAATCCGGAATTTGAAGTTTGGAAGATCGGGCGGGATGGTCCTTTCTCCGCGCATGCGTCTCGGCATCCTCGGCTCTGGTTCCGGCTCGAACATGCAAGCGATCCTCGATGCGATCGCGGCGGGGACGCTTGAGGCGGAGATCGTGCTGGTGCTTTCGGACAATCCGGATGGCTACATCCTGGAGCGGGCGAAGAAGGCGGGCATTCCGACGGGGCTGATCGATTGCCGGGGCTTCAAGACGAAGTTTCCGGAGGAGGCGCAGCTTGAGACGGTGGCTGCCCTGAAGGCCGCGGGCGTGGACATCATCTGTCTGGCTGGCTTCATGCGGCTGGTGAAGGCACCGCTGCTGGAGGCTTTCCCGAACCGGATTCTGAACATCCACCCGGCGCTATTGCCGGCGTTTCCGGGGGTGGCGGCTTGGAAGCAGGCGGTGGAGGCGAAGGTGAGCGAGTCCGGTTGCACGGTCCACTATGTGGACGATGGCATGGATACCGGGCCGGTCATTTTGCAGGCGAAGGTGCCGGTATTAGCGGACGATACCGCGGAGACGCTTCACCAGCGGATTCAGGTGGAGGAGCACCGGCTTTATCCGGAAGCGATCCGGAAGGTGGCGGCGGCGCTCTGAAGATCAGAAGTCGCGGGGAACTTCCGCCGAAGAGATGGCTAGACGGCGGGAAGTTGAGGCGGGCCGCCAGAAGCCGGACGGCTCGGAGAGCCGTCCCTACCTTGCGTTCCTGCCGTTTTTGACGGCTTTCTAACGACGGCGGCGGAAGGCGAGCAGGCCGCCGGCCAGCAAGGCCACCATGGTGGAGGGCTCGGGAACGGATGGCAGGCCGGACTGGATGGTGCTGGTCGTGGAGTTGCCGACGATGGATTTGCCGGGAATCGAGACCTGCTCTTGGGTGGAACCCGCGCCGAAGCCGGGGGCTCCGGTATAGCTGCCCATCTTGGTGTAGATGAAGATGTTGGCGTTCGGATTCGTGTTCGCCGGGAAGAAGCTTTTCGGCACGAACAGGAACAAGTCGCCGCTGCCGCTGCCGCTGGAGAGGGTGGCATCCAGCATCACGAAATTCTGCTGGCCGGAGGGATTCATGTCGTAGGCCGGCACGCCGAGCTGGGTCATCATGCCCGAGAGCGTGGTGGGCAGCGGGGACGGATCCGTGGTGCCGCCGACCCAGATCTTGATGTCGTCCACCGAGAGGTAGCGGTCGGTGGCATTGTTCGCCTCGTTGATGTCGATGACGAAGATGTAGCTGCTCTGGGAGGCGTCTTGGATCAGTTCGCCGAACTTGAGGTAGGGGTCGAAGCCGTTTGGCACCGAGCTATCCATGACGCCCGGCCGGTTGTAGCCGTTCTCGATGACGTTGCCGTTCCCGTTTGGCGGGGAAACCCGGTAAAGGTCGCGAAAGACGCCGGAACCCGAGCTGCCGTCCACCGAGGGGTCGCGGTACAGGGCACCATTGAGCCAGCCGCCGCGGAAGGTGCTGCCGGTGGTGCTCACCATCGTGTTCGGCGCGTTGCCGGCGACGGTGGTATTCGTCAGGTTGAGGACCGTGGCACGAGCATCAGGACACGCGAGTGCGATGCCTGCGACAAGGCAGGGGAAGAACTTCATGGGGAGAAGAGGGAGAGAACTGCAACAGGGGGTGGAGAACCCCTAGCGATTACTTACATAAAGCCGATCAGTGGAAAATATTAAATTTCAGCATTTTTAAAGTTGTTCGGATTGAATTTCGCACGCTCCGGCCCGCTTTTGGGTTGAAGGCCTACGTTTTCTCCCGCCTTGAATCCCCCGGCGCAGGCGCTAGCGTCCGCGCCCCAGCCACCCACTCATGCCCAAGGTTTTCATACGCACCTACGGTTGCCAGATGAACGAGCGCGACTCCGAACAGGTCGCGCAGATGTTCACCGAGGGTGGCTACACGGTCACCGGCGACGAGACAGACGCCGACGCGATTCTGGTAAACACCTGCTCGGTGCGCGACCAAGCGGAGCAGAAGGCGCTCGGCAAGATGGGCAGCATGGGCAGCTACCGCCGGAACAAGCCGCACGTGGTCTTCGGCTTCATGGGCTGCATGGCGCAGAGCCGCGGGCCGGAGCTCTTCGAGCGGATCCCGCACCTTGACGTGGTGGTGGGGACCCAAAAGTATCACAAGGTTTTCGACTACGTGGACACCATCCTGCAGCGGCGCCTGCATCGCCGGATGGACGAGCTGGAGCTCTCGCTGACGGGTGAGAGTGTCTGTGACGTGGAAGAGGAAGCGGGTTCGCAGAATACGATCCGCGATCACATTCCGAAGGAGCTCAATGCCTCGGCCTTCGTGTCGATCATGCAGGGCTGCAACATGCGTTGCTCCTTCTGCATCGTGCCGGACACGCGCGGCAAGGAACGCGGCCGGCCGATTGCCGAGATCGTGGATGAGGTGAAGCGCCTGCGCGACCACGGGGTGAAGGAGATCACGCTGCTCGGGCAGATCGTGAATCTTTACGGCCGGACCGAGTTCGAGAAGGTCGATGGCAAGTCACCCTTCGTGCAGTTGTTAGAGGCGGTGCACGCGGTGGATGGCATCGAGCGCATCCGCTTTACCTCACCGCATCCGATCGGCTATCGCGATGACCTGGTGGCGGCGTTCACCTATCTGCCGAAGCTGTGCTCGCACATCCACTTCCCGATGCAGAGCGGTTCGGACCGCATCCTGAAAGCGATGCGCCGGCCGTACAAGAACGAGAAGTTCGTGGAGATCTGCGAGAAGATGAAGGCGGCGCGGCCGGGAATCGCGATCACGACGGACATCATCGTGGGCTTTCCGGGTGAAGAAGAGGAAGACTTCCAGGCGACGGTGGATACCGTGGAGCGGCTGCAATTCGACAATGCGTTCGTGTTCCGCTACTCGAAGCGGAAGGACACGCCGGCCGCGGAGATGGACGGCCAGCTTCCGGAGCGGGTGAAGGAAGAGCGCAACCAGCGGCTGCTGGATGTGGTCAACGAAATCGCCAAGGCGAAGCATCAAGCGCTGGTGGGGACGGTGCAGCAGGTTCTCTGTGAAGGGCCGTCCAAGACCAACAAGCAGCGGCTGACGGGGCGCACGGGGACGAACAAGATCCTGATCTTCGACGGGGATGTGCACAAGTTGACCGGGCAGTTCCTCGACATTCGCGTGGAGGAGAGCACCGGCTTCACGCTTTACGGCAGCGTGATCTGATCTTGCCGGTGTCACGGGTAAAGCAGCGTGACCTTGCGGTGTGGCGCGCGGTCATGTGTCAGCTTCTTCGGGCGAAATATCTAGCGGGCCGGTGCGGTTTATCTTAGCGACGTCCTTGCTGTCGCTTTGTCTATCATGAAAACATGGGATGTCCCCCGCCTATTGGCTCTGATCTTTTTCTTTGTCGCGCTCTTGCTGGGGACTTCGGTTCTTCATGCGGCGCCGGGAGATCTCGACCCGCTTGACGCCCCGCTTGGCGGCGGTACGCCATTGACCGCGGTGGTCCAGCCGGACGGCAAGATCCTCCTTGGAGGAAGCTTTACCTCGGTGCTGGGAGTGCCGCGAAACAAGATTGCCCGGCTCAATGAGGACGGGACCTTGGACAGCGGCTTCAATCCGAATGCCAACAACACGGTCGAAAGCATCGTGGTACAGGCGGACGGGAAAATCCTGGTCGGGGGCTTCTTCACCACCCTGCAGCCGGACCCTTCGGGGCCGGTCGTGACGCGCCGCGGGATCGCCCGGCTTTATCAGGATGGCACGCTCGACACGGGCTTTGATCCCAACGCGGACAAGGAAGTCCTGAGCATGACGGTGCAAGCGGACGGGAAGATCGTGGTGGTGGGCAGGTTCAGCACCTTTCAGCCAAACGGCGCGGCCACGGCGACCACCCGCAACCGGGTGGCGCGGCTCAATGCGGATGGCACCCTTGATTCGGGTTTCTCTGTCGGGAGCGTGACCTTCGATGTCTATACGCTCGCAATGCAGGGGGACGGGAAGATCCTGGTGGCAGGCGATTTCGCCAGCATCGGAGGATCATCAAAGACGGGTTGCGCGCGGCTCAATACCAACGGCACGGTGGATACGACCTTCACTTCCGCCATCGGGAGCACCGTCAATAGCATCGCGGTCCAGGCTGACGGGAAGATTCTCGTCGGCGGCGACAGCTTCGGCATGGCACGGCTGAATGCCAGTGGCACCCAGGACTTTTCGTTCAGTCCCGGCGTGAGCGGCGGCCGGGCTTACAGCATGGCCATTCAGACGGACGGGAAGATCCTGATCGCAGGCTTTTTCACCTCTGTCCGGGGCATCCCGCGAAACTACATTGCCCGGCTCTTTCCCAATGGAACGCTGGACGCTGGTTTCAACCCCAATGCGAGCAGTTCCACGGGATGCGTCGCGCTGCAAGCGGATGGCAAGATCCTGCTGGGCGGAGGTTTCACCTCCCTGCGACCCAACGGTGCGGCAACGTCCACCCCGCGAGCGGGATTCGCCCGGCTTCTCAATGACCCGGCCACGCAGGTTCTCAGCGTGCCGACGACGAATCAGATCGGTTGGACCCGTGGAGGAAGCGCTCCCGAGTTCTCACGCGTGAGCTTTGAACTGAGCACGGATGGGGGAGCGCTATGGACCACGCTGGGCGCGGGGGTCCGGCTGGCCGCCACCCCGTCATGGCAAATCCAAGGCCTGACCTTGCCCACCAGCGGCATGATCCGGGCGCGGGGGGTGACCAGCGATGGAAATGGCAGCACGGGCGGTCTGGCCGAGTCAGTCTTGAGCTTCAGCAATCTCACCGCGCGTCCCGAGGTGGCTGTCTTCACGGGTGCCAGCGCCGCTGCGGTGGACGAGCGGTTGAACGGCGTCGGCACGGTGTCGTTCGCTTCGACTGCAGTCGGCGTCACCAGCGTGGCCCAAACTTTCACGATCAAGAATACGGGCGTGGCTGATCTAACCGGCTTGGAACTGAGCATGGCCGGTGCTGCGCCAGGGGACTTCATACTCGGTCAGCCCGCAGTGACGACACTCGCGCCGGGAGCAACGGCAACATTCACCGTGGCTTTCTCGCCCACGGTCATGGGTGCCCGAAGTGCGGTGGTGAACCTCGCGAGCAATGATGAGGATGAAAATCCCTTCAGCTTCAGCGTCCAAGGCACGGGCCTCGCCGCCACCAATGCGAACCTTTCCGCGCTGAGTCTCAGTGACGGCACATTGGCACCGGTTTTTTCCAGTGCCACCACGACCTATACCGCCAATGTCCCGCATGAGGTCACCAACGTGACGATCACGCCAACGAAGGCGGAGATCAATGCCAGCATCTCCGTCCGGCTCAACGGCGGCAGCTACACGACCGTCGCTTCGGGAAGTGCGTCCGGTCCACTGGCGCTGAATGCCGGCCCGAATACGGTGAACGTGCAAGTGATCGCGCAAAACGGCACGACGACCAAGACGTACACCGTGACGATCACCCGCGCCGGCGCGATCGAAGGTTCGCTAGATTCCCTGGATTTGAATATGGGCCTGGTGTTTGCCAAGGCCCTGCAACCGGATGGCAAGCTGATCATCGTGGGGTCCTTCACTTCCGTGCTGGGAGTGCCCCGGAATCGCGTCGCCCGGATCAATGCCGACGACACGCTCGATGCGAACTTTGATCCGAACGCGAACAACTACGTCGAAAATGTGGCGTTGCAGGCGGATGGCAAGGTGCTGCTGAGCGGAGTTTTCACCACCTTGCAGCCGAACGGGGCGGAAGCGCCCACCACCCGGAACCGGATCGCACGCGTGAATACGGACGGGACGCTGGACGCAGGATTCGATCCGAACGCGAACGACATCCTCTACACCGTGGTGCCACAGCCGGACGGACGGATCTTGCTGGGTGGCAGGTTCACCACCCTGCAGCCGAATGGAGCGAGCGTGCCGGTCTCCCGAAACCACATCGCCCGGGTACACGCGGATGGGACCCTGGATGCGAGCTTTAACCCCAATGCCAATTTCGACGTCAACGCCGCGGCGTTGCAGAAGGATGGCAAGGTGCTGTTAGGTGGCCTTTTCACCACACTCCAGCCCAATGGCGCGGGTGCCGCCACCACGCGCAACCGCATTGCGCGGGTGAATGCCGACGGAACGCTCGACTTGAGCTTCGATCCTAACGCGAACGACGAAGTCAGCAGCCTGGCGCTACAGGCGGATGGCAAGGTGCTGTTAGGCGGCCGGTTCACGACGCTCCAGCCGAACGGAATGCCTACAGCCACGAACCGCAAGCGGATGGCGCGGCTGCATGCCGACGGCACGGTGGACGCAGGATTTGATCCCAGCCTGAACGGCAATGTGATCAGCATGGCGCTCCAAGTCGACGGCAAGGTGCTGGTAGGCGGGGAGTTCACCTCACTCCAACCGAACGGGGCGGCAACGGCCACCACTCGAAACCGGATCGCCCGGCTGGGCGCGGATGGCGCGCTGGACATCGATTTCGATCCCAACCCGGACAGCTACGTTTACAGCATCGCCTCCCAGGAGGATGGGAAGGTGCTGCTAGGCGGTACTTTCTTCAAGCTGCGTCCCAACGGAGAGGTTGCGGGTTTTGCGCGCACAGGCCTTGCCCGGATTCTCAACGGGCCTGCGGCACAGAGCCTGACGATCGATGGTGGCAACCGCATCCAGTGGCTCCGCAGTGGTACTTCTCCGGAAGTGGAAGAGGTAAGCTTCGAACTGTCGACCGACCATGGCACCAGTTATACGCTCCTCGGTGCAGGCACGCGCATCAGCGGCGGCTGGGAATTGACCGGTCTTCCATTGCCTAGTGGGCAGATTCGCGCGCGGGGTCGTACTGTGGGCGGCTATCATGGTACGTCCGCGGGCTTCGTGGGGACCGTGACGAATTTCGGCGTGGCCGCCGCGCCTGAAATCCACGTCACGGGCAACGGCGTGAGCATCCCGAATGGTGCCGCTTTTCCGGATCTCTCCAATCACACGGACTTCGGCAGCGTCACGGTCTTCGGGGCGGCATCCACGCGCACCCGCACCCGCGTCTTCACGATCGCCAATACCGGAACCGCCGACCTGACCCTGAGCCAAGTGACCATCAGTGGACCGGATGCCGCGGACTTCACCGTGAGCCAGCAGCCCGCGGTGCTGGTTGACGCGAGCCGCGGCGCGACCTTTGCGATCACGTTTGACGCCAGTGCGGTTGGTTTGCGCGAAGCCGTGGTGACCTTTGACACCAACGATGCGGATGAAGGCCATTTCAGCTTCAACCTCCAGGGAACGGGCTTCATTTCCAACAATGCCGATCTCTCGGCCTTGAGCATCAGTGCGGGCACGTTGACACCGGCCTTTTCCACTTCCGTGACCGACTATGCGGTCAGCCGGCCCTTTGGCGAGATCAGCCTCTCCGTCACTCCGACGAAAGCGGAGGTCAACGCCAGCATCGCGGTGAGTTTGAATGGCGGAAGCTTCACCCCAGTCGACTCCGGCAGTGCCACGGGGGACTTGGCGCTGGGTGTGGGAGTGAATGTCGTGGACGTTCGCGTGACCGCGCAGGATGGCACGACGACCAAAGACTATATGGTGACGATCACCCGCGCCGCGGCGGGATCGGGCGATCTCGATCCCCTGGATGCCAATATTCTGGGCAGCACCGTGAATGCGGTGGTGGTCCAGCCTGACGGGAAGATCATCATCGGGGGGACCTTCACCTCCGTGCTCGGTGTGCCGCGCAACAACATCGCCCGGCTCAATGCAGACGGGACGCTGGACGCCGGCTTCGATCCCAATGCCAACGACAGGGTTTTCACCGTGGCGTTGCAGGACGATGGCAAGGTGTTGTTGGGCGGTTGGTTCACGGCGCTCCAGCCCAACGGCGCGGCCACTCCGACGACGAGACAGCGCATCGCGCGGCTCAATGCCGATGGCACGCTGGACACGGGATTTGATCCCAAGACGAACAGTTATGTGCGAAGCATTGTGATCCAGCCGGATGGCAAGGTGCT
This sequence comes from Luteolibacter sp. Y139, assembly GCF_038066715.1. Classification (NCBI taxonomy): domain Bacteria; kingdom Pseudomonadati; phylum Verrucomicrobiota; class Verrucomicrobiia; order Verrucomicrobiales; family Verrucomicrobiaceae; genus Neoluteolibacter; species Neoluteolibacter soli. The sequence goes on along the minus strand of NZ_JBBUKT010000003.1, from coordinate 279,399 downwards.
GCTCGCGGGCTATTTCACCACGCTGCAGCCCAACGGTGCAGCCACTGCCACGACGAGACAACGCATTGCACGGGTGAATGTGGATGGAACGCTGGATGCCGGCTTCGATCCCAAGTCGAATGCCTACATCAACAGCGTGGCATTGCAGCCGGATGGCAAGGTGCTGCTCGGCGGCGGATTCACCACGCTGCAACCCAATGGCGCGGCCACGGCTACCACGCGAAACCGGATCGCGCGGGTAAATGCCGATGGGACGTTGGACGCGGGCTTCAATCCCAATGCGAACGAAGCCCTCATCAGCATCGCCCTGCAACCGGATGGCAAGGTGTTGCTCGGCGGCGTGTTCACCACGCTGCAGCCCAATGGCGCGGCCTCACCGACATCACGCAATTGCATCGGGCGGGTGAATCCGGACGGGACTCTGGATGGAGGCTTCGATCCGAAGGCGAACGGCTACGTCTACGGCATGACATTGCAGGCGGATGGCAAGCTGCTGCTGTGCGGCTCGTTTTCCTATTTGCAGCCCAATGGCGCGGCTTATGGCCTCTCGGTCGGTCCCATCGCCAGACTCAATGCCGATGGCACGCCAGACAGGAACTTCGATCCCGGCGCGAATATGAACGTCTACGGCATTGCCTTGCAAGCGGACGGACGGGTTCTGATCGGTGGCGAGTTTGCCCTGTTGCAACCCAACCACGCTGGACCAAGCACACTGCGGTTCCTGTTTGCCCGGTTACTCAACGACGTTGCGACGCAGTCCCTGGAGGTTGCCGGTACGACGCAGGTGAATTGGCTGCGCGGCGGAAGTTCGCCTGAGGTTTCGCGTGTCTCGATCGAGCTGAGCACGAATGGAGGCGTCAGCTATAGCCCGCTGGGCAATGCCGTTCGCGTGGGCAGTTCGGCGAATTGGCAGCTCACTGGTTTGAGTCTTCCCTCCGGGGGGCTGCTGCGCGCCCGCGGGCGGACATGGGGTGGCTCTGAAAACAGCAGTTCCGGCTTGGTGGAGACGGTGATCGCCTTCGGTGACTATGCCACTCCCCTGGCAAGCTGGCGGCAGGCTCATTTTGGCTCTCCGGCAAATACCGGCAGTGGCGCGGACAGCTCCGATTTCGACAAGGACGGCGTGGTGAACCTGATCGAGTATGCCTTCGGGCTGAACCCGGCCGTGGCGGATTCCGGGCTGCTTCCCCAAGCCCAGCGCGTGGGAGAGGATTTCGTGATTTCCTTTACTCAACCTGCCGGTGTCAGTGGCGTCACTTACGGTGGGGAGTGGAGTGAGGACCTGACCACGTGGATCCCCGTGACTGATACGGGCGTGGCTCCGCAGCATACGTTCAGCGTGCCGATGGCGGGCAAGGAGGCGCTCTTCCTGCGGTTGAGCGTTTCAGCACCGTGAGGCTGGCCCAGCTCACCGGGAGTGCGCAGGCCGGGAGGACCGGCTTAGCGCACCCCCGGCGGGTGGCAATCCCGTGGTCGCCGGTCATGAGCAGTGACTCGGCCACGGAACCCCACCGAAACGTCAGGGCCGGAAATCTTCAGGCGGGCGAGGCTTTTCGGCCATGCCGGGGGCTCCTTGGGTGAGCCCCAGCAGGCCGGGGAGGTAGCCCCATGCGGAGCAAAGCGGTCGCGAGAGCCAACGGAACAGCGGGGGGGACAGGGGGATGGGGAGGGATCGCTGGTCGCCCGGCTTGGCTCCGGTCCGGCTGGGGGATGCCGGACCGGGGCCAGGTGCTCCGGTTGAATCGAATCGTTTCATCCGAGGGGGGGCGTGAAAGGGAGCGCATGAGCCGATCCAGCCAAGGAAGAGAGTCCCTGGGAGGGGAGAAGAGCGGGACTTTTCTGGATGGGGCGGTTCATGCGCGGATCAGGTCTGGGAGGGCGAACCCGAGTCGTGGGCAGCATCCGAAGTAAAATTACGTAGCGCTATCGGGATGATGCCCGACATGGCATGGGAGAATCTCCCATAAGGCGCGACTGGCCCTTGCGTAAAAACCCGTGTTAGGAACACTTGTGAGATGAGTTTTACCTCCTCCCAAGTGATTCGCGTCGGGCTGGCATGTTCGGCGGTGTTAGCCAGCCGCGGTTACGGGCTTGGCATCGAGTTCACCTATCATGATCCCGAGGTTCTTGCACGTGGAAATGCAGGGGTGGCGTCGAATGGGAATGCGTCCGCCGTTTACTACAACCCGGCGATGCTTGGAACGGGCGAGGGCTCCGACCTGCTGCTGAACGGATATGTGCTCGACTACAAGGTCTCCCATACCGGCGCGGGTGGTCATACCGATCTGAAGGACGGTCCGGCGGTCGCGGCCAGTGCCTTTGCCTCGACTCCGCTGAATGACCGGGTGTCGCTGGGACTGGGACTTTATTCTCCCTTCGGCCAGAAGAACGAATGGCCGGACAACTCGCCGCTGCGCGGCTATGCGACGGACACAGAGTTGCTATTCATGGCAGGCACGGCGGCGCTGGGATTCGAGGTGACGCCGAATTTCCGTCTGGGCATTTCCGGCAGCGCGGTGAAAAGCACGGCTGATATCAACCGCGGGATCTTCGTTCCCGGCGATACGTTTTCGGTGGAGGGCGATGGCAATGGATGGGGCGTCGGCGGTGGTTTCGAGTGGGAACCCTTCGAAGGTCATCACATTGGCGGCACGGTGCGCTACTGGTCGCCCATCACCTACAAGGGCAAGGAGACCGTGGTGCTGCGGGTGCCCTCACCGAGCGCGACGGTGGGACCGGTGCAGTCCGAACTGGAGTTCCCGCTGGAGGCGACGGCCGGCTACTCGTGGACGCCGAATGAGAAGTGGCTCTTCGAGGTGGACGTGACGTTCAATGACTGGTCGTCCTTCGACAACTTCGTGCTGGAGCAACCGGGCGGCAACATCGTGGAGCCGATGAATTGGGAGGACAGCTACATCATCATGGCCGGTGTAACCCGCAAGTGGGACTCGGGCTGGTGGGTGGGCGGCGGCTATTGGTTCTCCGAGAAGACGACGCCTGATTCGACTTTCAACCCGCGCCTGCCGGATGTGGATCTCCATGTCTTCAGCCTGGGCACCGGCTACCGCACGGAGTGCTGGGCGGCGGAGTTCACCTATCAGTATGGCTACGGCGAACCGCGCCAGATCACTGGCAGCGCGCCGGCCTTGCCCTCGGGGGCCAGTGCCGATGGCAAGCTGACGTATCATGCCCACGGCTTCGCGGCCGGCTTACGATGGTTCTGGTAGTCCAAGCATGAGCGATCCCTTCGACCACTGGATGCCATTCCGCCGGCGGGATGGAGCATGGGATGGCTCTCGTGTCAGCGAGCGGATCCGGCGTGAAGTCATCTCGCCGCTGGAGGCTCTGGTGGAACGCGTGAATCATCCGCGGGCGGAGATTCCCGAGGGCTCGCGGCAGTCTTTGGAAAACGTCTTCGCCTCGGTGAGCGAGAGCTTCGCGGCGACCGATCACGCGGGAGCGGTGGAATCGCTCGATCAAGCGTGGCACGGCTGGGAGGTGAAGCTGCAGGGCTTCACGCGCGGCGGCGGCGAGGTGTCACTGAAGCGGATTGGCAAGGTGCCGGACATCGGCCGTGAGGCATCGCGCCAGCTCTATCTGGCGGTGCGTGAGGCGATCGGAAATGCGATGAAGCATGCGGTGGCCGGCCGCATCGAGGTGCTGATGGTTCCGTGGCAAAAGGGCTGTGCGGTGACGGTGGCCGACAATGGGCGCGGAATTTCACCCACGAAGGCCGGAGGGATCGGCATGGACACGATGCGGCGGCGGATGGCGCGCTGCGGGGGAGAGGTGCTGGTGCATCCGATCGAGGGCACGGTGATCGAGTTCCGGCTGCCGCTGCCGAGCCGCACGCTGTGGGAGTGGCTGCTGGCCGGCAGCCGCGTCGACCGCGGAGTGAGCCCGGGCCGGGCGGAGGAAATCATCGGCCGGTGGCAGGAGCGGGTGGAGCGGTTCGGCGGTCTGGAAGTGGTTTTTTCGGAATGGCCGCTGGCTGCCGGGTGGATCGAGTCGCGGCTGCCGGTGGAGCGGCGTGCGCCGGATGATTTGACGAAGTTTCCGGAGTGGCTTGAGACCGAGCTGCGGCACATCGGGGCGGGCGAGGTGGTGGAAACGGAGCCGTCTGCGGATCGGGTGCGCTGCCGGGTTTCCTGGCACGGGGAAGTGGATCCGCTGCATTGGCTGGAGCTGGGTTTGGTGGCCTTGCTGTCGCGGCCGGTGGTGCTGCGGGTGACGGGTTCCTCCAGTCTGGAGCTGATCACGGCGCGGCGGCCGGATTTGCTGCCGGTATCGGCGAATGCGGGTTCGTTCGCGTCGCTGGTGCACAATACGTGGGCGGGTGGGCTGCCTGCGGCGCGCGATGACTTTTCGTCTTATCTGCACGATGTGTTGGCGCAGGAACTCGTCGCTGAATCGATGCGTTGGGAGATCGCGCGCGAGAGTTGTCCGCCGGGGCCCTTGCGGGCGCGCTATGACCAGTGCCAGCACGAGCTGCAAAAGATCGCGGTGCTCGCCCGCGGGCTCTCGCATGAGTTGGCGGATGGCTGAGGGTCAGCCCTCGAAGCCGGCGTCTTCCAGCAGGCCGCGGCCGGTGGCGGCGGTGACGGCGAGGACGTCGCAGCGTTCGTTTTCCTTGTGGCCGGCGTGGCCGCGGAGCCACTTCCAGGTGACCTTGTGGACCTCGGCGGCGGCGGAAAGGCGGAGCCAGAGGTCCTTGTTTTTCACCGGGCCATTAGAGGCGGTTTTCCACCCCTTGGCCTTCCAGCCCTTGATCCAGTTCTTGGTCATCGCGTCGATGACGTAGCGGGAGTCGGACAGGAGCTCGATTTCGCACGGCTCCTTGAGAGCTTCCAGCGCCACGATGGTGGCGAGGAGTTCCATGCGGTTGTTGGTGGTGCGGGTGTAGCCCTTCGAGAGCTCCAGCCGGTGGCGGCCGCAGACCATGACGATTCCGTAACCTCCAGGGCCGGGATTGCCCTTGCAGGCGCCGTCGGTATGGATGACCACGCGTTTCATGCAGAATGGGGCGCAAGGGGTAGGCGGCGGCCCGCCGGATGCAATGTTTTCTTCCGGCTTTCCGGCCCGTCTCTTGCTGATAGAAGGACCACGATGCTAACAGACCTCCTCCGCGCCGTGCTCGGCATTGCCAGCCTTATCGGAATCGGCGTGCTTTGCTCGGAGAACCGGAAGGCGATCGACTGGAAGCTGGTGGGTGGCGGGCTGGGATTGCAGATGATCCTGGCGCTGTGCTTCCTAGTGGTGCCCGGGGGCAGCGATGTTTTCAACGCGGTGGCGGAGTTCTTCGTCTGGATCACCGATTTCTCGATCGAGGGGTCCAAGTTCGTCTTCGGCGAGCTGGCGGAGCGCAGCACGATGGACCGGGTGATCGGGGGCAAGGGAGGGTTCGTCTTCGCGTTCCAGGTGTTACCCACGATCGTGTTCTTTTCCGCGCTGTGCTCGCTGCTGTACTATGTGGGCTTCCTGCAAAAGGTGGTGTGGGCCTTTGCCTGGGTGAGCAAGAAATTCATGAAGCTGTCCGGGGCTGAATCACTGGCCGCGGCGGCGGAGATTTTCCTGGGGCAGACGGAGTCGCCGCTGATGATCAAGCCCTACATCGACCGGATGAATCGCAGCGAGATCTTCGCGCTGATGACGGGCGGGATGGCGACGATCGCCGGTGGGGTGCTGGTGGCCTACATCGGGTTTTTGGGCGGGCAGGACAGAGCCCAGCAGGTTGCCTTCGCCAAGTTCCTGATGTGTGCGTCCTTCATGGGCGCGCCAGCCTCGCTGGTGGTGGCGAAGCTGCTGATCCCGCAAACGGAGCCGATCGATGACTCGCTGCATGTGCCGAAGGACACGCTGGGTGCCAATGCGCTTGATGCGCTTGCGACCGGCACTTCGGAGGGGCTGAAGCTGGCGGCGAATGTGGGGGCGATGCTGATCGCGTTCGTGGCGTTCGCCGGCCTGCTGAATGGCTGCCTGAAGTGGGTGGGCGGGATCTTCGACTATCCCCAGTTGTCGCTGGATGTGTTGCTGGGTTTTGTGTTCGCGCCGGTCGCATGGATCATCGGCATTGACTGGGCGGATGCTCCGAAAGTGGGGGCATTGATTGGCACCAAGCTGGTCTTCACCGAGTTCATGGCGTACCTTCAGCTCGGGGAACTCAAGAGTACGGGGGTGCTGAGTCCGAGGACGATTTTCATCGCGACCTTCGCGCTGTGCGGGTTTGCGAACTTTGCTTCGATCGGGATCCAGCTTGGGGGGACCGGTGGTATTGCGCCGGGGCAGCGGCCGACGATTGCGGCGCTGGGTTTCAAGGCGGTGCTGGCGGGGACGATGGCGACGCTGATGACGGCGACTTTGGCGGGGGCGCTTTACCGGTGGGCGGTGTGAGCGTGATAGGAGACGCGTCGACGGAACGTCGACACCCCTTAAGGCTGCGCCAGCAGGGGGTGGGTGGTGAGCACTTGGAAGAAACGGTAGGGAGCTTCGGCTAGGATGACGGGGCGGGTTTCCATGCTGCCCGAGCCTGCGGTGGCTGTTGTTAGAGGAGTGAGGGAGGAGAGGTTGCTGCCGGAGAGGAGCTGATAGGAGAGGCCCTTTTGCGTGGGGTAGCTCAGGGTGAGTTCGTTGTTGCCGTGTTTTTCCAGAGAGACTTTTGGAGCCGTTACGGGGATGTCGGTTCCGGAGATCGAGACGTCGTCGAAGAGGGCGCGGTCGTCGAAGGAGCCGAAGGCGAGGGCTCCGGCGGGGTAGGTGGTGTCATTGGCGGTGAGGCGTGGGGTGACCATGTTATCGACGAAGACGCGGATGGTGCCGGTGGCGGCGTGTTCGACGCGGATGGTCTGCCAGTTGCCATTGAGGGCGGGGGTGGGATTCGCTTCGAGGTGAATGGTGGCGCGCTGGGTGCCGGCCACTTTCATGATCACGGTGTGAATGGCGTCCGCTTTGCTGGAGGTGTGGGCGTAGTAGTAGTGGGTATCGTCCGCGTAGCCGAAGATGAGGACGACATCGCGAGTGGTGGTGGCGGCGGGTTCGAGGGTCTTGGCATGCACGGTGAAGGTGCAGTCGGTCCACGAGTAGCCATTCAGGAAAAGGTAGGCCTGGGGCCTGCGCACCGGCGGGCGATTGACTCCGGCCACGGTGAGCGCGGCGACGTGATTGCCGCTTTGGTTCTGGATCTCCCAGGTTCCGGAGAACAGCGGTGTCCACGGGCCGAAGCCGGACTCGAAGTTCGTCTCCAGCACTTCTGCATGCAGCGGCATGATGGCCAAGGCCCATGCGATGCCGGATTTGAAGGACGGGAACATGGCGGGGGAGGACCACCTTGGCACGGTGGCCTCCCCGGCGCCATCGACAATTTCCTTATGGCTGGAGCGGGATCACCGACTTCACGCGGAAGAAGCGTCTCACGGCGGCGACATCCAGCGTGGTGCGGGTGGTGAAGTCGCCGGAGTCCGCCGTGAATTGTGCGGGATCCAGCGCTGATACGTGCCATTTCGTGGACGTGCCCATGTCATTGGAGTGCTCCACGACGTAGCGGCGATTGGGTGCGCTGGTCCAGGTGAGCTTGGTCGCGCTGCCGTCCGCGCTGGCCTGCTCGACCTTGGTGACCCGGAAGAAATTCGAGGGATCGAAGGGATTGGTCATCGATTCATACTCATCCACGTCGGAGAAGCCATCGGCATCCTGATCGTGGTTTGCGGCGAGCGTGGTGAGGTTGCCGGCGTAGGCCATTTCGAAGGCATCGGAAATGCCGTCGCCGTCGGTATCGATGACTTCCATGCGGGTGGTCTTCACGCCAGCCAGCGAGATCCATCCGCAGTTGGCGCTCCATGCGTAGCCGGTGAACTCGCCGGTGACGAGGTCGACGCGGGGACGGTTGGCATTGCCGGGATCGAGGGTGGCCCAGCCGAAATTGATCCAGCCGGTGTTAGGACTCCAGGCCATGCCGTAGAGGTCGCCGGTTCCGTAGTGGTTCACGCCGTAGTCGGTGTTACTATTGTTGGCGTAGTTGATACTGTTGGCGGGGGTGCCGTCGCCGCAGTCGATCCAGCCGATATTGGGCGACCAGAGCCAACCGGCGCAGCTGAACTCGCCGAAGCGGAATCCGCGGTCGGCATCCGGGAGGAAATCGATCCAGCCGGTGTTGGCAGACCAGGCGTAGTGCGTGGAAGCATCGATGGTGGAGGTGGCAGCGCTGGCGGGTGCCATTAACAAGAGGCTGGCGCAGGCGAAGGAGGTGAGGTGGGAGAGCGGGAAGAGTTTCATGGCCGTGTGAAGTGAGGGTTCAGCGATCCGGCTCACGGCATGTTGTATTTGTTGGTGGCGACGACAGCCCCGTCCAGCGCGTGGCAGCCGACCGCGGTGGTGACACTGATCGCATTTCCGCCAACGCGTCGTGCGACGCATTGAGTTGCCACCGTGGCGCTGATAGCCGCAGTGCCAGTGGTAGTCCGCGCATAGCTGTTGGTGACCGTGTAGGCGCGGATTCCATACGCTGCGTAGGAGATCGCGTAGCAGTTGCTCACGACCGAGCCTGACGAGTTGTTGTAGTCGATGGCAGATCCCGCATAGGTGGACGAGGATTGCACCACGTGGCAGTTGGAGACCGATTGGCCGAAGATGCCGGTGCCCACGGTGTCGCGCACCGTGCAGTCGGACACGAGCTCGGCGCGGATGCCTTCGCCTCCGGATGTTTCCACGGAGCAGTTGCGAACCGAGTTCCTGGCTTCGTCGTAGTTCAGGATGATGCCGGAGCGCACTTTCGAGCAATGGACATTGTCCACATGGACGTTTCCTTCGAAGCCGTCGAGCGTGTCGATTGCGGCTGCGAATCCCGCGGCGACGCCACCGCCGATGATGAAGCCATTCCGTATCGTGACGGTTTGGTTGTCAGCGCCGGAAATGAGAATGCCTGCGGTGTTGACTTCAGTCCCCGTGGTGCGGCTGACGGTGAAGCCGTTCAGGTCAAGGGTGACGTTGTAAGTGCCGACATTGATACAGGAGGTCGTGCCGGTGGTGATGAGGTTGCCTGTGAGATAGTAGCTGCCCGAGGTGGTAATGGTGATCTCGCCGGTGGGGGCGACGGTAACGCCGGCTTGTCCGGCGACCAGCGGGGTGCGCGCTTCGATTTGATTGAGTGACTTCATCACGGGTGCCGGTGCGCCGGGCGGCGGAGTGAGGGAGCCTTGGCCGTGCACGGTGGCGGTGGCGATGAGGGCGGCAAGCGGGAGGAGAACGGTGGTCTTCATGGTGTTTGGATGATTGAGGATTGGATTGGGGTTGTCGTCGTGACGCCACGATGTCTAACGGACGGTTAGATTTCTGTGAATAGGACCACGGACGGAGGGAATGCCGTTTGAAGAGGCTCTGTTGTCCGACTTTGGTCGGAGGCTAGCGTGGATAGATCCATGTCGCGTGGCGCTTCAGCCAAGTGCCGGTGCGTCTCCTCATGAGCACATCTTCACAAACGGCGAAGCGGGAACGCAGGGAGAGTTGCGGGTGGCGATTTTCCAACGGAGTGCGCACCGCCGGAACGACGTAGTCGTTCCGCTACGATGGAGCCGTGTCGCCGGAACTTCGACACCCCTTTGAGTCAGGACGCGGCGGGCTGCCAGCGGAAGGAGGCAGTGGTGCCTTTGACTTTGAGGAGGCGGTAGCTGTCGAGAAGGTGCAGGGCGTTGCCTTGAAGCGGCGAGTCATCCGTGAAAAGAAACATGCGACCATGGGGAGCCATGGTCGCATGCGGTGAGGTCGTCGCTATGAGATCTGCTTCAGTTCGTTCGCAGGCGGAAGAATTCCCGCGGAGTGCCGCCTGCTGTGACGAAGACGGTTGCCTTGCCTTGTCCATCGAGCGTCACGCTCTTTGCGGTGGTCCATTGGGCGAGGCTTCCATTGACGCCGCGCTCCAGCGTGAGGGTCTTGGAGGGTTGCCGGGAGACGTCGATGCGCACGGTGCCATCGGGTTGAGGGCGAACGAGGGTGATCTGTGGGTCGGGTGCGCCGACTCCCACGAAGAGCAGCAGCACATCGTTGGCTCCGGAGCCGCTAGCAAGAAACCGGCGCAGGCGAAGGAGGCGAGATGGGAGAGCGGGAAGAGCTTCATGGCCGTATGGAGTGGAGGTTTGGCCATTCAGTTCACGGCATGTTGTATTTGTTGGTCGCCGTGACGGTGCCCGACAAGGTATGGCAGCCATTGGCGGTGACCACCGAGAGGGCCACGCCGCCAGCCCGGCTGGCGACACAGCTGGTGGCCATGGTGCCCGAGATTCCGAAGGATCCCGTAACACTCTGTCCGTAGCAATTCATGAGGGTGATGCCAGTGATGCCCACTCCCGAAATGCTGACTCCGTGGCAGCAGGTGGCGACGTTGGCAATGAGGCCAGTGCCGGACCCACTGGTGCCGTAGCAGTTGGTAGCGGTTTCCGCAGAGATACCAGGGCCTCCCACGGCAATACCCCTGCTATTGCTGACGGCTCCATCGGATGCGGAAATTCCCTCCTGCGTTGGCGAGACGGTTTCAGCGAAGCAATCGGAGACGGCGGCCGAACTGGGATCCGAGGATGCCAGGATCGCGATGGCGCCGGTTTTGCGAGCGGTGCTGGAGGAAACCAAACTGGCAAAGAGACCGGTGGCGCCCACCGTGGTGACGGAGCACCGCTCGATGCGGGTGCCTTCATAACAGAGATAGATTCCGTTATTCCGAACGCCGGAGACCTCGACGCCTTCGACGACGAGATTGGGATAAGGCGTGGTCGCGGTGATGCCGTCGTTCCATCCGGCAGCCGTGAACGTGCTGCCGGAGAGAGTGGTGCCGCCGCGGATCATGCCATTCCGGACGGTGACGTTGCCGGCGGTGATCAGCACGGCATTGCCGCCGCTTCCGGTGACGTTAGTCAGGGTGAATCCATTCAGGTCCAGGGTGACATGGCTGGTGCTGATGGTGATGCCATTCACTCCTGGCGTGGTGAGGGTGAGGTTTCCGGTGAGGTAGTAGCTGCCCGATTGGCTGATGGTGATGCCGCCATTGGCATCAATGGTGACGCCCGCTTGGCCGGCGACAAGCGGGGTGCGGGCTTCGACTTGATCGAGTGACTTCATCAGAGGGGCCGGTGCACCAGGTGGCGGGGTAAGCGGGCCCTGGGCGTGCACGCTGGTGGTGGTGATGAGAGCGGCGAAGGGGAGGAGAGCGATGGTCTTCATGGTATTGGATGATTGAGTTTTTTTGATCGGGGGTCGTCCTGGCGATGACACGATGTCTAACGGACCGTTGCGTTTCCGTGAATAGGACCACGGACGGAGGGGATGCCGTTTGAAGAGGGCCTGGCGTCCAACTTTGGTCGGAGGCTGGCGTGGAAGCCGAAGCAGTGAGTCCCTCGTGAAAAAAACATGCGACCATGAGGAGCCATGGTCGCATGCGGCGAGGTCGTCTCTACGAGATGTGCTTCAATTCGTTCGCAGGCGGAAGAACTCCCGCTTAGTACCGCCAGCTGAGACGAATACGGTTGCCTTGCCCTGCCCATCGAGCGTCACGCTTTTCGCGGTGGTCCATTGGGCGAGGCCTCCATTGACGCCGCGTTCCAGGGTCAGGGTCTTGGATGGCTGCCATGAAACGTCGATGCGGACGGTGCCATCGGGTTGAGGGCGGACCAGGGTGATCTGCGGGTCAGGTGCGCCAATACCGGTGAAGAGCAGCACCACATCGTTGGCTCCGGAGCCGCCCTTGTAGGTGATCTTGAAGGGCTGGCCGCCGGCGTAGATGGTGGATCCTTCGGGCATGCCATTGAAGATGCCGGTGACGGCGTCGTTGCTATCGTTGTCGATGATGGTGAAGGTCTCGTTGTTCAGGGGCTGGTAGTTCAGCGCGAGGTTCAGGGTGAGGCCGGTGAGGTTGACGGTGCCGGTGACCTGTAGGCGGCCGAAGCCGGTGCCGGGGACTTCGCTATTGATATTGCAGGCGAGGGTGCCGCCGGTGCCGGGGGTGGTGACGCCCTTGGGCTGGAGGGTGGTGAGGTTGAGCGTGCCGCCGTTGTTGGTGATCGAGCCGGTGATGGCATTGCCTTCCAAGGTGCCGCCGGTGAGGAAGATGGAGCCTTGCCAATTGACCTGCAGCTGCACTTTTCCGGCTTCCACGTAGAGTGCAGTCGATTGATCTCCTCCCACCGGATAGTCACCGCGATAGACGGTCCAAGTGCCGGTGCCTTTCTTGTGAATCGAGGAAAGCGGGCTGCCTTGGATCCGGACCTGTTGTGCGGCGGAGCCGAGCTGGTTGGTGCTGTTGCCGGCCAGCGTCAGCGTTCCATCGCCGAGCACGAGCGCGGCAGTCACACTTCCGTAGACGGTTAAAACGGTCTCCGAGTAGCCGTTGACGTTGAACACGCCGTTTCCTGAAAACCACACCGGTGCCGTATCGGCGATCTGATTGGATGCTCCCAGGGTGAGCTTGCCTCCACCCATTTCGACCGGGCCGGTGACGGCTTGCCCCGCGGTCTTCTTAAGGACGAGTTCGGAGCTGAGGTCGACCTTGACGATGCCGGTGTAGGTGTTGCCCTGGCTGCCGCTCCATTCGACCGCGCCGCCGGCCTTGATGGTGACCTGTGAAGGACTGCCGGAGATGACACCGGTCAGCTTGAGCGGGAAGCCGTAGGCGGCATGAATGGATGGAGTGCCGCCGAGCACGACCGGGCCGGGCAGCTCCGCTGCATTGCGGGCTCGAGATCGCCTTCCAGCGTAATGGTTTCTCCGGCAGGGAGGGTCATGGTAGAGTTCAGGATCAGGGTGGCGCCGGCGCGCACGGTGGTGCCCTTGGCGGTACTGCCGAGTCCATTCGGATTCGCGATATCAAGCTCGCCTTCCTTAACCTCCATGGTTCCGGAGAAGGTGTTGGCCGACAGGAGCTTCAGATAGCCGGCACCGGTCTTCACAAGGCTGGTAGCGGTCGGGCCGTCACCGATCACGGCATAGACTTCCAGGTAGGAATCGGGGTGCGGCAGGTATAGGGTGCGAGTACCGCCGCCGAAGGAGAGGGTTCCGGTGCTCGCGGTAGAAATGGTGGGACTGGTAGTGGCATCATTCACGAAATCCAAGGTTCCGCCGAAAGTGATGTTGCCGTTCACGTTTGCGTTGATGCGGCTATCGCCGCCCATCGTCACATTGTTGAGCGTCTGCGTGAAGGTGGTGTTGCCAGCGGCCGCCAGGGTGCCACCGAGGATTTCGACCACCGCATTGGCGGGGATCTGTTGGGATTGGCGGACCGTGCAAGTGCCAGCGACGATTTCAAGTTTGCCTCCGAAGCAGGCAATGCCCGCCGCCTTTTCCAAGAGAATATCGCCCTGCTCCAGCCGCAGCGTGCCGGTGAAGGTATTCGCCACAGCGCCGATGGAAAACTTCAAGTCGCCGTTGCCGGTCTTCACGATGCCGCCGTTGCCGGAAATCACGCCTTGGAAATCGGCGTAGGCGGGACTGACCAAGACGTTAAAGCGGCAGGTCGACTGGAGGTTGATGCCTGGCTGCCAGGTTACGCTGCTCGAGTTTCCGGTCACCTTGAAATTGTCGCCTGCCGCACCGGTGAAGGTGATGGACGTTCCTGCCGTCGGGAAAGTGTAGCTCCCGCTGGTGAGGTCCACCTCGATGGAGTCGATCTTGAGGTTGGCGATATTCAGCATGCTGGTGCGGGAAGTGGCGTTGGCGGGGAAGATGAGCTTCACCGGGGCGGCCTCGCCAGCGACAGGCACGCCGCCGGAGGACCAGTTGCCGGCAGTGTTCCAATAGGCGTTGGCACCCGCACCCGACCAGACGTGGGTGCCGGCATTGGCGCAGACCGCCAGGGCGGTGAAGAGAAGAGCGAGAAGTGTTTTCATGGCTGGAGGAGAAATTCGATTGGTGTGCTGCCTTCATCCCATGAGTTGTGGATTTGCGGAATAGGACCTCCGCCGGGGTTTCCCGTGTTTCCGGGGGCTTCTGCATACGACTTCGGACGGAGGCGGTGTGGTGCCGCGGAATGGGATTCACGGCGCGCGGTGCTTCCGCTAAGTGCGGCCTTCAACTTCCCATGACTGCGCCCTTACGACCTTCCAGCGAGCAGCTCGATACCTTGATCGAGCGGATCGGCGTGGTGCCCTTGAAGGACATGCTGCGCGAGCTGCTGCAACGCAGTGCTGCCAGCCTGAATGTGGAGCGGGTGGGTTATTGGAGCCTGGATCCCGATGGCCGCGCGATCCGCAGGGAGATGCAGTTCCTGCTCTCCAGCGGGACCCATGACAGTGAGCCGCTGGTGCTGGAGGCGGATACGTTTCCCACCTACTTCGCGGCGCTTCACGAGGGATCGAACCTGATCGTGGCGAGCGATACGATGAGCGATCCGCGGCTGGCCGAGTTCCATGACATCTATTTCACGCCGCTGGGAATCGGCGCGATGCTGGATGCGCCGGTGCATCGTCATGGCCGGCTCTTCGGGGTGGTGTGCCATGAGCATGTCGGCGGCCCGCGCGAGTGGACAGCGCAGGAAGTGGACTTCGCGCGCTACGTGGCGCAATGGATCGCGCTGGCGGTGGAGATTGATGAACGCCAGCGCGGGGAGGTTGCGCTGCGCGAGAGCGAGGCGCGCTATCGCCAGGTGATCGAGCACACGCCGACGCCGACGGTGGTGGTGGACATGGAGACGGGGCGATTCACGGATGCGAATGAGAGCGCGCTGCGCTTCTACGGTGTGGATCGTACTTCATTGCTGGCCGGTGGGCCGGCGGATTTCAGCCCGGAGTATCAGCCGGATGGCCGCTTGAGCATGGACGCGGCGCGCGAGAAGATTTCCCAGGCGCTGGGCGGTGAGACGCCGTATTTCGACTGGGTCCATCGCAGTGGCGACGGGCGGGAGATTCCGTGCTCGGTCCATCTGGCCCGCGTGCCGGGGAAGGGCGCGAGCGTCATTGCGGCGGTGACGGACCGAACCGAGCAACGCCGTACGGAAGAGACCATTCGCCGGGCACTGGAGAATGAGCGGGAGCTGAATGAGCTGCGCTCGCGCTTCACGTCGATCGTGTCGCACGAGTTCCGGACGCCGCTGGGGATCATCATGTCGGCGGTGGAACTGCTGCGGAATTACTTTGATAGGCTGGATGAGGCGAGGCGGTTAGAATTGTTCGAGGACATCCACAGTGCCACGCGGCGGATGGGGGCGCTGATGGAGCAGGTGCTGGTGCTCGGTCGTGCGGATGCGGGCAAGCTGACCTTTTCGCCGGTGCCGCTGGATCTGGAGGCGCTGTGCCTGAAGCTGACCGATGAATCGCAGTCGGCCACGGTGCGACGGTGCCCGGTGGAGATGACCTTCGAAAACGATCTCGCCGGGGCGACGGCGGATGAGCCGCTGCTGCGCCACATCTTCTCCAACCTGCTATCGAACGCGGCGAAATACTCGCCTGCCGGCAGCCCGGTGGAATTCCGCGTGCGGCGCGATGGCGATGCGGCGGAGTTCGTGGTGAAGGATCGCGGGATCGGGATTCCCGGGGATGATCAGTCCCGGATGTTCGAGGCATTCCAGCGGGCGGGCAATGTCGGGGAGATCCAGGGAAGTGGCCTTGGCTTGCTGATCACCAAGCGCTGCGTGGAACTGCACGGCGGCAGCATCGGCTTCATTTCGGAGACCGGTGACGGCACCGCCTTCACGGTGCGGCTGCCGGTGTTCGCCTAGTGGCTGACCCGTGCCGCGCCGCGGAGCATGGTGGAGGCGATGAGCAGGTAGAGCTCGGTCCATGCCTTGCGGGCGTCGGCGTTGAAGTCCTTGCCGAGCACGGACGAAAGCATGGCTAACAGAGCCTCGCCGACCGTGTCGTAGTGCTCGGTCTTCACGCCGTAGGCGACGTGGCGGGCCCCCAGTTCTTCCAGGGTTTCCGTCAGCTCCTCCGGCTTTTCCAGCAGGCTCAGGGCGGTGGAGAGCATTTCCATCAGCTTCGCGGCCTGGAGTTCGATGTCGGTTTTGAAGAGGGGGCGGAGCATGGGGTTGAGCTCGAACAGGCGCTGGTAGAAGACCAGGGCGGCGACGTGGGACTGGCGTTCCACGAGGGCGAAGGTCTTGCGCAGGCGGTGCTTTTGTTCGGGATCCAACACGCGCCCATGGTCGCACGGAACGCGAATTCCGGCACTCCGACTTTAGTCGGATGGTCTTTTCACGTATTTCGTGCAGGATGCCGCGTCTCCTCTCCCTATGAAGCGCATTCTTGTCATCGAAGACCAGGCCCCGATGCGGCGGAATATCGCCCTGATGCTGGAAATGGAGGGCTACGAGGTATTCACGGCGGAGAATGGCCGGGTGGGCGTGGAGACCGCGCGGCAGAAGCGTCCGGACCTGGTGATCTGTGATGTGATGATGCCGGAAATGGATGGTCACGGGGTGGTGCAGACGCTGCGTGGGGAGGATGCGACGGCGACGCTGCCGTTCATTTTCCTGACCGCCCGCAGCGACAAGACCGACATCCGGATCGGCATGAATTTCGGGGCGGATGATTACCTCGTGAAGCCGGTGGTGCGGGAGGATCTGCTGGCTGCGGTGGAAGCGCGGCTTGCGCGGGCAGAGGCGATCGAGGCAAGGGTCCAGGCCGCCGCGGCGGCGAATGGTGGGGGATTCAATCCCGACTACTCCAGTCACGAGCCACTGACTGGGATGGGCCTGACCAACCGCGAGGCGGAGGTGCTGCTGTGGGTGGCGCAGGGGAAGAGCAATGGCGACGTGGCCGGCATCCTCGGGATGAGCGAGAAGACGGTGAAGCAGCACATGGGGAACATCTTTGAGAAGCTTGGCGTGGAGAACCGGAATGCGGCGGCGATGCAGGCGGTGGAGGTGTTAGGGAGGCCGAGGGTTTGATCGCTCCATGAAGGTTTTCGGTTTGGAATCCCTTTCGCCCTACCTCGCTGCGGAGGGGTATTTCGTGAAGTGCGTGCTGAATTCTTCGGCCGCCGTGTTCTTTCCCGGCACGATCCAGCATCGTGACGTGAAGCAGGAAGGGGTGTCCTATGAGGACGACTATCGCGGGAATGCGATGGC
The DNA here is from genome assembly GCF_038066715.1 of Luteolibacter sp. Y139. Taxonomy (NCBI): domain Bacteria; kingdom Pseudomonadati; phylum Verrucomicrobiota; class Verrucomicrobiia; order Verrucomicrobiales; family Verrucomicrobiaceae; genus Neoluteolibacter; species Neoluteolibacter soli. The sequence goes on along the minus strand of NZ_JBBUKT010000003.1, from coordinate 262,364 downwards.
GGCGACAATTACGCCGGGAATGATCGACGTCAGATTCCACCGGGACTATCCGGACGAGATGGTAAGATCGATTTCCAAGCGGCTGCTGGCGCTTCCGGAGATGGCGTGGGCGAAGGAATTCATGGTCCGCTATCAAGGGAGGGTGCTTTGAGGATCCCTTGGGATTCGGCTTTGCCCGCCGGGCGGATCTGTTAGCAAGGGAATGGATGCCAATGCCTTCGCCAAAGAAAGCCGCCGGATGGATCGCGATCGCGGTCCTGCTGGTGTTGGTATTGGTGTTGATGCAGTCGAGGGACCGGGCTCCAGCGTCTTCGGCCGGGACGAATGACTCCGCTCCAGCGAGGCCGGTTGGTTCGGCATCCCCTTCCTCCAAAGTGGATCGGGATCGGAATCGGGCGGCCGGGCGAAGCAAGCGCTCCTTCAGGGAACTCGCGGCCTTGGTCATGGGAGAAGGGCCTCCTGAGCGAATCCTCACCAAGGAACAGGTCGAAGCTTTCGTGAACGCGAGCAATCGCAGCGTGGATTCGCTTCTTTCGGCGTTCCGGTTGGGTGGAGATGATGCTTATCTCAAGGAGGCCTTGGAGAGATTTCCGGATCATCCGCAGGTCCTCATGACGAGCCTTTCACAGGTGCAGGATGCGGAGAAGCGGCTGGCCATCCTGGAGAATCTCAAGCGGGTGGATCCGACCAATGCGCTCGGAAACTGCATGGCGGCACGCTCGCTTCTGGCGCTGGGCAGGAAGCAGGAGGCGCTGGAGGAACTGCAAAAGTCTGTGGGGAAGCCGGTCAATGATTTCACGAACGCCTCCACTCAAAATGACGAGGAGGCTTACCTTGCTTCCGGGCTCACGCCCGCGCAGGCGAAACTGATGGCCCTCTCTGGAGGCAGCAAGTCGCTGCTGCTGCAATTTCGCACCCTCGCCGACGGGATGCGGGACATGCGGAAAGACTATCAGGCCGCGGGAGATGACCAGTCCGTGGAATCCCTGCGCGAAATCCAAATCGGAATGGCGCGGCAGCTTCAGGAAGGTGGACGCCTCGTGGACTTCCTGGTGGGAACGGTGGTCGAGAAAGAAGCCCTCAAGGGTCTCGAGTCGGAAGAGGCGACTGCCCGCCTGGAAGAACTCAAGCAGCAGAAGGAACTCCTCGTTGGCAGAACGAATCAGGTCGCAGAGCTGATGAAGGATTCCGCGGTGCCGGAAGGCGACTGGCAGCTCTACTTCGACCGAGTGAAGCTCTTTGGTGAGAACGCCGCGAACGAATGGATGTTAGAGAAGCATCCGCAGAGGTGAGAGAGTCTGGCGCGCTTTGCACGATGATTCGGGCTTGTCGCCGAGGGACCTGAGCCGTCAGCGTAGACCGGTGAAATTCACGCTTCTCCCCCTCCTTATCATCGCCCTTTCCTCCGCCACTGCTTCCGCCGGCTTGATCAGCCCGACGAAGGCGGAGGTGAAGAAATTCGACAAGGCCGACACCGATAATGACGAGGTCATCAGCCGGACCGAGTTCGCTGCGCTATTGAAGACCTTGACCAAGGCCAAGAATGGCGGTCAGGGCAATGTGGCCGATTTGCAGGCGGTCGCCGATGCGTTCTTCGACTACTTCGACAATGACCACGATAACAGCATCGATCTGTTCGAGTGGTTTGTGGCGCGCACCTCGCTTCCCAGCGATCCCCAGCTCCCGGACATCGTGACCTTCCCGGGCCTCGACTTGAATGGCGATGAGTTCGTGAAGGCGGGCGAGTTCGTCAAGGTGCTGAAGGACATCCTGCCCACCAAATTCGTGGTGACTTGGTTCAAGAGCTTGTCGGTGAACTGAGGCGTTTTTTGCGTCTCTGCCGCCAAAGGAAGAAGGCACCCCAGCTTGCCGAGTAGGCGATCAACAGAAGCCAGTGGGAGACGATGAAGACCGAACAACCACGTCCCGGAAGATCGACGTAGACCTGATGGGTGTGGTGGAAGGGCTTGGGGAACCAGAATCCGAACCAACCCAATGCCGGCAAGGTATCCTCCGGAGTCTCGCGTCTGACGACCTTGAACAGCGGGTGGTGCCGGGTTGACCCGCGGTCCATTTCGGGGCTGTTCCAGAACCAGTACCACATGACCTCTCCGCCTCGCTGGCGGACATACACGCGTCCCCGGTTTTCGATCCGGATCTCCGCTCCGGTGTCGTAGTGTCCGGATTCCTGCCATGCCCAGAGGAAGAACAGGAAGCCGGGAATCCCGAGCCAACAGATGCGCGAACGAAAGAAGGCGCGAAGCATGGCGGTTGCTTGAACGGGCAAACCCGCACCCCCATTCACAACATCACGAAATTACTCCCAGCTCCTTACCGGTGGCGACGAAGGCTGCGATGCCCTTGTCGAGCTGCTCCTTCGTATGGGCGGCGCTGATCTGGGTGCGGATGCGGGCTTTGCCCTGGGCGACGACGGGGTAGAAGAAGCCGATGGCGTAGACGCCTTTCTCTAACAACTTGTCGGCGAACTTCTGGGAGAGGGCGGCATCGCCGAGCATGACGGGAGAGATCGGGTGGTCCTTGCCGGCGATGGTGAAGCCGGTGGTGGCCATGGCGTTGCGGAAGTAGTCAGTGTTCGACTTCACGCGGTCGGCGAGTTCGGTGGAGGCTTCGAGCATTTCGAAGACCTTGATCGATGCTGCGACGATGGGCGGGGCGATGGTGTTCGAGAAGAGGTAGGGGCGGGAGCGCTGGCGGAGGAGGTCGATGATCTCCTTCTTGCCAGAGGTGTAGCCGCCGGATGCGCCGCCGAGGGCCTTGCCGAGGGTGCCGGTGGTGACGTCGATCTTGCCGAAGAGGCCGCAGTGCTCGTGGGTGCCGCGGCCGCGTGCGCCGAGGAAGCCGGTGGCGTGGCAGTCGTCGAAGTGGACGAGGGCGTTGTATTTCTCGGCGAGGGCGTGGACGGCGGCGAGATTGCAGATGATACCGTCCATGGAGAAGACGCCATCGGTGGTGATCAGCTTGAAGCGTGCGCCGGCGGCATCGGCGGCCTGGAGCTGGGCTTCGAGGTCGGCCATGTCGTTGTTGGCGTAGCGGAAGCGCTTGGCCTTGCAGAGGCGGACGCCGTCGATGATGGAGGCGTGATTGAGGGAGTCGGAAATGACAGCGTCTTCCTCGGTGAGGAGGACTTCGAAGAGGCCGCCATTCGCGTCGAAACAGCTGGGGTAGAGAATGGTATCCTCGGTGCCGAGGAAGCGGCTGATGGTTTCCTCGAGCTGCTTGTGGAGGGTCTGGGTGCCGCAGATGAAGCGGACGCTGGCCATGCCGAAGCCCCAGCGGTCGAGGGAGGCCTTGGCGGCGGCGACGACCTCGGGGTGATCGGCGAGGCCGAGGTAGTTGTTGGCGCACATGTTGATGACCTCGCGGCCGTCCTTGAGGCGGACGGTGGAGTTCTGGGTCGAGTCGATGAGGCGCTCGCGCTTGTAGAGGCCGGCGGCTTCGATTTCGGAAAGCGTCGTGCGGAGGTGGCTGGCGAGCGCGTCGGAGAACATGGCGGGGTTGGTCTAGCAGGGATTGAGGGTGAGGGAACGCGAATGATGCGCAGGGGATTTGCGGATTTGGAAAATTAACCGCAAAGAGCGCAAAGGACGCAAAGATCGGAACAAGAGCCTGAGGTGCGCGTCCTTGGCCCCTTGAGATGAGCTTGGTCGGATCTGACGGCGCGCGATTTTTTTCGCACGGGAATGAATGCGGAAAGCGGTCGCTGCGTTTAGTCAGTCTCCCCCTTTTGATCATGAAAATCCGAACGATGTTGTTGCTGGGGTGGCTGCTGGGACTTGCCGCAGCCACTGGACAGGAGGCGAAGCCTGAAGCTGCCCCGCCCGCGAAGCCGGGGCCGGAAATGGCGCCGGAAGATACCGATGTCCCCGAGGGGCCGGTGGAAACGGATCCATTCGCTGTCGGAGGGCCACCGGAGACGGTGGTGAAGATTCCAGTCAACCGCGGGAAGGAAACCCGGGCGTCGCTACAAGTCCGCTTCGAGGTCTGGGAGATGGAAACCAAGGTGCTGGCGGCCCGGCTGGATGCTGTGCACGGCTCCGATGAGCTGGAGGTGTTGCGAAAGGAGCTGCTCGCAGATCCCGCCGCGTCCCTCCTTCACTCGCTGGTTTCGTCCACTGACGAGAAGTCGCGGACGACGGACGAGTCGGTCCTGGAGTTCATCTATCCGACTGAATACGAGCCGCCGGAAACGCCACCCGCCGGCATCGATCCGAAGGATGCGAAGAAGGGCAATCCAGCGTGGGAGCGATGGCTGGAGTCGGCGGGGAAATACGCGGTCCCGACGTCTTTCGAAACCCGGAACACGGGTGAGACCCTTGAAGCGGCCGTTCAGCCGGTGGAGGCGGAGAAGAAGACGTGGGACGTGAGCGTTTCCTTTGAGAACGTGGCGCTTGTGGGAATGATCTCCTATGGTGCGGACGATCTCATGATCGAGATGCCCGCGTTCTCAACGACCCGGACCAATGGCATTGTCCGGCTGCGGGAGGACCAGTGGCGGATCAAATCCGTGCAGGAAGCGCCGCGCGGCAAGGATGCCAAGCCGACTGGCAAGAGCTGGCTCACGCTGGTGCGGGTGGACCGGGCGCGCTGAGACACAACGTCGTGCTTTTTGGTGGCCACTGGAGGGGGTGGACCTGTTGGATGAGGAATGCCGTCTTACCTGCCGCCCGAGTCTCCGATCACCCTCGATCTGGAGGCGGGCGGGGAAGAGCAGGCGATCCGGTCGGTGGCGGGATTGTTAGAGGGCAAGGCTGGCATTCGCGACCATGCGGCTTTCATTGGCGCGGTGCTGGAGCGGCAGAAGATCAATCCGCCCTTGTTAGGGTGCGGGATCGCGCTGCCGCATGCGCGGACGGGGGCGGTGTCGGAGATCGTGTTCGCGGCGGCGCGATGTCGGGAGCCGGTGGATTTCAGCGGGACGGCGGTGTCGCTGGTGTTTCTGTTCGGGGTGCCGCCGGACCGGATCGCGGAGTATCTGGCGATGACGGCGGCCCTGGCGCGACGGCTGAGGGATCCGAAGATCGTGGCGGACTTGATGGGGGCAGCGGACGAGGCTTCTTTCCGGTCGATCCTGGAGGGATGACATGAGCACGGGGGCGGGCAGCAGCAGCACGAACTTGGGAACCGGCACCCGCCGGCTGGTGCGGCTGCGGATCTGGTGGGGCGAGCGCTTCCACTTCAACGAGTGGCAGGCGACTTTGTTCTGGGCGGCGGTGATCGGATTCGCGGGGGCGTGGACTTCGATCGGCTTCAAGGAGGCGACGGAGTGGCTGCACCGGGTTTTCACCGGCCATGGCGAGAGTCCGGCCGAGGGCTATGTGGAGAGCTTCCGGGCGATGGAGCCGTGGCAGCGGCTGCTGGTGCCGACGCTGGGCGGCTTGCTGGCGGGGATCACGTTGTGGTTCGGCAGCCGCTACAAGACGGCGGCGCACTCGACCGACTACATGGAAGCCGTGGTGGTGGGAGACGGGAATCTGGCGGTGCGGGTGAGCTTGATCAAATCGGTCTCTGCGTGGTTTTCGGCCGCGTCCGGAGCTTCGATTGGGCGGGAGGGTCCGCTGGTGCAGTTGTCATCGCTGGCTGCGTCACTGTTCGGGCGGTGGCGGGCATTTCCGCTGGCGCAAAAGCGGCAGCTGGTGGCGTGCGGGGCGGCGGCGGGGATCGCGAGTGCTTACAATGCGCCGATCGCGGGAGCGTTCTTCGTGGCGGAGATCGTGCTCGGCTCGTTGGCGATGGAGGCCTTCGGGCCGCTGGTGATCGCCTCGGTGGTGGCGGTGCTGGTGACGCGCTCGCACTACGGGGCGGAGGCGCTTTACGCCGCGCCGGCGATCACGCTGCAGTCGAATCTGGAGCTGCTGTGGTATCTGGGGCTGGGCTTGGTGAGTGGGTTGCTGGTGCCGGTGTTCTTGTGGCTGCTGAAGGCGGGCGAGATGGCGTTTTCGCGGTTGAAGCTGCCGGCACCGGCGCGGCTGGCGCTGGGAGGACTGGTGGTGGGTGGCTTGGCTTGGTTTCACCCCGAGGTGGCGGGGAACGGGCGGGCGCTGGTGTTCTCGGTGCTGCATGGTCCCGGGGCCTGGCAGATCCTGGCGGTGACGCTGGTGTGCAAGGTGGTGGCGACGAGCGCGACCTTCGGCTCCGGGGCGGTCGGCGGGGTGTTTACGCCCACGCTCTTCACGGGGGCGGCGATCGGCTATCTGCTCGGGGTGCTGGCCTCGGTGGTGGCACCGGGTGCGGGACTGCACCCGGAGGCATTCGCGCTGGTGGGGATGGGGGCATTCCTGGCGGCATCGACGGGTGCGCCGGTGATGGCGATCCTGATGCTATTCGAGCTGACCTTGAACTATCAGGTGATCCTGCCGGCGGTGGTTGCCAGCGGGGCGGGGTATTACCTGTGCCGGGCGATGGGGGTGCGGCCGCTTTATGGCGAGGCACTGGAGCGGAAGGGCGCGGTGATCGTCGCGCAACATCTGGCGACGCTCAAGGTGGGCGACCTGGTGGCGAAGGATGCGGCGGTTCTTTCCCCGAATGCATCGTTCGGCGAGGTGGCGCGGGCTTTCCTGCAGAGCCGCCGGGATTCGCTGCATGTGGTGGATGGAGAGCACCTGGCCGGGGTGATTTCGCTGCACGACATCAAGCCCTATCTCGATCAGCCGGAGCTGGAATCGCTGCTGATCGCCCGCGATGTGATGCACGAGGACGTGCCGCGCTGTGCCCCGGACCAGACGATGGGCGAGGCGCTGGAATTCTTCAGCCGGGCGGAAATGGAGCGGCTGCCGGTGACCAAGCCGGACGGGACTTTCCTCGGGGCGATCGCGCGGGCGGACGTGCTGCTATTCTTGGCGGGGAAGCCGCGCGCGGCGGGGGCGTGACGGTAGCGGGTCCGCGGGCGTGGCTGCCGCCATGGCCGCGGCGGTGTCGGTCTGCAGGGCGGTGACCGCGCGGACCAGCACAATCGCGATGAGGTGTAGCGCGATTTGGACTCCAGGCACACCTGCCGATGCCGCCGCGAGGAAGGTGGCGCTCCACTCGAAACTGGGGTTGTTGAGGATCTGCGGCGAGTTGTCGGCCAAATTGCAGAGGATCCACAAGGTCCACCAGGTAGGCAGTAGGAAACTTGGCAGGCCTTCGCGCATCGTGGACGCGCGAACGATGTCGCGCATCGCCACGAAGGGCTTCCACAGGTTGGCGATGGGAATGAAGTACCAGCCCACGGCCCAGCCTGGGGTGTCCTGCAAGTAAGTCTGCTGCACTTGGAAATCGACCCGCTTACGGAAGCGGGCGACTTCGGCGAAGAGCCACGCGTTTTTCGCCGAGCGGACGATCCATATGCCGAAAACGATCATGCAGGCGAACATGACAAAGCCGAGGCCGTTCATGATGCCCTCGATCATCTTCACCCGCTTCTGATCTGCGGCGAAGGCGGTGAGGGTGTAGGCGAGGTGGAGCCCGCCTCGCGCGAGATTGACGAGGGCGCCTAAGACCAGCAGGCCCACAAGCCAAGCGGCGAGCGTGCGATTGTCGCGATAGAGACGGTATTGGCTGGCGACGTCCGGAGTGGCCTCAGCTGCCGGAGCTTCGATAGCGGCTGGAGCGGCGTAGGGATTGAGCTCTTTCTCCTCGGGATCCATGAGTGGAAGGGAATGAGGGGGCAGCTATTCGGTTTCCGAATCCGGAATCACGGGGAGGTTTTCCGCGGGAGCGGGGCGATTGACGGGGCCCGGGATGCGTGTGGCGGCGACCGGTCGCGGGCCGCTGCCCGGCATCACCATGGGTTGGAGGGGGACGGGCAGTCCTTCGTTACGCCAATCCAATTGCCTGAGACTGATGCGAATGATCAGCCAGGCCACGCAGATGCCGGGGATCCAGATGGTGGCCGTATAGAGAGGGGAAGGAGGCATGAATTTCCGAAGGAGACCCGAGACGACGAAGGAACCCCACCAGACGACCACGATGTAGACGAGGGCGCGGGGCGTGCGCTGCCGGAAGGTCGCGTCGGCGATTTCCTTCATGATCATTGGCGGAAAGATCCAGTTCACCAAGGGGATGAAGTAGCTGCCGATGGCCCAGCCGTGCGAGATCTTCGAGCCCGGATGGATGGTCTTCGCATTGGTGATGATGAGGTGGAGCCAGCCGAGGTAGCTGATGACCGACGCGGTGACGCTGATACCGATCGCAAGCGTCACGATCGCCTCCCACACGGGGTGCGGGGGAGTGAACCATTGCAGGGTCAAGGTCAGGCAGAAGATCCAGATGAAGGTAATCGCGGCCCAGCCCCAGCTGCGCGGGTCCTTGATGCGCGAGTCGGGCTCTCCCCCGGTGGTGTTGGCCGGAGCTTCCGGCGCGGTGGGATCGGATGCCGGCGGCAGATAGGGATTGTTCTCAGGGTCGGTGGGCATGGGAGGCGGACCCAGATATCAATTTCCGGCCCGGACCGCGGCACGAAAAAACGCCGCCCGGCGTGACCGGAGCGGCGTTTGGAAAGAACAGGGGCCGGACTGATTACTTGGCGGCGGGCTTGGCCACGGCCTTGAGGGCGTCCTTCACGGCGTCCTCGAAGGCACCGTCGGCCGGGTGGCCGTGCCAGAGGAGCTTGCCATCGGTGCCGAAGACGCAGGCGTGCGGGATGCCTTCGCTGGCGACGCCGCTGGAGCCGCCGGCCATCACCGGGTACTCGACGCGGGCCGGCTTGATGAGCTTCATGATCTCATCCTTGCTGCCCTGCTGGCGCTCGAGGCCGACGACCACGAGGCCCTTCTTGTCATAGCGCTTCGCGAGCTTGGCCATTTCCGGCAGGCTGGCAATGCAGGGGCCGCAGTGCACGCCCCACTCCTCGACGACGACGACCTTGCCGGCGAGGCCTTCCTTATCGAAGGGTGCTCCGTTGACGACTTCGGTCCACTGGACCTTGCTGACCGAGGCGTCCGGCACGGAGGCTGCGGACTTGTCCTTCTTGTCCGCGGCAAAACCGGGGAGGGCGAGCGCGATGAGCGCAACGAGGGCGGGGATAGCTTTCATGGTTTGATAACGAGTGACCCTCTATAACGTCGAAAATCCGGCAGCGATTCAAATTTTTGTCGTGAGATCGCAGGGAGTGAAGGAGTTCCGTAAGTCGGAAGTCTGGTATTTCGAGGAAGGGAGGATAAGTTGTCATACAAAATCTTTTATGGGAACCGGGCAAAAAAACGCTTCGATAGGGGCAACCGGCGGGGAGTGCTGAGCGTTTCAGCCGGGATCACCCGTAACCTCTCCTCTCCATGAAAGCCCCATCCTCCCTGCGCACCGGCTTGCTCGCGTTCGGCCTCTTCGTGCCGCTTTGCCTCGTCCACGGCGCTCCGCCGGAGGACGCCTACGGGGTGTGGGAAACCACCCATGGCATCAGCGGCGCGGGTTCCGCGGTGGATTCCGATGGTGATGGGATCCCGAACGGCATCGAATTCGTCATTGGCGGTGATCCTTCTGGTCCGGGATCGGACTCCAGCAGCCTGCTGCCGACGATCACCGTGGATGAGGATTACGTGACGTTCTCGTTCCGCCGCAGCGATGACTCGGCTCCCTACAATCCTTTCGTGGAATATGGGAGCGACCTGACAGGCTGGACCCAGGCTGAAGGGGGAGTCGATGGAGTAACCGTGGCCGAGGATGGTAATTTCTTCGGCGGCTCGGTCGACCGGGTGCGGGTGCAGATCCCGCGCACGCTGGCCGTCGGGTCGAGGCTGTTCGCCCGCTTGCGGGTGGATATTCCCGGGTGATTCCGGCCGGCGGTGGACTGCCGGTTCCCGCACTTGCTAGAGCGGAGGGCGTCAGCCCATGGTCTGCGGCCGATGCGAAACGATGCCGTGCGCCAACTCTTCCGCGATCAGGGCCCGCTGCTCGGGCTGATCGGGGTCATGTTTGGCATCTACCTGTTTCAGGAGATCCGCGGGCCAGAGTGGTATGCCGCCTACATGGCGGTGCCCGGCAAGATCACGGAGAGCTGGCAGAGCCTGCGCGCCGGGACTGCCGGGGTGGGTGACTTCAAGGCCTTCGGGACGCTCCTGAGCTGCGCCTTTCTGCATGCGAATGCGGAGCACGTGATCTACAACATGCTGTTCCTGTGGATCTTCGCCGCGCTGATGGTGGAGCTGATCGGGGTGCGGTGGATGTTCCTCATTTTCATCGTCACCGCCATTTGCGGGAGCATTTTCCACGTGGTGCTGAATGCCGGGGATTTCGTCCCCATGCTCGGTGCTTCCGGGGCGGTGATGGGATTCGAGGGTGCCTATTTGGGGCTGACCACCCGCTGGCACCTGCCGGAGCCTCATATCTGGCCGATGTCCCGCCCGGTGCCGCCCGGACAACTGGCGATGATGGGGGTGATCGGGGTGGTTTTCGATTACACGTCCCTGACGGGTCATGCGGGCGGGGGAGTCGCCTACGGCGCTCACATCGGGGGCTTTGTCGGGGGGCTGCTGCTCACCGCCCTCGCCTCGCCGAAGCCCCGGGGTGCCTATCAGCGCTAGGGCATCCGTTTGAAAAGCCCCTCGACCCGGGGGAATTCCGGTGTTAGAGGGAGGATGCTATGAAAACGTTCATCCTAGTCCCACTGGGCGTGATTCTGGTTTGTGCCGGCACGTCTTGTTCCACTTCCTACGCTCCCGGCTATCAGGCGGCCGGCTACAGCCAGCACGATGCCTACTACCGCGGCCAGGTCGACGGCAGCGGCGATCGGCTCTACGGCCTGGCCTACGATCCTCACATCAATGAGGACCGGACCCTGCCGAGTGCCCATCGCAACGAGTATCTCTGGGGATACAATGACGGCTTCCGGCACCTGTCCACCCACTACGAAGGCGGGAAATAGACTTGCCGTCCGCCTTGCCGTAAAATCCCCCCATGACCCCCCGCGCAGGAATTCCTGCGTTGCTCTTCCTTTGGTCCGCCACCCTTGCGTTTGGCGGGCTGTATCCGAGTACGATCTCTCCCGGCAATGTGCCGTGGCCGGGGGGCGTGGTTCCCTATGTCTTCGATGCCGGCGTGTCCGCCCCGCAACGGGCGATCTACTTGTCCGGGCTGCGCGAGTATGAGCTGGCGGCGAATGTGCAGTTCGTGCCGAGGACGGCCCAGACGCAGTATGTGCTCTTCAAGTATGATCCGCAGGGGCCGAACCGGGCGTCGGGCAGCCAGCCGCAGGTGGTGGAGATCAATAGCCTGACGCGCGCGCAGATCTGCCACGAGATGGGCCACTCCTTCGGTCTGGAGCACGAGCACCAGCGGCCGGACCGGGGGACTTACATCCAAGTCCTGACGGGGAATATCGTGCCGGGGAACGAGGCTCTTTTCGCAGTGGCGGCGGGGACTACGACCTACGGGCCGTATGACTTCGAGTCGGTGATGCACTATGGCCGCGACCTGCTGTCAGTGCAGCCGGGGGTGCTGGACACGATCCAGGTGAAGCCGGGTTATTCGAAATTCCAGCCGCGGCTGGGGAACCAGGCGCTGAGTCCCGGTGACCGGGCGGTGATGGCTTTCCTGTATGGGCCGCCGGCGGTGGCTCCGTCGGCGGTGGTGACCACCACGGCGGATGGAGGGGCGGGCAGCCTGCGGGCGGCGATTTACTACGCGGAGGATCATCCCGGCACGCCGGTGACGTTCGACATTCCGACGAGCGATCCGGGCTACAGCGCGGGCACTTTCACGATCAAGCCGACGGCTTTCCTGCCGCCGCTGGCGACGGATGGGGTGGTCATTGATGCGACCACGCAGCCGGGCTTTGCGGGGCAGCCGGTGGTGTTTCTCGATGGCTCGGCGATGCCGGTGGAGTCGGGAGAGGCCCCGGGTTTCCTGATCCGCGAATCGGGGTGCCGGGTGAAGGGGCTGGGGATCATTCGTTTCCCATGGTGCGGGATTGTGATGGAGCTGCCGGATGCGACGGGAAATGCGGTGTCGGGCTGTTGGATCGGGCTGAATGCGGCGGGAAATGCGGCGCCGAATGTGAAGCAAGGGGTCCAGATCACGGACGGGGCGAGTGGGAATACCATTGGCGGCACGACCTACGCGGAGCGGAACGTTCTCTCCGGAAACGGCGAGTATGGGATCTGGATGTCGGGCAGTGGCACCTCCGGGAATCAGGTGCTGGGCAACTATATCGGGACCAATCCGGCGGGGACTGCTGCGAGGGCGAACGGTGCCGGGGGAGTGATCGTCACCGGTGGGGCGCATGATCAGGTGATCGGAAGCACGACGGTGGGGAATTTGATTTCGGGAAATACTTCCGCCGGTCTGTGGCTGACGGGTGCCGGTGTGTCTAACAACACGGTGCGCGGGAATTGGATCGGCACCGATGTGACGGGAAATGCGGCGGTGCCTAACAGCTTCGCCGGTGGCTATGTGATCAGCGGGGCTTCTAACAATTTGATCGAGGGCAATGTGTTTTCCGGGAATGTCTCGGAAGGCCTGCGGCTCGGTGGGAGCGGGACTACGGGAAATGTGGTGAAGGGAAATCGCGCCGGGACGAATGCAGCGGGGACAGCGGCCGTGGCGAATGGCTTTGCGGGTTTGACGGTCTTCCAAGGCGCGACCGGCAACCGGCTCGAAGGCAATCTTTGCTCCGGCAATGGGACGGTGGGTCTTGCTTTCGGAGATGCGGGCACCACGGACAATCTCGCGGTGGGGAATTTCATCGGGACGAATGCGGCGGGCACAGGGGCGCTGGCCAATGGCTTCGCCGGAGTTTATCTAACGGGTGGCTGTAGTGCCAACAAGCTTGGCGATGGGCCGGGCAGCGGCAACCTGGTTTCCGGGAATGCCAGTGTGGGTGTATTGATCGCGGATGCAGCGACTCACGGGAATTTCGTGCGCAACAATCGGATCGGGCCGACGGCCACGGGGGCGCTTTCGTTCACGAACCAGTTCAATGGCATCGCGATCCAGAATGGGGCCCAGTCCTGCTTCATCGGTGGCAGTGATGCTGGTGCCGCCAATGTGATCGCGGGTAACGCGAGCAGCGGGATCGTGCTCTACGATGCGGGCACCGGGGGCCATGAGTTCTCGCGGAATTCGATTTATGGAAATGGCTGGCGGGGGATCACGGTGAACAGCTTGAACGGTGGCCAACTGGCACCGGTGCTGGCCTCGGCAACGCTGGGCGTGACGACGCAGGTGAGCGGCTCGCTGAATGGAGCGGCGAATGCCAGCTACGTGCTCGAAGTCTTTTCTTCAGAGAGTGCCTTTCCGATATCCGGCAAGCGTTTCATCGGAAGCGGTAGTGTCACGGCGAATGGTGCGGGGGTGGCTACGATCAATCTCGTACTTCCTGTGCCGGTTTCCGCCGGCCAGGTGATCACTGCCACGGCTCGCGGTGGGGGCGGGACTTCGGACTTTTCCAACGGCGTGACGGTGACCACCACGGACAGCGATGGCGATGGGTTGCCGAATGCCTACGAGAGCACGATCCCGGGATTGAGCTCTGCCAATGCTGCGGATGCGGCCCTGGACTTCGATGGCGACGGGTTTTCAAATCTGGACGAGTTCCTGGCGGGCACTGCGCCGCGCAATTTCGCGAGCCGCTTGTTTGCCGCTGGTCAGCGGAGTGGCAGCGACTTCACCGTTTCGTTTCCTTCCGTCCTCGGCCAGACCTATCGGGTCGATGCGGCTGCCAACTTGGCCGGTCCGTGGGCTTCCGAGGCGATTCATTTGTATGGGACGGGCGGGACGATGGCGGTGACGCTCCCTGCGTCCGGGCAGAGACGATTTTTCCGGGTGGCCGCCGGACCCTAGGCCTGCGGGCTGAATAAATTCAGCGATGCTGGTGAAGAACGCTTGTGAAGGATACGCTTTGCATGGCAAAGCAAGGCGCATGACGACCCACCAGGAAGCCGCGGAACAATTGCGGGTGATCCGAACGATGATGGAACGCGCGACGATCTTCCGCGCACTGTCCGGTGAAGCTGCCTTGGTAGGTGGGGCGATGTCGCTGGCGGCCGGCTGGATGTCGGAGAATCGTCATGGGTGGAGATGGGGGGGCATTTGGCTCGGCGGCCTGGCGATCGTGCTGTTGTTTGCGTTGTGGCAACTGCTGCGGATTTCCCAAGCCCACGGCCGTTCGCTGTGGTCGCACGGGCTGAAAGTGGCGTTGCGCGGAGCGCTGCCGTCCCTGGTCGTCGGTGGGTTTGTCGGTCTTCTGTATCTCAAGTATGGACTCGCGAACGGCGAGTTTTTCGCCGCCTGTTTCTGGATCCTCCACTACGGGCTGGCGCTATTGGCGATCCGGGAGTTCGCTCCCAAATCGATGATTTGGCTGGGTCTTGCTTTTGTGGCTAGCGGGTTACTTGCCTTCTCCGGCGTGACGTTTGTCCAGTCGATGAATCCGCTGCTGGTAAGGCTCGGTCCTTCCGGACTGATGGCCGCCACGTTTGGGGGCTTCCACTTGCTTTATGGGGCGGCCATCGTCACCACCACCCGCCGCGACGGGCCGGGCGCATGATCGACTTTTCCAAACTCGACAAAACCATTCACGAGAAGGGGCGGCTCGGTATCATGACGCTGCTCGCTTCCCGGGTCGAGCCGTGGCCGTTTCAGGACCTGAAGGGCGAGTTGGACATGAGCGACGGGAACCTGATCACCCACCTGCGCACGCTGGAGCAGGCGGGCTACATTTCCGGCGAGAAGCTCACGGGTGATGGCCGGCCGCAGACGTTGTATGTGCTGACGAAGCCGGGGCGGAAGGCCTTCGAGGACTACCTAGCCATTCTCGAACAAATCCTCAACCTCGGGAAATGACGCGCGAGCGACGGTTGCGGATCTTGCGTGGCGTCGCGACGGGTGGCCTGGCGATCGCTTGGGTGGGTCTCTTGTGCCGTGGCAGGGATGGGAACGCCCTCACGGCGACCTTGTTCTATGGAACGCCGTGGCTGCTGCGGCTGCTCGCGGGAGCGCTGGCGGCAGGCGTGCTGAAGCACTGGGGCTTCCGGGTAATGGCGGTGACCTGTGTGATCGTGTCGTTGATGGAAGGCTGGCATTCGTGGCGAAGCGACCAACCGGCGATCCGGGAGGAAACGCTGTTCGCCTCGGTTTGGAATGCGGGCCGCCACCTCAATGAGAACCCCGCCGGGTGGCGCGCCGTGGGGCAGGCAGACATCTCGGCGGTGATCGAATGCGGTGATTTCAGTGCCGACGAATGGCAGCACTTCATCGCGGCGAATCCCGACCACGAGTGGCAGCGCTTTGACGGAAGTACGATGCTCGGCGTACGTGGCAAGATCATCTCCCATGAGTCGCTGGGCGTGCACGACCTCTTCCGCTGCCACCGGGTGAAGGTCGCGCTTACACGCGGTGGGGAGCAGACCGTGATTGTGGTGGATGTCCGTTCGCAGCCGTGGATTTCGCGCGAGCCATCGCTGGCCGGTATCTTGAAGGCCGCGGCGGGCGATCCGAAGGCGATCATCTTGGGCGACTTCAATACGCCGCCGGAGTCGAAATGGTTCCGGCCATGGAGGGAGCAGGGGCTGACGCTTGCGGACGATGGTCCGCGACACGGTTTCCGCGAGACGTGGGCCTATGGGATTCCCTTGCTGACGATTGACCACATCTGGCTCGGGCCGGGATGGAAGGCGGTGTGGACGCGCCGGTCTCGTCATGGATCGGATCACTCGATGGTGACCAGCCAGCTTGAAGCTCCTTGATCTCCTGTGATGAGAATCCAAGGCCGGGATTCAACTGGCGCAGTTGGGATTGCTTGCATGATGATCGCGGCATGGGACTGCTATCCGACCTCTTCTTTGGCGACCTGAGCCAGAGCTTCTCGATCGACCAACAACGCGATGCCATCAAGGCGCAGGCGGTGAAGCAGGCCGAGAGCAGCTCGAAGTTGTCCAGTGCTGCCATGCAGATCGATCGCCTGACGCGGCAGAATGGGGAGCTCCGCCTCGCCGTGGTGGCTCTCACGCGGTTTCTCATCGAGAAGAGAGTGGTGGATGAAGGGGAGCTGGAAGCCTTCATGAGGGAGGTGGATGCCGAAGACGGCAAGATGGATGGGCGCCTCGCCTTTCCGCCGCCGCCCAAGCCGAAAGCGCCGTAGCTTGCCTTGCATGGAGCGGGTGCATCGCGGCATGCTCCGGTCATGCCCTTTTCCGCGGTGATCTTCGATTTCGATGGCGTGGTGATTGATTCCCACGAAGCGCATGAGCGTTCCTGGTTCATGCTCGCGGAGGAACTCGGGCAGACGCTGACGCGGGAGACCTTTGTGTCTACCTTCGGGCAGAGGAACGAGAGCATCCTGCCGTTCCTTGGTTGGGCGGAGGAGGGTGACCGCGAGCGGATTCAGCAGCTGGGGGATCGCAAGGAGGTGCTCTACCGTGACATCCTGCGGGCGGACGGGATCGAGCCGCTGCCGGGAGTGGTGGCGCTGTTAGAGGGGTTGAAGAAGGAGGGGATTCCGTGTGCGATCGGCACATCGACGCCGCGGGCGAATGTGGAGTGCGTGCTGGAGCTGACCGGGCTGGCGTCGTTCTTCAATGACATCGCTACGTCGGAAGATGTTTCGCGGGGCAAGCCAGATCCGGAGGTTTTCCTGAAGGCGGCGGCCAAGCTTGGGGCTGATCCGGCGTCGTGCGTGGTGATTGAGGATGCGCACGTTGGGATTCGTGCTGCGAAGGCGGCGGGGATGAAGTCGGTGGCGGTGACGACGACGCATCCGGCGGAGTCGCTGGCGAAGGAGGAGCCGGATCGGATCGAGGCTTCGCTTGAGACCGTGGATGTTGGGTTTCTACGGGGTCTGTGGTAGTTGAGAGGGCGTAAGGAGCGTGGACATTCTATCCACGCCGTGTCGACAGAATGTCGACACTCCTTAAGGCCGGGTCACTGTCGTGACCCGGCTTTGTTAGAGCCTTAAGCTTACGCGAGATCGAAGCGATCGAGGTTCATGACCTTGTCCCATGCCTTCACGAAGTCGTGGACGAATTTTTCCTGCGAGTCCGTGCAGCCGTAGACTTCGGCGAAGGCGCGGAGTTGGGAGTTCGAGCCGAAGACGAGGTCGATGCGGGTGCCGGTCCACTTGAGTGCGCCGGTCTTGCGATCGCGGCCTTCGAAGGCGGCGGCGTCGGACGAGGTCGGCTTCCACTCGGTGCTCATGTCGAGGAGGTTCACGAAGAAGTCATTGGTGAGCGCTTCGGGGCGGGTGGTGAAGACGCCTTGCTTTGAGGCACCAGCATTGGCACCGAGGACGCGGAGACCGCCGACTAGCACGGTTAGCTCGGGTGCGGTGAGGGTGAGGAGCTGGGCTTTGTCGATGAGCAGGACTTCGGACGGAATGGAGTAGTAGCCCTTGAGGTAATTGCGGAAGCCGTCGGCGAGTGGTTCGAGGACGGAGAAGGACTCGATGTCGGTTTGCTCGGCAGAGGCATCTGCGCGTCCCGGGGTGAAGGGAACGGTGACGGTGTGGCCGGCGTTCTTCGCGGCTTGTTCGACACCGGCGCAACCGGCGAGTACGATGAGGTCGGCCAACGAGACCTTCTTGCCGAAGGAACTCTGGATGCCTTCAAGCGCTGTTAGGACCTTGGCCAGTTGGGTCGGCTGATTGACTTCCCAATCCTTTTGCGGGGCAAGACGGATACGGGCGCCATTTGCGCCGCCGCGCTTGTCCGAGCCGCGGAAGGTGGAGGCGGATGCCCATGCGGTTGAAACGAGTTCCGAAACGGAAAGGCCGGATGCGAGGATCTTGCTCTTCAGTGCGGCGATGTCGTTCGCATCGACGAGTGGGTGATCCACTGCGGGGATGGGGTCTTGCCAGATGAGCTCCTCGGCGGGCACTTCGGGGCCGAGGTAGCGGGCGCGCGGGCCCATGTCGCGGTGGGTGAGCTTGAACCACGTGCGG
The DNA here is from genome assembly GCF_038066715.1 of Luteolibacter sp. Y139. Classification (NCBI taxonomy): domain Bacteria; kingdom Pseudomonadati; phylum Verrucomicrobiota; class Verrucomicrobiia; order Verrucomicrobiales; family Verrucomicrobiaceae; genus Neoluteolibacter; species Neoluteolibacter soli. The sequence goes on along the minus strand of NZ_JBBUKT010000003.1, from coordinate 244,498 downwards.
GCGAAGGCGTCGGCGAACTCCGCGGGGTTCTCCAGGAAGCGGCGCGAGATTTTTTCGTAAGCTGGATCGGCCTTCAGCGCGAGGTCGGTGGTCAGCATCATCGGCAGGCGCTTCTTGGAGGGGTCATGCGCGTCGGGAATCACCGCAGAGGCTCCCTTTGCCACCCACTGTTGGGCGCCCGCGGGGCTTTTGGTGAGTTCCCATTCGTGGCCGAAGAGGTTTTCGAAGAAGTAGTTGCTCCATTGCGCGGGCGTCTGGGTCCAGGTGACTTCGAGGCCGCTGGTGATGGTGTCGCCGCCCTTGCCGGTGCCGAAGCTGTTGCCCCAGCCGAAGCCCTGCGCTTCAAGTCCGGCGGCTTCGGGTTCGGGGCCGACGTGGTCTGCGGGGCCGGCGCCGTGGGTCTTGCCGAAGGTGTGGCCGCCGGCGATGAGCGCGACGGTTTCCTCGTCATTCATGGCCATGCGGCCAAAGGTGTCGCGGATGTCCCGCGCGGCGGCGATCGGGTCGGGATTGCCGTCGGGGCCTTCCGGGTTGACGTAGATGAGGCCCATCTGCACGGCGGCGAGCGGGTTCTCCAGATTGCGCGAGTGGATGCAGCCGTCGGCATTGTCGTCCGAGACGAGCACGCCGCCGTCTTTTTCAACACCGGGTGAACCCTTCGCGTAGCGCTCGTCGCCGCCGAGCCAGGTTTTCTCGGTGCCCCAGTAGACGTCGTGATCCGGCTCCCAGGTGTCCTCGCGGCCACCGGCGAAGCCGAAGGTTTTGAAGCCCATGGTTTCGAGCGCGACGTTGCCGGTGAGGATCATGAGGTCGGCCCATGAGATCTTGCGGCCGTACTTTTGTTTGATCGGCCAGAGGAGGCGGCGGGCCTTGTCGAGGCTGACGTTGTCCGGCCAACTGTTGAGCGGGGCGAAGCGCTGCTGGCCACGGCCGCCACCGCCGCGGCCATCGCCGGTGCGATAGGTGCCGGCGCTGTGCCAGGCCATGCGAATGAAGAGCGGGCCGTAGTGGCCGAAGTCGGCGGGCCACCAGTCCTGAGAGTCGGTCATCAGCGCGGCGAGGTCCTTCTTCAGCGCGGCGAGATCGAGGCTCTTGAATTCGGCCGCGTAGTCGAAGTCGCAGCCCATGGGATCGGACTTGCAGGAGTGCTGGTGGAGGAGTTCGACCTTCAGCTGGCTCGGCCACCAATCGCGGTTGGTGGTGGCGCTGGTGGCCGCGGAGTGGTGGAACGGGCATTTGGCTTCGGTGGACATGGGATTCTTCCTTTCGGGACGTGAATGGTGTGCTGGTGAGGGGGTGTCTAACAACGAGTTCGAGGTCCGCTACGGCACCTCATCTGGCTGGTATCACGAACCAAGCATCTCCCGATCCGGGCGGCAAGGACTCAAGAGTGTCTCAGCAGTGCTCTCCGACGCGATGTCCGGAAAATCCCCTTGGCCGGTGGAAACCCGTAGTCGGCAATGGCTCAGGGATTCGCAAGGCGGTCCTGTTTCACAATCTCGTCAATCCACGGGGAATCGATGTCGATCACACGCCGGCCTTCCGGGTCGCGCTCATGAATGTCTGCTCCATGTTTGAGCAGGCACTTGATGATCTGGAGGTGCCCGGATCGGGTCTTCAGCATCGCGTGAAGAGATCCCGATGGATTCGCCCCGCGCACCGCGAAAAACTCGACCGCGTCCGCTTCGCCTAGGAATGCCGAGTACTGAATCAGCGACATCCCGGAGAATGCCTCCGCATTGATGTCGAGCTGGCCCGACTTCAGGAGGGCATCGAGTTCGTCAAACCGGCGGTCGCTGATGAGTTCCTCAGCGCTTCCGGATGATTCAAATGGAGCAATGGTATCCCGGATCCAGTCGGCAAAATCGGATGCGATTCGTTCGCCTTCGAGGTAAATGGCCCCGTCGCGGAGATCGAGGCCGATAAGATCCTGATTCCCATTTTCGCCAATCGGCAAGACCGTGGCCGGCAGATCTTCTCTGGATTCTTCCCAATGTTCCGAGAGATCATTTGGGCCGTTGTAGATTCCGAACATCACCATCATGGATCCGCTCTTTTTTGTGTTCCGAGCGACGCCACCGTTTTCAAGGAGGAGAAACTGCCGGTATGAAGCGGGAAGAGGTAGCGGCAGCAACTTTTCGAATTCGCTAACATCCGTTTCCGAGATTGGGCCAAAGTGATTCTCAAAGAAGCGTGTTTTGGACCGTGGACTGTCCGTTCCGGTTGAATTAGAAGAGCCGAGCAGCTTGCCATCGGATTGCTGACTCGTTTTCACAGTGTCCTGGTTATTTTTCTGGTTCCGAACCTCCCGCGTCAAACGCAGGGCGACTGCGATACAGACGAACAAGACGGTAGCGACGAAGATCTTCAGCGGTCGTCTCATACTCCTGAGAAATCCGGGAAATTCCAGATCGAGTCAACCTTCCTCGGGATGATCGCTTCGCTGCCGCGAGAACACCGCGTAAACCGCCGGGACCACGAAGAGCGTCAGCACGCCGGAGAAGATCAAGCCGCCGACTACGGCGATGCCGAGGGATTGGCGGGAGCCAGCGGAGGCTCCGAGGGAGAGGGCGATGGGGAGCACGCCGAGGATGGTGGCGAGGCTGGTCATGAGGATGGGGCGCAGGCGGGCGACGGAGGCGTCGAGGACGGCTTCGAGTTTGCCCAGGCCTTGCTCCTTCCGCTGGTTGGCGAACTCGACGATGAGGATGCCATTCTTGGTCACGATGCCGACCAGCATGATGATGCCGATCTGCGAAAAGACATTCAGCGTCTGGCCGGTGAAGTGCAGGGTGAGGAAGGCGCCGGCCATGGAGAGCGGCACGGTGAGGATGATGATGAAGGGATCGATGAAGCTTTCGAACTGCGCGGCGAGCACGAGGTAGATGATGAGCAGCGCGAGGCAGAAGGCGAAGAGCAGGCTGGAGGCGCTTTCGGAGAAGTCGCGCGATTGGCCGGCGAGTGAAGTGCGGAAGCCGTCCGGCAGCACTTGCTTGGCGATGCGATTGAGTTCAGTGATGCCGTCGCCGAGGGTCTTGCCCGGCGCGGGTGAGCCCTGGATGGTGGCGGAGACGGCGCGGTTGAAGCGGAAGATGGCGGCGGGGCTGGCCGATTCGTCGAACTCGACGAGGTTATCCAGCGAGACCATTTCGCCGCCCTTGGCCGGGATGAAGAGCTTCTTCAAGTCGCCGGGATCATTGCGGTCCTGGCGCTGCATCTGGCCGATGACCTGGTACTGCTTGCCGTCTTTCAGGAAGTAGCCGAAGCGGCGGCCGGAGTAGGCGAACTCCAGCACGCGGGCGATTTGTTCGACGGAGATGCCGAGTTCCGCGGCCTTGTTGCGGTTGATGGAGATGATGCCCTCGGGATGGCTCACCTTAAGGTTGGTATCAATCTGCCGGAGGACGGGGCTTTTGCCCGCTTCATCGAGGAACTTCGGCAGGACATCAATGAGCGCATTCAAGTTCGGCGCCTGTAGTACATAGGCCAGAGGCTGGCCTGCGCGGCGGTCGCCGATGGTGGGCGGCTGGGTGGCGAAGGCGCGCACGCCGGTGAAGGCGTTCATGTCTTCCATGATCTGCTTGTAGATGTCCGCCTGGCTGCGGTTGCGTTCCTCGGGAGGCTTCAGGTAAATATTCTGCGTCGCCGTATTCGCGTCTGAACCGCCGCCGCCCATGATGGTGAAGGTGCGGTGGGTTTCAGGGACGCTGTCGTGCACGTAGGTGTCGATCTTATCCATCCAGCTCTCGGTGAACTCATAGCTGGAGCCTTCCGGCGCGGTGACATTGACGCGGATGTTCTCGCGGTCTTCGAGCGGCGCGAGTTCGCGAGGCAGGGCCTTGCCTAGCCAGACGATGAGCGCGGCATTGACTGCGAGGATGAGGAATGCGGCCCAACGGAACTTCAGGAACAAGCGAAGCGCGCCGCGGTAGCTATTCGTGAGCAGGGTGAAGAACGGCTCGGTGACACGGTGGAACCAGCTCGGCTCATGCCGCTTCAGCATGAGGCGGCACATCATCGGCGACAGCGTCAGCGCGACGAAGGCGGAGACCAGGACGCAGCCGGCGAGGGTGATGCCGAATTCGCGGAAGAGGCGGCCGGTCAGGCCAGACAGGAAGATGATGGGCAGGAACACCGCGGCCAGCGCGATGGTGGTGGAGATGACCGCGAAGTAGATTTCCTTGGAGCCCTTGATCGCGGCTTCCAGTGGTGACATGCCGTCCTCGATCTTGGTGTAGATGTTCTCCAGCACCACGATGGCGTCATCGCAGACGAGGCCGATGGCGAGCACGATGGCGACCAGCGTGAGCACATTGATCGAGAAGCCCGCCACATACATGATGAAGAAGCCGGCGACGATGCTGACCGGGATCGCGATGACGGGGATGATGGTCGAGCGCCAGTCGCGCAGGAACAGGTAGATGATGAGGACGACGAGGCCGAAGGCGATGAAGAGGGTGTCCTTCACCTCCGCGACCGAGCGCCGGACGAAGCGGGTGAAGTCGTAGCCGACCTCGATGGTGATGTCCTCTGGAACCTCCTTCTTCACCTGTTCGAAGCGCTTGTAGAACTCATCGGTGATGGCGATCGCATTGGTATTCGGCTGCGGGATGATGGCGACGCCGATCGAATAGATGAGGTTGGTCTTGGTGCCGGTGCGGAGGTTTTCCGCGCCGAGCTCGGCGTAGCCGATGTCGCGGAAGTGAATCTGGCGGCCGGCGTCCTCCTTGATGATGAGGTTCTCGAAATCCTCGGTGGTATTCAGGCGGCCGAGCGTGCGGAGGGACAGCTCGGTGGTGGTGCCTTCAAGACGACCGCTGGGAAGGTCGACGTTCTGGGCGCTGAGGGCGTTCTGGACATCGATGGGTGTCAGGTTGTGAACGGCGAGCTTCACCGGATCCATCCACAGGCGCATGGCATAGCGCTTCTCGCCGAAGATGCGGACGGATGAGACGCCGGGAATGGTCTCCATGCGCTCGCGGATCAGGCGGTCGGCGAAATCGCTGACTTCGAGGATGCTCCGCTGGTCGCTGCGCAGGGAGAGGAAGAGGATGGGCTGCGAGTCGGCGTCGGCTTTTTCCACGACCGGTGGATTGGCGTCCACTGGCAAGCTGCGGATGGCGCGCGAGACACGGTCGCGGACATCGTTCGCCGCATCGTCGAGATTGGTATCGAGGGTGAACTCGATGGTGATGTTAGAGCGTTCCTCGCGCGAATCCGAAGACATCGTGCGGATGCCTGCGATGCCATTGATAACCGCCTCCAACGGTTCGGTGATCTGCGAGGCGATGACCTGCGGATTCGCGCCGGGGTAAGTCGTCTGGACGGTGACGATGGGGGGATCGACGGCCGGATACTCACGGACTCCGAGGAAATAGAAGCCGGTGATGCCAAACAGCAGGATGGCGAGCGACATCACCGTGGCGAGCACGGGACGCTTGATGCTGGTCTCGGCTAAACTCACGGCTGGACGGCTTGAACAGGCACGCCGGGACGAAGCCGGAGCAGATTGGTGGTGAGGAGCTGGTCACCTTCACTGAGGCCGCGCAGGACCTGGACCTGACCGGAGGTGCGGATGCCGATCTGAATGTCGCGGAACTCGGCCTTGCCGTCCTTGAGAACGAAGACGCCCTGGCCTTTCGCGGAAGGGACGACGGCCTGGCTAGGGATGGCGAAGCCGTTTTCGATCGTATCGAGCTGCAATGAGACTTCAGCGAAGCCGCCGGCCACCAGGCTTTCCGGGTTTTCACAGATGCCACGGACCTGAAGGCTGCGAGTGGCGGCTTCCACCACGGGCTCGATCACCTGTACCGCGCCCTCGAAGACCTTGGCATTGCCGGCGACGGTGAAGGTGAATTTCTGGCCGGCCTTCACTTCGGGGGCGTAGCGCTCGGGCAGCGGGAAATCGACCTTGATGCGGGAGAGATCCTGCAGGGTGATGAGCACCGTTTCCGGCTTCACCAGCGCGCCCTCGCTGACGTGGCGGATGCCGGTCCTGCCGGCGAAGGGGGCGAAGATCCTGGTCTTGGAGAGTTCGACCTGCTTGGTGTCCTTCTGGGCCTTGAAAATATCGAGTTCGGCGGTGGCGAGGTCGAAGGCCTGCTGGCTGATTGCCTTCTGGGGAAGCAGGGAATCGGTGCGGGACTTGTTCGATTCGGCGAGTTTCAGGCGGGCATCGATTTCGGCGAGCTCGGCGGCGATGTCGCTGTCGTCGAGGACGAAGAGGACGTCGCCCTTCGCGACCTGCGCGCCTTCATGGACCTCGATTTTCGCGAGGCGCTTGGTGAGTTCCGGCACGATGTCCACCGACTCATTCGCGCGCAGGGTGCCGACCGTTTTCACGGTATTGGCCATGGGCGTCTCGGTCACGCGGAAGACCTCTGCGGCGACGGGCGCGGCGGGGCCCTTGGCCTGAGCGCCTTGGGCGGAGAGCGAGGCCGGGGCGAGGAGCAGGGAACAGAGGAGGGTCTTGGGAATCGGGTGCGGCATGCGGAAGTCGGCCCGGTGAGAGGCGGGAGCGGGACAAATGCTTCCCTGAAAACCCTCCCGGGAGGGAGAGCCTTTCGCCGATTCGTGACATGGCAAAGGCGGAAGTGCCTGAAACCCGGGCTTACTTCCCGAAAATCTCCGCGAAGAAGGCCTTCATTGCCTCCCAGGAGCGTTTGTCGGCTTTCTCATTGTAGGCGACGCCCTTGGACGGGTCGTTTCCGGCCATTTTCTGGGTGAAGGCGTGCACGGCACCGCCGTAAGCTACGAATTGCCAGTCGGCGCCTGCTTCGGTCATCTCTTTGCCGAAGGCGAGCACTTGCTCGGTCGGGACGTTCGGGTCCACGGCTCCGTGGCAGACCAGGATCTTGGCCGTCACATTGCCCTTGGTGGCGGCCATGCCGTCGGCGGCATCGAGGCCACCGTGGAAGGAAACGACGCCGGCGATGTCGGCACCGGCGCGAGCGAGCTCGAGGACTCCGGTGCCGCCGAAGCAGTAGCCGATGGCGGCGATCTTGGTGGTGTCGGTGTGCTCGTCCTTTTTCAATTCATCGAGGCCGGCCTTGAGGCGGGCGCGGTAGAGTTCGCGGTTGCCCTTGTATTTGCCGGCTTCCTGACCGGCGGCGGGTGGCACGGGGCGGACGCCCTTGCCGTAGATATCGGCGGCGAAAACGTTGTAGCCGAGCTGCGCGAGCTGGCGGCTGCGCTCCTTCTCGTAATCGGTGAGGCCGGTCCACTGGTGAATGACGAGCACGGAGGGACGCTTGCCGGTGACGGCATCGTCAAAGACGTGGAAGCCCTCCAGCGTGACGCCATCTTGCTGGTATTCGACGGTCTTTTCGACGAGCGCGGCGGAGGCGGAAGCGGCGGTCATGAGGGAGAGGAGAAGCGTTTTCATCATGGCCAGCAGAGCGCGATCCGGCGGGCTGTCAAACAGCTTTCCGTCGCAATGACAGGACGATGCCTCCGGCGACGATGGCCCAGAAGGCGGCGCCAATTCCGAGCAGGGTGATGCCGGAGAGGGTGACGAAGAAGGTCATCACGGAGGCCTCGCGATAGCCTTCGTCGCTGAGGGCGGCGGAGAGGGCGTTGCCGATGGTGGTGAGGAGTGCGAGACCGGCGACGGCGAGGACCATTTCCTTCGGAAAGGCGGCGAAGAGGCCGGCGACGGTCGCGCCGAAGAGGCCGATCAGCAGGTAGAAGACGCCAGCGCAGGCGGAGGCCCAGTAGCGGCGCTTCGGGTCGGGATGGGCTTCCGGGCCGATGCAGAAGGCGGCGGTGATGGCGGCGAGATTGATCCCGAAGGCGCCGAAGGGCGCGAGCAGGAAGGTGGAGACGCCGGTCCAGCCGATGATGCGCGAGATGGGGGCTTCGTAGCCGCCGACGCGGAGCGCGGCGATGCCCGGCAGGTTTTGCGAGGCCATGGTGACGATGAAGAGGGGGAGGCCGGTGCCGATCAGGGCCGGGATGGACCACTCCGGCGAGACCCAGACCGGTGTGGTGATCTTCCAAGGCACCACCTCCATTCGCAGCAGATGCTGTGCAGCGGCGATGGCCACGCCGACGACGAGGATGACGGGCACATTCGCCCGTGGCCAGAAACGCCGGCCGAGGACGTAGGCTGCTGCCATCGAGAGGACTAACAGCGGGTTTTTCGGGATCGCGACGAAGGCATCGAGGGCGAACCTTGCCAGCACTCCGGCGAGCAATGCAGAGGCGAGCGGCAGGGGGAGCCGCTTCATGATCTTTTCAAAGCCGCCGCTGAAACCGGCGATGGTGATGAGCACGCCATTCAGGAGAAAGCAGGCGATGGCCTGTGGCATGGTGAGATGTCCTGATGCGGCGGCTGCGCCGATGACCGCCGCGCCCGGTGTGGACCAGGCGATGAGGATCGGCTTCCGCGTGCCCAGCGACATCACGATGCTCGGGATGCCCATGCCCATGCCGATGGCCCATAGCCAGGAGGCCGTTTGTTCCGGGGTGGCGTGGAGGTTCTGGGTCGCCTGGAAAATGATCGCCACCGAGCTGGTGAAGCCGACCAGCACCGAGACGAAGCCGGTGATGAGGGCGGAGAGCGAAAAGTCCTTCAGCATGGCGGCGGGCCGCGAGGGAAGCGGATTCAGGCGGCGGTCGCAACTGCTGCGAAATTCCGAAAATCTGTAGCGGAAGGGCTGCGCCCTTCCGGCGGGGCGAGGCCGCGAACCAGATCGCCATTTTGATTTTCCTGCGGTCCGTCCCCCGCCGGAACGACGCAGTCGCTCCGCTACGAAAAATTCCCAAAATCTGCGGTAACAGGTCCGCCGGGTTGCTTCTGGGGAGGGTATGACGCCAAATCCCGACGACCGCCCGATGCCTGCCGACCCATCCGATTCACCGCTCGGCGGGCTTTCCCCCGCGGACTTGCTGCGTCAGGGAGCGGCGGAGGATACCCTGGCCGATGGAGTGCGAGGCGGGTTCGTGCCGCCTTCGCTGGAGGAGTTGGCGGGGATTTTTCCGCAATTCGAGGTGCTGGGGCTGATCGGGCAAGGGGGCATGGGAGCGGTCTATCAGGTCCGGCAGCGTGAACTGGACCGGGTGGTGGCCTTGAAGATCCTGCCGCCGGGAATCGGGGAGGAGGCTTCGTTTGCCGATCGCTTTGCCCGCGAGGCGAAGGCGTTGGCCAAGCTGAATCACCCGGGAATCGTCACGATCCATGAGTTCGGGCGCAGCGGGGAGTTCTACTTCATCGTGATGGAGTTCGTGGATGGGATGAACCTCCGCGAGCTGCTCCAGCGCGGGCGGATCTCGCCGCGGGAGGCATTGGCGATCGTGCCGCAGGTTTGCGATGCGCTGCAGTTCGCGCATGACCACGGGATCGTCCACCGCGACATCAAGCCGGAGAATTTGCTGATCGATCGTCGTGGAAGGGTGAAGGTAGCGGATTTCGGTTTGGCGAAGTTGATCGGTGGCGAGCCGGAGTTGGCCGCATCGGGTTCCTTGCAGGGCGAGGTTTTTCTAACAGAGGCGGGAAAGTTGATGGGGACGCCGAGCTATATGGCTCCGGAGCAAATCGATCGTCCCGCGGACGTGGATCATCGGGCGGACATTTATTCGCTCGGCGTGGTGCTCTATCAGATGCTCACGGGCGAGCTGCCTGGCAAGCAGCTGGAGCCGCCGTCGAGGAAGGTTCAGCTCGATGTGCGGCTGGATGAAGTGGTGCTGAGGGCGCTTGAGAAGGATCCGGAGCTGCGTTTCCAGCAGGCGAGCCTGATGAAGACGGGGGTAGAGGGGGCTGGAGGCACCTCCAAGCCAAGCCATCGTTTCGCGGCATGCGGCCGCTGCGCGTGGCTGGTGCAGATCGCGGGTGTGTTGTTATTCCTGGCCGGGCTGGCTGGTGTGTTCCGTGATCCTGCGAGCCTGCCGTCGTCGACATCGGGACGGTTCGTGTCGACCATTGCCGATGATCACACGATCGAGGAGCGACTCGTCCCGATCATCCGGAAACATGGTCCGCACACATTCGTTTCCCGGAGCAAGGATTCCCGCGAATGGACCATCACGGTCCGGCATGTGGATGAGGACGTAGTGCGGGATGAATTCCAGCAAATCCAAGAGGCGGTGAGGACGGAGATGGAGAACATGCTGACCGCCACCGAGGTGCGGTCGATCTCCTCGAAGATTTTCAACGGTTGGTTGCTGGTCTATTCCAGGCTGGTGATCCCGGGCTCATTGATGGGACTTGTGGGAGCCTTGCTGCTGCTGGCCAAGACGCCGAGTGGTCGCGGGAAGGTCCTCGGGAGGATTGCCTTGGGAGTGGCGATGCTGTCTCTGCCTGCTTCGGCCTTGATTCGTTGGGCTTTCCCGATGGACGGAGTTGGAACGACTGCGGCGATGGTTGTCGTGGCGTTCGGATTCGCCGTGGCTGGCCGTGATTCGAGGGAAGGGCAAGGGGCCTTGATTGGTGTCTGGATCCTGCTGTTCACGTGGAGTGTAACGCTGGCAGGCACGCAGCGAATGATGATACCGTCGTTCGGTAGCGGATGGGTGCCGGTGTCCATCGCTGCGAACGGGGTAGCTCCCGTTCGCGAGCCCGAGCCGCCATCTGCACCTGCCGGGATGCGCCTGCAGATTCGCAAGGTTACTGACTCTGCCAGTGGGGAATTGATGGAGCATCTCGTTCCTCATGGGCCGGATGGTCAGCTTCAGACGGAACAACTGCGGGTGAGCCGGAACGTGATTTTCTGGGAACAACACGTCGAAGGAGTGAGCCTTTCCCAGAAGAGTGGCATAACCGAGTTCTTGCTCTCGCTCGACAAGGAAGGAGGGGAGCAACTCGCGGCTGCGACCGGAGTGGAGCACGGCTGGTATCGGCTGGCCGTGGTGATCGATGGCAAGCTCCAGAGCGTTAGCGCGCGATGGGGAAATCCCGGGCGGAGATTCACCTTCTCCGGCCTGGGCTATGGGGATGCATGGAATCTGGTCCGTAGCTTCCCGACTTGGGAACAGGACATCTGGGGCACGCCCGAGTGGCAGTGGCTGGGCCTGCTGGACGCTGGAAATTACAGCGAGGCGTATGCCGCACTCGCGCCGCTGGCATCGTCATCGGTCACTGCGGAGCAGTGGCAGGCGGCGATGGAGCGTGACCGCAAACCACTCGGTGAAATGAAGACGCGTCGCTTCAAGGTCGCGGAAGAATCGAAGTCGGCGCCGGGTTTGCCGGGAGGCGACTACCTGATTCTCCAGTTCGACTCGGTGTTCTCTAACAAACCAGCCGCCGTCGAGAGCGTGATCCTGACGAAAGCGGGGGATGAATGGAAACTCGCAGGCTATTCCGTCCGTTGAGGCCTTCCATGGCAGAACTGAACCCACGATGACCTCCAGGCCTTCCGACAATTTTTTCGCGACGACTCGCTGGACAATGGTGATGACCGCCGGCCAATCGGGAGGCGCGGCGCTTGGCGAGCTGTGCGAGTCGTATTGGTTTCCGGTGTATGCCTATGTTCGCCGCCGTGGTCATATGAAAGAGGATGCGGAGGATCTCACGCAGGGGTTCTTTGCGAGCCTGCTCGCACGGGGTGACATTGCCGGGCTGCGGCGGGAGAACGGGAAATTCCGGGCCTTCCTGCTGGCGGCGATGAAGCACTATCTCGCCAACGATCATGACAAGCACCAGCGGCTCAAGCGGGGCGGCGGCGCGCCGCATCTTTCGCTCGATTGGCAGCAGGCCGATCTCCGCTTCCGGGTTGCCGACGAGAACTCGTTGCCGCCCGATGCTGCGTATGACCGCGAGTGGGCGACGGCTTTGTTAGAGAGGGTGCTGGAAACGATGGCCGCCGAGTCGGATGAGCGGTTTGTTCACTTGAAGTCCTATCTTTCGCTGGAGCGTGAACAGATTCCCTACTCCACGGCGGCCGCCGCGCTGGGGCTTGAGGAAGGAGCGGTGCGGGTGGCCGTGCACCGGCTGCGCAAGCGTTACCGGCAGTTGCTCCGCCAGGAGATTGCACGGACCTTGGCAGAGCCGGAACTGGTGGACGAGGAGCTGCGCTCGCTGATGGAGGCTTTCGGGTGAGGGAGTTTGCGGTTCCCTTATAGGATTGATGATGCGCGGACGGAGAGAGGTTGCTAATCATGTGCCCGTGCATGCTTCTGCTCGGCTCTTGCTTCTGGTGATCGTCAGCTTGTTTGGCTTGGAAGGATGCGCGACGTCGCCGGTGCGCGCGGAAGACATCGAAGGCGTCCGGATTTCGAAGGTGACCCTTCGCGACGTGAGACCCGGTTTGGTCAGCGAGGAACGGCTGTGGGCGCAGATCAAAACGAGGGCGGGCTTGCGCTACGAAAGCGACAAGGTCGACGAGGACATCAAGTCACTTTACGAAAGCGGGCTGGTCAATGATGTGCGGGTACTTGCGGAGCCGAGGAGGGGAGGGCTGGAAGTGATCTTCGAGGTCCAAACGCGCGGAATGATCGGTCCGGGCTCCGGGTTTGCCGGTAACACGGTTTTTTCGGACCAGCGTCTCGCGAAGGAGACCGGCTTGCGAGCGAATGAAAAGATTGGCCGTTCGGAGCTTCTCACTGCAGCGAGGAGAGTCGAAGCTTACTATCACGCCCACGGTTATCCGGAGACGAGGGTAAGCCTCAGGTCCGATTCTGACGACTGGATCTTCATCATCGAGGAGGGTCCGGGACCAGGCCGGTGATTGACACCAACTCAGAGCTCTCTGCGCCAATCCCGTTCACGCATGAGATAAAGCGCCCATGGTGCGAATATGATCGCAGCGATCACGACCTGCCAGCTGCCCGATAGCAGCCAAGCGAACCACGAGGCTACCAAGGCGCCGGCGAGCGCCACGGCTAACGGGCTCCACCTCTTGATCTGGTGGTCGCGCAGGAGTTTCTCAGCGCCCTCTTGGGAGACGAGACGTGCGTCCGCTTTCAGGCCTTTTTCGGCGAGGATCTGGGCGACTGGCTTGTGAGGGTCCTCGTTCAGGAAGAGGGGACTTTGATTGAAATCCACCACGAGGAATTGGGGCGGGTTTGTCCGTTGGCTCACCCAGAAGAATTGGCGGAGAGACGTTACTTGAATCGCCCAGGCGACGACGAGCAGTCCGCAGTAGAATGCGATGCGGTAGAAATCGGTGGGCTCCTTGTCTTCCATGGCTTCCATAAAAAAGGCGGGTCCGCGTGAACGGACCCGCCTTGTAGAAAAACAAATTGAAGTGCTTCAGACGGTGCCGAAGATCGTCTTTCCGGAGGAAAGCAGATCGTCGCAGGCTTCTTTCATGCGCTCGCAGAGGCCGAGTTCGGCCTTCTTGAGGTAGGAGCGCGGGTCGTAGGCTTTCTTGTCGCCGACTTCCTGATCGATCTTCAGCACGCCTTCGATGTTCTGGCAGACGTGCGTGACGATCGGGCGGGTGAAGGCGTACTGGGTGTCGGTGTCGATGTTCATCTTCACGACGCCGTAGTCGAGGGTCTCGCGGAGGTCGCTCTCGGAGGTGCCGGAGCCACCGTGGAAGACGAGGTCCATCTCGGCTTCCGCGCCATACTTGTCAGTCACGGCCTTCTGGCCATCGCGGAGGATGGAGGGCTTCAGCTTCACTGCGCCCGGCTTGTAGGAGCCGTGGACGTTGCCGAAGGTGGCGGCGAAGAGGAAGCGGCCGATCGGGTTGAGCGCTTCGTAAACTTCCACCATGTCCTCAGGGGTGGTGTAGAGCTTGTCGTGAGGGAGGCCGGAGGTGTCGTGGCCGTCTTCTTCACCACCGACGCAGCCAGCTTCGACTTCGAGGATGATATCGAGCTCGGCGCACTCCTTGAGGAGCTCCTTGGAGATCTTGAGGTTTTCGTCCAGCGGGACGACGGAGCCGTCGAACATGTGGCTCTGGAAGAGCGGGCCCTTGCCGGCGGCGATGCGCTCGCGGGAGGCCTGGAGGAGGGGCTTGAGGAAGCCTTCGACCTTGGCCGGGTGGCAGTGGTCGGTGTGGAGAGCGATGAGGACGTCATACTTCTCCGCGAGGCGATGGACGGCTTCAGCGAGCACGATGGCACCGAAGGCGGCGTCCTTCACGGAGGTGCCGGAGGCGAACTCGCCGCCGCCGGTGGAAACCTGGATGATGCCGTCGGACTTGGCCTCGGCGAAGGCGCGGAGGGCACCGTTGATGGTGGGCAGCGAGGTGACGTTGATGGCCGGGTAGGCGTATCCACCCTTCTGGGCGGCATCGAGCATCGCGCGGTATTGAGCAGGAGTGGCTACGGGCATGAGGGGGCGGGGGTAGCGAACGATTTCGTCCGACGCAAGGCCGGATCTGGACATTGCCGGTACGCAGGGAGCGTGCCAGCGGGGCGTTTTACCAAGTCCGGTCCTGCCGCACCGCCTCGTAGAGGGTGATGGCGATGGCGGTGGAGAGATTGAGGCTGCGGGTGCCGCCGGGGGCCATGGGGATGCGGATGGCCTGCTCGCCGGCGCCGTAGACCATGGCTTCCGGGAGCCCCTTGGTCTCGCAGCCGAAGACGAGGTAGTCCCCGTCCGTGAAGGGGACGTCCCAGTGGGCGCGGGTGGCCTTGGTGCTGAGGAACCAGAATTTGGCGGCGGGGTCGGCCTCTTGTTTCAGGTCCTCGAAGTTTTCCCAGACCTTCAGGTCCACGTCCTGCCAGTAGTCCAGCCCGGTGCGGCGGACGTGCTTGTCTTCGAGCGAGAAGCCGAGCGGCTTCACGAGGTGGAGTCGCGCGCCGGTGGCGAGGGCGAGGCGGCCGGCGGCACCGGCATTGTGCGGGATCTCGGGCGCGACGAGGACAATGTGAAACATGGCGGCCGGGGGCGATCGGTCAGTGCGTGAGTTCCTTCAGCACGCGGTCGGCATGGTAGACCTTTTCCATGGCCGCTTGGATCGCCGCCGGGTGGACGGAGACGGCGCGGCCTTTTTCGTCCGAGTAGAAGAAGTCCGAGACGAGGCCGGGGGCATTGCTGTCGAAGATGAGGCCGACGAGGTCGCCATCGCGGTTCACCACCGGGCTGCCGGAATTGCCGCCGGTGATGTCATTGGTGCTGATGAAATTCATCGGCGTCAGCGGATCGAGTTTGGAGGCCTCGGCCTTCCATTCTTCGGAGAGATCGAAGGGTGGGATGGCGCCCTGGGCTTCGCTGCGCTCATGCATGCCCCAGAAGGTGGTCTGCGCGGGAACCGTTTCCTTGCCGTCGGTGTAGCCTTTCACCACGCCGTAGGAGAGGCGGAGGGAAAAGGTCGCGTCAGGATAGGCGGAATCGCCGTCACGGGCGAAGCGGGCGGTGGCGATTTCGCGGTGGGCCTGGGAGATCACTTCCTCGGTCGCTTCCCCGCGCTGGCGGAGCTTGCGGGATTCGGCGTCGATCAGCTTGGCGAGCTGGATCAGCGGGTCGTTGCTGGCGGCGATGGCGTCGCGGCCGCCTTCATACAGCTTCCGGCGCACGGCGATGTCTTCGAGGGTGGTTCCCTGGATCAGCTCCGCGGCGCGGGTGTCGGGGGATTTGCCGGCGAGGATGCCTTGCACGGTCGGATCGGCGGCACCGAGCTTGGCGCAGAGGAAGGTCAGCGAGTTCGCCAGCCGGAGCGTCTCGAGATTCTTATAGATCGGCTCGGTCGAAAACAGATCCAGCTCCAGCGAGGCGCGCGCGGGTTCCCGGTATTCCTTCAAGCGTTCGCCTTCGGGTTTGGATGCTTCGTCTGCGGCTCGCAAGAGCGTGCGCGCCGTGCTGAAGAGCCCTCCCTTGCCAAAGGCGTCGCCCGTTTCTAGCAGGCGCAGCCGGGTCTGGTATGCGTTTGCGTCCTTTTCGGCGGCTTCGATCCGGGCGAAGGCGGCTGGGGCGGCCTCACGCAGTTTGGTTTCGCTCGCGGCCTTGCGAGCCATCAGTGCGGGATCGAGCAGGCCATCAAGGCGGGCCATGATGGCCTTGCGGCCGTTCTGGGTGCCGACGATGGAGCCCTTCGAGCGTCGGGCATTCTCGAGATCGCGATCTGCCCAAGCCCTGAGCAACGTTTCGGCGCGGAAGATCTGCTCGAGGCGATAGGGGAAGCCATCGTCGCGCAATGCTTCGAGCTGGGCCAGGGTGACCGAGCGATTGGTGCGGCCGGGGTGGCCGGAGGTGAAGACGAGTTCGCCTTCCTTCGCGCCCTCGGTCTTCCACTTCAGGAAATGCGGCGTCTTGGCCGGGGCATCGTTCTCGTAGGCGCGGAAGAAGCAGCAATCGAGGCAGAAGCGGGGGAACTCGAAGTTGTCCGGGTCGCCGCCGAAGGCTGCGGCCTTTGCGTCGGGCGCGAAGACCAGCCGGACGTCCGTGTAGCGATGGTAGCGGTAGAGGTGATACGCGCCGCCTTGGAAGAGAGTGACCACGTCGCTGCGGAATCCGGTGGCGTCGAAAGATTCCTTTTCGATCCCGGCGATGACCGCGCGACGTGCGGTAGCCGCTTCATCCGGTGATTGGCCGTCCTTCACCGCGGCATTCACGCGCTCGGTCACGTCCTCGATGCTCATGAGGACGTTCAGCTCGAGGTCCGGGCATTTCAGTTCTTCGCCTGCGGTGGCCGCGTAGAAGCCGTGCTTGAGGAGATCGCGGTCCTTGGTGCTGAGCTTTTCGATCATGCCCGAGCCGACGTGGTGATTCGTGAGGATCAGGCCATTCGCCGAAACGAAGGAGCCCGAGCCGCCACTGCCGAAGCGGACGGAGGACTTCTGCAAGTGCTCCAGCCATGCCGGGGTGATCTCGAAGCCATACTTCTCCTTTACCTGCCGGACCGGGGGCTTGGTGAAGAGCCACATGCCCTCGTCCGCGCGGGCTGCGGGGAGCATTGCAAGGAGAAGACCGGGGAGGAGAAGGAACGGGCGCATGGCGGCGGAGCTTAGGAGGCCGCCGCCCGGGTGCAATCCCGCTTACGCCCTTGAATCGGGACAGCAGCCTGAGGTCCTCGGAATCACTTTGCCTTGAAGGCCGCGATTTGGCTCTCGATTTCCAGGATTGCCTGGTCCATCGCGACGAGAATCCGGTCCAAGTGGGCGATCTGAAAATCGTCCTCGGCGGTGGCCGCGTAGGCCTTGTGCCTCGCCAACGTCACGAACAGGTCCACGAGCCACCCGCCGCCCCGCCGCAAGAGGCGTGTGCCGGCAAAGCGGGATCGATTTTCACGGAGGCTTGCCGATTCCAGCCGGCGGCGGAGCACCATGCGCTTCCGGCAGTTCTTTAGATCGGCAAGACCGGCCTTCGCGCCTTTGAAGCTCTCGGTTTTAAAAGTCACCCGCGGAATGGCCTCATCAACGTGGAGGTAGTATTCGCCTTCTTTCATGAAGAGGGGGAGGGAATCAACGGCTCTGGGGGTTGTTCGCAACGATTGCCACGCGAGGTCTCCGCTGGAGACTAGGGGATCCAGAGCAGGGACACGGAGTCGACCTTGATGTTGGTTTTGGCTGGCTTAAGCGTCTCCGTTTCGAACACGAGGGCGGAGGGATCGAAGGACTGCGAAAGCTGGGCAATGTCGGCTTCAAGCTCCTTGTTGATTTCGTCGATCTGCTGCTGGACGCCAGCCACCTTGTCTTCCGCGATGGAGACGTCCTGATGTTGCTTGTAGGCACTCGTGCCTGAGGTGATGCTGGAGCTGATGATGGATCCGAGGCTCTTTTTCCGGCCGATGAGATTTCCCAGCAGGCCGCCGAAAATCGCTTTTCCCACTTGGACGAAGGCTCCCTGTGATTCGGCTTTCTGCCGGCTCATGCCACCTTCTGCCGTTTGAAGTTTTCCCCGGAGGGTTGCGAGCTTCTTATCCGCCGCGTCCCGTAGCTTGTCCTTGGCTGCATCGCGCGTCTCGCGAGCTTTCTGGGTGAGCCGGATGCGGAAATCCGCCTCGGATTCCCCGATCTGCGAGTATTCCTTCAACGACGGGCAGGAAAAGATCTCGGCATGGGCATTGAGAGCGAGCCATCCGGCGAAGTCCTTTTCCGCTTTCTTGTAGTTTGCGGCGATCGTCGCGAATGCGGGAAGAGCTTCGAAGCCGGCGCCATCGACTGGATTGGAGCCAAGCTTCTGATCTTTGGTGGGAGGAGGCAGGGTGTGGTCGTAGTCGATCGAGTCCGGGAGAATCGCGTTCACCAGGCGGTACGGACGATTGCCCTCGGCACCGGTCTTGGCGGACGAGAAATGCACCGTGGCCATGCGTAGCAGGTGGGGCTTGTAAATGATGTCCGAGGCATCGCCCGCCGGTGGCGCGAACATCTCGACGACGCCTGCCTCGACCACGGGCCGGGCGGACGCTTTCGCCGGTGGTGGGGACATGCCGGGCATGGCCATCGGATTCGCCGCTTCGGCTGCTACGGCATCCTTCGTACTTCCGAAGTCCTTGCGCTTCGGGTCCATCAGGGCCTTGATGCTGGTGCGGGTCAGCGGGCCGGTGAGGTAGCTCATGACCCAGCGCACGTGGAAGAGCACGGGATGGTCCTCGTGGACATTGTTCATGAGGAAGATGCGGTTGCCGAGGGCGGAGAGCAGCTTCTCCATTTCGCCGCGGTCGAACTTCGCGTTCTGTGCGCCGGCCGCTCCTTCGAGGCCATCGAGGACACGCATCTTGTCACGCTCGGTTTGCAGGCGGCCGAGGAACCAGGTGCCGATGTTCGAGAGGGCCTTGTAGTCGAGATCGACCGGGTTTTGCGTAGCGAGCAGGCAGCCGAGGCCGAAGGCGCGGGCTTGCTTGAGAAGCGTCATCATCGGCTTCTTGCTCGGCGGATTCGCGCTCGGTGGCAGGTAGCCGTAGATCTCGTCCATGTAGAGCAGGGCGCGCAGCGAGGTGGTGCCGCTTTGCGTGCGCATCCAGCCGAGCGTCTGATTCAGGAGCAGGCTGACGAAGAACATCCGTTCGGCATCGCCGAGGTGGGAGATGGAGAAGATGGAAATGCGCGGTCTTTTGCCGTCCGGCGTGTGTAGCATCTTTGCGATGTCGAGCGGCGGGCCTTCCAGCCAAGTCGCGAAGCCGGGGGATGCGAGGAGGTTGTTGAACTTGAGCGCGAGCGTTTGGCGGTCCTTTGGAGGAAGGAAGGTGTCGAGGGCAATCACGCCGATCTTCTCGATGGGTGGTTTTTGGATCTGGCCAACCAGTCCTTCCAGCGTGACGTCTTTTCCCGCGGCCCACTCGTGCTGGAAGATATTCGAGAGCAGGATCGCCTGTGGACTTTGGATGGGATCGGCCTCGACGCCGACGAGTGAGAGGAGCGAGGAGACGGTGCTTTCGACGCGCTCGCCTAACAGTTCGCCATCCTCCATGATTTCGTCGGGAGGCGTTTCCAGCGAGCTGAGGATGGAAACGGGAATGCCGGCCTTCGAGCCGGGCGTGAAGATATTGATGTCCACTCTCTCCTTCAGCTGCTTGATGCGATCCGGCGATTGACCCCAGTCGGCGAGACCGTTCTTCCACATCTCCGCAGTCTTCGCGGCGAACTCGTCCGGCGAGACGCCTTTCTTTGCGGCATCGTCCTCATTGATCCACGGACGAAAATCCTCCGCCGCGAGGTTCGGGAACATCAGCAGCAGGTTCGAGATGTCGCCCTTGGGGTCGATGACGATGGCGGGTATATTGTCCATCGCCGCTTCCTCGAGCAGGGCGAGGCAGAGGCCGGTCTTTCCCGAGCCGGTCATGCCGAGGACGACGCCGTGGGTGACGAGGTCCTTCGAATCATAGAGTATCAGTCCGCCGTCAGGGGACTTGGTTTCGAGGTCGTACTCGCGGCCGAGGTAAAAGGCTCCCAGCTTTTCGTAGTCGGAAACGGACGGGGTCATGACCCGACACTCTAACCATCGCCCGGGCTCTGGCTAGAATGTTTGCGGGGCCGAAATTGGAACGAGAGGCCGGGCCGAAGCCTGAAACGCCGCCGCGAATCAGTCGATGTTGTATTCGATCCGGCGGCGGCCCCGGCTGACGTCCACGGAGGGTTCGGAGCGGTAGCGGCTCACGTCGGCCAGGGCGGTCTGCTGGAGTTGCTTGGGGGCGTCGGTGGCAATGATCTTGGCGTCCTTGGTCCGGCCGTCGCGATCTACGGTGAATTCGACGTCCACGAAGAAGTTCTTCTTGTTCGGGTCGACCGGGGGTTCGGGAGCGGCGCAGCCGGCGGCGAGCAGGAGGGCGGCGGGGAGGAAAAGGAGACGGGTGGATTTCATGGGCGACATGCCATGCTGCCGCGGGCGCAACGTCAATCCTCGGTCGATGGGCCGGAGATGAGGTTTGGGGGTGCCGTCACTCGCTCTGCCGGGGTTTCCGTGGATTTTCGAGATTCTTGTCGTCCGTGGGGAAATCCTCGCCTAGGCTCTTGGGTTGGTTCCCGCCATGGCAAGATCAAGGCCTGGAGTATCGTCAGGCGAGTCTCGCGGATTCGGTGGCGGTCTGAAACCCGATCCACGGGAACAGTCTCGGACAGAATCGTGATGCGGCAGTCAACGGACGATGATGAAAATGTACGTAGGCAACCTGTCGTTTCAGACGACCAAGCAGGAGATCCAGGACCTGTTTTCCCAGCAAGGCCAAGTGACCGACGTCCACCTTCCGGTGGATCGTGAAAGCGGCCAGCCGCGCGGTTTCGCGTTCGTAACGATGGGTTCGAGCTCCGAGATGACCAATGCCATCAAGGCCTTCGACGGCTACGATCTCGGCGGCCGCAAGCTCAAGGTCAACGAAGCCCAAGCCCGCGAAGAACGCGGTGGCGGCGGCGGAGGTGGTGGTAGCCGCGGCGGCTATGGTGGTGGCGGCGGCGGTGGCGGCGGCTACGGTGGTGGTGGCGGCAAGCCTTCGGGCGGCGGCCGTCGCTATTGAGACGCCTCACGCGATCGAATTTCACGGCGGCACTCCTTGCGGGGTGCCGCCTTTTTCGTGCGCAGCCGCTACTTCTTTTTCGGCGGTGCGCCGCCACGTGCCTCGCGGCTGGCATCAGCCTGGCGTTGCTTGGCCTGTCCGGCCGCATCATCCTTGTGCTGCTTCTGCGTCTGCTGCTTCTGTTTCGATTTCGGGGATTTGTCGCCCATGGTTTCGGTTGGTTGGGGTTGGGTCAGGTTATTCACGGCGCGAGGCCGTGAGCGCGCCGGGTGAGCTCGGAACGCGAGAGATGGAAGGCGAGTGTGGATTCCGCTCCTTGGTTTTGGTTGATGTGGTCGCGCAGCAAGGCATCGCGGCAGCCGCCGGTGCCCGGGTCGTAGAGGGAGACGCCGAGGTCATTGCGCCCGAGGAACCACTCGAAGCAGCGGTGCGCGTGGTCGGCCCAGATTTGCTCGCCGGTGACATCGAAGGCGGCCATGCAGGCGGAGACCATGGCGTGGGCTTCCACCGGCTGTTGGTCGAAGCGCGCCTTTTCCGCCCCCTGGGGCCAGAATCCGTGGCAGCCGATGGGCGAGAATTGGCCGCCGTCGCCGGTCTGCTCGTCGAGCAGCCATTTCAGCGAGATGAGGCCGGTCTCGATCGCGGGATGCTGGCCGGACAGGATCAGTGCATGGGACAGCTTGGCATTGTCGTAGGTCGCGACGCGCTCGAACCACAGCCAGCCGGGAGACGAGTTCGCTTGGAAGAGTCCCACCAGGCGCGCGACGAGGAGCCGCTGCATCTTTGCCACGGCGCGGTCGCCGGAGAAGGCGCGCAGGTACTCGTGGATCGCCACCAGGGTGAAAGCCCAGGCGCGTGGTGAGCTGAAGCGTTTCACCGGCTCGAGCCCGCGTTGGAAGAGCAGTGCGGAGAGATTGCGGAAGCCTTCATTCTGCGAGTGCCCGAGCGCCGTGCCGACCGCCCACAGGGCGCGGGCGTGACTGTCTTCGGAGCCATTGCTTTCCAGCCAATGCCGCTCGTGGCTCATGAAGTTCCGGAAGCGGCGCGTGTTCGCGTCAAAGGCATACCACAGGAATGCGAGGTAGCTGCTGGCCAGCCGGTCGATTGCAGGATCGGGTCCATGCTCCACCTCGTGGAAGACGGTGTAGATGAAGGCCCGCGCATTGTCGTCGGTGCAGTAGGCCTCATGGTAGTTCGGCACGCTGTAGATCGCGTGCTGGAAGATGCCGGTGTGGTCGGTCATCCGGAATAGATGGTCGAGCTTGGGGGCGGGGATCGGATAGGTGACGTCATCCGTCACCGTGGCGATCGGAACGCTCAGGCCCGCGCGGGCGCGGTCGAAGCTTTCCATGTAGCGCCGTGCGACCTCAGGCCATGTCATCTTGCGGCCTTCCTTCCACGCCCGCTTGCGCATCGCCGTCATCCGTGTCGGATGCTCTAACAGATCATTCACCGCCGCCGCGATGGCCCCTGCGTCGGCAAAGGGCACCAATATCCCGCGTTCCTCGGCGAGCAGCTCCTGGGCGTGCCAATAGGGGGTGGAGATGATCGCCTTTCCGGCTCCGAAGGTGTAGGCAAGCGTCCCGGACGTGATCTGCGCCTCGTTGCGATACGGGGTGAGATAGATGTCCGAGCCGCCGATGAATTCCTTCAGCTCGTCCATCGAGACGAAGCGGTTGTGGAAGATCACCTGCTTCTCGACGCCGAGTTTGATGGCGAGTGCTTCGAGGCTCTCGCGATAGGCCTCGCCCTGCGTGGCGAGGAGGTGGGGATGGGTGGCTCCCACGATCAGGTAAACGACGTCCGGGTGCTCGGCCAGGATCGCTGGCAGCGCTTCGATGGCGGTTTCGATGCCCTTGTTCGGCGAGAGCAGGCCGAAGGTCAGGAGCACGGTCTTGCCCTCGGCG
Source organism: Luteolibacter sp. Y139 (assembly GCF_038066715.1). NCBI lineage: Bacteria > Pseudomonadati > Verrucomicrobiota > Verrucomicrobiia > Verrucomicrobiales > Verrucomicrobiaceae > Neoluteolibacter > Neoluteolibacter soli. The sequence continues at coordinate 221,814 of NZ_JBBUKT010000003.1, read as the reverse complement.
TCGAAGATGTCCTTGTAGAAATTCGAATCCACGAAGGGCATGTCGATCACCCCGTGGGGAATCAGGTCGATCTTCCCGGGGTCGATTCCATAGACCTCCACCAGCAGCCGCTGGCCGCGCTCCGCCATCACGACGAATCGCTCCGAGAGTTCGTCCAGCCGGGTCATCACTTCGCGTTGCGCGGCGTCCGGCGACTTCAGGACCGTGTGCAGCGTGGTCACGACCGGCTTCTTCAGCTGGGTCAGGAATCCGATCAGATGGGATCCCGCCGGGCCGCCGTAGATGCCGAATTCATGCTGCACCGAGACGACCTCCACGTTGTTGATGTGCAGGAATTCGGCGGCCCTGGTGTAGGACTCCGGATCATCCTGATCGATTTCAAAGCGGACGCGCGAGGGGTAGTCGTAGCCTTCCGGCCGGTCATTCACCGCTCCGGCGAAGCAGCTCGCCTCGGGAAATTCGGTGGCGATGGCCTCGCAGATATCCGCGGTGAAGGTGGCGATGCCGCATCGCCGCGGCGTGTAGTTGCCAATGAAGGCAATATGACGGGTCGGCTGGGAAATTTTCATGGCGCGAAATTCGAAACGATCTCGCGCTCTCCAGGGCAGCGGTGCTTTTCAAGAACACCGACAAGCAGCCCGGTGGCTGCCTACGAAACAAAACACCGTAGGCCCATGCCAAGGTGAGTCAAAGAATATCCCGAAACGCGGACCCCTTACCCCGCATCCGGCGGCCCGGCGAGGCATGCCTTGATCTTGTCTTCGAGAAACTCGGTGACCGAGGCCAGCGAGCGCGAGCCCGAATTTGGCGACTCGAAGATGGATCCGGCTTCCGGCTGGACTTCCTTGTCGGACCCCGGCTCCACCAGCATCACGAAGCGCGGGAAGCGGCTGGGCAGCCAGATGATTTCGGTGGCCTTGGCAAAGGACTTCACCACCGTTTCGACCTGGGGCCGACGGTTCTCCGGAATGGAGGTGGTATTGAGCGTGATCTTCACAGGAAGCAATGGTCGAGCGCTCCGGATGAAGAGGCTGTCGGGGCGCTGTAGTCCGCGACGAGGTCGGATGCGAGAGAATAAGTTTCCGCGCCTTTGAAGCCGGAGCTCCGGGCGGCCCTTTTATGGCTTCGCGCGGAGGAGCCCGTCTTGGATCCGACCCTCCGGCGACGATTGCCAGTAATGGAAGCTGCCTAATTCAAGACAGGTCAGGAACTTCCCCTTCGAGATGCCGGTATCGATGCAAATCGTGTGACCGAGGTCGGCAATGATTCCCGATGCCTGGGCGGAGTGCCCGCAGATGACGGTGCGGTGGCTGAAGTGAGGCTGGGCCATGGAGAGCGTCAGCCAGTGCAGATGATCGGTGTCTTCTTCTTGCGGGGAGAGATGGGAGCGAATGCCCGCGTGAACGAAAATGAAGCGCTCGTCTTCGAGAAAATCGACGCACGTTTGTGCGAGGAAGTGCCAGTGGCTTTCCGGGATTTGCTCGATGAGTTCGCTGGAATCCCCCGAGCCGTAGCTGGCGAGGGGATCGTCTCCGGCCAGGCTTTCCCAGATGGAATACTTGTCCGGATCAAGATGGGCATCGAGCAGCATCTGGTCGTGATTGCCGCGCAGGAAGACGGTGTTTGGGCGGGATGAGAAGTTTGCCAACCGATCGAGCACGCCCTTGGTGTCAGGGCCCTTGTCCACGTAGTCGCCGAGGAAGAGAAGGAGGTCGTCCGGGCCGAAGGGCACGGCATCAAGGAGCGCATCGAGAGCGCGGAGGTAGCCGTGGATGTCACCGATGACGAAGGTCTTCATGGGGTCAGGTCACCCGCGTTGGGAAGAAGCGACAGGGTTTTCCTGAATCAGGGAACGCAGGGACGCGTGAAGCGCGGCAAGTGACGGATCTTCGGCGATGACCTGGTCCGCCAGGGCACGGGCTTCGCGAAGCAGGGCGGTATCGGCGAGGAAGTCGGGGAACCTGAGGTCGCCGAGGCCGCTTTGCATGGTGCCGAGGACGTCGCCGGGGCCGCGGAGGCGGAGGTCTTCCTCGGCGATGACGAAGCCGTCCGAGGTCTTTTCCATGACGGCGAGTTTCTCCATGGCGTCGGCGCTTTTGCCGTCGGTGAGCAGGATGCAGTAGCTCTTGTGCTCGCCGCGGCCGATGCGTCCGCGGAGCTGGTGAAGCTGGGCCAGGCCGAAGCGCTCGGCGTGGTGGATGATCATGAGGTTGGCATTCGGGACATCGACGCCGACTTCGATGACGGTGGTGGCGACGAGCGCGTGGATCTCGCCATCGCGGAAGCGGCGCATCACGTCTTCCTTTTCCTCGGGGGAAAGCTTGCCGTGGACGAGGCCGACGGAGTGCCCGGAAAGGCGCTTTTGCCATTTCTCGAAGGCCTCGGTGGCGGACTCGGCCTTGAGCGCTTCGCTTTCCTCGACGAGTGGATAGACGAGGTAGGCTTGGCGACCGGTGGCGAGCTGTTCCTTCACGAATTTCGTGATGTCAGTCTGCTTCGCGGCGGTGCGGAGGGCGGTGACCATCTTGCCGCGGCCGGCGGGGCGCTCGTCGAGGATGGAGACGTCGAGGTCGCCGTAGATGGTCATGGTCAAGGTCCGCGGGATCGGGGTGGCGGTCATGACAAGTACGTCGGGCATCGTACCTTGATCGATGAGACGCGAGCGCTGGGAGACGCCGAACTTGTGCTGTTCATCGATGACCACGAGGCCGAGGTCAGTGAAGGCGACCTTGTCGTAGAGCAGGGCGTGGGTGCCGATGAGCACCTGGGCCTCGCCATCGAGGGGAAGGTGGGTGCTTTGCTCCTTCGCGGCGGTGCGCAGGAGGACTCGGACGCCGAGTGGCTCGAGCCAGCGCTTGAAGGTGAGGTAGTGCTGCTCGGCGAGGATCTGGGTGGGCGCCATCAGCGCGGCCTGGGCGCCGGAGTCGATGGCCAGCAGCATCGAGGCCATGGCGACGAAGGTCTTGCCGCTGCCGACGTCGCCTTGCAGCAGGCGATTCATGGGGCGCGGGGAGCGGAGGTCGGCGACGATTTCCTTGATCGAGCGCTTCTGCGCGCCGGTGAGGTCGAAGGGCAGGCTTTCGTAGAAGCGCTTTAGCAAGGTCGTCTTGGTTCCCTGCACGCGGCCTTTGTGATCGTGAATGCGGGCGCGTCGCCAGACGACATTGAGCTGCACGGCGAAGAACTCTTCGAGGGCAAAGCGGCGGCGTGCGGCCTCGGCCTGCTCGATGGCTTCGGGGAAGTGCACTTCGCGGAAGGCCTCGGCGCGCGGGTAGGTCGGATCGACATCGTAGGGCGAGCCGAGCGAGGCGGGATCGATCCTCTCTAACAACTGGTGCTGGATTTCCCTGAGCCGCCGCTGGGCAATGCCGGAGACATTGCGGTAGATGGGTACGATGCGCTCGAGGTGGATGGATGGGCCGCCGTCGTCGCGGATGACCTCGAAGTCGGGATGGTCGATGTAGATCCTGCCTTGGAAATCCTTTGGCTTGCCGTGGAGGATGACTTCCTGACCCGCGGCGATGACGTTCTTCAGGAAGGGCATATTGAACCACCGGCAGGTGATGGTGGCGGTGCCCATGCCCGAGCTGCGGGTGTCCTCGACGACGGCCTCGTAGAAGCGGGCACGCGGGCCGAAGCGGTTGCGGGTATCGACGACCTTGCCGCGGACGCAGATGGCTGGTCCGCCGGGTGCGGCGGGGAAGGCATCGAAGCGCCGCCGGTCTTCGTAACGGCGCGGCAGCCAATCGAGCAGGTCGCCCGCGACGTGAAGACCGGCGGAAGCGAGCGAGATGACTTCCTTGGCCCCGAGGAAATCGAGGGAGGCGAGGGGAGCGGTGATCGGGGTCAAAGAGGCGTCAGGAGAAAGGGACCTTGCTGTCCTCGCGTTGGGAGACGTGCAGCTTACTTGGCCGGCTTGGGAGGCTCTGCGGGCTTCGGCGCGGCTTCTGCCTTTGCCGATGAGTCGGCGGCGGCGCCTTTGGCGGGAGCAGCCATCGTTTTCGCCCGCAGCTGTTCGATCATTTCCTCACGGGTGGGAGGAGGGGGAGTTTTCGGGCTTTGGAACTTGGTGAGCAGGCCATCCAGCTTGCCGGTTTTCCACGCGGCGAAGCCACCGCCGCCGAGCAGCAGAAGAATCACGACGACTGCCAGCGGCCAGTTGAAAGACTTTTGGGGGCGCTTGGCTGGAGCTGCTCCCTTCCGGGTTGCTCCGCCTTTCGCCTGCTTCGTGGCGGCGGATTTCGTGGCGGTTGCGGATTTTGTCGCTGCGGCAGTGGCAGCCGCGGGCTTTGTCGCGGTGGCAGGTTGGGTGACGGAAGCGGGCTTCACCGGTTTCGCCGAGGATGAGGAACTGCGCTGAGGCTGGGCCACGGCGGCGGCAGGAGGAGTTGCGGCAGAGACGGGCTTGTGGAGGGCTTCAAGCGCTTGGGCGAGCGACCAGGCCTTGGGATTGGCGCGGATCTGGCGGATCCAACCGGCCAGGCCGTCGCCGTCGGAGTCGTGCTTGGCGGGCTTGCCCTTCCATCCCATCAGGCGCTCGGCGAGCTCCGCGAGGGGCTGTAGTCCGCGGAAATTGAGCGACGCCAGCGGCTCGACCCAGAAGGTGATGCCGCGCCCGGATTCCGGAATGATCAGAGAATCCTCGCTGCAGCCGACCCACAGCATCTCGTGGCCGAGCACGCGGGAGATTTCCTGAGAGGCCTTCAGCGCGACCTCCACGATGTCCTTCACCGAGGCCGCCTCGAGGGACTTTCCCTGGGTAAAGGAGCCCAGCGTGTCGCCACCCACCCAGTCGGTGACGAGAAAGGGAATCCCGTCCACGGGGTCGCAGCCGCCGTCGAAGGTCTTGCGCAGCTCCTTTAGTTTCAGCTCTTTCAGCTTTCCGACGGCTTCGAGAAAGGGCGGCTGTTCCTCTGGCTTGAGTCCACCGCCGTCGCGGCCGTTCGGGAAAAAGCGCCGCAGCACCACATCGCGCTTCTCCTCGCGGTCCCGGGCGCGGAAGGCCACGCCGTAGGCGTCCTGGGACAGCATTTCCTCGATCTCGTAGCGCTGGGTCACTTTCAAGCCACTATCAGAGAGGCCGCCGCTTCCGCAATCTCCCTGTGTTCATAGGGCCACACCCGTAGTCCCATCCCTTTCTTTTTCCGTGCGTTCGGTGTAAATCCCTGTTTTCCATCCGCGCGCGCCGCCTGCCGGACATTTCCCAACCAGCCATGCCTACATCCCTGACCCGCAATTTCTCGATCATCGCCCACATCGACCACGGGAAGACCACGCTTTCAGACCGGCTGATGGCCGCCACGAATACCGTGGCTGAGCGCGACCAGCAGGCCCAGCTGCTCGATGCGATGGACCTGGAGCGGGAAAAGGGAATCACGATCAAGTCCCACCCGGTCGCCATGACCTACACGGCCAAGGACGGGAAGACGTACAAGCTCAACCTGCTGGATACCCCCGGCCACGTCGATTTCTCCTATGAGGTCGCCCGCTCGCTCGCCGCCTGCGAGGGAGCCATCCTGATGATCGACGCCGCCCAAGGCGTGGAGGCGCAGACCGTCGCGAACCTCCACCTGGCGCTTCAGCAGAACCTCACGATCATCCCGGTCCTCAACAAGATCGACCTGCCCGCCGCCGACGTCGAAAAGTGCCGCAAGCAGCTGGAGGACATCCTCGCCATCCCCGGGGAGGACGCGATTCCCGCCTCCGCCAAGCAGGGCATCGGCATCGAGGACATCCTGGAAGCCGTCGTCAAACGTGTGCCGGCACCGACGGAGAACCCGGACAAGCTGCTGCGCGCCACGGTTTTCGATTCGATCTACGATACCTACCGCGGTGTCGTCTCCTACGTCCGCGTCTTCTCCGGCACGGTGAAGAAGGGCCAGCGGGTGAAACTTTTCGCCACGAACAAGACCTACGAGGTCAAGGAAGTGGGTGTCTTCACCCCGAAGATGAATGCTCGCGAAAAACTGGTGGCCGGCGACGTCGGCTACGTGATCGCGAACATGAAGTCCGCGGACGAGGCGAAGATCGGCGACACGCTCACCGATAACACCCACCCCTGCCCGGAAGCCCTGCCGGGCTACAAGGAGATCCAGCCGATGGTCTTCTCCGGCATCTACCCGATCGATGCCTCCGACTACGAGTCGCTCAAGACGGCGATGGCGAAGCTGCAGATCAACGATGCCGCCTTCACCTACATGTCGGAAAGCTCGATCGCGCTGGGCTTCGGCTTCCGCTGCGGGTTCCTCGGCCTGCTCCACATGGAGATCATCCAGGAGCGCCTGCGCCGCGAGTTCAACATGGACGTGATCTCCACCTACCCGTCCGTGATCTATCAGGTCACGAAGACGAACGGTGACGAGGTGATCGTGGACAATCCTTCGTTCTTCCCCGAGCAGCAGACCATCGCGGAAGTCCGCGAGCCGCTGGTGAAGGTCTTCATCATGATCCCCGGTGACTACATCGGCGACATCATGTCGCTGGTGATGGAGAAACGCGGCGAGGTCACGAACACGGAGACGATCGACGATACCCGCGTGATGCTCACCTGCCTGCTGCCGCTGGCTGAGATCCTCGTCGATTTCAACGACCGGCTGAAGTCCTGCACCCGGGGCTACGGCTCGATGGACTACGAGCACGCCGGCTACCGCGCTGCGAACATGGTGAAGATGGAAATGCTGATCGCGGGCGACCCGATCGAGGCCTTCGCCACAATCGTGCACCGTGACAAGGCCGAGGGCTACGGGCGTGCGCTTGCCGCGCGCCTGAAGGAAGTCATTCCGAACCAGCTCTTCGTCGTCGCCATCCAGGCCTGCATCGGTGGCAAGATCATCGCCCGCGAAAGCATCTCCGCCATGCGCAAGGACGTGACCGCCAAGTGCTACGGCGGTGACATTTCCCGTAAGCGCAAGCTGCTGGAGAAGCAGAAGGAAGGTAAGAAGAAGATGAAGGCCATCGGCAAGGTGAACATCCCGCAGGATGCCTTCATCAAGGTGCTGAAGAGCGGGGATTGATACGGCGGGCCGCGGAAGCGGCCGGCATGCCGGATCCCTGAATGATGGTGATAGGCTTCACCGTCATTTCGCGTTGTGCCATTCCATGAGCCTGCTGCTCCGGTTGTCCGTTTTGCTTTCCGTGGTCGCCTTTTTGACAGCGGAGGCGGAGGAGTCTCCAACGCAGGTGGTGGTGGCCATCCGCTATTTCAAAGAGGAAGGAGTGAGCCATTCACATCTCGATCTCTTCGATGGAAATGGGGGCTTCCTGCGGCACCTGACCAAGGACGAGTCCGGACAGGACTTCGATCCGGTGTTTTCTCCCGACGGACGCTCGGTGGTGTACCAGCGCACGAAGGGAAAGGGCGTGGAGTGGCGGATGGTTTCGGTGGATGGCAGCTCGGACCGGACTTTGAAGGCTGCGCCTGAATGGCACGCGAAGACGTTCGCCGAGCCGGAGTCGTTCGGCTTTCCCAAGTTCGTCGTCCAGAGCGACGGAGAAGAGCGGCTGGAGACTGCGGCGAAGCCGGGCGATCTCGAATACAAGGCGGCTTCCGGTAGGTTCTCCCTGGTCCTGAAGGACGCCCGCAAGGAGCCGGACCCGGCGGATCCGGAGTATTTCCCGAAGCAGGCGTTTCTGCGGACCCAAGGCGTGGATGGCGAAGTGCTGGTCGAGACGCTGCCGGTATTTGCGCCCAAGCGTCCTGCCGGGGAAGAGGAGTTTTGGAGCGGGCCCTTGCCTTCGGGGAAGGTTCCCCATGAGCAGGAAGCGAACGAAGATCACGATGTCTTCGGCGGGGGTGAAGACGGCATTCTGGTGCTGCAAGGCAGTCCCTTCTGGGAGACTGCTCCGCTTCAGGTCGCGTTCCTGAGGCAACACCGGGGAAGCACGGACGGGCTGGGGCTCTTCGCCTTGGATCTGAATACGCGGCGCCTTTCCGAGTTGGCACCCAACGGCGGAAGGATCGTGCCGCTTCCCGGGATGCCTTGGTTCGCGGTGATGGTGGAGCAACGGTATCTTCCCTTCAACGGAGGATCGGTGAACTGCTCCTACCTCGATCTGTGGAGTGCGGACATGCAGCGGATCCGCTTCGGAGAGGCCAAGCCGGCGATTTGTTACGGGGCCAGCATTCTCATGGGGAAGGAGAAAGCCCGGGTGATTTCGCTGCGGGGCTTGAAGCCGCCGCTTTGAAGGGAATTGAGGCTCCGAGACTTCTTCGGCGGGGGATTGATCGAACTTGAATCCGCGGTGATGCTGGTGACGATGCTAGGCATGATAAGATGCATGATCATGGCGTTGGTGGCGCTTTTGACTCCCTGCGTGCAAGGAGGCGGGGTCTTCTTGGTGCATGTCGCATCCACCGAGGGCGCAGCACCGGAGGGGACGTATCTGCTTGTCCAGGGAAACGAAGGGCTCGTTTCCCTCCAGCCGATCAGCGGCTCCAAGGAGCTTCGCGACGTCAAGGTGGAGCAGATGGTTCCTGCCCTGGAGAGGGCTTATCCGGATCTGATTGGAAAGGTCAGGGTCACCGAGGTGAAGGCGGATGCCGGGAAGCTCGCGAAAGCCGGGAAGGTGCACGTTATGGGTCAGGTCGACCATCAGGGCGATCTCCCGGCTGGCTCGCTCTCCGAATGCATCAACTCAGCCAAGCCGACCGTGTTTGGCGCGGTGACACGCATTGAAGTGATCCGGGGACGGAACAGGTATGTTTGCAATCTGAGGAAGAAGGACCATGCGGAAGCTAAGCTCGAGCCTGGCGATATCGTTTTCGTTCCGAAGAAGATCGTGATCGGCCTTTGAAGCCGGGCGGACGGTAAGCGCTTATCGGAATCGCGATGGGTCTCGGAATCGTCATTTCGGATCTGCATCTTCTCTCGGTCCGTTCGGTCGGAGAGCAGCGGCTTGCTTCGATTCGTGATGATTTGGCCGCGGCTGATGTCATCGTGTTTAATGGCGACACCTTCGATTTCCGCTGGAGCCACTTTGGTAATGAAGAGAGATCGGTGGAGGTGGCACTCGATTGGCTCCGCCTGTTTGCCGCAGCTCATCCGCGAGCTGCGGTGCATTTCATTTGCGGGAATCACGATTGTCTGGATGCGTTCACCCGGCGCTTGGGTGACTTGGTGGAGGCATGTCCTTCGCTGAGGTGGCATGAGACGCACCTGCAGCTCGGCTCGCATCTCTTCGTCCATGGTGACTGTGCCCACCAGCGGATGGATGCTGCCGGGCTCGGTCGCTATCGCGAGGTCTGGAGAAACGATCGGCCTCGCGCGGCGTGGCTAGGCCAAGGATATCGCGTCGCCGACCGGCTTGGGATCACGTGGATGGCGCATCGCGCGCATTTCCGGCCGCGCACGACGCTCGAACGCCTGACATGGCATCTTGATCGTGCCGTGCCCGGCTGGAAAGAGGTGACCGAGCATTGCTACTTCGGTCATACGCATCTGCCATTCCGGGATCGCCTGCATGGAGGCGTCGCTTTCCACAACACCGGCTGTGCCATTGCCGGTGCGCGGTTCGCGCCCGCCAGATTCACGATTTGAACCGGATGGCAGGCAGCCGCTTCACCCGTGCAGCAGATACTGCGCTAGTGCCGCGATCACGCCGCCGAGGAAGCAGAGGATCCCGGCGCGGAGGACGCGGATCTTTTGCTTGAGGATGCGAGAGGTGTGGTAGTTGAGCGCGCTGTATTCTTCATCGAGCAGGCCGGCGCCGGCGGATTTGCCGAAGCGGCCGCAGTATTCTGCCGCGCAGGAGCAGCCGGCGATGTCGCCCCAGAAGACGCTGCCGCCGCCGCTGCGGGCGGGAAGCCGTGGCAGCACGACGAAGGTGGCGAGCACCAGGCCCATGCCGAGGCCGCCGGCACCGACGAAATAGAGGGCGCGTGCCAGCATCGTGTCGGGGAACTTGGTCAGGAGGAACGAAGCCGCGGCGACGCTGCCAGCGATGAAGATGGAGGCCTTGGTGTCGGTGACCTGGATGTAGTAGTTGAGCACGTCGTTCACGCCCTTGGCCATGGCAGTGAGGCGTCCGTCTTCATCGGGAGGGGACGAGCGCGGCGTAGGCTCGCTGCCAGTGGAGACCGGTGGCTTGGAGGCGAAGCGGAGAAAGTCGATGCGCGGCATGGGAGGGAAGCGGCTGACCTTCTATCTGCTCGGCGGCTTGGTTCCCAGCCGAAGTTGCGCTACCCGGCGGGAGGGAGAAACCGCTGTCCGTGTCCTGAAACCGGGTTGCGGTTCGTTGGGAGGAAGAAGACCCCATCCGACCACCGCTCATGAAAACCAATATCAGCCCTTTCCTTTGGTTCGACACCCAGGCCGAAGAAGCCGCAAATTTCTACTGCAGCGTCTTTCCGAATTCGAAGATCCTCGCGATTTCGCGCTACAGTGAGGCGGGGCAGGAGCAGCACGGGCGGCCGCCGGGCTCGGTGATGGTGGTGTCCTTCGAGCTCGATGGGCAGAAATTCACCGCGCTCAACGGCGGGCCGAGCTTTCAGTTTAGCTGTGCGGTGTCGTTCGTCGTCGGATGCGACACGCAGGAGGAGATCGACCACTACTGGGATAAGCTCGGCGAGGGCGGAGCGCCCGAGGCGAAGCAATGCGGCTGGCTGGCGGACCGCTTCGGGCTCTCGTGGCAGATCGTGCCGTCGATGCTCGGGGAGTTGTTCGGTGGCGAGCAGGGCGAGGGTGCCAAGCGAGCGATGTCCGCCATGATGGGGATGAAGAAGCTCGATATCGCGGCGCTCAAGGCGGCCTACGATGGCTGAGGGGCGAGCTGTCGCACGAAATCCTCCGGCTCGGCGGGCGAGACGACCACGGTGCGTTTTTCGAAACGCAGCACCACGGTGCGATTCAGGTCGGTGACGAAGGCGCGGTAGCTTCCGAGCGCCTTGCTCCAGTACCAGCCGGTGAAGGAGAAGCCGCCGCCATTGCCGCAGGTCCGGAGGCTGCCGCTCATGGCCCGCGGCAGGGCTTCGGCCGATTTCAAGCCCGCGAGCGGCAGGCGGGTGGTCCAGAGCAGCCGGCGGATGAGCAATTCATCGCCGGCGATCGTGTAGCTGCGGACCACGAATGGCAGGCAGCACAGCAAGATCAGCGGAATGCTCCCGGCTGCGAGCCACGCGCCGGATGCCGGAATGCCCCTGGGCAGCAACGCCGTGGCCGCGGAGATCAAAATGGCGAAAGCCACCAGTCCGAATGAACTCCAGCGCAGAGTGAGGCCCCAAGGGGCAGCGAACTCTTTCATGGAGGGCCGCTTGCCTTACTTTTCGATCTGCTTCAGCACGTCAGCCGCCTGTTGGTCGGTGGCTGCGGCGAGATCGCGCCAGACCAGCTTGCCGTCCTTGAAGAGGAAGGCCTGGCGTTTCGCGAAACCCGCGGCGTGGGGCACCCCGAAGGCGTCGGCGACCTTGGCTTCCTTGTCGGCGAGGAGCGGGAAGGGGAGCTTGTATTTCTCTTGGAAGGCCTTCTGGGCCGCCACGTCGTCCATGCTGACGCCGAAGACCTTCACCTTTTTGTCGGTGAGGGTGGCGTAGGCGTCGCGGAGCGAGCAGGCCTGCTTGGTGCAGCCGGGGGTATCCGCCTTCGGGTAGAAGTAGACGAGGGTGAAGCCGCCGGCACCGGCCTCGGCGAGTTTCACTTCCTGGCCGTCCTGATTCTTCGCGGTGATGGTCGGCAGGGCGGCTCCGACATCGATGGGCTCGGCCCCGGCAGCGGCAATGGCGAGACCGATGGGAGCGACAATGGCGGCGAGCAATTGGAGTGGCTTCATGGAGGCGGCAAATTGGCACCGGGAATACGTGCTGCAAGCAGACGATTTTTCGATGGACAGTAGCGCCGGGCGGCGCTAGAGCCTCCGCCCGCCCGCGAGGGCAGCACTTGGTAACGGCAGAGTAGCTCAGGGGTAGAGCAGAGGACTCATAAGCCTTTGGTCGGCGGTTCAAATCCGCCCTCTGCTACCAAGATGCCCGGAGAAGCCTTTTCGCGATCTCCGGTTTCACGGTCTCGCCAGCAGATAAACGCCCGTGTAGCGGGATTGTCGCAAGCTCCGTTCTTGCTCTGCCCTCATCTCGCGAAGGAACGCCTCGTCCTTTTTCGCAGGATCCAGAAAGGACCCGCTGACCCGGGGATTCACGATGATCTGCACGGCCTGCCGGTCTTCCGGGTCGCTCACGATCAAGGCGCTTTCCTCAAAGGTGGGATACCTCGGACAGCCAGGCAGCGCGCCGTCCGTGATCTGCAGGCCGGTCAAATCCACCGGGCTGCGGGTATCCCCCGTCTTGGCCCTTTTCCGGGCTTGCTCGTAGAAGCGGAGAATCGGGCGTTCCTTGGCAGGGTCCGTTGCGCATCCTGTGATCGTTGCGATCAGGGGAAGCATGACCAAAAAACCGCCACGGAGCGTCATCGGCGCAAAGTTGGCGGCACGAGTCCTTAAATCAAGCGCGTCGTCAGCAGGCCTCCGCAGTGATTGGAATCTTCCCGATCCTGTTTGCGAGATCTGATCCCGGATTGAGTGGACTTTGATATCTCGGGGAGATATCGCGGCCGATGCTCGCAAAAGGGAGGTCCTGCGTGGGGCCGTTTGTGGGCAATTCAACCGCGAATGAAATCCACTATTATGGACTCCCTCGTGAAATCGCTCGGTGGGCTCGTGACACCGGAGATCGCCGGCAAGCTGGCGAAGTTCCTCGGCGTTGATGCCGGGTTGGTCGACAAGGCAATGAAGATCCTCAGTGCCCTGGCCGTCGGAAGCATGGCTCGCAAGGTTGCCACGCCCGCAGGGGCAGCGGCCGCTTTCCAAGCCCTGCCACAGAAAGAAGAGCCCGGACTGCTTTCCTCACTGGCGTCGGCCTTCAAGGGGAACATCCCCGACATGACCGCGGCGGACAAGATGCAGTCGATGTTCGGCGGCGGGGTGAACTCGATGGTCTCGGCGCTCAGCAAGAAGCTGGGCTTCGACCTCACGCCGCTCGCCGGGATGATTGTCCCGATGGTCGGCCAGCATTTCGCCAAGACCGCGAAAGAGCAGGGGCTGGACGCCACTGGCTTCGCCCGGATGCTCCAGGCGGGGAATGACGAGTTCCAAAAAGATCCCGCCAATGCCGAGGTCGCCGGTCTCGTCCGCCTGGCCATGACGGTGGGGGATCAGGCGGAGGCCGTCCGTTCCCGCTTCACGCCCGAGGAGCTGGAAGAAATCCACATCGCGCCGATGGCAGCCTACTGTCTGGTCGCGAAGGCCTCGCCGTCCGGCATCAAGGGCTCGATGGACGAAATGAAGGCCGCCCACCAGGTCAGCGTGGAGCTGCTGAAGGACGTGGCACCGATTTCCCTGCTCGGGACCGTCTTCGGCGGCGGCCTGACCTCGCACGAGGCGGAAGAGCTGAAGCGGGAGGTCGAAGCCGAGGACCAGCTGGTGGAAACCATCCGCCACGGGACCGCGGTGATGAAAACCAAGGCCCCGGCCGAGGTGGACACCTTCCGGCGGCTGGTCAATGACGTCGCCCGGAATGTCGCCGAGGCCAGCAAGGAAGGCGGCTTCCTCGGATTCGGCGGGAAAAAGGTGAGCGATAAGGAAAAGGCAGCGATGGAGCGGGTCGCGGCTGCGTTGGTCTGAGACCCCAAGCCATGAACTTCCCCCCGCGGGTGGATTTCCCCCACCACCCGTGTCAGGGCCTCGGTTTGGGAGCAGAAAATGGAGACGGAATTCTTTTTCGGAAGGTGGGATGGCCTCGGGAAATGGGTGAGGAAAGCGGGAAGATCGAAGAGAGAGGCTCGCCGCGGCGTTGGCGATATGACTGATTTTCAGTAGATTAGGTTGTGTTCGAAGGCGCTTTGAGAACTTAAAAAATTTGACCTTCCGAAGGGTCTTCAGGTCGTAAAATTTTTCCGAAATAGGACTTGTCAGGTGACCTTCGATCCCTAGATTCGCCGCCCCACATCGCCACCCGCCTACCGGCATTCATTGCCACGCGGATGGCTTCATTCTCCAAACACTATCGGGTGCAGCTCCGGACAAAAGGCTCCTGCGAGGGATTTTTCGCTCGCTTCCTTGTCCGGCGACGCATCCAGCGAACACCGAACCACGCAGGAATCCCATGCCGACCATCAATCAGCTCGTCCGGAAAGGACGACAGACTCCGATCGAGAAATCGAAGTCTCCGGCGATGAGCAATTGCCCGCAGCGCCGCGGCGTCTGCCTTCAGGTCATGACCCGCACGCCGAAGAAGCCGAACTCGGCTCTCCGGAAAGTGGCGAAGGTCCGCCTGACCAACGGCTACGAAGTCATCGCCTACATCGGCGGTGAAGGCCACAACCTCCAGGAGCACTCCATCGTGCTCGTCCGTGGCGGTCGTGTGAAAGACCTTCCAGGTGTCCGCTACCACATCGTCCGTGGTTCGCTCGACACCCTCGGCGTCGACAAGCGCCGCCAGAGCCGCTCGAAGTACGGCGCCAAGCGTCCGAAGCCGGGCCAACCCGCAGCTCCTGCCAAGGGTGGCAAGGGCGGTAAGAAGTAATCCCGCTTCGAAAAAGCCTTAATCTTTTCCGACCATGTCACGCCGCAAGCGCACTTTCCACAAGCCCGATCGCCGGGACTCCCGCTACGACAGCTCCCTCGTGGGTCACCTCATTTCGAAGGTGATGATCGACGGCAAGCGGTCCCTCGCGGAACGCATCGTCTATGCCGCCATCGACAAGGCGAGCGAAGGCGCCGATACCGTCGATCCGCTCGAGATCGTCACCCGCGCCATTGAGAACGCCAAGCCACGCGTGGAAGTGAAGAGCCGCCGTGTCGGTGGTGCTACCTACCAGGTTCCGCTTGAAGTGAACCCGGATCGTTCCGAGTCCCTCGCCCTGCGTTGGATCGTCGGATACGCCCGCGGTCGCAAGGGCACTCCGATGCACGTCGCTCTCTCGAACGAGCTGAAGGACGCCGCCAACAACCAAGGCTCGTCCGTCCGCAAGCGCGACGACGTGCACAAGATGGCCCAGGCCAACCGCGCCTTCGCCCACTTCCGCTGGTAAATCATTCAAGGGGAAGTTCCTTCCCCATTCCGCCATGTCTTCCACTGTCAACAGTCCCGATCGTCCGTATCCGCTTGAGCGGACGCGGAACATTGGGATTGCGGCGCATATCGACGCCGGGAAGACGACGCTCACGGAACGCATCCTCTTCTACACGGGGATGATCCATAAGATCGGCGAGGTGCACGATGGTGCCGCCACGACCGATTGGATGGAGCAGGAGCGCGAGCGCGGCATCACGATCACCTCTGCCGCTGTGACCACCAAGTGGTTCCAGCGCGAGGAGGAGGGCGTGACCAAGCTGTTCCCGAAGCAGGAGCAGCGGGTGAATATCATTGATACCCCCGGCCACGTGGACTTCACGGCCGAGGTCGAGCGCTCCCTGCGCGTGCTCGATGGAGCGATCGTCGTTTTCGACGCTGTCGCCGGGGTGCAGCCCCAGACCGAAACGGTCTGGCGCCAGGCGACCAAGTATCACGTTCCGCGGATCGTGTTCGTCAACAAGATGGACCGTGTCGGGGCGAACTTCGACAACGTCGTCCACGAGGTGAAGGACAAGCTCGGAGCGAATGCCGTGCGCATCCTGATCCCGATCGGTGCCGAGGATTACCTCACCGGTCAGATCGACGTGGTCAACCAGAAGGAAGTCCACTTCAACGACGACGACAAGTTCGGCTCGACCTACGAGGTCCGCGAACTCAGCGCCGACCAGAAGGATCTGGCTGAGGAGGCCTACTCCGAACTGGTGAGCGCCGTGGCTGATGTGGATGACGTTCTCGGCGAGAAGTTCCTCATGGAGGAGCCGATCTCGACGGAAGAGCTGAAGCAGGCGATCCGCCGCGCCACGATCGCGAACAAGCTGGTGCCTGTCGCCGGTGGTTCCGCCTTCAAGAACAAGGGCGTCCAGTACCTCATCGACGCCGTCGTCGATTATCTCCCGAGTCCGCTCGACATCCCGGCAGCCGTCGGCATGAACCCGGACAACGAGGAAGAGAAGATCGAGGTCCACACGAGCGACAACGAGAAGTTCTGCTCGCTCGCCTTCAAACTCTGGGCGGACAAATTCGTCGGCAAGCTCGTCTTCTTCCGCGTCTATTCCGGTGTCATCAAGAAGGGCGACACGGTCTACAACCCGCGAACCCGCCGCTCCGAGCGAGTCGGTCGCTTGATCCAGATCCAGGCAGACGAGCATAAAGACATCGATGCCTGCTATGCCGGCGACATCGCCGCGATGGTCGGGATCAAAAACGTCACCACCGGTGACACCTTGGCCAAAGAAGGCTACGACGTCGTTCTCGAACCTCCCACTTTCCCGGATCCCGTCATTTCCATGGCGGTTGAGCCAAAAACCAAAGCCGACCAAGAAAAGCTGGCCCTCGCATTGGCCCGCCTGTCGGAAGAGGATCCCACCTTCCAGGTCAAGACCGACGAGGAAACCGGTCAGACCATCATCTCCGGCATGGGCGAGCTCCACCTGGAGATCATCGTCGATCGCCTGAAGCGCGAGTTCAAGGTGGAGGCCAATACCGGCGCTCCCCAGATCGCTTACCGCGAAACCATCACCGGCGAAGCCAATGGTGACGGCAAGCTGGTCAAGCAATCCGGTGGCCGCGGCCAATACGGCCACGTTCGCCTCTCCGTCCGTCCGAACGAAAAGGGCAAGGGCCTCACGATCGAAAACAAGATCGTGGGCGGTGAAATCCCGAAGGATTTCCACAATGCCGTTTTCAAGGGCGTGCGCGAGTCCATGACCAATGGCATCATCGCCGGCTACCCGGTGATCGATGTGCACGTCGATGTGCTCGGCGGTTCGTTCCACGAAGTGGACTCGAACGAGAACGCCTTCACGATGGCCGCCATCTTCGCCATGAAGGACGCCTTCAAGAAGGCGAAGGCCATCCTCCTCGAGCCGATCATGGCCGTGGAAGTCTCCACTCCGGATGACTACCAGGGCGACGTGATGGGCGACCTGAACCGCCGCCGCGGTCAGATCCAGAACCTGGAAACCAAGGGCAAGCTCGCCGTCATCAAGGCGAATGTCCCGCTCAAGGAAATGTTCGGCTACTCGACCGACGTCCGCACCATTTCTTCCGGCCGCGCTTCCTACTCGATGACGCCCTCACACTTCGAGCAGGTGCCGACCAATGTCCTCACGCAGATCGTCAACGATCGCGGCCACTAAGATTTACCCAACATCTCAAACAACATCCACCGCCATGGAAAACCAGAAGATCCGCATCCGCCTGCGCGCTTTCGATCACCGCGCCATCGACCGCTCCGCCGCGGAGATCGTCGAAACCGCCAAGCGCACCGGTGCCAAGGTGGCTGGCCCCATCCCGCTTCCAACCCGCATCGAGAAGTTCAGCGTGAACCGCTCCGTGCACGTTAACAAGAAGTCCGCCGAGCAGTTCGAGATCCGCACTCACAAGCGCGTGCTCGACATCGTCGATCCCACCGCCCGCACCGTCGATGAGCTCAAGAAGCTCAACCTTCCCGCCGGTGTCGACATCGCCATCCGCATCTGAGGTCCCTGACGGATCTCGCATTTAGTTCTCAACTTTCAAATCGACTACCGCCATGTCTCTCGGACTTCTCGGCAAAAAGCTCGGTATGACCCGCCTCTTCGATGAGAAGAGCCAGGCCATGATCCCCGTCACCGTCATCGAAGTGAGCGGCAACACCTGCCTGCAGGTGAAGACCCTCGAAAAAGACGGCTACTCCGCTGTTCAAGTCGGCTACGGCGACAAGAAGGAGTTCCGCACGGACAAGCCTTCGCTCGGCCACTTCAAGAAGCACGGTTCCACTCCGAAGTATCTGATTCAGGAGTTCCGCTTCCCGGCTGACCAAGCCGCTCCGGAAACGCACACCGGTCTGGACACCTTCACCGCCGGCCAGTGGGTCGACGTGATCGGCACCAGCAAGGGCCGCGGTTTCCAAGGTGCAGTGAAGCGCCACGGCTTCGGTGGTCTCAAGATGACCCACGGATCGATGATGCACCGCCGGACCGGCGCCATCGGTTGCCGCTCCACCCCCGGCCGCGTCTGGAAGAACCAGAAGATGCCCGGACACATGGGCGACGTGCCACGCACCACCCAGAACCTCAAGGTCGTCGCCGTGCGCCCTGAGGACGGTGTGATCCTGATCTCCGGTGCCGTCCCCGGTGCCAAGGGCAGCTACGTCACTGTCCGCCCCGCCAAGAAGAAGACCGCCGCCGCCTGAGGCCGGGGTTTGAACCGAAACTCTCAAACGCATCCCAGTCATGCCCGCGAAAACTTTCACCGCTGACGCCGCGCAGAGCGCGAACATCCTGCTCGCTGAGGCCGACAAGGGCGCTCAGGCCGTGCACGATCTCGTGACCGCCTACCGCGCCAACCGCCGCACCGGTTCCGCCAACTCCAAGACCCGTGGCGAAGTCCGCGGTAACAACAAGAAGATCTACAAGCAGAAGGGCACCGGTAACGCCCGTCACGGCGACAAGCGTGCCCCGATCTTCGTGGGTGGTGGTGTCGTCTTCGGCCCGCGTCCCCGCGATTACTCGAAGCACGTCCCGAAGAACGTCCGCAAGCTCGCCTTGCGCCGCGTCCTCGGTGACCTCGTCCGCGAGGAAACCGCCAAGGTCCTTCCTTCCTTCTCCATCGCCGATGGCAAGACGAAGTCCTTCATCGCCGCCGTCTCCGCAGACGCCGAGCCGAAGAAGGTGCTCATCGTCGCCAAGAGCTTCGACGAGAAGACCTACCTCTCCGCCCGCAACGTCGCCTGGGCCCAGCTCGTCACCGCCGAAAGCGTGAACGTCGAGGAACTCCTCCACGCCAACACTGTGCTGCTCGTCGAAGACGCTCTCGAGACCCTCGCCAAGCGCACCGCCTAATCTCATCGCTGAAACCGCGCCATGAAAGACATCTACCAAGTCATCAAGAACGTCCGCCTCAGCGAGAAGGCCACCATGCTCCAGGAGACCAACAATGAAGTGGTCCTGGAAGTGAACCGCGACGCCAACAAGCTCGATATCAAGCGCGCCGTCGAAACCCTGCTGGGCAAGAAGGTCGCTGCCGTCCGCACCGCCAACTTCGCCGGCAAGGCCAAGCGCCGCCGCCGTGCCGATGAAGGCCGCACCAACCACTGGAAGAAGGCTATCGTTCGCCTCAAGGAAGGCGAAACGCTCGACCTCGTCTGATTTTCTCAACCGGCTAACCCCGAACCAACCTCACCAGAGCCATGCCTCTCAAGGAGTTCACACCCAATACCCCGTCTGAACGCTACAAGGTGCTTCCGTCCTTCGACGAAATCACCAAGCACAAGCCGGAGAAGAGCCTTCTTACCCCGCTCAAGAAGAGCGGCGGCCGCAACAACACCGGCCGTATCACCACTCGCCACATCGGCGGTGGCCACAAGCGTCACTACCGCCTGATCGACTTCAAGCGCGGCAAGTATGACGTGGCTGCCACCGTGGTCGGCATCGAGTATGATCCGAACCGCACCTGCCGCATCGCCCTCATCCAGTACAAGGATGGCGTGAAGAGCTATATCCTGGCCCCCGCTGGTCTGGAAGTCGGCGCGACCGTCACCTCCGGTGAGAAGTCCGCCCCGAAGGTGGGCAATGCGATGCCGCTCAAGAGCGTCCCGCTCGGCACCGCGATCCACAACATCGAGCTGATCCCGGGCAATGGCGGCAAGGTCGCCCGCGCCGCCGGCCAGCAGGCTGTGCTCTCCAACCGCGAAGGCGGCTGGGCACTGGTCAAGATGCCTTCCGGTGAAATCCGCCGCTTCAACGAGAACTGCTTCTGCACGATCGGCACCGTGGGCAACCGCGATCACATGAACGAGGTGTCCGGCAAGGCTGGCCGCACCCGCTGGCAGGGCGTCCGCCCGACCGTCCGCGGCATGTGCATGAACCCCGTCGACCACCCGAACGGTGGTGGCGAAGGCAAGTCGAAGTCCGGTGGTGGTCGCCAGCACCTTCTCAGCCCCTGGGGCCACGCGAAGGGCCAGAAGACCCGCAAGCCGAAGAAGGTCACCAGCACCTTCATCGTCGAAAGCCGCCACAGCAAGAAGCGCTAAGCTAAGCCAACCTTTACCTTAAGAACTCATGCCACGCTCTCTCAAGAAGGGTCCGTACATCGACCAGAAGCTTCTGGCCAAGATCGATACCGCTGCCGCCGCTGGCGACAAGAAGCCGATCAAGACCTGGAGCCGCGCCTCGATGGTCACTCCGGACTTCGTCGGCCTGAACTTCGCCGTGCACAATGGCAAGACCTTCGTCCCGGTGTATGTCACCGAGAACATGGTCGGCCACAAGCTCGGTGAATTCGCGCCGACCCGCCTGTTCCGCCAGCACGGCGGTATCGGCAAGAAGTAAGCCATTCACGCCTCTCTTCCCATGCACCGCCCGCGTCCACTCACTCTCGCGACCGCAGTCTTCGGACTGTGCGCCGGGACGTGGACTTGTGCGGCGCAGGGGACGGATGCGGTGGCCTTGCAGGACAAGATCATCGAGCAGGAAGCCCGGATCAAGGCACTGGAGAAGGCTCTCACCGAGTCGAACCGGGCCGAGAAGCAGGCGACCGAAGAAAAGAACACGGTCAAGCTGCGCCTCGAAGCGCTGGGCCGGGATCTTCTCGATGGTGGCGACGACCGTCTGGTGCAGGCGAATGCCGACCTCGAAGTGGTCCGCCGTCACGCCAGCGATCTCGAATCCGCCTGCTCCCGCCTTGTCGGCACCGTGACCGATTACGTCCGTCAGGCGGTGGCTTCCGATCCTGACTCCCGCCTTCGTGTGGAAACCGCCATGCGGGAGCTTGACGAAGTGCTCGGCCTAAGGCAGAAGCCCGCCCCCGCAGCCGCCGCCGGTTCCGCCCGGCAAGCGAAAGTGGTGAGCATCGACTCGGAAAGCGGCCTCCTCGTCTTCAACGTCGGGGAAAGCCAGACTGCCCGCATCGGCACCACCTATCGCCTCGTCCGCGGGGAACAACCATTCGGCACCGCCATCGTGGCCGACGTCCGCCGCAACGTATGCGGCGCCTTTGTCGAGGAGCTCGACCCGGGTCAAGGCCCGGTCCGCCTCGGCGATTCCGCCCTTCTCATCACTGAATAAATCGCGCGCCGCGCACCATTCTTCTAAACGCCTCACCGACCCGATCCATGGAAGTCAAGAGCACCACCAAATACGTCCGCCTCTCTCCGAAGAAGGCGCGCGACGTCGCCCGTGAAATCCAAGGGCTGCCCGTGTCGAGCGCGCTCGACATTCTCACCTTCACTCCGAAGAAGGCCGCCTTTCACATCAACAAGACCCTCAAGACCGCGATCGCGGACGCCGAGAACAACTTCTCGCTGAGCGCCGAATCGCTGATCGTGAAGGAAGCCGTGATCGGTTGCGGCCCGGTTCTCAAGCGTTTCTCCCCGCGTGCCAAGGGTTCCGCCGGCGGCATCCTCAAGCGCACCAGCCACATCTTCATCACCCTGACCGAAGCCCCGGAAGGCGAAGGCAAGAAGAAGAAGGTCAACGTTTCCCCGAAGGCTTCCAAGGACGCCTGATCCCAATCCCACACCGCATTTCATCATGGGCCAGAAAGTCAACCCCATCGGTTTCCGCCTCGCCGTTTCCAAAGACTGGCGCTCCAAGTGGTTCGCCGCCGGCAAGGATTATGCCGAGAAGCTCCACGAGGATCTCAAGATCCGCGGCTACATGCGCCAGAAGCTGCAGTTCGCTGCACTGGCCCGCGTGGTCATCGAGCGCGCTTGGAACAGCGTCCGCGTCACGCTCCACACTTCCCGCCCGGGCCTGATCATCGGCCGCAAGGGTTCGGAAATCGAGCGCATGACCAAGGAGATCTCCGACATCTGCAAGGGTGCCCAGGTGAAGATCGACATCGTCGAAATCCGCAAGCCGGAGCTCGATGCCCAGCTCATCTGCGAGCAGGTCGCCGTCCAGCTTGAGCGCCGTATTTCCTTCCGCCGCGCCATGAAGCGCGCCGTGCAGACCGCCATGGACTTCGGTGCCGAAGGCATCCGTATCCGTTGCGCCGGTCGTCTCGGTGGTGCTGACATCGCCCGCTCGGAGTGGTACCGCGAAGGCAAGGTGCCGCTTCAGACGCTGCGCGTGCCGCTCGACTACGGCTTCGCTGAAGCCCGCACCGTTTACGGCGTGATCGGCATCAAGTGCTGGGTCAACAAGAAGGAAGACGACGGCAGCTCCCCGCGCCCTGAGCGTGGCGGTGACCGCCGCGATCGTGACAACCGCGGCCCGCGTGGCCCGCGTGGTCCCCGTCCGCCCCACGGTGGTGGCGGCCCTGGCAACCAGCAGTAAGACGACTTTTTAACTCACAACCATTTCCCTAGGAGGACTGAGCCATGCCCTTGATGCCCAAACGCACGAAGTTCCGGAAGTCGCACCGCGGCAGCCGGGCTGGTAACGCGCAGCGCGGAACCACCGTCGCCTTCGGTGACTTCGGTCTCCAGGCCCTTGACCGCGGCTGGATGACCAACCGCCAGATCGAAGCCTGCCGTATCGCGATCAACCGCTTCCTCAAGCGTAAAGGAAAGGTCTGGATCCGGATCTTCCCTCACAAGTCGATCACCGCCCGTCCGCCGGAAACCCGTATGGGTAAGGGCAAGGGCGCCGTCGAGGCCTGGGTCGCCGTGATCCGCCCCGGCAACATGTTGTTCGAAGTCGCCGGCGTGCCGGAGTCGCAGGCCAAGGAGGCCATGCGCCTTGCTTCCTACAAGCTCGGCCTTCCGACCCGCTTCGTCGTCCGCAACCCGCACGCCTGAGGCATCAACCTCTTAAAGAACCACGACCATGGCTCAGACCAAGTTCAAGGACATCAAGGAGCTCTCCGTGAAGGAGCTCGAGTCCAAGCTCCGCGACCTCAAGGAGGAGGGATTCAACCTCCGCCTGCAAAAGGCCACCGGCACGCTTGAAAATTCCGCCCGCATCCGCGTGCTCCGCCGCGAGGCTGCCCGCGTCCAAACCGTGCTCACCCAGCGTAAGAACGCCTGAGCCGCCCGCATCCGCAGCAGCCAATACCACCAATTTCCATGAGCGAGCAGCAACAGCAGGAAACCGCCGCCCACGTCCGCAAGACCCGCGTCGGCGTCGTGACCTCCAACAAGATGAGCAAGACCCTGGTGGTCGAGCACGTCGCCCGGGTGCCCCACCCGAAGTTCAACAAGATCGTCAAGCGCTCCAAGAAGTACTACGTGCACGACGAGAAGGGCGAAGCCCAGATCGGCGACAAGGTCCGCATCGTCGAAACCCGCCCGCTTTCCAAGCTGAAGCGCTGGGCTCTCGAAAAGGTGCTCTCGCACTAAGCTAGTTTTCGGCCGGTTCTACCGATCCCACTCACCACTCACGCTTTTTCCGCCATGATCCAGATGGAATCCCTTGTTCAGGTCGCCGACAATACCGGCGCCCGCTCTGCCAAGATGATCGGTGTTCTCGGCAAGCGCTCCCGCACCGCGCAGGTGGGAGACATCATCACTGCTCACATTCGCGACTCGATCCCGACCGCCTCGGTCAAGAAGGGCTCCGTCGTCAAGGCAGTGGTCGTCCGCACCGCTTTCCCGATCCGTCGCGCTGACGGCTCCGTCCTTCGCTTCGATGGCAACGCCATCGTCATCATCGACAAGGACAACAACCCGAAGGGCACCCGTATTTTCGGCCCCGTCGCCCGCGAACTGCGTGAAAAGCAGTTCATGAAGATCGTCTCGCTTGCACCCGAGGTCCTCTGAGGCTACGGCGCATCCCTTCAACCGAATCATTCCTATGAAGACTCACGTCAAGAAAGGCGACGAAGTCCAGATCATCGCCGGTGCCCACAAGGGCAAGAAAGGCACGGTCCTCTCCGTCGATGCCGAAAAAGGCAAGGTCGTCGTCCAAGGCGGACGCACCATCAAGAAGGCCACCCGCCGCTCCGAAAAGAATCCCGACGGCGGGATCTTCGAGCAGGACGGCCCCGTCCACATCTCCAATGTCAAGAAACTGGGCTGAGACTCCGGTCTTTGCCCGCGCTTAAGCGCACCAACCAAGCGCTGACCCGCTAAAACAAAATGAGCACGCCAGTACTGCAAAAGCACTACACGGAAAAGGTCGTGCCAGCTCTCAAAGAGAAGCTCGGCT
This sequence comes from Luteolibacter sp. Y139, assembly GCF_038066715.1. Classification (NCBI taxonomy): domain Bacteria; kingdom Pseudomonadati; phylum Verrucomicrobiota; class Verrucomicrobiia; order Verrucomicrobiales; family Verrucomicrobiaceae; genus Neoluteolibacter; species Neoluteolibacter soli. Next base: position 197,685 of record NZ_JBBUKT010000003.1, on the reverse strand, counting down.
ACACCAATCCACATCAGATCCCACGGCTTGAAAAGATCGTGGTGACCTCCTGCATGGGCAAGGCCCCGGACCGCAAGGTCGCGGTGGACGATGCCGTCGCCGAAATCGCCAAGATCACCGGCCAGAAGCCGTCGATCACCTACTCGAAGAAGGCTGTCGCCAACTTCAAGCTGCGCGAGGGTGAAGCCCTCGGTGCCCGCGTGACTCTCCGCGGCGCCCGCATGTGGGAATTCCTGTATCGCTTCATCAACGTCACCGCGCCGAACATCCGCGACTTCCGCGGTATTTCGCCGAAGGGCTTCGACGGCCGCGGCAACTACGCCGTCGGTTTCCCCGACCAGTCCATCTTCCCGGAAATCGAGCTTGATCAGATCAAGCGCACCATCGGTTTCGACTTCATCTTCGTCACTTCTGCCAAGACCAATGACGAAGGCCGTGCCCTGCTGACCGAGCTGGGATTGCCGTTCCGCGACACGAAGAAGGCGGAAACCACCGAAGGCGCCGCCGCCTGATTCCGACCAACTTTAAGGAACCACCATCATGGCCGTTCTCACCGATCCAATTTCCGACTTCCTCACCCGCTTCAAGAACTGCTGCCGCGCTGGCAACGAGCAGTTTCTGGCTCCTTATTCCCGCATCAAGGCTGACATCGCCAAGGTGCTCCAGGAAGAAGGCTACATCTGGGGCTTCGAAGTCGTGACCGAATCCGGACACCCGCAGCTCAAGGTCAAGGCCCGCTACGTCGATGGCCGCCCGGTCCTCACCGACCTCAAGCGCGTCTCCAAGCCGGGCCGCCGCGTCTACGCCGGTGGTCAGGAAATGCCCCGCGTCCTCAACGGACTCGGTATCGCCATCGTCTCCACCTCCAAGGGTGTGATGACCGGTGCCTCCGCCAAGCGCAGCCAACTCGGCGGCGAAGTGCTCGCCCACGTCTGGTAATCCCCAACCCGAGAAAGGAACAAACCACCATGTCACGAGTTGGTCTCAAACCGATTTCCCTGCCCGCCAAGGTCAGCGTGAAGGTCGATGCCGGCAAGGTTGTCGTCGAGGGCCCGAAGGGCAAGCTCGACCTCGCCCTCCCCGCAGGCATCTCCGTCAAGAGCGAAGACACTTCCGTCGTCGTCGCCCGCGCCAGCGAGGCTCGCAATTTCCGCGCGCTGCACGGCACCGTCCGCAGCCTGGTCAACAACATGATCACCGGAGTCTCCCAAGGCTTTGTCAAGGACCTTGAAATCCAGGGCGTCGGTCTCCGTGCCGCGGTCAAGGGCAAGGACCTCGACCTGTCCCTGGGCAAGTCCCACCCGATCCTTCATCCGATCCCGGCCGGCCTGACCGTCACCGTGAACGAAAACACCAAGATCAAGGTGGAAGGCATCGACAAGCAGCTCGTCGGCCAGTTCGCCGCCGAGGTCCGTGGCTACTACCCGCCGGAGCCTTACAAGGGCAAGGGCGTCCGCTACGTCGGCGAGCACGTTCGCCGCAAGGAAGGCAAGAGCGTCGGCAAGTAACCCCGAAACCTTTACTCGAAATGAGCAAAATCAATCGCAAGGAAGGACGCCGCCGCATTCACGCGCGCATCCGCAAGAAGGTCGCCGGGACCGCCGAACGTCCTCGTCTGGCCGTGCACTACTCGAACCAGCACGTTTACGCGCAGGTCATCGACGATGTCGCCCGCCGCACCCTCGTCTCCGCCTCGACGCTCGACAAGAGCTTCGAAAATGCCGCCTCGAACGTGGAAGCTGCCGCCAAGGTCGGTGCTCTCCTCGCCGAGCGCGCCAAGGCCGCCAATGTCAGCGCCGTGGTCTTCGATCGCGGCGGTCACCTCTACCACGGCAAGATCAAGGCGTTGGCTGATGCCGCCCGCGAAGCCGGTCTCCAATTCTAATATCTTACCGTCATGGTGACTCCAGACTCGACTCCTACTCCTTCCGCACCCCAGCCCCCGCAAGGCGGCCAACAACCAGGCGGCCAGCAACAGCAACCGGGCGGCTACGGCCAGCGCGGCGGCGGTTACGGCCAGCGTGGTGGTGGCTACGGCGGCGGTGGTGGCGGCGGCTTCGGCGGTGGTCAAGGCCGTGGCCCGCGTGGCCCGCGCCGTGATGACCGCAACCAGCAGCAGGAGTCCGACGGACCCCAGCTCGCTGAGAAGGTCGTCTTCATCAACCGTTGCGCCAAGGTCGTCAAAGGCGGCCGTCGCTTCAGCTTCTCCGCACTCATCGTCGCCGGTGACAAGGAGGGCAAGGTGGGCCTCGGTTTCGGCAAGGCAAACGAAGTGGCTGACGCCATCAAGAAGGCCGGTGAAGCTGCGAAGAAGGTCCTCAAGCCGATGAACATCGTGGACGGAACCATCCCCCACGAGATCTACGCTGAATTCGGCGGTGGCAAGGTGCTCCTGAAGCCCGCCTCTCCCGGCACCGGCATCATCGCCGGCGGTGGCGTCCGCGCCGTCTGCGAAGCAGTCGGCATCCGCGACATCCTCGCCAAGTCGATGGGTTCCTCCAATCACTCCAACGTGGTCAAGGCCACCCTCAAGGCGCTTTCCCAGCTTCGCACCCGCGACCAGATCCTCGGATCCCGCGGCAAGAAGAAGGAAAAGGCAATCTGAGGAACGCTGACTGAACTCGAACGTCCAACCTCGAACGTCGAACATGAAACTTCACACTCTCGCGCCGAACAAGGGCGCCAAGCACCGGGTCAAGCGCCTCGGCTGCGGCGAAAGCTCCGGCCACGGCAAGACCTCCGGCAAGGGCAACAAGGGCCAGAAGGCTCGCTCCGGCAGCGGCACCCGCGTCGGTTTCGAAGGTGGCCAGATGCCCCTTCACCGTCGTCTGCCCAAGCGCGGCTTCAACAACATCAACTTCAAGACCAAGGTCGAAGTGGTGAACCTGTCCCAGCTCGACAAGGCCTTCAACGACGGTGACACCGTCAATGAGGAAGCCCTGCGCAAGGCCGGTCTCATCAACCGCGCCTGCGAACAGGTCAAGGTGCTCGGCCAGGGCGAGATCAGCAAGAAGCTGACCCTCGTCGTGGACACGATCAGCGCCTCGGCCAAGGAAAAGGTGGAAAAGGCTGGCGGCTCCGTCCAGCTCCCCGCTTGATCCTCAGTTGGTCATATCCGTCTTGACGGTTCTCCGGCGAGGAAGCGCTTGATCGCTTCCTCGCCGCGTTTACAAACCCGTCGCTCTTTGCAGCCTACCGCTTCCCCATGATCTCCGCTTTCGCGAACACTTGGAAGGTGCCGGAACTCCGGGACCGCATTCTCTTCACCCTGGCGATGATCATCATCGTCCGCCTTGGCACCCACATCACGTTGCCCGGGGTGGATTCCTCGGTGATCGAGAAGTGGATGGCTGATGCCGCAAAGACCGACGGTGGCAATGCCTTTGGCGCCATGCTCACCATCTTCGCGGGTGGCGGTCTCCAGAAGGCCGGTATCTTCGCGCTGGGGATCATGCCCTACATTTCGGCATCGATCATGGTGCAGCTCATGACCGCGGTGGTGCCGAAGCTGGCCCGCCTTGCCCGTGAGGACGGCGGCCGCCAGAAGATCACCCAGTATACCCGCTACATCACGATCGTGATCGCGCTGGTGCAGGGCTATTTCATGGCGACCTCGCTGATGCATCCGGACCGCCTGTTCTACATGCGCGGCATCGATAATGCGGCGAAGTATGGCGTGCTGGTACCCGGAGCGGACCTCGCCTGGATCGCCCTCACCGTTCTTACGCTGGTCTCCGGCACCCTGCTGCTGATGTGGATCGGTGACCAGATGACCGAGCGCGGTCTCGGCAATGGTACCTCGATCATCATCACGGTGAACATCATTTCCGCCCTGCCCGGCGCCCTGGTCCAGACGTGGAAATTCTTCGTCACCGGCGAAAACGTGAATGCCTTCAGCTCGGTGAAGCTGGTGATCATGATCGCCATGCTGATCGTGGTGATTGCCGCCACCATCGCCCTCACCCAGGCCCAGCGCCGGATCGCGGTGCAGTATGCGAAGCGCGTCGTCGGCCGGAAGCAATTCGGCGGCCAGACCCAGTATCTGCCTCTCAAGGTCAACTACGCCGGCGTGATGCCGATCATCTTCGCGACGGCGATCCTTTCGCTGCCGACGATGATGATCTCCTGGATCGCCCGCGGTGAGACCTGGGCGATGAAGCTTCAGGAAGCCCTCGCGATGGGCAGCCTGTGGTACTACGTCCTCGGCGGCCTGTTCATCTTCTTCTTCTCCTACTTCTGGGTGGCGACCATGTTCCAGCCGTCCCAGATCTCCGAGGACCTGAAGCGCAATGGCGGCTACATCCCTGGCGTCCGCCCGGGCAAGCCGACGGCTGACTTCCTCGATTTCACGATGACCCGCCTGACCTTCGCGGGCGCCATCTTCCTCACCTTCGTGTTCGTGCTGCAACCGCTGGTCGGCCACCTGATCGGCCTGCCGCAGGGCTCGATGGTGCTCCAGTTCTTCGGCGGCACCAGCTTGCTGATCCTTGTCGGTGTGGTGCTCGATATCATGCGCCAGGTGGAGACCCACCTGCTGCAGCGCCACTACGACGGTTTCCTCCGGAAGGGCAAGATCAAGGGTCGCTACGATCGCCTTTCCCAGACCGGCAATGCCGCGTCCAGCACTGCACTCGTTTACCTGTGGGCCGTGATCGGCCTGCTCGTGGTCGTGGCCGCCGCGGCGTGGATCGCCAAAGCGTAACACGGCGATGTCGAAACAAGTCGTTCTCCTCGGTCCGCCTGCCTCCGGCAAGGGGACCCAGGGCCGTCGGCTGGCCGAGGACCTCGGCCTTGCCTACCTGAGCACGGGCGCGCTGCTGCGCTCGGCGGTAGAGCAGGGGACGGAACTCGGCAAACAAGCCGAGCCGATCCTAGCCCGCGGGGAATACCTGCCCGACTCGTTGATGTGCCCTATCATGGGCGAATGGCTCGCCAAGCAAACCGGCGGCTGGGTGCTGGATGGTTTCCCGCGCAGCGTCCCGCAGGCCGACTTCCTTGCCGGATGGCTTTCCGAGCACGGACTGAATCTCACGGCCGCGGTGCTGCTGGAGGTGCCGCTTGATGAACTTCTGGTGCGACTTGGCAACCGTATCGAGTGCCCGGAGTGCCGCTGGTCCGGCCGCCGCCAGGAGCTCAATCGTGCCGACCGCTGCCCGGAGTGTGGCGGCGTGACCGGCCCGCGCGCCGACGATACCCCGGCGAATTTCCGCTCGCGCCTTGCCGAGTATGAGGAGCACACGCTCCCGGTGGTGGCTCGCTATGAAAGCGAAGGCCTGCTGCGCCGCTTCGACGCGACCACGGGCGCGGACGATGTGGAGAAGCGCTTGGTCGAGTGCATCCGATCCCTCAAAGCTCATGGCCAGGCGGCATAAGATCCGAATCAAGTCACCGCACGAAATCGGGCGCATGCGCATCGCCGGCCAGACGGCCAGCGAGATTCTGATGGAGCTTGTGAAGGCCGTCGAACCGGGCCGTACGACGCTGGAGATCGACAAGCTTGCCGGCGAGTTGATGCGGCAGCGCGACTGCAAGAGCGCGGCCTTGGGCTACCGTGGCTATAGCGGCCAGATTTGCATTTCGGTCAACGAGGAGGTCGTTCACGGTATCGGCGGCCCGCGCAAGATTCAGCCCGGCGACTGCGTGACGATCGACGTCGCGATCGTCAAGGGAGGCTGGTTCAGTGACAATGCCATCACCGTGGCAGTCGGTGAAGTCACCGAGGAGACCCGGCGCCTGCTTGTCGCCACCGAAGAGTCCTTGTTCGTCGCGATTTCCCACGCCCGCGCTGGCAAGCGCTTGGCTGACCTTTGCGGGTCGGTGGAGGACTATGTAAAACCGCTCGGCTTCACCGTGGTTCGCGAATTTGTCGGCCACGGCGTCGGTCGCGACCTGCACGAAGAACCGCAGGTGCCGAACTACCGCCCGCAAGGCAAGAGCCCGATCCTCGAGCCGGGAATGACCCTGGCAATCGAGCCGATGGTGAATGCGGGCACGCATTCCGTCCGGATCCTCGACGACGGCTGGACGGTGGTGACTGCCGATGGCAAGCCCTCCGCGCACTTCGAGCACACCGTGCTGATCACCGAAGGCGAGCCCGAGCTGCTGACGTGGCGGGAGCGGGGCGTGCCCGGCTTGTGAGGTCACTCACGCGAGTTCTGCGCCGCAGTTCCAGCAGAGATCGAAGCTCCGCGGGTTGATTTCGCCACACGCGGGGCACAGGCAATCTTCGGTGGAAGCCTTTGCCGCCTGTTCGGCCGACTCGTGGAGGAGACCGATGGCACGGTCGTAGTCCTGATCATCCACGACGCAGAGCGCCGGACAGAAGGTCGGGATCGGGACCTCGAGGTGGGCGAGGGCCTCATTCCGGATAAAGGTGGGGATGCCAGCGCCCTCGAGAACGGCCTGATAGTGGGAGAGCCTGATCAGGGTACGTTCGCGCACGACTTCTTTCATCGTGCCCAATTTGCCAGAAGGATTCGAGGACGCAAGGGCGCGTCCGGTCCGGGCCCCCGCCGTGCTCGCGCTTACGGATTTGCCGCAGGGGACTTGGAGACCGCCTTGCTGTATCTGACCACAGCAAGCTGGATCGCCTTGGCGACCGTGTTGCGATAGGCCTCGCTGGCGATCAGGCGGGCTTCATATTCGTGCGTCATGAAGCCGCATTCGACCAGGATGGCGGGGTGCTTCACGCCGGTCAAGACACTGAAGCGGGCGCGCTTGATGCCGCGATCCAGGGTGTAGGATTTTCCGCTGTCCTTGTCCTTGAGGATGGTCAGGAGCGAGCCGTGGACGGCGGTGGCGAGGGCGACATTGCCGGAGTCGTGGCTATTGCCGGTGCGCATCTCGAAGTCGCTGGCATTGAGTCCGCGTCCGTAGTGGGCCACGCCGATGGGCGAGAGTGTGAAGGTTTCGATTCCGCGGGCCGAGCTGCCACCGGAATTGTGGTGAATGGAAATGAAGATCGCGTTTTCGTTCACCCCGTTGGCGATCTGGACCCGCTCCTGCAGCGTGAGGTAGCGGTCGCTCTCGCGGGTCATCAGGACCCTGTAGCCGGCGGTAGTGAGCATCCCCTTTAGACGGCTGCCGACATCGAGGTTGTAGGTGGCTTCCGTGCCCAAGCCATTGGTCGCGCCGGGATCCTTGCCGCCGTGGCCGGGATCGATGATCACCGTTTTGAAATTCCCGGCATCCGGGATGTAGTTCGGCCGCAGCACGGGATCCACCAGCTTGGTGAGGTCGATCCGCGACATCCAGAGGCGTCCGCCGTTTTCCTCGACCTGATAGCTGAAGACGAACTTCACGCCGTTCATCAGGCAATCCTGGGATCCGTTCTGAAGCTCCACCACCACGCCCTTGTCGACCGTCTCGCCGGTCTTGGGGTCTTTCACCATGACTGGCTTGTGGAGCACGCACTGGTTGCCGCTGCGTTTGACCGATTCGAAGCCGTAGAACTTCTTCATCCCGTCGACGCAGACGTAGTCGCGACCGTTGATCTGCTTGGTCTCCCACTGCGCATGTGCCGCGGGAGCAGCCCCCAGCCACGCAAAGAGCACAGCCAGCAGGAGCGGAATCGAAAATCGGTTCGGCATGATGAGGTTTTTCGGGGCGTGTCGCGGGGAGACCTAGGGAATAGCGGATTTCCGGGGGTATGACAAATCCGTTTTCTTCGGACAAAACGTCGGCGGGTCCCGATGTTGCCTGAGCTTTTTCTTTTCCCGTCGCCGTCCGCGCCTACGGTCCCGCCGCGTGACCATCGAAACCGTCGGAAACTACCGCGCCCAGTGGGGTGAAGGCCCCCTGTGGTGGAAGGATTCGCTCCTGTATGTGGACATCGAAAAGCACCGCGTGGTGCGTTTCAACCCGGCCACCGGCGAGGAGCAGACCTGGGAGGTGGGCGAGCGCGTGGGGACGGTGGTGCCGCGCGAGGCGGGTGGATTTGTGATCGCGGGGGACAATGGCTTTCATCTCCTAGGCGAGGATGGCCGCCTGACCGCGCTCGGTGATCCGGAGCCGGACAAGGCCGACAACCGCTTCAATGATGGCAAATGCTCGCCGGACGGCCGCTTCTTCGCCGGCACCATCAGCCTGGTGAAAAAGACCGGCGATGCGATGCTCTACCGCCTCGATCCCGACCTGACGATCCACGAGAGCTTCGGCCCGGTGACGAATTCGAATGGCATCGTGTGGAGCGCGGACGGCCGCACCGTTTATTACATCGATACTCCGCGGAAGGAGGTCCTCGCTTTTGACTACGAAGCGGGGCATCTGACGAATTTGCGGAGCGTGGTTTCCACCGCGCATTACGAGTGGTCGCCGGATGGCATGACCATCGACGCCGATGGCAACCTGTGGATCGCGTTCTGCCACGGGGCCTGTGTTTGCTGCTTCAGCCCGGAGAGCGGACAGGAGCTGCGGAAGATCGACCTGCCGTGCCTGGAAACGACCGCCTGTGCCTTCGGCGGACCGGATTTGGCCGATCTCTACGTCACCACTGGAGTGCACAAAAGCGTCGAGGAAGCCGACGCCGGTCGCCTCTTCGTGATCCGCGGGCTGGGGGTGAAGGGACTGCCGGCGAACGGCTTCGCGGGTTAGCCGATTTGGGTGAATCTCGCCGTCTTGTGAAACGAGCGGCATTCTGATTGGGTAGAAGTCGCGATCTTAATGTCGCGATTTCTGATCATTCCTGCGCTTTTTGTCGCACCTGCCATAGCGGCGGAGCGGCCGATCTCGTATGCCTTCGATGTCCGGCCCGTCCTTTCCGACAAGTGTTTCGCCTGCCACGGGCCGGATGCATCGAAGCGCGATTCCGGGCTGCGGCTCGACAATCCCGATGGTGCCTACGGCCCGCTGAAGGATTCGCCGGGCAGCGCGATCGTGCCGGGTGATCCGACGAAATCGGTGGCTTGGAAGCGGATCCTTTCCAAGGACCCGGAGGTGGTGATGCCGCCGCCGAAGTCGCACCTCTTCCTCAGCGATGGTGAGAAAGGCGTGATCCGGAAATGGATCGAGCAGGGCGGCAAATACGAGCCGCACTGGGCATTCCAGCCATTGCCGGAGTCGGTGGCCGTGCCGGCGCCGAAGGACGCCGCGTGGCCGCAGCAGGAGATCGACCGCTTCGTGCTAGCCCGCCTCGAGAGTGAGGAACTGGTTCCTTCGCCTGCCGCTGATCCGCTTCGTTGGCTGCGCCGGGCGACGCTGGATCTAACAGGTCTGCCTCCGGGTCCGGAAGAGATCGCGGCTTTTCGGCAGAACCCCGACAAGGCCGCGGCGGTGGATCGCCTGCTTGCGACCCCGCGCTTCGGTGAGCACTTCGCGGTGCGGTGGCTGGATGCGGCGCGCTACGCCGACTCGTATGGCTATCAGGCTGACGCTTTGACCGCCTTCTGGCCATGGCGTGATTGGGTGATCCGCTCGCTGAACTCGAACCTGCCGATCGATCAATTCATCACCTGGCAGGTGGCGGGGGATTTGTTGCCGGACGCGACTCGTGAGCAGCAACTCGCCACGACCTTCAACCGCCTTCATCGCCTGACGATGGAAGGCGGCTCGGTCGCACAGGAGTTCCTGGTCGAGAACATGGCCGATCGCGTCCAGACCTTCGGCTCGGTCTTCCTCGCGCTGACGATGGAGTGCTGCCGCTGCCACGATCACAAGTACGACCCGATCGCGATGCGGGACTACTACTCGCTCGGCGCGTTCTTCAATTCGATTCCCGAGCGCGGCTTCTATAGCAGCGGCAGCGTCCAGCCATCGCCGACCTTGCTGCTGCCGAACGAGGGGCAGGAAAAGAAACTCACCGATGCCAATGTGGCTGCCGTTGCCGCGTTCGCTGCCGTGGAGAAGCGCATGTCGGAATCCGATGGTGACTTCGAGGCATGGCTGGCCACGTCGCCGGGACTGCCTGCGGTCGATCTGGTGTCCCATCTCACCTTCGATGGCGAAGGGCTGGCCTCGCAATTGAAGGACGAAGCGGGCGCCCCGAATGCGGATGGCAATGGTCTGCCGCGCGTGCCGGGCAAGTCCGGAGCGGCGGTGCGACTGGATGGCGATACCGGGGTTGATCTGGCGAACCGACTCGCCTTTGAGCGCTGCGATCCATTCACGGTCGATATCGTCTTGCGGGATACTTTGGCCAATCCGGCTTCAACGCTGGTTCTTCATCGCAGCTCGGGAACGGATGTCGGCTACAATGGCATTGAGCTGCGTCTCGCGGGCGGCCGCATCGAGGCGATGATTGTCCGTGATTGGCCGGGCAATGCGATCGGTGTGAAGACCATCCAGGGAATCCCGCGCGATCAATGGGCCCGGGTGACTTGGACCTACGATGGATCTAGTAGCGCGCGCGGGCTGCGGTTGTTCCTCGATGGCCAGCCCATGGAAACCGAGGTCACGGCGGACTCGCTGGTGAAGTCCACGGCCTTCGACAATCACGGTGGCTTACCGGCCGTCATCGGGCAGCGCTTCCGCGACCGCGGCTTTAATGGCGGCGAGATTGATGACCTGCGAATCTGGAAGCGCGAGCTCGCGCCTCTGGAGGTTGCGGCATTGCAGGACCCGGCGAAATGGGCGGCGGCGCTTGCAGGTTCCGGCGCGCAACGGACGGCGCTCAAGGCCGCATGGGTGCTTTCCACCGATGCGAGTTATCGCGAAGCACTAGTATCACTCCGCAATGCACGAGCCGCCGTGATAGGTGCCGAGAATCCCATCTTCGAAATCCCGACGATGCGGGATACGGAAGTTCCGCGGCCGTCCCACATTCTGGCCCGCGGTGCCTACGATGCTCCTCGTGGCAAGGAGAACGAGGTGAACCGCGATACCTTCGGCCAGATCCTGATTCCCTTTCCAAAGGATGCGCCGCGCAACCGCCTCGGTCTCGCACGGTGGCTGACGGATCCGCGCCACCCCCTGACTTCGCGGGTGTTCGTCAATCGCATCTGGGCGAATTTCTTCGGTGCCGGCATCGTGGAAACGTCCGACAATTTTGGCCTGCAAGGGTCGCTGCCGAGCCATCCGGAGCTGCTTGACTGGATGGCGCGCGACTTCGTTTCCCACGGCTGGGATCTCAAGCGGCTGTGCCGGTCCATCGTGCTCAGCGCGACCTACGGTCAGGATAGTAGAATGCGCCCGGATCTTCGGGAGCGCGATCCCTCGAATCGGCTGCTGGCCCGCGGCCCATCGCGGCGGCTTTCGTCGGAGCAGGTTCGCGATCTCGCGTTGGCATCGTCCGGCTTGCTCCAGCAGCGCGATGGTGGCCCGCCGGTTTCGCCGTATCAACCGGGCGGTGACCTGTGGCGCGAGTCGAATTCGATGTCGCCCGCTTATCACCAATCCAAAGGCGCTGATCTCTATCGCCGCTCGCTCTACTCGGTGTGGAAGCGCACCGCGCCGCTGCCGAACATGCAGGCCTTCGACAGTCCGACCCGCGAGGTCTGCACGATCCGCAGGCCGCAGACGAACACTCCCTTGCAGGCGCTGGTGCTGCTCAATGACGTGCAGTTCCTTGAGGCGGCCCGAGCGCTGGCAACGAAGGTGCAGCCGCTGCCCGCTGAACAACGGCTTGCGGCGGCCTTCACTGCCTGCGCCTCGCGTCCTCCTACTGATCTTGAAGCGAAGTTGCTGGGCGAGCTTCAGGCTGAGCAACTCGAACAGTTCAAAGCCAACCCCGAGGACGCGAAGAAATACCTGACCCAAGGCGAAAGCCCGGCAGGTCGCGACCTTGATCCCGTCGAAACCGCCGCGCTCACCGTAACCTGTTCGGCCATCCTAAACCTCGACGCTTCCGTGTGGAACCGATGAATCCTACCCTTGATTCGTTTTCCGGGCTAACGCGCCGCCACTTCTTCAAGGCCGGAGCCACGGGCATCGGTGGGGCCGCGCTGGCCTCGATGTTCGGTGAAAGTCTGCGGGCTGCCGCTCCACCGACCTTCGCGCCGAAAGCCAAACGCATCATCTACCTCTTCCAATCCGGCGGACCGGCGCAGCAGGATCTTTTCGACTACAAGCCGCTGCTCAATGAGAAGAACGGCCAGCCCTTGCCCGATCACGTTCGCGGCACGCAGCGGCTCACCGGCATGTCGGCGCAGCAGGCATCGATCCCGCTGGCGGGCAGTCATTTCAAGTTCCAGCAGCACGGCCAATCGGGCGCGTGGGTCTCCGAGCTCATGCCGCATACCGCGGCGATCGCGGACAAGCTGTGCTTCGTGAAGTCGATGTTCACGGACGCGATCAACCATGATCCGGCGATCACCTTTTTCCAGACCGGCTCGCAGATCGCGGGCCGTCCGTCGATGGGATCATGGCTATCGTATGGCCTCGGCTCGGACAATGCGAACCTGCCGGATTTCATCGTGCTCGTTTCGGCGGGGCAGGGGGACCAGCCGCTGTATGCGCGGCTGTGGGGAAATGGATTCCTCGACTCGAAGTATCAGGGCGTCCAATTCCGCTCGGGGAAGGATCCGGTGCTCTACCTCTCGAATCCCGATGGCATTTGCCAGTCCGGTCGCCGGGCTATGCTCGACAAGCTGTCGGCACTCAACCGCGCACAGTTCGAAAGCGAGCTCGATCCCGAGATCGAATCGCGCATCGCCCAGTACGAAATGGCCTACCGCATGCAGACGAGCGTGCCGGACGTGACCGATCTCTCCAGCGAGCCGGAGAGCGTCTACCAGCTCTACGGGGAAGATAGTAGGAAGCCGGGAACCTTCGCGGCGAATTGCCTGCTCGCCCGGCGTCTGGCCGAGCGCGGCGTGCGGTTCATCCAGCTCTACCACCAGGGCTGGGATCAGCACGATAACCTGCCGTCCGCCATTCCCGGCCAGTGCCAGGAAACCGATCGGGCTTCCGCAGCTCTAGTCCGTGACTTGGAACAGCGCGGCCTCCTCGAAGACACGCTGGTCATCTGGGGTGGCGAGTTCGGGCGCACCTCCTACTCGCAGGGCAAGCTGACGAAGGACAACTACGGTCGCGATCACCACCCGCGCTGCTTCACGATCTGGATGGCCGGCGGCGGTGTGAAGCCGGGCATGACCCACGGCCATACCGATGCGTATGGCTACAACATCGCCGATGCCGACGGCAATCCACTCACGGCCGACAAGCACATCTACACGCCCGGCGCGGTCCACGTGCATGACCTGCAGGCGACCATCCTGCACCTCATGGGCATTGATCACACCGCGCTGACGTTCCTTCACCAAGGCCGCCGCTACCGGCTGACCGACGTGCACGGACACGTGGTGAAGGAGATCGTGGCCTAGGGGGTCATTGGCCCTCGCTGGGCTCGGCCTTCGGCTCCTCTTTCGGCTCTTCCTTAGGGGCGGGGGAGAGCGTTACACGATCGCCATTCTTCACTTGGAGGGCTTCCGCGGCATTGCCGCTATTGATGACAATCGCCACCCAGCCGTCGGGCGTGACATAGACGGCGGCCTTACCTTCCTCCACGTCCGTGTGATAGAGCGCGACGGTGGCTTCAAGCTGCGTGCCGCCCTTCACGATCACCTTGTCGCCGACCTTGAGGCCCAGCGTATCGAGATCGGCGGAGACCAGGTTGCTGGAGAGATTACCGAAGCTCGCGGAGACGAAGGTGATCTTGCCGGCCAGCCCGCCTTCCACCTTGGTGGCGGTGCTTTCCCGCGCGGGCGGGCGGACGGTGCCGTCCTTGTCCCGGTCCTGCTCCGGCACGGTGCCATCGACCCAGCTGTCGACCGCGAGCACGGCGTTGTAGCGCTCGATCGCGGAGACATTGCAGTGCCCCGGCCGCTTGACCTCCCAGAGCGCGGTGCTCTCGACACTGGCCTTCTCGCGATAGTGGCTTGGGTGATCGAGTTCGGTCTCGTTGGTCAGGAAAAGGATGGGCACCTTCGGCTTCCAGGAAAGCGTCTCGTAGTAGGCACCGGTTTCGCGATTGCCGAGATAGGCGCCGATCGCGACCACGCCGTGGAGATTGTCGATGGCACCTTCGGAAGCGAGGGTGCCAACCAGCCCTCCCATCGAGCTGCCGACCAGGATGCAGCGCTTCACTTCGCCCTTGGAGCTGGCGACATGATCGCGCAGCGCCTTCAGGTCGAGGATGGCATCCTCGATGATCCAGCCATTGCGCCGGTAGCTGGTGGACGCGATCGCCCAGCCTCTCTCTAACAGCGGCTTCGCGAATCGTGGATCGATTTCGATGTCGGCCTTCAACGGCTCGTTCTCGGCACGATAGCCGTGAGCGATCATGACCAGCTTGCCCTGCCACTCCGGCGGAGCGGCGATCATGTACTTCGCTCCATCGATCTCGCCGGTCGTGATCTCCTGAGCGTGGAGATTGACGGCGAAGAGGACGGCGGCGAGCACGAGGGCTTTCACCCCGACATGCTATGGAAAGGCCGCCCGTGAAGGAAAGGGGGAAGTGACTTAAATCGCCCGGAGCGCCAGATATGCCTCGATTTCCTCGGCAGGATTATGAGCGCGCATCAGGGATTCTCCGATGAGCACCGCATTCGCGCCGGCATCGAGGGCTCGCTGCACATCTTCCGGTGTGCGCAAGCCGGACTCGGAAACGAGAATGACATCGTCGCCCACCTCGTCCGCCAATTCCTCGGTGGTCGCAAGGTCGATGTCGAAGGTCTTCAGGTTGCGGTTGTTGACGCCGATCAGATCGGCGCCGAGTTCGAGGGCCCGCTCCATTTCAGGGAAGTTGTGAACCTCGACCAGCACATCGAGTTGGAAGTCCTTCGCCTCGTTGTAGAGGCGCTTCAGAGTGTCGTCATCCAGCGCGGCGACGATGAGCAGGATGGCATCGGCCCCGGCGACGATCGCCTCGTGGATCTGCACCGGGTGGACGGTGAAGTCCTTGCGCAGCAGCGGGGCGTCCGAGAATTCGGAAATCTTCGAGAGGTAGCTGAGCGAGCCTTGGAAATACTTCTCGTCGGTCAGGATGGAGAGGCAGGAGGCTCCGCCGTCCAAGTAGCGCTTCGCCTGCCGGATCGGGTCGAAATTCGGGTCGATCAGGCCGACCGAGGGGGAGGCCTTTTTCACCTCCGCGATCACACCGAGGCGGTCCGGGCCGAGGTCGAGGGCCGTGCGGAAGCCGCGGAACTCATTGCGCTGCAACGCGGCGGCGCGCAGGTGGCCGGCGCGGGCGAGCAGCGCTTCGACTTCCTGATGCTTGGTGGCGATGATCTCGGCGAGCTTGTCGGACATGGCGGGCGCGGGAGGAAAAACCAGAACGCCCGCCGCGGAAAGCCGAAAGACCGCCCTCCGGGGCGGGACCGCCGGGGACTTGAAGGCGAGGGGTGCGGTTTTCCCTGTCCCCCCGTGGCGGCCGTCTGATAGAGGATCGGGTGACTCATGCCCCCTCCGGTAGCCAAGCGAGACCTGCTCATCGTGGACGACCATCCGATCATCACCCTGGCGGTGAAGTCATTGGTCGAGACCATGCTCACCGGCTACATGCCGCATACCGTCCACACCGTGGCAGATGCGCTGGTCATGATAGAGAAGTGCAAGCCCGCCGTGGCGGTGGTGGACATCTCCCTGCCGGACGGCGACGGGCTGGATCTCATTCGCCGGATCAAGGACGCCGCGCCCTCCTGTGCGGTGCTGGTGTTCAGCATGCAGAACGAACTGCACTACGGTGCGCGGGCGCTCAAGGCCGGTGCCAACGGCTACCTCATGAAGGGTGACAAGGTCTCGGCGGTGGTCGAGGCGATCCGCAAGATCGAGTCCGGCGGGATCTACGCGTCACCGGCCCTGACCGAGGAGCTGATGCGCAGCGTTTCCAAGCCCGCCCATACCGGCATCGAAACCTTCAGCGACCGGGAGTACCAGGTCTTCCGCGTGCTGGCGGAAGGGCACTCGACCAAGGAGATCGCGCTGCGGCTGAAGATCAGCACCAAGACCGTGGATAGCCACATCGAGCACATGAAGGGCAAGCTCGGCAGCGCGAACAAGACCGAGCTATTGCTCAAGGCGCGCGACTGGCTGAGGTCGACCCAGGGTGGGGGATAGGTTTACAAAGTTCTCGATTGGCCGCGGTGCGGAGTTTTTGTTAGTTGTCATGTTCGATCTTGCCGGATCGTCCCGCCCCCAATGATTCCCTATACCGAGCGAGACACGGACCTGAACTTCCGTCCCCCTTATCGAATCACCGGCGTCGAGGCGCTGTCAGCGGTTCGCAAGATCGATACGGCTGCGGCGCAGCAGTGGCTGGATGAGACATTGAATTGGCGGCCGCAGGGAGAAGACGTGACGCCGAAGTTCACCGCCCTGCCGATCGCCTTCGTGATCTTCATGCACATGAAGTCGATGTGCTCGATCAATCCGCCGCACGATGCATGGGGAGCCACGTCCGAATCGGAAATGGTGGTGACCCTGCCGGTCCTGGAGTGGGACAACGAAGGATTCCCGTCCCTGCCGAAGCTGAAGTTTTACCCGATCGTGCTGTGCCTCGATTCCGGGCCGGCGCTCATCAGCGGGCGTGAGGTTTTCGGATTCCCCAAGATGCTGGGGAAAGTCGAGATCGGGCCCGATGGCGGCGTGGTCCATACCGAGGTGTGCCGGAAGCCGGGAGAAGCCACCACGGACAAAAATGGCCTGCTGCTCTCGCTGCGGCGGGAGAAGGCCAGCGGGCCTGCCTCCATCCCGGACTCCTTCAGCAAGGGCCTGGCGGAGATGGTGAAGGACGAGCTGTTAGGCGAGATCGATGACAGCGTGCTGGGCCATTTGCTAAACCTGAACCCGGCGCGCAAGGTGCTGAATTTCACCTTCAGGGGAGTGGTGGACCTGTTCGAGGGGCTGGAGATCGGGCAGGAGTTCGTGTTCCTGAAGCAGTTCCGCGACGTCGAGAATCCGGATCGCGCCTGCTATCGTGCGGTGGCGGAATGCGTGCTCGAGTTTTCCCATCTCACGAGCATGAGCCGTGAGAGTGGCGACTGGGAACTAGAAGTGCCGGAGTGGTACAGCAGCCGCCTGCTGAAGAAAATCGGCGTGGAAAGCGGGCCGATTGGCGCTCCGATCAGATCGGAGTTCCAGATCGACCTGTCGCTTGGCAAAACCCTCTGGACCAGTTGAAGCAGAGATGTCCGGAGAAGATCGCATACCCGACCAACCGTCCGCTTGGGAAATCTGGCGGCATGAAGCGGATGATGCCTGCACCCGGCTTCCCGGTGAGGCTGGTGACGCGGCGGACCTCCTGAAGGTGCTGCTCGCAGAGGCGACGGTTCTGTTAGAAAAGGACGCCGCGGCGCTGCTGGCCTTGCGCTCCGGGCGTGCGGGCAGTGAGCCGGTGTCGCAATTGCTCGAAGGCCTGGCGGCGATGGGGCTCGATGGCTTGATCATGGACGAGCGGACGGCGGCGCAGCTGCCACCGCCGTATCGCGCCGAGCGCATTGGTTTCCTGCCGGGCATCCTTTCCGAGCCCTTCTGTGCGCACCGGCTCGAGGTGCGGACGGCGGCGCTGCAAATAGTCGAGGCACCTGCGCGTGCGCTGCTATGGGAGAAGCTGCAGGAGCGGATCGAGGCGCAGGGAGATGGGCTGCTGCGCGTGTCGATTTCCGGTCCCGCCGGTGCGGGGAAGTCGCATGTGATCGGAGCGCTGGCGGCTTGGCTCGCTTCGCGGGGCAAGGAGGTGGCTCGTGTGTCCTGCCTGCCGACGGATGTGCCCGGCACCTTTGCGGCATGGCGTTCGCTGCTTGGTCAATTCGGCGGCGATGACTTGTCCGCGGCGATCGCGGCAACCGGCGCGGCGCTGACCCTGGACGAGAAGCTGGTGAAGAATCTCGTGCGCTTCCTTTCCGAGCCGGTCCACGCCGACACGGACGAGAGTGGGCTTTCCCCGCTCCAGTACAAGGACATCCTTCCCGCGTTCATTGCCGGCGTCTTGGCGCGGTTGGTGGCGGGGAGGCCATGTGCGGCGATCATCGATGACATCCAGTGGATGGATGAGGGCAGCCACGGCGTGACGGAGGCGCTGGAGCATGCCGGAGTGCCACTGCTGCTGGTGCTGGGACGACGCGGACAGCCGGTGCCGGAAGACATCGTGCTGGGTCCCATGTCGGTGGAAGAGCACCGCAAGCTGCTGGCGGAGCTGTCCGGACATGCGGAGATCACGGATGCGCTGAATGAGGAGATCCACCGCATCTCCGGCGGGCTGCCGCTGGTGTCGCGGGAAGTCCATTCGATGCTGAGCCAGCGTCGGCGTCTCATCGCGATGGGTGGCACGCTTGATCTCGCGCCTGCGGATTCCTCGGCGGAGTCGCTGCACGAGACGCCGCTGACCGGGCGCTTCCGCGATCTCTCGCCGCGGCTGCGTTCGTTGCTCGGTGCCTGTGCGATCTGGCGGGAACCTTTCACCAAGGAGCAGGCGGAGACGACGGCCAAGGCGTGCAGTCCTGGAATCGAGTTCGAGACGTGCTGGGCATCGCCGCTGTTAGGCGAGTTCATCGTCGCCACTCCGGGCGCGACGGGGCGCTTTTCATTCTACCATGACTTGCTGCGGGAGGCCGCGCTGTCCTTGATGGCGGATCGTGACCGGGCCATGGGCCACGGGGCTGCGCTCGAGTGGATGACCGCACGGCCGCTGCGGGATTTGTCGCCTGCCGAGGCCGCCTTTCACGCGCGTGAGTCGGGTCGCGACGACGTGGCGGTGGAGTTGTTCGACCGTGCGGCGCGGGCGGCCCTGGGGCGCTTCGCCTTGCGGGAAGCACGCGAGGCAGCGCGGGCGGCGCTGGATCTGGATCGCGTGAACGAGCACTCGGGTGATCCGGTTGCGATCGCCCAACGCGCCCGCCGCTATCAGATCGAGGGAGAGGCGGCTTTCCACTGGGGCATGGTCGAGGATGCCGCGGGTCTGTTAGAAAAGGCGCTGGTGCTTTACCGGGTGAGTCCGGAAGCGGGGGTATTCCCCATCAAGGCGGGCATGCTGCTGCGCCACATGTGGCTCTTCGTCACGGGCAAGCCGTGGGTCGACAAGACCGTCTCACCGGTGCGGGAAGGCGCGGCGCGCACGGCGCTGATGCTGGCGGAAATCGCCTATTTCCAGAATGACCAGAAGCGCTCCGCCGACTGCTGCGTCACTGCTCTCGACCTCGCGTCGAAGAATGGCGAGAGCGCGATGCTGGCGTCGCTGTGCGCGGCGATTGCCTGCCCGCTGTCCGGCAAGCGGCCACGCTGGCTGGCGGAGCGCTACCGCAATATCGCGCGGCGGATGATCGCGCGGGTCGGCGATCACACCGAGCAGACCTACATCGAGCACGTCGGCTGTCTGGTCGACCTCGACAAGACACGCTGGCCTCAAGCGGCCGAGCGAGCCGCCGGCAATGTGGCCTACTGGAAATCCCACGGCCATGGCCGCCGTGTTGAGGAGGCGGCGACGCATGCCTTCTTCGTCGATTATTTCCGCGGCGAACTCGAGCGCGCGGCCGGATGGTCGCGCGTGCTACAGGACTCCGCCTCGAAGCGCACCGACCGCCAGTCGCGGACGTGGGCGGCGATGATGGGCAGCCTGCATGCCCTTGCCAGTCTCGGGACCAAGGAGGCCGAGGCGCATTGCAAGAAGGTGCCGGTGCACGGAGGCGATGCGATCACGCAGTCATCGATCCACGTGATGCGCGCGATGTGTGCGTGGCGCTCCGGCAATCCGTGGCAGGCGATGGAATGCCTGCGCGATGCGGAGGACCTGGCCGGCCAGCATCCGCCGGTCTCCTCGACACAGTTCCTGCTGGCGGATGCCGCGGTCCTGTTAGGCGAGATGCGTTCATGGGGCCCGCCTGAATTGGAAGCCGATCCAATGTTCGGCGGGCTGGTAGAGCGTTTCATGAAACGCGCCGCCGCCTTCGCGAAAAGTTTCTCCCTGGGTGGTGCGATCCTTCACTGCGCCCGTGGCCTGCATGGCCCGGGCGGGGGGAAGGAGTTTGTGGCCGCGGAAAGCGCGGCACAGCGGTTGGGAGCGGATTTCTTGAAAGCCCGCGCACGTTGTTATCACGCGCTGAAATCACCCGTTTCGGCGCGGCTTCAGGATGGACTGACCCTATTGGAAAAATGTGGTGCAAGCGCGGAGGCCGCGTTTTTCCAGCAACTCGCCTCCCGCCATGATCGATTCCCGTGAACACATAGTCATCCTCGGCGGCGGCGTCGGGGGATGTGCCGCCGCCTACTGGCTGACTGCTACCCCGGAGCTGCGCGCGAAGTATCGCGTCACGCTCTACCAGACCGGTTGGCGACTCGGTGGCAAGGGGGCCAGCAGTCGTGGCGAAAGCGACCAGCACCGCAGCGAGGAACACGGGCCGCATGTCTGGTTCGGCTTCTATGAGAATGCCTTCAAGACGCTGCGCGGGGCGATGGAGGAGCACCAGCGGCTCGGCTACACGATCGGGCGCTTCAATACGATCGATGATCTCTTCATGAAGGCGCACGAAGGCGTCTTTTATCACCACGACGAGGCGGCGAACAAATGGGAGCCGTGGAAGATGACCTTGCCGGAGTATGCGGGTGAGCCGGGTGATGGCACGCCGTGCCCGGACATCCGTTCGAATCTGTGGCGCATGGCCGACCACCTCGCGCTCAACCTCAGCAAGGTCGGAGCGTTCGGCCCCATCGCGACGCGATTCCTCAAGGTGATGGAGAAGATTCTCGGCCGCAGCGTGGCGTGGCAGAAGGCGATGACCTGTCCGGTCGGCGTCGATCCCGGCGATCCGAGCGGCTGGGCGAGCTACCTCTCCCGTCGGTTGGTGCATCTTGCGGGTGACGAGCGTCATTGGTATGGCGAGCCCTTGATCGGCCGCGGCTTCAAGCTGCTGCTCGACTACGTCGGCTGGAAGCTGCGCCGCATGAAAAAACGGGCGAAGACGAGCGCGGAGATCCGCGAGCTGTGCATCGCGGATCTTTATCGCACGTGCTTGCGCGGTGCGTTGGTCGATCTGTTGCTTCGCGACGAGATGTTCCGCCAGCTGGACCAGCATGAATTCCTCGCGTGGCTGAAGATGCATGGCGCGGGTTTCCACACGGTGAAGGAGTCTCCTTTCCTACGCGGCTATTACGATACGCCGTTCGCCTTCTCCAAGGGTCAGGCGCACGATACGAACAATGCCAACTTTGCCGCCGGTGCCGCGCTGCGCGGTTTCTTCCGCATCTTCTTCGGCTACAAGGGCTGCTACGTGCATCGCATGAACCTCGGCATGGGCGAGTGCGTGTTCATCCCTCTCTATCGCGTGCTGAAGGAACGGGGAGTCCGCTTTGAATTCTTCCATCGCGTCGAAGCACTCGAATCGAATGCCCTGGGCAATCGCGTCACCAAGATTCGCATCAACAGGCAAGTCGATCTGGCGGCAGGAAAAGACCACTACGATCCAATCAAGCAGGTGGCCGTCCCGCAGGCTGACAAGCCGCCGATCATCTGGCCGGTGTGGCCGGAGAAGCCGATGGAAGACCAGCTGGATCCAGCCACGCTGCCGCCTGCGGATGATCCCGGGCTGGAGTCGCACTGGAGCACGCACACCAGCGGCACGGTGGAGCTGTATGATCGCATGGATCCCTCGGCCAATGGGCACGAGCGATTCGATCACGTGGTGCTGGCCATTCCGCCCGCGGCTCATCCGCATTTGGCGAAGGATTTGCTGAAGAGGGATACCCGCTTCCGGGTGATGGTGAGCACCGCGGAGACGATCCGCACCATCGCCGCCCAGTTCTGGTTCATCAATCAGGACGCGCTTGGGTGGCAGGGGCACGACTACTTCTGCGAGCTGGCCATGGCCGGTTCCGGACCGGATCCCTTCAACATCATCATCGAGGCGACGAACATCCTCAGGACCGAGGCGACTCCCGGTGCCAGTCACCTGCTCTACCTGTGCGGACCCGCCTCGAACGATCCGAACGAGCCCCCGGCCGACAGTGATCCGGGTTATCCGGCACGGGAGAAGGCGCGGGCGAAGGCGACGGCCCTGAAGTGGATCCAGGAAGAGGCCTCACTGTGGCCGGGCGTGTGTTATCCCAACACCAGCACCCTCGACCCGATGGCCCTCTATCATCCCGACAAGAATGCCACCGTCGAGCAGCGGCTCGACTGGCAGTACTTCCGGATGAACATCGACCCCGGCGAGCGCTACGTGCTCTCGACCAATACCTCCGCGCCGAATCGCCTGTGGCCGTGGGAAAGCGGCTTCAACAACCTGGTCTTCTCCGGCGACTGGTGCCGCAATTCCATCGACATCGGATGCGTCGAGTCCGCCGTCACTTCTGCGATGCTCGCGGCGCACCATCTGACCGGCTACCCGACCCGCGGCATGATCGACGGGCTGCAGTACGACTGACCTAGTATTTGGAAAAAAGAAGGCGGGCACCCGGTATCCCGGATGCCCGCCAGCTTCACCATGAGCGAGGGGATTTATTCAGTGAACACCACACGATAGAATGCCTTGCCAGCCGGGGGGGAGGGGTCTGTCCAGGATCCGGCCGAGCTGCTGGCGGTGACGGTCGCGACGTCGCTCCAGCCAGCCAGCGTGGTGGTCCGCTGGATCGTGAACTGGATGCCGGTAGCCGCTGGCCAGCTGAGGGTGCTGCCACTCAGGTTCACACCGAAGAACGAGGAGCCGCTCATCGGATTCAAGCCGAGCCGGAATTCGGCGAGGTTTGAGGTGCCGTCGTGGTCAGGATCGGCGGTTTCACCACGCAGGCTGACGTCCGGGATATTCTGTGCCGCCCACAGCTGGAAGGGCGAGCCGTCCTGGTGGAAGAGGAACTTGGACTCGGGCAAGGCGACCGCGCTGATGCGGACTTCGTCGATGTTGCCTTGGAAGGCATCGGTGGCGGTACCGTTCCACATGCCTTGGCCGATGTTCCAGGGCGTATCGAGCGGACCCGTCGGCGGCACATACCATGCGCCGGTGATGGCGACCGTGCCTTCCAGCACGTAGGCGGCATCGCCGGGTTTCTTCAGCCACAGCTTCAGTTCCGTGGCAGTGGCGGTGACTGCGGTGGAATACCACGAACCTGCCGCGATGGTGGAGGTGCCGATGATCTCACGAGCGGTGCCCGAGCCATCCACCATGCCGGCGCGTAGCTTGTTGGCGGTGTCGATCTTGATCGAGAAAGGCGGCTGGCCAGCGACCGGATTGCCCAGCTTGGACACCGGCACCTGCCATTGGCCGGTGAGGTTGGTATTGAAGCTCGCCTCGACGGTGAAGGCGGTGAAGGGATAGGTCCGCAGCGTTGCCTGTCCGCCACCGAGGTTGGCGGTCGGCGTCGAGAAGATCGCCTCGATGAAGTAGACGCCGCTGTTATTCCGCTGGAAATACAGCGAGCCGGTATCGGTGACGCCGGTGACCGGAACCGTGGCCGAGGGGACAACCGAGTCGTAGTTCGGGCGGCTGTAGTCGGCCCATGCCATCATGTGGTTGCCGTAGACCGAGGAGTCCTGGATCGAGGTGGGATACAGGTATTGGCCATTGCCGCCGGCGGGAACTTCGCCGGTGGTGGCTTCCTCGAAGCGCCAGTAGCCCAGCGTGGTCTGCGCCGAGGCAGCGTTCGTTGGATCGGTGCCGGCGAGGTATTCCAGCTTGTTGTTCACGCCGTCGCCATCCGGATCGCCGGTGCCGTTCTGGCGGGCGGTCGCTTCGGCGAGCGTCTCGTTGCCGACGCGGAAGTACTTCACTTCCCAGCCATCGGGCAGGCCATCGCCGGAGCCATCGTTGTCGCTGTCCGGCGAGGAAATCTGCACCGTGGGATTGGTCGAGGCCCACATTTCATCCTCATTGGTGAAGAGGTCACCATCGGGATCGGCGGTGGGGATAGCGGCCGCGAGCGTGGTGAAGTAAAAGACTTCCCAGCCATCGTTGAGGCCGTCGTTGTCCGTATCCGGGAAGGAGAAGGCGGTGGTGGGATCGGAGTTGGCGGTCTGCTCGGCCAGGTTGGTATTGTGGTCACCGTCGAAATCGCCATTCGCGACCTGCGCCAGGTTGGTGAAGTAGTAGAGTTCCCAGCCGTCGTTCAGCCCGTCGGCATCGGTATCGGGATAGGACGAGGCGAGGTTGGGATTGGTGCCGCGCTGGTACTCCAGGAGGTTGTTGCAATAGTCGCCGTCCGGATCATCCGTGGCGCCTTGGGCGAGGCTGGAGAAGTAGGTCATTTCCCACGAGTCGGCCAGGCCGTCGCCATCGGTGTCCGCGGTGATGCGGGTGAGCACGCCGGTCGCTTCGTTGAACTGGTACTTGCCATCGGCCGAGGTCCAGAAGCCGCTGTTCTCGGTGAAGCCCGGGATGTTGAAGTTCACGCCGAAGGTTTCGACGAGATTCGCGGCATCCACCAGGGTCCAGTGATCTCCGACCGTGTTGCCGGCGGTGGTGAGATCGAGATTGAAGGTGCCGTCGAAGGTGAAGGGAACCGTGCCGGTGATCGTGTTGTTCACGCCGGTGGCACCGATCTTGAATGCCAGTGCACCGGTGGTGGCAAGTGCCGCGCCGCTGGCACCAGTGACGGTGATGTTGCCGGTGTAGGTATTGGCACCGGCCAGCACGACCTGGCGGCCGGTGGTGTTGTTGGTCTGAAGGAGCAGCGTTCCGCTGTTACCGGTGATGGGTGCCGTGACCGTGATCGTGGCATTGTTGGAGAACAGCGTGGTGGTGCCGGTGCCGGCGATCGTGATCTTGTTCCCGGCAAGGGTGAAGGCGGTGGAAGAATTGCTCGCGTTGTTCACGAGCGAGCCATTCAACGTGAGGTTGTTGATGGTGATCGTGTTGACGTTGGTGCTTCCCTTGTAGACGAGGTTGGCCCCGGTGATGGTCAGCGAGTCTCCGGCGAAGGTGAGGTCGGTGGTGCCACCGGCCGGAGTACGAAGGTTATAGTTGCTCGCGACGAAGTAGGCATTGCCGGCAGAAGGAACCGCGGCGTTCGACCACGAGAGATTCGTGGCGAACGAGCTGGTGTCGATGGCGTTCGTGGCAGTGAGGTTGACATCGATGGCGAGAGCGGGGGAGACAAGGATGGCAAGTGCGGCAGCGGCGTGGGTCCGCCGTGGGGATTTTTCGTGGTGATAGGGCAGATTCATGAGGTCGGGCATGAGTTGTCCATGCTCCGCGGTGGCGACGGGTGCCTGCGCCTCCGTGGAGCACTTGCATGCAAAACCAGCAACGCCGATACCACGGCCCTGCGAATCGCTCCCGGCACTGCCGAATCGGCACAAATCCGCCGCGATTGGCGTGATCTCCACCGAGGGCTTGTGAAGTGGCCCAGAATGATCTGTTAGAAATCTCCGCGATCCGCTTCTAACAATTTGCCGTCTTCATGACAGCAGCGCTGATGGATCAATGCGATGCTCAGACTGCGGGGAAAGACGTAGTGACGCCAACATACACAGCTGTCGCAGACGGCATAAAACCCCGGTGCTGAACGGAATCAGAGTCCGTTCATCCAAGCTTCAAGGATCTCGACCGCAGCGGCCTGGTCGATCACGCCCTTCTGCTGCTTCGCCTTGCGGCCCGCCTCGCGCAGCTTCGCCGACGCGGCCATGGTGGTGTAGGCTTCGTCAACGAACTCCAGCGGCACCGCGGGAAGTCTCTTTGAGATCTTCGCCGCAAAGCGACGGACCTTTTCCGCCGACGTGCCTTCGGTGCCATCGATCCTCACCGGCAATCCGACGACAAGGGTGCGGATGCCACGCTGCTGCACCAGCTGCGCGATGCGTTCGATGGGATCGCTCGCGCGCACATCGATGGTCTCCACCGGATGAGCGAGGATGCCGAGCGGATCCGTCGCAGCGATGCCGATGCGGGCGTCGCCGTGATCAATGCCAAGCGCAGGATGGGGCCCCTCGTCCATGATCACTCGGGTTTCTGATAGACGCGCACGTAGTCGACCTCGTAGCGCTGCGGAAAACTCGTGCCGGCAGGATCGCCGCCGTTCATGCCGCCGATGGCGAAGTTCAGGCGCATCGCCTGCGGGGCGAGGAAGGGATTCACCGGAGGGCCATCCTGATTCTTCACGTGCTGCATCAGCTGCGTGTTGAGCGGCTGGCCATCGAGCCAGATGGTCAGCTTCTCCGCGTCCCATTCGAGCACCCAGGTGTGGAAGCGGTCCTGCCAGCTGCCGTCATCGAAGCGTCCGATGGAATGCGAGCCGGTGCTCCAGAGATCGCGGCCGCCTTTGCCCGCCCAGCAGAAGTTCGCGTAAATACGACCTCCATAGTACTCGAGGATATCGATCTCGCCGCCATGAGGCCAGCGTCCGCGTCCGGTAGTCCAAATGGCGGGCCACAGGCCGGGCCGGGCGGTGAAGCGGGCGCGGATTTCAAAGCGTCCGAACTTCCAATCATGCTTCCCGGCGGTGGTCAGCGAGGCGGAGGTATAGTCGGCTTCCTTCCGCTGGTCGCGCCAATCCCTGGCCCCTTCGCGGAACCTCGGGTTCGGAACCTTCTCACGACGGGCTTCGATCACCAGCAGGCCGTCCTTCTTCACCGCGTTCTCCTTGCGATACCACTGGAGCTCGTGGTTGCGCTGGAAGCCTTCCTCGAGACGCCACTTGCTTTCATCCACCGCGCCATCGCCCTCGAACTCGTCCGACCAGACGAGCTTGTAGGCCGGATCGCGTGGCGGCGAAGCCGGCTCCTCCGTTTGGGCGAGCGCGGTGGCGGTGAAAAGCAGCGGCAGCAGGTGGCGGGTCATCGGCGGATGTCAGGGTAGCAGGGCAGGCTAGGAAGACTGCGACGTTGCGTCTTTCTGGCAACCACCCGAATGGGAGGGCAACCGCACAGCAGGAGTCATTCCGCTTCCTCGATGACGATCTTCGGGAAGACCGGCTTCGGCTTGCCTGTTTCGTGGCCGTTCGGAACGAGGCCCCACTTCAGGTCATCCAGCTTCAGCTTCAGCAAATCATCCATGCGGAGCTGGGCGGCGATGCGTTCGGCGGGGTCAGGCAGCACGGGCGAAAGCAGCACCGCGCAGTGGGCCAGGCTCTCGACCAGGTTCGCGAGCACGGTTTCGAGGCGCGACTGTTTCGCGGGGTCCTTGCCGAGCTCCCATGGCTTGTTGCGATCCGTGTAGGCGTTGCAGAAGGTGACGTGGCGATTGAGAGCCTTGAGGCCCTCGGCGACGTCGAAGGAGTCCATCGCGGCGCGATAGTCACCGAGCACCGTCTCCAGCGAGGCGCGCAGGTCGAGGTCGTCGTCATTGGTTTCGCCACCGGTCGTGACGACGCCATTGCAGAAGCGGCCCGTCATGTTGAGGGCGCGGTTGCAAAGGTTGCCGAGTTCGTTGGCCAGCTCCTGGTTGTAGAGCATCACCAGGCGGTCGAGATCGAAGTCCGCGTCCTTGCCGGTGGTCACGTCGCGCACCAGATAGTAGCGCAGCGCGTCCGCGCCGAACTTGTCGGCCAGCTCGTCCGGATTGACGACGTTGCCGAGTGACTTCGACATTTTCTCGCCCTTCATGTTCCACCAGCCGTGGACCAGGATCTTCGGCATCTGTTCATCGCTGAAGCCCATCGCGTGAAGCATGCATGGCCAGTAGATGCCATGTGCGGGGACGAGGATATCCTTGCCGATGACGTGGGCCGCGCAGGGCCAGAGCTTCTCGAAGGAAGGCAGGTCCGAGCCCTCCTTCGCGCCATAGCCGGCGAAGGAGATGTAGTTGATCAGGGCGTCGAACCAGACGTAGGTGACGAAGTCAGGATCGAAGGGGAACTCGATGCCCCAGCGCAGGCGCTCCTTCGGGCGGGAAATGCAGAGGTCCAGTTCACCGGAGTTCGCCAGCGCGCCGAGCAGCTCGTTGCGGCGGAAGCTCGGGCCGACGAAGTCGGGATTACTAGAAACGTAGTTTTTCAGCCACTCGGCGTGGGCGCTCAGCCGGAAGTACCAGTTCTCTTCCTCAAGCTCGACGACCTCGCCCCACTCCGGGCCGAATTCACCGGCCTCATTGCGATCACGGTCGGTGAGAAATTGCTCCTGACGCACCGAGTAGAAGCCCTTGTAGCCCTTCTTGTAGAGTTCGCCGCGCTCCTTCAGGTCGCTGAGGATGGCTGTGACGCAGGCCTTGTGGCGATCGTCCATGGTTTCCGCCCAGCCGTCGTAGTTCACGCCGAGCTTCTTCCAGAGGTTGATGAAAAGCTTGGTCGTTTTCTTCGCGAAGGTCGCCGGATTGATGCCTTCCTTTTCAGCGTTCTGCTGGACCTTCTGGCCATGCTGGTCCACCCCGGTGAGGAAGTAGACCTCCTCGCCCTTCAGTCGCTGATAGCGGGCGATGACGTCGGCCAGCACCTTCTCATAGGCGTGACCGATGTGCGGGGCGCCGTTGGTGTAGTCGATGGCGGTGGTGATGTAGAACATGGCAGAGAGTGAAAAGTGATCAGTGACAGGTGATCAGTGGGAAGAATCCCTGACCACCTTACCGCCTAACGAGAGAATGCGCGCGTTGCCCTTGGCGAACTCGGCTTCGCCAATCTGGCCGTCGCGGACGTACATCTGCGAGAGGCCGGTCCAGGCGAGCAGGTCGTTCGGCCGCAGGGTGGTCGCCTGCAGGCCGCAGCCGATGGCTTCCTTCACTTGGCCGAGCTTCAACAGGCACATGCCGAGGGCATGCCAGCCATCGAAGAAGTCGGGATCGATGGCGACGCAGCGGCGATAGAGGGCCGCTGCTTCGTCCAGCTCGCCAAGGGCAAGGGCGCCGTTGGCATCGTCAAAGAGCGAGTCGAGTTCGGAGTCGGGCATGGGCTGCGGGGCTCCGGAACGGAGGCGGTCAGGGCTTCTTGCGAAGATCGGTGATCTGGGTGGCGGTCAGCTTTTCCTCCAGCCATGCCGAGAAGGCGATGCGCTGCTGGTTCGTGGTGAGGCCGGTCACGGATTGGTTGATGCGCTCGGCACGCTTGTCATCCCTCACGACCTCGCGCTTTTCGACGAAGACGAAGGTGGCACCGTCCGGCTTCATGACGGGATCGGCGAGCTTGCCAGGATCCACCATCGAGGCGGTTTCGAAGAGGGTCGAGACGTCGGCTTCGTCGGGGATCTTGTCGGTGGCCTTGAAGGGTCCGAGCGACTTCACTTCCAGGCCTTGCTCCTTGGCGGCATCAGCGAAGGACTTGCCGGCGGTGAGAGCCTCGCGGATCTTGGTGGCCTTTTCATCAGCGGCCTTCTTGAGCGCTTCGCCGGCCTTGTCGGCGATGTAGTCGACGCGGACTTGTTCCTTGGCCTCGTCAAAGGTCTTGGTGCGCGGCTCCTCGGCTTCGTCGAGGTGGGCGACAAGGAAGGCTCCGTCGGCGATCGGCAGGGCCTCGCTGTAGCGCGACATCGTGTCAGTGCCGGGAGTGATCTTGAAGAGGATGTCGCCGACCGGAACGGGATCGGATTTCGAGCGGGTGTTGCCGTTCAGTTCGACGGGCAGGGCGCTGCGGGCGAAGAGATCGGTGGTGACGATCTTCCAGCCGTTCTCTTCGGTGAGCTTGGCGAAGTCCTTGCCTTCGCTGGCTTCGATCTGCTGCAGGAAGCTGTCCACGGTGTCGGCCAGTTCGGTGTCGATGCGGCGCTTGTCCTCGTCGAGCTTGGCTTGGTCGGCGGCCTTCTTGTCGGCCGCTTTCTTTTCGGCTTCCTTCTTCTGCTCGTCGGTGACGGCGTCGGGCAGCTTGGCCTCGTCCTTCGGCAGTTCCGGGTAGGTCGGCTTGGCGATGACGTAGGAGAGTTTGATCTTCCGGTCGGTCTGGTACTTTTCCTTGGTGGTTTCCCACTGGGCCTTCAGCTCGTCATCGGTGGGCTTCAGCTCCTCTTGGAATTTCGAAAGCGGAACGCGGGCAAGCTGGATGGCGACCTGCTGGTCGCGGCTGGTGACCTGCTGGGCAGCCAGGGTGCGGTCGACTGCGAGGCCGCCGCCGATGATTTCGCTCAGCTTGCGGGTGGCGAGGACGTCGCGAATGATGTCGATGAAGTCGGTCTCGGTCATGCCGTGGCCGAGCGACTTGGCGAAGTCATTGTAGCGCTGCTGGTCATAGCCACCATCGGCGCCCTGGAAGCTGGTCATCTTCTTGATCTCCGCGGTGATGTCCTCCTTCGAAGGATACACGCCGAACTCCTCGGCAGCCTGGCGGACGTTCAAGCGGTTGACGAAAAAGCGATGCTCCGTCTCATCCCCACCGCCGAAAGCTCCCAGCGTGCTGAGGAAATCGAACATCTCGAACATGCGGAAGTTCTGCGCGATCACCATCGGGGCGCTGCCGAGCTTTTGCACCTCGCTCATGGTGTACTGGCGGCCATCCACGGAAAGGGCCAGGGGATCGTTCGTGCCGCGATGACTCTTGGCCACATTGTCGCCGAAGAAGGCCAGGCCGACGAAAAGCAAGGCGATCACAAAGATGATCAGGCCGGTGTATTTGCGGAGGTGTTCGATCATGGACGCTACTTCTTCTTGGGTGTCCCTCGCGGGGCGCGGAAGTAAAGGGACCCGTCGGGACGGCTTCAACCCTTATTCGCGGCCTCAAACACGACGCATCCGGGCAAAAAAAGAGCCGCCGGGGAGCACCCACTCCCCGGCGGCCAAGTTCGTCAACCCTGCCAGGCAAGCCTGGCGAAAGCTGACAACTGCTGTTCACCCTTACATGAAAACTGCACTTGCGCGCGGTTTTCAAAGGGGTCTGACCTGCCATTCAGAGATCCGTTCAAAGGTTTCTCAGATTTTTTTCGGGGAGGATTTCCAACGCCCGGACACAAAAGCGCTCTTGTCGCGGGGCGGACAAGGGGGCATCGCTCGCGGCGTGACGGGACACGAGATCCGCGATGCCCTGGAAGTTGCCGGGGTGATGCCCAGCCGCCAGCTTGGCCAGAATTTCCTCAGCGATCCGAACATGGCGCGGTGGATCACCGACCAGCTGGATGCCCGGCCGGAGGATACCATCGTGGAGGTGGGCCCGGGTACCGGAGCGCTGACCGAGCACCTCGTCGGCCGGGTGCGGCGGATCGTGCTGGTAGAGTTCGACTCACGGCTGGCGGCGTTTTTGAAAGGACGCTTCGCCCATGAGCCGAGCGTGGAGGTCCATCACGCCGATGGGGTGAAATTCGACTCGCGGGTGCTGTGGCAGCACCGTCCGGTGAAGTTTTTGGGAAACCTGCCCTATTCTTGCGGCGGCGCCATTTTGCGGAATTTCCTGTCCCGCCCGAATCCCTTCGAACTCGCCGTCATCATGCTGCAGAAGGAGGTGATCGACCGCCTCGCCGCCGGCCCGAGCACCAAGGACTACGGCGTGCTGACGCTGCGGGTGCAGAGCGAGTGGCAGGTGAAGCCGCTGCGGACGGTGCCGCCGGAGGCCTTCCATCCGCGGCCACAGATCGACTCCTCGGTGGCGCTGCTGACCCCGCGGGGGAAAGAATTTCCGGCCTTCGACGCCCGCCGTTTCGACGAGATGATCCGCCGTGGCTTCGCCCAACGGCGCAAGCAGATGGGCAAGCAGATGCCCGAAAATCCGCCATGGGAGGAGGTCCATACCGGCCTCGGAGTGCCTGCCACGGTCAGAGGGGAGGCGCTTTCACTGGAGCAATGGATCGAGCTGGCCCGGGTTTACGACGATCATCCGCTGCGGGATGTGCCCCAGCGCGGCGAGGAGATCTTCGACGTTGTGGACATGGACGACCAGGTCACCGGGCAGGCGACGCGGCGGGAGGTCCATGAAAAGGGCCTGCTCCACCGTGCGGTCCACGTCTTCGTCGTGAATCGTCACGGCGACCTGTTGCTGCAAAAGCGGTCGCGCTTCAAGGACGCCCACCCGGGCGTCTGGGATTCCAGTGTTTCCGGGCATCTGGATGCCGGCGAGGACTACGCCGTTGCCGCGGTCCGCGAGTTGGAGGAGGAAATGGGCGTCACCGGGGTGCCGATTCAGGAAGTTGGCAGCATTCTCCCGTGCGAAGCCACCGGATGGGAGCACGTGCGGCTTTATGTTTGCCGGTGGGATGGCTCCCCGCGTTTCCCCTGTGCGGAAGTGGAGGCCGCAATGTGGATGCGGCCGGATGAGCTCGACCGGTGGATCGCCGCCCGGCCGGAGGACTTCGCCAGCGGGTT
The DNA here is from genome assembly GCF_038066715.1 of Luteolibacter sp. Y139. Taxonomy (NCBI): domain Bacteria; kingdom Pseudomonadati; phylum Verrucomicrobiota; class Verrucomicrobiia; order Verrucomicrobiales; family Verrucomicrobiaceae; genus Neoluteolibacter; species Neoluteolibacter soli. The sequence goes on along the minus strand of NZ_JBBUKT010000003.1, from coordinate 165,688 downwards.
CCTGGAGTGCTGGAAGCTCTCGCGAGGTCGATAATACGTTAAGCGAGAATGTTTTTAGAATAAGCTTGTTTCAGAGGGCTGATATTTTAATCTTAGGGTGCTCCCCGCAATGTTCACCTGTCCCACCCATGAAACCAGCCAGCCAAATCGGGCACTCCGGGTTTTCCCGCCGGAGCCGCCGTACTAACCATGTCCGGGCTCGGGGGATGACCCTCCTAGAGCTCACTGTCGTCATCCTCGTCCTGCTCACCCTGATCTCCGTCCTCTTCATTGGCGCAAACGCTTGGAAGAACGGCTCCGACCGGGTGCTGTGCATCTTGAACCTGCAATCGGTTCAGAAGGGCGTCCGCAGCTATTCCAACCTCAGCGGTCACAATCCGGGCGAAACCGTCTCGGGATTGCAGTCCGAAATCATCGGCCTCGGCCGCTACGTGGAAGTGATGCCGGAGTGCCCCGGCCACGGCAACTACTCCACGACCGGAGATCTCATTCCTCCGCTCGGCAGCCTGTATCTCGGGTGCTCGCTCGCGACTACCGGAGCCCACGAGCCGTCGAACGTGGAAGAATGGTGAGCGGATTTCCCGGATTGCAGGATCGCCCGTTTCGGTGAAGGGTCGCCGCCGTGTTCCCATGAGCGCGGCCGCAAATCCTTACGAAAGCCAAGCCCGATTGTGGGTGGTGGCTTTCGTCGCGTCTGCACTGGTCAATCTGGTGGGGCTGTCGGTGATCGCCGTGTGGGTTTTGGCGAAGATCGCCCTGCACACCCCGCCGCGGGACCCCGTCGCCACCAGCAGCTCGGTGGCGACGATCATTCCCGAAATGATCGAGCGGGCTGCACCCAGCCCGCCGCCGCCTGCTCCTGCGGTCGAGCCAGCTCCGGCCCAGCCCGCGGCTCCGCCACCACCACCGTCGCAATTCGCCCGGACTTCGGTGGATCAGGAAGAAGTGGCGCCCGAGCGGCCGGATTTCATGGGCGAGCGGAATACCCGCGCGACCAGTGATGACACTCCGGTTACCGGGGCGCAGGAACAGATCGCCCAGAAGGGCAGGGATACGCTTTACGAGGACGAGCTGGAGACCACCCGGAGCCACTATCAGGACGGAGATCTGGCGCACGACCGCATCAAGCGGGACGCCACGAAGGAGCCGGAGATGCCTTCGCCTTTGTCGACTCCAGCTCCTCCGACTCCTCCTGCTCCCACTCCTGCCGAGCCCTCCCCGGCCACGACCGCGGAGACGACTCCGAAGCACGAGGGAACAACGACCGAGCCGCAACCGGAGACGCCGCCGACCGAAGAAACCCGTGAGCGCCTGGCGGATGGCCCCTTGCCGGTGGAGCGCCGGGTGAAGGAGGCCAAGCCGGAAGACGAGACCAAGAAGGCCGTGGAAGAGCGCAAGTCGGAAGGCCAGCAAGCGCAGCAACAACAGGCCCAGCAGCAGCCGAAACCGGCCACCAATCCGAACGCGCCCGGCTTCCGCGGCAACCAGAGCAAGACCCGCCTCGTCGGCTCTATCTCCCGCAGCGGCCGCTCCGCCCTGAATGTGGAGGATTCCGTGCTCGGCCGCTATCACGCCGCTGTCAGCCGCGCAGTGGAAAAGGAGTGGCAGCTCAACTGCGTCCGCAACCGCGACTACATCACCCCCGGCATGCTCACCATGAGCTTCATGCTGGATGCCAAGGGGAAGGTGAAAGAGATCCGCGTCGTCGAGGCCCTCCAGGTCGGCGCGATCCCCAAAGGATTCACTCTCAACGCCATCAATCACGCCGAGATTCCCGCCATGCCGGCGGATCTGAAAAAGCAGCTCGATGGCGAGCCGCTCGAACTTCTCTACCGTTTCAGTTTCTAGCTCATGTCCCTTCCTTTGTATCTCGCTGCCGCCGTCACCGCGCCGGGCCCGGAAAAGTCCATCGTCGGGAAGGTCTGGCAGTTCTTCGCCGATGGCGGCTACTGCATGATCCTGCTGGGTCTCTGCTCCTTCGTCCTAGTGGCAGCGATCTTCTTCAAACTGCTCTCGCTGCGCCGCGATCTCATCGTGCCAACCGGCCTGGAGCGGAAGCTGCGCGAATATGAGCACCAGCATGAGGCGAGCCCCGGCTTGTTCGACGAGATCAAGGACGGTCGCACACCCTTGGCCCGGCTCTGTGGCATCGCGCTGCGCCATCGCGGCGAGACCCGCGAGCAAATCACCACCGCCGTCCAGGCGTCGGCCCGCGAGGAAGTGCTGCGCCTCCACACCGGCATGTCCGCCATCGACGTCATCGTCAGCCTGGCTCCGCTGTTAGGACTGCTCGGCATGGCCAGCGGCCTGGTCGTGATGTTCGGCGGCCTGGGCGAGAATCCCGATCCCACGCTGGTCTCGCGGGGTATCAGCGAGGCGCTGAATTCCACCGTTTTCGGTCTGGCGCTGGCGGTGCCCGCGATCGTCGCCCACGCCATTTTCCTCCGCCGCATCGACATGTTCGTGGCCCGTCTGGAGGGGCTGCTGGCCGGCTTCGCCCGCACCTGTGAGGTCACCGCCGCCGTGCCCGCCCGTCCGTCCGCGCAAGTCACCGCCTGATCCGCCGGCCATGCGATTCGAACATCCTGTCCGCAAGTCCCGTGGGGTGCCGGTGGTCCCCATGATCGACCTGCTTTTCGTCATTCTGATCTTCCTGGTGGTCTCGACCACCTTCAAGAAGCCGCGCAGCGTGCTGCCGATCGAGTTGCCCACGGTGAAGGAGGTTTCTGGCTCATCCGTGATCGATGTGCGCTCGATCCTCGCCCTCGACAAGGAAGGCAAGATCACCCTCGACGCCGTGTCCGTGCCGGATGTGGAGCTGCTGGATTCCTACCTGAAGGCCTTCTCGAAGGAGAACCCCGGCCGCAAGCTGGAGCTGGAGGCGGACAAGCAGGTGCCGCTGGAGAAATTGCTCGGCGTGTGGGACGCGTTGACCCGCGCGGGCATCCCGATTAAGGACGTGCCCGCCCGTATCCGCCTGCCGCAGGATGCGGATAGTTCCTCGAAATGATCCTCGATATCGTCCAATACGGACACCCCGTCCTCCGCGAACGCTGCAAGCCCGTCGAAACGGTCGATGACGACCTGCGCAAGCTTGCCGCCGACATGCTCGAAACGATGTATGATGCCAATGGCGTCGGCCTCGCCGCGCCGCAGATCGGCGTGGCCATCCGCCTCGCGGTGGTCGATGTGGCGCATGATCCCGAGTGCATCACCTTCCTCAAGGTCGCCGGTGAAGACGCGCCGCTGAGTTCGATCATGCCGCTCGTCTTCATCAATCCCGAGCTGGAATTCACCGGCCCCAAGGAGAAGGACACCGAGGGCTGCCTCAGCATCCGCGACCTGCGTGCCGATGTCAGCCGGCCCGGCGCGTTGAAGGCGAAGCTGCCGCAGCTCGATGGCACGGTGCTGGAGATCGAGACCGATGGTCTGCTCGCCCGCGCATTGCAGCACGAGACGGATCATCTCAATGGTATCCTTTTCATTGATCGCGTGGCACCGGCCACCAAGATCAGCCTGCGGCGGAAGTTAAAGCGACTGGCTGCGGAGGAATGACGTCCCACGGGGATTGAAGGCTCGACTTTTTGGGAAGCCAAAGCTATTCACTGCTCCGGATAGCTCGTTTTTCTAACAAAAGTCAGCCCCAATGAACAGCAGCCGCGGTATTTTCGAGCCCCAGGAGGGGTTCGCTCCAGCCCCTCCCGCCAAGAGCCCTTTCGCCGTCGCCGACGAAGGCCCGGCGACCAGCCCCTTCGCGATCGTCTCCGAACCGGAATCCCCGTTTGCCGCGATGAAGGATGACCATCCGACCCGCCTGGCGGCCGAGCCCGGACGTCCGGTGAAGCTTCCGGAGCGTCGTCCTGCTGCCGGTGAGGCGCCGGAAGCCCGCTCGCCCTTCGCGACGGTTGAGACTTCCAGCCCGTCTCCCTTCGATGCGCCGGCTCAGGCCACGTCTCCTTTCGCCAGCTCGCCACCGCCGGTGCCAGCTGCGGCCCCTGCTTCCAGCCCGTTTGGCTTCGCCGCGGAGCCTGCCGCTGCTCCCGCGCCAGCACCTGTGGCTGCTGCCGTGGCCGCTCCTGCGCCTGCTGCGACTCCCGTCGCCGCTGCTCCAGCTCCTGCTCCTGCCGCCACGCCGGTGGCCGCCTCCCCAGCCCCGACTTCTTCCTCTGCCGTGACCGAAAGCGCCGAAATCGATTCCAGCTCCATCCGCCAGCTTGCCCTCCGCGCCATCTTCGGCGTCGATCGTGAACTCGGTGCCGAGGAAATGCTCCAGCGCGCCCGCAGCCTTTCCGGCATCCGCCACGTCGCCCGTATCCCGGCTGCCGAAGTCGCCACGGTCGATGCGTTCAAGAAGATCGTGAACGGCCTCGGCTTCCCCGCTGGTCAGGTGCGACTCGTCGCTGGCAATTCGCCGATCGAGTTCATCCGCGAAGGCAATGTCGTCCTGGCGATCCAGAACGATGGCAGCTTCGCCCCGGGCGTGAAGGAAACGCTCATCATCGTGGCGCGCGAGTTGGCCAAGCTGTGACGCCGTCGCCGGCATGACGGTCCAGCAAAATGGCCGGCAGGTATCCGTGAAGGTCGCCCTCACCGGGGCGGCCGACACCGGCAAGCTGGCCGTTTTGCGCGCCATCGCCGGCCGCTTCGGCACTGCGACCGTCCGCGAGCATTCCGTTGGCGCGGTGCATGTGCATCGCGTCGAGTGGATCGAGCCGCACACCCTGCCGGACGGCCGCTTTCTCAAGGTGGCCGTTCACTCGCTGACCGGCCGCGTGGAGTACAATGCCGCGGAGGAACTGCTGGTCCGCGATGCGGCGGGTATCGTCTTCGTGGTCGATGTCGATCCGGCCAAGTTCAAGATGACGTGGGACAGCCTGATGCGGCTCTCCGACAACACGAAGCGGAATGGCTTCGACCTACATTCGGTGGGCCTCGCCATCCAGTATCACCGTGCGGACCTCTATCCGGATTTCGAACCGGAGAAAATGGATCACCGGCTCGGCGTGCCACCCGGCGTGATTCCGCGTTTCGTTTCCACCAGCCGCGAGCCGGATGCCGAGGGTCTGGCGTTTGACTCGGTGCTGGCGCAGATCCGGGAGAAGCTCTGATCCGCGATCAAGTTACTCCCGTAATTCCCAATATAGGCATTCGGGAATAGTGAAGTGCATGCCGCACCTCTGGCATCCGCTTTTACCGCGCCTTCAGCAAATTCCTGCTGCTCCACACGTAGTTGGAACCGGAGATCAAGGTGAGCGCTACTGCCGTCCACAGCGAAACCGGCATCAGCCAGCCGGTGGGCTTCGAGAGATTGGCCAGCAGCCCGGCAAGTCCGCCTTCGCTTGCACGGAAGGTCAGCCACACCAGTCCGGTGATGCAGTAGGTGAGCTGGAAGGTGGTCTTCCATTTGCCGAGATTGTCCGCCGCCAGCACTTGGCCCGCTTCGACCGCGATTTGTCGCAATCCCGTCACAAGGAACTCACGCGCGATGATCGTGGCGGTGATCCACACCGGACAATGGTAGCCGCCTACCGGTTGGGCGGAAAAATACACGAACGCCGCACACACCAGGATTTTGTCGGCCAGCGGATCGAGCAGTTTTCCGAGCGGCGTGACCATTCCCAGCTTCCTCGCGAGGTAGCCATCCAGCCAGTCCGTGGCTGCGGCCACCGAGAACGTGATCAGCGCCACCACGTGGCCTGCGGTTCCCGGGAAACCCACGGCGATCACGAAAATTGCCGTCAGGATCAAACGGGAGACTGTGATCGCATTGGGCAAGTTCACGGCGCGAATGTGGGGAATGCATGGCAGCATGGCAACAAGGGGTTGCACCATGGCTCCGGGTTCCTTACACGGCCCTCGTTTCCCGAACCGTTTCAAGATCATGAGTAACAGTGATTTCGGCCTCATCGGCCTGGCCGTCATGGGCCAGAACCTCGTCCTGAACGTGGAATCCCGCGGCTTCCAGGTGTCCGTCTACAACCGCACCACCTCGGTCACCGACGAATTCGTCAGCAAGCATCCGGACAAGAAGCTCGTCGGCTCCAAGTCGCTCGAGGAGTTCGTCCAGTCCCTCGCTTCCCCGCGCAAGATCATGATCATGGTCAAGGCTGGTGGTCCCGTGGACGCGGTCATCGAGAGCCTCATCCCGTTGCTTGATAAGGGCGACATCATCATCGACGGCGGCAACTCGCTCTACACCGATACCGAGCGCCGCGACAAGTGGCTCGGCGATCTTGGCTTCCGCTTCATCGGTGCCGGCGTTTCCGGTGGTGAAGAAGGCGCCCGCAAGGGTCCGTCCATCATGCCCGGTGGCCCTGCCTCCACGTGGGACGTGATGAAGCCGATCTTCGAATCCATCGCCGCCAAGGTTGATGGCGAGCCTTGCGTGATCCACATCGGTCCCGGCGGTGCCGGTCACTATGTGAAGATGATCCACAACGGCATCGAGTACGGCGACATGCAGCTCATCTGCGAAGCCTACAACATCTTCAAGGCCGCGGGCTTCACCCCGGCCGAACTCGCCACCGTCTTCACCGACTGGAACAATGGCGACCTCGAGAGCTACCTCATCCAGATCACCTCGAAGATCTTCGAACAGGTCGATCCGGAAACCGGCAAGCCGCTCGTGGACCTCATCCTCGACACCGCCGGCCAGAAGGGCACCGGCAAGTGGACCATCATGAACGCGGTCGAAAACGCCGTCGTGATCTCCACCATCAATGCCGCCGTGGAAGCGCGCATCCTGTCCTCCATGAAGGACGCCCGCGTCGCTGCCTCCACCAAGCTCGAAGGCCCGAAGGCCGAGATCTCCGCCGAGAAGGCAGCACTCGTGAAGAAGGTTCACGACGCACTCTTCGCCTCGAAGATCATCTCCTACGCACAGGGCCTCGACCTGATCGCCGCCATGGGCAAGGAAAAGAACTGGGGTCTCGACCTCGGCAAGATCGCCGCCATCTGGCGCGGTGGTTGCATCATCCGCGCCCGCTTCCTGAACGACATCACGAACGCCTACCGCTCGGATCCAAGCCTGAGCAACCTGATGCTTGCTCCGTTCTTCACGAACCTCCTCAACGAGTTCCAGCAGAACTGGCGCGAAGTCATCGCCACCGCCACCCTCGCCGGTATCCCGGTTCCAGCGTTCTCGGCCTCGCTCGGCTACTACGATAGCTATCGTAGCGCCGTGCTGCCCGCGAACCTGCTCCAGGCCCAGCGCGACTTCTTCGGTGCCCACACCTACGAGCGCGCCGACAAGCCACGCGGTGAGTTCTTCCACACCGAATGGCCGGAAGTCATCGGCTGAGAAGGCTGAGAGCCTAACGTTTCCTCAAACGGCCGGGAGTAATCCCGGCCGTTTTTCTTATGTAGCGGCGCGTCTATGACCGTCACTGCATTCGAAGACGCCGGAAATCTCATTGCTCCTGCGGACTCGTTGAGGAAAATACCCGCAATCATGAAAGCAGCTCCCTTTCTGCTAGCGCTCCTATTTTGTCTTCCAAGCGCTCTTCCCGCCCAAGAACCCAAACTCACCGCGGAAGAAGAGAAGCTCCAAAAGCTCTCCGGCATCATCACTTGGGCCAAGGCCAAGCAGGCATACGACGAAGGGCTGAAGCTCTTCCAACAAGCAAAGGGTGACGAGGCGGTAGCGAAGTTCACCGAGGCACTCACTCTCATCGACAAGTACACCGATGCCCGATTTGCCCGCGGCCGCACCTACTACGAGATGCACAAGCTCGAGCCGGCATTGGCGGATTTCACGCGTGTGATTGCCGACCAGCCCGCGAGCTCAAATGCCCATCACCAGCGGGGCCTGACATTGTGGAAGCTGAACAAGAACGATGAAGCGCTGAAGGAATTCGACACCGCCATCCAGAAGGATCCTCGCGTCTATGCCTACCACGAGTCGCGCGGCGTGTTGCTGGCGTTCACGAAACGCAAGGAGAAGGCCTTGGCCGACTACGACATGATGGTGGCGCTGGATCCGCTGACGCCTTCAAATCTGGAACGTCGCGCGACCTTGCTGCGCGAACTCGGCCGGAATGAAGAGGCCGATGAGGACGAGCGGCAGGGAGGGCGGCTCCGCGATGCGGGGTTCTAACAGAGCCTCGTCCTACTCTCTCGCCAGCACGTAGAACCACTTCACTCCCGCAGGTGGCGTGTCGGTGTATTCCATCACGCTGCCGTCGCCAGCTGCGGTGGCGGGCAGGTCGGTCCAGGTGCGAAGATCGGAAGAGCGACGGACAAGGAAGGAGGTGCCGGTCTCCGATTGATACCGCAGCGTCGCCGTGCGGTTGTTAGACGAGAAGCTGAAACTTTTGATGGCCGGCGCTTCCATGCTGACCTCATGGGCGCCGACTTCGTAGCCCGCACCCTGAGCGATCCGCGTTCCGAAGAAGTCGGTGGGTCCCACGTTGATGCCGAACTTCACCTTCAGATCGAGGCCTGCGTCCACGAGTGGAGAAGTACGCTTCAGCTTGAAGGCTGTCAGTCCCGCTGGTGAGGTGAGGGACGTGCTTCCTCCGGAAGATGGCGTCGCTTGGAACAGCGGATCCACATTGAAGCCGGTGTTCAGCCCATTGAGTTTCTCACGTCCCTTGCCGGTGCGCCACGCAGCGAGCGAGCTGTAGTTCGTCCCGCCGTCCTGGACCAGGAAGGTGCTGCCGCTCGACCAGTAATTGTTTCCCGCGAAAGTCACGGTGCCGGTCGTGTAGAGGCTCACCAGGCGCGAACCGCCGGTGGTGACGAAGTTGTTGTTCGAGACGACGATCCGGTCCGGTTGCTGGTTGGTGGCGGCGCACTTGATCGCGGGGATCGAGGTGCTGCCCGAGGGCGCAGGGAGCAGCACCGTGTTTCCATACACGGAGAGATCTCGGACGTTGTTCGAGAGGCTGATGCCGCTGGCCGATCCGGAGGCGGAGTCGCGGCCGTCGTTGTAGGAGACATTGTAGCGGATCACATGGCCGGTGCTGGCCTCGGGGTCGGCGACGCCATAGAGCAGAAACCCGGCGCCATCGTTATCGTGGCTGTAGTTGTACTGCATCACCGAGTTGGTGGTGCCGATGTCGAAGTCGAAGCCGCCGCCATCACCGCCGAGGGTCTGGGTGCCGTAGACCTCGTTGTATTGGAAGACGATGTTGGCCGAGTGATAGGCCCAGATGCCGACGGGACCTTCCGAGGTAGTATTGTTCGCGCCGTTGTCGTGGGACACGCAATGGTCGACCACGCCGCCAGTGACGCCGGCGAGCACGATGCCGCTGCCGGTATTCCCCGAGCTGGCCGCCTTGCCCGGCTGGTGGTGGACATTGCAGTTCGAGATCGTGACGTTGGTCAGCGCATTCGTGATTCCCGGATAGCCGTAGATCTCGATGCCGGCGTGAAGGTTGTCGTGGATGTTCGAGTTGCTGATCCGCACGTCATCGAAACCCGCGCTGCCATTGTAGCCGCCGATGGAAATGCCGCGGCTGCCGAAGCCGCTGACCTCCACGTTGTCGATGTAGACGTGCCGGAACTTCAGGTTCGCCGGCGCATCGCAGTAGAAGGAAATGCCGCTCTTGGTGCTGGTCGTAGTGCCATTCGCGGCGACGCCGGATCCGGTCAGGATGAGGTTGCTGATTTCGATCCCGCCGATGTTGTAGCCGTTGATCGCCACACCATCACCAGCGGCGATGGTGGCGCGGCCGGTGCCGTAGCTGGTGATGAGGATGGGGGCGATCAGGTTGCCCAGCGCGTCCGTGCCAGTGTCCTGCGAGCCGAGATTGAGGGTGCCGGTGAAGGTGGTGCCGCCCGCCAGCAGGATCCGGTCACCGGGCTCGAAATTGGCCGAGTTCAGCGCATTGAAGCCGGTCTGGGTGGTGGCATAGTAGTCCTTCGCCGCGGCCACGCCACCGAGGAGCAAGGGCACGAAGAGGCATCCGCAGGCAACGACTGCGACCCGCAACCGGGTCAATCGCCGCACTCCGAAGGCCGTGGATTTTCTCCAGGTCTCGTCGTTCGAGGAACTCATGGGGACTTCGCGGGCGGTCCTGACCGGGAGGGGTCAGTGCCGCGTCCATGGGGAGTGCTGGGGACGCGGTGGTATAAAGCATTTCCGGAGCTTCGGGTCGAGGCGAATTTCCCCTGGTCCGTAGCGACACGTAAGCAAATCACGCCCGCAACTTTCCGTTTTTCCGCCGGTTGCAGCGCTTGGTTCCCCCCGGGCCACCGTCTCGCTCCTCACCGGTCATGATGAAAACGAAGCTTCCATGGATGGTCGTCACCGCGGTGCTCTTGGCCGCCTGCGACGAGAAACAGGAACCGAAAGCCGCCGCCCAGCCGAAGCCGGCATCAACCACCAAGCGCTTCACGCCGGACAAAGCTGCGGCAGCAACGAAGCCCGCGCCCGCGCCAGTGCCTGAGCCCGAAGCGGAGCCTGTCGATCCGGCAGTGGCTCAGGAAACGCCACCGCCTGCTGCAACTCCTGCCCCGCAGACCACTCCACAGGCGCCGACCCTTACCCCGGAGGAAGCCCAGGCAAAGCGCAACGAGGCACGCCAGCAGCGGATCGCCCGCGTCGCCGAGCAGATGACCACCCGCCTGAAGCAGCAGGACGCGAACGGTGACGGCTTGATCACGCAGAATGAACTGACTGGTCCGATGCAGCGCGGCTTCACCCGCGCGGATACCAACAAGGACGGTTCGCTCGATGCCACCGAGCAGCAAGCCATGGTCCAAAGCATTTCCGAGCGCATGGCCAATCCCGACAACCGGCGTGACCGCGGTGGTTTTGCCGGCCGCGGGGGTGGCGGATTCGGCGGCGGAGGCGGCCGCGGGCGTGGCTTCTGATTCCATTGCGGAAAGCAATGGGTTGGCTCTTTGATGACATGCCGGAGAAATGCCGGTTGCTTTCCGGCGCGTGCGGAGACACATCGACCCGCGCCTCACGCCGGCATGACGAATGAATTGTTGATCCTGATCGCTGAAGCGATCGCCGTGTATTTCCTCGTCTTGTGGGCGCACTCGCTGCGCAGTCGTCTCGGACTTGCCCATTTCTATGCGCTGATCGGCAGCCTGACCGCAGTCATGGTCTGGGTCACGGATGCCGGCGTGCGGGTGAATATCCCCGGCGTGTCTTTCATGGTGGGGTCCACGGTGTTCTACACCGCGCTCCTGTTAGGGGTCTTCGTGGTCTATGTCTTCGACGGCCCGCGAGCGACGCGGATTGCGATTTCCACGATCATCGGGGTTTCAGTCATGGTGCCGGTGGTGACGCTGGTGCTGCACTGGCAGCTGCGGCTTTCGCAGCCGGATGGTGTGAGTTATTTCCCGCCGCAGAGCCTGCGCATTTACTCGGCTTCGGTATTTGCTGCCTTTGCCGACCTGATCTTCCTGGCGATTGCGTGGGAATTCCTCGGCCAGCCGAAGCTCAATGTGCGGCTGTGGCTGCGCGCTTTCCTGACCTTGCTCGGCGTGCTGTGGCTGGATGTGGTGCTTTTCGCCACCGGGGCCTTCGCCGGCACGCCGGACTACCTGAAGATCATGAGCGGCACTTTCATCAGCCGCTTCGTGATCGGGATCTTCGCCTTTCCCTTTCTCTACTGGTATCTGGCGTGGCAGAGCGGGAAGAACGGCATGGAAATCGAAAACCGCCCGGTGCTCGCCATTCTCAAGGAGGTCACCCGGGTGCGGCTGGAGCTGAGCCTGGCGCAGCGGGAGATCGAGCGCCGCAAGGAGGTGGAGCGTGAAAACGTGCAGCTGATCGAGTCGCTCCAGCAAGCGATGCAGGAGGTGAAGGTGCTGCGTGGCTTTCTGCCGACCTGCAGCTACTGCAAGGACATCCGCGACGAGGAGGGGAAATGGCACCAGCTCGAGGCCTACATCCAGCGCCACAGCGAGGCGAAATTCAGCCACGGGATCTGCGAAAAGTGCCTCAAGGAACACTTTCCGAACGTGGATCTGGGGTCCGGAAGCGGGGCCTGATCGATATTCCCTCCGAAGAGGGATGGAAACGCCGCCGCGTTTGTTTAAGGGGTTCTTCCCCACTCATTTGGGAGCTGTAATTTTCGGCACGCAGCCTTGCGTGGCCACGCAAGCCCGCAAGACTCAGGCGCACTTCATGAAACCGCTGTACCTCCTTTTCCTCGCTACCGCGGCGCTTCGCGCGGCGGACCCGCCGGCGCAGGTTTTCCAGATGAACTGCTCGGCCTGCCACGTGGTGGACCAGATGCTCGTCGGTCCGTCGCTGGTCGAGATCTCCGGCATCTACGGCAAGGATCCTGACGGCTTTGTGAAGTGGTGCGTGGCACCGCATCACAAGCGCGAGGGCGTGATCGAGATGCCCTCGATGGCCCATCTCGGCGAGCCAACGCTTCGCGAGCTGCACAAGTACATCATCGGCCAGGCGGCCGGGAAGAAGGAGCAGAAGAAGGCGGACGTGGATCCATTTGCCGTGGCGGGCTCCCAAGTTCGCCGGCCGCAGGTGCAGCGGGTCTTCTTGCCGGATGCCTCGCCCGCGGCGATCGCGGTGGCGTTGCCGGGTGATCTTTCGTTCTGCTTCGATGCCAGTGAATGCCGCCTGCGCTATGTGTGGAAGGGTGGCTTCATCGATGGATGGGGCTACTGGAAAGGCAATGGCAGTTCGCAGGCGAAGCTCGCGGGCGAAGTGATCTATCGTGAGTCGCGCTTTCCGCTGACGTGGCCGCTCGCTGGTGAAGAGCTTCCACCGAAGTTCCTCGGCTATCGTGTTGGCAAGGACGGCTTGCCTTCGTTCCGCTATCAACGTGGCGGGGCGACGTGGACGGAAACGATCAAGCCCTTGTCCGATGGCACGGGCATCGAGCGCAGCTTTGAGCTCGATGCTGGCAAGGCGATGACGGCTGCGGCCGAGAAGGTCGCTGTCACGTCTTCCACCGGCAGTGCCGAGATTCCGGCCTCCGCCAAATCCTTCACCCTCACCTTCCGCTGGCAATGATACGGCATCTCTCGTACTTCGCGCTGCTCGGCACCGTTGCCGCCGCGTCCTTCACGGTCGAACGCATGCCGAATCCTCCGGGCGTGGACCCGCAGATCGGCGGCGTGGATGTGCTGCCGGATGGCAAGGTCGCGGTCGTGTTTCACCGCGGTGAGGCCATGGTCTTCGATCCTGCGGCCAAGACGTGGAGCAAATTTGCGGAAGGCTTGCAGGAGCCGCTCGGAGTGCTCGCTGAGTCGCCTTCGTCGTGGCTGGTCATGCAGCGGGCGGAATTGACCCGGCTCAAGGACACCGATGGCGATGGCAAGGCGGACGAATATGAGACCCTCTTCGACGGCTTCGGCATGACGGGGAACTACCATGAGTTCGCCTTCGGCCCGGCCAAGGGCCCGGATGGCTCGCTCTACATCTCGCTTAATCTCGCTTCGAATGGAGCAGGCGTGCGCGAGGAGATCCGCGGCAAGTGGTCGGAGCCCGGTGTTCTCGATTTCAAGCAGATGATCGCCGACAACGAGTGGGGCAAGCGTGCCGAACAGGCGGGCCGCATGTACTCGCGCGTGCCGTGGCGCGGCTGGGTGCTGAAGCTTTCCCCCGACGGCAAGACGATGACGCCCTTCGCCTGCGGCTTCCGTTCGCCGGACGGCATCGGCGTGGATGCGGACGGCCATGTGCTGGTCACTGACAACCAGGGCGACTGGCGCGGCACCTCGCCGCTACACGCGCTGAAGCCCGGCGGCTTCCATGGCCATCCGGCGTCGCTGGTGTGGCAGGAAGGCTGGAATCAGGGCGACCCGCGCAAGCTGCCAGTGGAGAAGCTGGATGCGATGCGCACCAAAGAGAGCGGGCGCTTCGCTCAAGGCGAACTCGCGAACTCGCCGACCCAGCCGGTGGTAATTCCGGCGACTTGGGGGCCGTATGCCCGGCATACGCTGATCGGTGAGATGAACCAGAAGCGCATGGTCCGCTTCCTCGCCGACGATGTGAACGGCTTCCGCCAAGGGGCGCTCATCCCGATGTTCGACGGCACCGACCTCGGCAATGGCAATCACCGCCTCGCCTTTGGCAAAGACGGCACGCTGTGGGTGGGCAAGACCCACCTCTCGTGGGCCGGTGCAGAAGGTCTCGTGAAAGTCACTCCCGTGGAGATCGGCGATTCCTTCATCGTTACGGGCGTGAAGCTGGAGAAGACCCCGGAGGGCCATGCCTTCCGGATTTCCTTCAACAAGCCGCTGCCCTCGGTGAACTCGATCCGCATCAATCGCTTCAACTATCTCTATCACGAGGAATACGGCTCGCCGAAGGTCGATGAGGCCGCGGTGGAGATCACCAAGCGCGAGAAAGTCGGCGACGGTCACGAGTGGCTGCTCTCGGTGACGCCGAAGCTCGGAGACATCCATCGCTTCGATCTGGGCGGGCTGAGGTCAGAAGACGGCAAGGGCTTGGAAGGTAAATCCGTCGATTATCAGGCGAGTGAATTGCCGTAAAATGCCTGTTTTGTAATATTTCTTGAAATAAAGTGACTGATTCGGCGTCTTTTTGGGCATGCATTCGCTTGCTCCGATCCGCCCTTGGCTCCTCATCGCCGGTCTCGCCGCCTTGCCCGTTCACGCGGCGGAGAAGGCGGCAGCGAGTTGGACCGTCCCGCTCGGCGGGAATTCCTATGTGACCGCCGGGGACAGTGGACAGGGCGGTCGAGGCGGTCCGAGTTGGGACCGGCCGGAGATGGTGAGGTCGATCTACTTTCGCGTCGATAAGCCCGCCGAGCTGAATCTGGCACTGAAGGCCACCGTGCCGCAGGGCGAGTCGAAGGTCCGCGCCACGGTGGAGAGCAAGAGCTTCAACGTTGACCTCAAGGGCAGCGGCGAGTTCGCGCTGGGCACGATCAAGGTGAAGGACGCGGGCTATGTCCGCGTGGACTTGCAGGGCGTGAAGAAGGACGGCCCGGTCTTCGCCGAAGCCGACCAGCTTGTGGTTTCCTCCGAGACCCGCGATCTCACCGTGGCTTTCGTGAAGGACAACGAGGGCAACCGCTTCTACTGGGGTCGCCGAGGGCCATCGGTGCACCTGAACTACAAGCTGCCGGAAAAGACGGCCATCGAGTGGTTCTACAACGAGGTCACCGTGCCGGAGGGCAAGGATCCGGTCGGCTCCTACTTCATGGCGAATGGCTTCGGCGAAGGTTACTTCGGCATGCAGGTGAACGGCCCCACCGAGCGCCGCGTCCTGTTCTCGGTGTGGAGTCCATTCTCGACGGACCATCCGGGCGAGATTCCGGAGGACCAGAAGATCGGCCTGCTCGCGAAGGGCGAAGGCGTGCACGGCGGTGAGTTCGGCGGTGAAGGCTCCGGCGGGCAGAGTTTCCTGCTCTTCCCATGGAAGGCGGGGAACACCTATCGCTTCCTCAACCGCGCCAAGCCGGACGGCAAGGGCAACACGGTTTACACCGCTTGGTTCTCTGCGTCGGACACGAACAAGTGGCAGCTCATCGCCAGCTTCAAGCGGCCGAAGACCGACAAGCATCTCACCGGCGCTCACTCCTTCCTTGAGAACTTCGCGGACCGCAATGGCTGGCAGACCCGCGAGGGCCACTACGGCAATCAATGGGCGCGCGACATCGATGGGAAATGGCATCCCATCACCGAAGCAGGTTTCAGCGCCGATGACATCGGCCGCCGCGGCTATCGTCTCGACTATGCCGGTGGTGTGACCGGCAAGGAGTTCTTCATGCACAATGGTGGCTTCTTTGCCGACACCGTGAAGATCGGCAGCCGCTTCACCCGGCCAGCGAGCGGCAAGAGTGAGCCGAAGATCGACTTCGAGAAGCTTGAGGCGGTGAAGACGGGACTGGAGTAATCCTGCTCATGGAACCAGCGGCGTGGTCAGGCGGAAGAAGCCGTGCGTGGCCGGGCCAACCGGCACGGTGATCTCTTCCTGGTGCGACGAGACCTCGGTCGGGAAGTCCGCCTGATGCTGCCAAGTGGCGTCCTCCAAGCTGTCCTTGAACTGGATGGTGTAGGTCTTGCCGGCGATTGCCTGGAAGGTGAGATGGGCAAGACCATCGCCGCCGATGGCGAGATGCAGGGCGAGGACCGACGCGGGATCGTTCGGAGTGGTGCCGGAGATGAATTCTTCCTCGTTGGTCTGGCCATCGCCGTCGGGATCGTCGGTCGGCAGGCCACCGCCGGAGTGATTCGCGTTCGCACCGAACCAAGTGAAGAGCCATGCATCGAGCGGTGACTCGGTGATGTCGATACCGACCGCCGGAGTTCCCAGCGTGGCATAGGTCGGGGCGGAAAGTTGGAGCGAGAAGGACTTGGTAGGGCCGGTGGCAACCGGGTGGAGCAGCGTGACTGAGACGGTCTTCGGCGCACTATCGCCATCGTTCCATGAAAGCGTGCCGGATCTGGCGGTGAAGTCGGTGCCTGCCACCGCGCTGCCGTTTTGCGTGGCGAACTGGACGCTCGCGGGACCCATCGAGCCGCCATTGCGTTGGACCACGACATCGGCGGTCGTCGCGGATTTCACGTAGCTCACCAGCGCATCGGGCGACTGCAGCGTGCCAGGCGGGTGATTGGTCTTCCAGTGGGCGAGCAGGTCGAGCAGCGCCTGCGGGGTATTCACCGGCTTGCCGCCGCCGACCTGGTTGGCGGTATTGATGCCGTGGCAATTCGCGCAGGTGCGGATCTCGCCGGGCTGGAAGGTGACCCAGAAGCGCTCTCGGACCTGGGCGGTCAGGTGGACGTCGTTGTCGAGAAGCTGCCAGGTGAGCGCCTTGCCAGCGGGGACGATGGCGGCGACGGAGCTGTCATTGCCGAGCTTCACCGAGCCGGGAGGCGCACCGGGGGCGGGCGGGTTTTCCGAGAAGCCATCGTGCATGGCGGTGGCCACCACGCGACGGCCGGGGACGGGATTGGCGCCGCCTAACAGATAGCCGCGGCGCAGGTCGGCCTGGAGGAATTGCGACCACGCGACATTGTAAACGGTGCCGGCGGTGGCGGTGACCTGAATGCCGGACCACGCATTGCGGAGGTTGAAGGGCTGCTGGCGATCATGCTGGTCGCGCAGCAGGACATTGCGGCTGACGGAGAGCGCGTAGTTGTGATCGGTCAGCCATTTCTGGAACGATGGCAAATGAACCTGCGCAGTGGTGAAGGCGGCGGCCTCGATTGGATCGACCGGCGAGGTGGTGACGCTTGAGGGCAAGGACTTGGTGACGACTTCCACCGGATCGAGTTCCCATGCCGTGACATTGTTGAATTGGACCGCCTGCGCCTGACCCGGGATGAAGTAGCTGCTGGTGATGGTAATGCCGGGCGTGAGCGCGACGTCCGGGATGTAAGTGGAGGAACCCACGCTCTGCGGCTTCATCGAGGTCAGCCGGAAGGCCGTGAACCACGACTGCGGCGTGACCACCGTGCCGTGATTGTAGTCGGCGCGATCGGACGAAGCGGCCGAGGCGATGAGGCTGCCATCTTTCAGCGGGACCGGCGTGCGATAGACGGTGAGCGGCGAGGACAGCGGGGTGAAAGGCGTCGCCGGCGAGGTGACATTCATGCCGACCTGCACGATCGGCAGGTTCGCCACCGGCGTGAGGAAGCTGACCTGCATCGTGTCCGGGTTCACGTTGTTGCCGGCATTGGTCAGCTTGGTGATGCGGCCCGCGGTGTGGGTGCCGAGGTCGACGGAATCCGTGCCGTAGTAGGTGCCGGGATTCAGCGGGTCCTCGTGGATCGAGAAGAAATTCGCGAAGCCGTTGTGCACCGCGATGCCGCCATAGCCGGGTGCGATGGCGGAGTTCAGGTCGACGAGGTTGCTGTCGGTGAGGAAGCTCTTCCGCGTGACGCCACCGATCACTTCCTGGCGTCCCACGTGGTTGAGCAGCTCGCCACCGGTGCCGTCGAGATTGAGCATCCACGGCATGAAGATGTTGGTGGTGATGCCGGCGATGACGTTGGTCTGGGTGCCATTGACGGAGACTCCCCAGGGGAACTCGTCCTTGAGCGTCTTCTTGTCGGCATTGCGCGGCTCGGGGAAGAAGTCGAGGTGCGGGCCGGTGCCATAGGCCACGCCCGGGGAGAAATTCGCGGCGGGGCTTTCGTCGTCGAAGTTACCGGAGCCGTTGTTGGTGCGGAACCATCCGCCGAAGGAAGTCGGTGCGGGTTCTCCATAGGAGGCGTCGCTGTCGCGCTCGTCAGTCATCCCCTCGATGTCGCGCGAGAGGTGGTCCCAGTTGATGAAGACCAGCCGGCCGAAGCTGTCGACGCTAGCGGAAAAGGCGCCGCTCGGCGAGTGATGGAGAAGCTGTAGGGCCGCGGTGGTGGGATTGAGTTTCCACAGGCCGCTCACGGTTGGCAGGCCGAGGTATTCCTCGCGCTGGCGGAGGTGGGACTGGCCATTGTAGGGGCGGTCGCTGGAGAAGACGATCTGATCATCCGGCGTGTAGCACGGCATGATGTTGTTGTAGGGTGGCTGGTTCGCCACCTTGGTGATCACCGGCTTCACGCTGGCACTGAGCTGCGCCTGGGTCGGCAGGGTGATCTCGTAGAGCTGCCAGAAGAACTCGGTGGTGTCCGCGCTGCTCGCGGGAGCGCCGGTGACCATGCTGAAGACGGCGCGGCCGGCATTCCAATGGACGTGGGGATTGCGCACCGCGATCGTATTCGCCGACGGCTTCCCGCCGGGAATCGCCGACCAATCCGCGACGGCCAGCAGGTCGACGAGCTGGTGATTGAGCGCAGGGGTGGCATTCGGTCCGAAGCGCACCCACAGCGAGCCGCCGCGCCCTGCGAAGGCGGTGCCGCCGAGGTGATTGCCGAAGGGCGACACGCAGGACATGTAGCTCATGTTCACCGATCGGGTGTTCACCTCCTCCGGCATCGGCACCTGGGTGACGAAGAGGATGGGATTCACCGGATCCGCGGCCCGTAAAGGCGCGCAGCAAAGGGTGGCGGAAGCGACGAGGAGGAGGTGCTTGGCCTGCATGCTTTGGGTTGATTCGCCCTGTTTTAACAAACTGGGCAGCAATAGCCAGCACGGGTAGAGAGCCGGCCTCAAGGCGCCTGAAACGCCCCGCTCGACTCCCGGTCGACATTCTGGATGGCGTCCCACAGGACCTCGGGCTTCACCTTCTTGCCAATCTTGAAGCTGGCGCGCTTGAACCGTTCGAGATAGCTGGCGAGTTCCTCCTTGGTGGGATGGAACGGTCTCAAGGCCTTCGCCAAGCGGGGCAGGATCTTCCGGTTGAAGATGCGTCGTGGCTCCAGCAGCAGTTGGACGAAGGAGTAGAGTCCGCCCAGCACCAGGATGCCAGTGATGACGTTGGTGGTATACTCGCGTTGCTCCGGTAAACCCAGATCGCGGCTCCGACAATGCCTGCCACGAAGGCCAACGCAAACGTGCCAAGGCAACCCCATGCACCCCGGCCCTGAACCTGGATTTGACCGGCGAAAGTCGCCTCGGTGGAGGCAGAGAGGATCTGGAAAGACTCCAGCATCATGGCGTGCCGGTCGGCCTCATCCATCGTCCCCGATTTCAGCTGATCCTCGAGAGCCAGTCGCGGCGCGCGCGCCTCCCGGATGTTGGGAAACGTCTCGTTGATCAAGACATGGATGTGTTGGTCCGCCCGCCGCGCGAAGGCCCGGTATTCCATCGCGTCCGCGCCGATTTGGGTTTGGCATGCTTGGCAGATGGCTGCGTGGCCGAGGGTCTTGCCCTTTCCGAGCGAAACCCCGTACAGGTGATCGGATACCCCGATGCGGAGCAGTTCAAAGGGCGTGATCTCCCGGCAGATGGGGCAGAACTCGGCGACGTAGCCTTCTTTTCTTTCGGTCTTTCGAGTGCCCCAGAAGATGAACATGAGCGAACTTTCACGTGTCCGCACGAAAGAGGGGAAGAACTTTTCGGGGCCAAAAAAAACGGGATGGCCGCGGTGTTAGAAAAGCACCGCGGCTCCCGCTTCATGAAGTGTCTGGCGGCATCCTTAGCATGGGGTGACGCCAACGCCGTCCTTAGTGATGATAATATCCGCCGCGGTGGCGGTAGTAGCCGCCTCGGTAACCATAACCACGACCATAGTAGTAGTGGTCATTATCATTGTGCTGGCCGATGGCGTAGCCAAGGGCGCCTGCGGCGACTGCGCCTGCGGCGGCGGCACCCGGGTCAACCGATTGAACGGGGCGGCCCGCGGCGTCGTAAGTGGTCATGCACGAGGTGCTGGCAACTGCCAAGGCACCGGCGGTAATGAGAGTTGCGATCGATTTCATCGTTTTATGGGGTTGTCATCCTTAGAAGAGCAAAGCCGGTGCCTCTGATTTTCGATGGAGGGCGAGTCTGCTTCCGATCGCTGATGATCAGCGGGTTTGGTCATCGTTGTTGCCCGGGTTGTGAACCGTTCGGGGTCATTTGAAATGCGCCAATTGCCCAACGGTTGGATGCAGCTTGCACGAAATCCGGCCTGCGATTGACGGAGTGCCGTCCGCTTGCCACGACGTGCGCGTCGCCAGCCATGAACACCCTATTTCGTCTCGCCCGCTGGATGGTTTTTGCCGTCCCACTCATCCTTACCCAATGCACGTCCATTCCTGAACTCGGCGCTCTCGCCGACAACGGAAGCACCAGCCAACGCCGCATCGTGGTGAACCTCGGTGAACAGAAGGTCCGTCTCTATCATCAAGGCAAGCTGGTCGCCGTGTCGCCGATTTCATCGGGGCGCGAGGGCAAGCGTTCGCCGGTGGGCAGCTTCTCGGTGATCGAGAAGGATGCCGACCATCGCTCGTCGTTCTATGGCAACTACGTGCGCGATGGGAAGGTGGTGAAGGAAAACATCGATGTCCGTAAAGGCGGCCGGCCACCGGGCTCGAAGTTCGAGGGAGTGCCGATGCCTTACTTCCTGCGCTTCAGCGGTGCCTACGGGTTGCATGCCGGACGCTTGCCCGGCTATCCAGCATCGAGCGGCTGTATCCGCCTGCCGAAGCGCCAAGCGAAGCGTTTCTACGACGCGGTTCGGGTCGGCACGCCGGTGATCGTACAGCGCTGAACGTGCTCGCCAACCCACGCGCCTCCGGTCAGCGTGTGGAAATGATTCTTGGATTCCGTCGACTCATGGGCGCGGGGATAGCCGTGCTTGCCACATCCGGGCTTTCTGCTGCGGCGGATGAGAAGTCGGACGTCTATGCGAAAGACGTGGAGTTCATGCTGCAGGAGCTGCCGAAGAAGGCGGGCCATTTCTTTGAAACGAAGGGCGTCGACTGGAAGTCGGTGAGCGAGGAATTCACGAAGGCCGTGAAGGACGTTCACAGTGATGAAGAGCACGTGAAGCTCTGCAACCGGCTCGTCGCGCGCCTGAAGGATGGCCATGCCGGGCTGGTCGACCTGAAGGTGAAGTATCCCGACGAGTCGCAAGGCCGCCGCTTCACCGGGCCGCGGGTCCATCTCGTGATGGTGGGGGACAAGGCGTATGTTCGGACCGCCTTCGGTCCCGCAGCGGATCAGGGCGCGAAGGCGGGCATGGAGGTGCTGGAGATCGATGGCAAGCCAGCGCTTAAGTTCTTGGAAGCGGCGAAGGCGAAGCTCAGCGACGAGAGCGGATTTTCCACCGCACAAATGGCCATGTATTCTGCCTGCCACGCTGGCCTGGCGGATTGGGAGGGCACGCCGATCACCTTCAAGCTCGCGGAAGGAGCGAAGAAGAGTGAGGTGAAGCTGGTGAGGCAAGGTGGTCCGAACTTCGTGCCCATCGGCCCGGTCTTTCCGCCGAAGGATCTCAAAACCGTGGGCCGGCAAAGCTATGGCAAGACCACAGGTGGCATGGGCTACATTCACCTGCGCGATGTGCCCGGTGAACTTCCCGAGCAGCTCGATCAGATGCTACAGGATCTCGGCGATGTGCCCGGACTGATCCTCGATTGCCGTGCGAACGGCGGTGGTGGTTGCGACCATGATGCGGTCTTCGGACGCTTCCTGCCGAAGGGCTATGCCTGGCGCCAATACAAGAGCGCGGGGCCTTCGCCCTACGCAGGTCCGATGGTCGTCATCGTCGATGCGGGAGTGCGTTCGGCGGGGGAAACGATCGCGGGACAGTTCAAGGAGGACGGCCGCGCGTGGATGATCGGCGACACGCCTACGGCGGGGATGTCGGCCTCGAAGGACCGGCTTGAGGTGCCGAGCGGCATGTTCAAGGTTTACTACGCGGTCGCCAGCAACAAGGGCCGCTTCAATGGTGGCAAGGGCATCGAAGGCATCGGTGTGCCGCCGAACGAAGTCACGCCGTACGATCCGAAGGATTTGCTCAAGGGCGTGGACACCCAGATCCGCCGCGCGGAGGAGATTCTCAAGGCCGGCCTGACCAAGGACAAGGTGGCCTATCAGCCGAAGAAGAAGAACCTGCACTTTGATTGATGCTGCTTCCGCCTTGGCGCGAGATCCGCTTGTTTGAATGAAGTCATGGCCCTTGATCCCCAGCGAACCATCGCCGAACTGAAGCAACTGCGCGAACTCACCGGCGATGAGAACGGTGCACAGCGGGTGGCTTTCACTGACACATGGATCAAGGCCCGCACTTGGTATAAGACTCTCTACGACGGCCTTCCGGTAGAGATTCACACCGACGAAGCGGGCAATCTCTGGACGACCCTCCGTGGAGCATCGGAGAAGACCCTGATCATCGGCGGCCACATCGACTCGGTGCCGAATGGCGGCTGGCTCGATGGCTGTCTCAACGTGCTTGCCGGGACGGAAATCCTGCGCCGGCTCCACGCTCAATACGATGGCAAGCCGCCGGTGACGGTGTGCGTGGTCGATTGGGCGGACGAGGAAGGCGCGCGCTTTGGCAAGAGCTTGTTTGGCTCGTCTGCTTGCTCGGGCAATCTCGACATGAACGAGGCCCGCGGCCTGCGGGACAAGGATGGCATTGCCTTGCCCGATGCACTCGCTGCCTGTGGCATCGACTTCGAGAACGTCAAAGCCAGTGGCAAGGAACTCGCGAACGCCGCCGCCTACATCGAGCTGCACATCGAGCAGGGTCCGGTCTTGCTGGATCTGGATCTTCCACTCGGCGCGGTGCTCGGAACCTTCGGCGTGGAGCGCCACGCGATCACCTTCTACGGCCAAGCCGCGCATTCCGGCAGCACGCCGATGAACCGCCGCCGTGATGCCTTCCTCGCTGCGGCGAAGATGAGCCAGGAGATTTACAAGATCGCCGAGCGAAGTGGGGAAGGCGTGTGCACCATCGGCTCCTGCATCACCAAGCCGGGGATCGTCACCAGCGTGGTCGAAGAATGCCGCATCACCCTCGACCAGCGCCATCTCGATCCGGCGAAGCTGGCGACGATGCTGTTAGAAGCGAAGCAAGCCAGCGAGCAATTCGCGAAGCAGGGCAACGTCTCCGTGACCTGGGAGCGCATCTGGCAGATCGCGCCCCGGCCATTCAACGATGAACTGATCGACTTCTGCGACGAGGCGGTCCGTGAAACCTGTGGTGTCTCGCATCGTCTTCCTTCCGGTCCACTTCACGATGCCGCCGAAGTGGCCGCTGCCGGGATCCCGACGGTGATGATGTTCACCCAGAGCCTACACGGCATCAGCCATAACAAGATCGAGGACACGAAGGAGGAGCACCTCGCGCAGTCCGTCATCGCCTTTGACAAATTGGCGGACAGGGTGATCGCTTGGATTGAATCCAACTGAGAACCATGGCTCGGACCAGCACCTACCTGAATTTTCCCGCCTGCACGGAAGAGGCGTTCGCTTTCTATAAGACGGTCTTTCAGTCCGACTACATCGGGCCGATCCATCGCTTCGGCGAAGCTCCGCCGAATCCAGAGCAGCCGATGGCGGAGTCGGAGAAGAACTTGATTATGCATGTGGCGTTGCCGATTCTGGGCGGTCACGTTCTGATGGGCACAGATACACCGGAGGCAATGAGGGCTGGCCACAAACAGGGGACCAACGTTTACCTCAACCTGGAGCCCGACACGCGGGAGGAAGCCGAGAGGCTCTTCAATGCCTTGGCCGATGGTGGCCAGATCGAGATGCCGCTGCAGGATATGTTCTGGGGTGCCTACTTCGGATCGCTCACCGACCGCTTCGGCGTGCAGTGGATGGTCAACTGCATGACGCCTGCCTGAAGGTTCAGGCGGTCAGGAAGCGATGCTGCACGGCGTGTTGGCCTGCGAGCTTGAGGAGGGATTCGGCATCGTCGCCGAGTTCGGTGCCGACGATCTCATGCTCCTTCTTCAGGTTCGTGTGAACGAGGTAAGGGTTGTCGGTATTGATGCAGAAGGGGACATCGTTGGCGGCGAGCAAGCGCACGAAGCCGCCGAGCCATTGGAAATCCGGGACCACGCGGGTGACGCGATTGACGGTGGGGCAGAGTTCCAGACAGATGCCTTCGTCTTGCAGGCGGGCGATCAGGCTTTCGCGGAGACGGCCTTCGGCGCGTCGGAGTTCGATGCCGTGGCCGATGCGGTCGGGGTGAATGGCATCGATCACCCGCAGCATGCCTTCCGCGCCGGTGCCTTCGCTTTCGCCGACGTGGTAGGTGATCTTCAGGCCGGCGTCGCGGGCCTTGTCCATCATGGTGGTCACCTCGCTGAGCCATGGCTTGCTGAGTTCGAGTGAACGCGATTCGGGGCCGGCCATGTCGATGCCGACGACTCCGTTCGCGCCATTGAGCGCACCGCGGCTGCGCCACTTGATAGCGGCATCGATGATTTGCCAGTTTGCCTCCAGCGGGAGGTCGCGGCCGAGTGACAGGATGATGCCGGTGGCTACGCCGTAGTGGAGCGATGCGCGTTCGAGGCCCTGCATCACCGCGAGGATGATGGCGTCCATCGTGTGCAGGCCGTGGCGGACGCGCTTGAAGGGATTGAAGCGAAGCTCCAGCGCGCGGACCTGTGCGCGGCGGTAGGCCTTGGCGACGACCTGATAGGCCGAGACACTGGCGGCGGAGGGCGACGATTGGATTTCCTCGGTGACCTGGAAGTAGCGGCCGAGGAAGTCATCGAGCGAGGCCACCTCGTCCGGTCGCGCGGTGAGCGAGTCGTGGAAGGCGGTGAAATTGTCGAAGCCGGTCCGCAGGCCGTTGTCACAGAGGATTTCCCACAAGACCGAAGAAGGGACGGCCCCGCCGAGGTGGATGTGGAGGTCGTGCATGAACCATCAAAGCCGTTAGGGGCGCGGATGGCAAGGCTGGCTACTGGAGAGGTGCGCGAACGGTGAGCCAGGTGCCGCTATCCGCGGGGCCCAGGGTCCACTCTGCTTCGCGAGCGGTCGTCGCGGTCGGCGTAGTTGTTTTCCAAGCCGCGGCGCCGTCCGCCTTGGCGGTCCATCGAGGGGGAGCGATCAGCTCCTTCGGGCCCTGCCAGCCTTTGGCCGTGGAGCATTTCACCTCTCCAGCCGAGGCGGACAATTGCACCGGTGAATCCGGCAACTGCGCCGGTAGCTTGGCGTCGCCGCCAAACGTCAGCATCACTGGTTCCGAGCTAACCGTGAGGCGGTAGCTGCCATTCGCCGACTTTAGTTGCGTGGTGCGGCCGTCGATGGCGATGTGCTTCAGCTCACGCGTGCCCGCCAACTGCCATTCCACTTGCCGGGACTTGGTGTCGTTCCAAGTCACCAGCAGACTTTGCTTTTCCGCATCGCGAAATAGCATCGCACGTGTGCCGTCGGGATAGAGCTTCTCCTCGACGAAATGCTTCACCGCGATCGAGTTGACGGCATGGTAGTAGGCGATCGCATCGAGCCGCGGATTATAGCGGTTGAAGCGGCAGTCGAAGACATTGTGCGAGTCGCCCGATGAGCCGTGGCTCGAGCCATCGCCATCGGGATACAGCAGGCCGAACCACGAGACGTTCGCGCCACCAGCGGCGAAGAAAGTCGCGAATTTCTTCGGTAGTTCGGAAGCGACGACGAGCCGGGTCATGCCCTGGCTATTGAGGCCGAGTTCGGTGGACCAGATCGGTTTTTCGACGCCGTATTTCTTCTGTAGTTCACGATACTGGCCGATCGTCCGGCGGACGTTCTCGGCGCTTTCGTAGATGTGAAAGTCGAAGGCATCGCAGGACTTGCCGTAGCCAGCCTTGAAGTATTCCTCATTGGGTTCGACGGAAGTGGCGACGACCTTGATGGAGGGGTCGAACTTCTTCACTTCATCATAAAGCACGCGATAGGCTTCGGCATTTTTGATCACGCGTTCGCCGGTGCCATGGGGTTCGTTGCCGAGGTTGACGACGAGCGGACGATGTTTGCCGAAGGTGGTGAGGAAGTTCCGCATTCCTTCGCGCAGGGCCTTCTCATCGTAGTCGGTCGAGCCACGCTCGATCGTCGCGGCGGGTGTTCCGGTGACCCATCCCATGCCGAGTTCCTTCACGAGGTCCAAGCCGGGTGCTTCCGGCGTGTAGGGAGGCTTCTCCGACCAGCCACCCCAGACGCCGCACATGCGCACGCCGAGGCGATGGGTCAGGCGGATGAACTCGGGGATGCGGTTGTCCCAATTCCGCGCGGTGAATGGAACCTCTTCGGGTTTGTAACGATGAGTGATCGCCTCAGGCAAGATCGCGAGGCCGGTGTGGTTCTTGAACTTCTCCGCATCGAGTGAGGCATGGACTTCGTAGTAACGGCCGGTTTCCAACGATGCTTGCGATAGATCGATGGTGGCGGTGTAGACGAACTTGCCGTCTTTCGGCGTGGGGCCATCCAAGGACACCTTCGCCGGGTCCAGCTGCTCCATGCCCCAATAGTCGCACACCGTCCACGCGAGCGAGCGCGATGACGTGGCGAGGGGTTTGCGGCAGATCACTTCCACATTCACGGTCTTTGGATCGCTGGGAAGCAGCAGGTTTCCCAAGGCGGCGGTGGAAAAAAGCAATCGCTCTACGCGGCCTGCGCGCAGGGGCGCGGGATCGAGCGGAGACAATGCGAGATCATCGAGCCACAGCGTGCCCCAGGTTTTGCGAAGCTCGCCTTTCAAGCGCGCGGTGGTTGCACCCGCCGGTAGATCGAGCGTGGCTTGCGATGCCTGCCAGTCGCGTTTTCCGAAGACCTCGGCCACGGGCAACGTGGCGATCGTCTTGCCGCCGGAACCCAGCACCTCAAGCGTCACGGCGCCGTGGTAGGAATTATCCGGCGACTCCAGCTCGGACTTGGCGCGCAGGCTTGCGAGCCACTTGCCGGGAGCTACGGGAAACGTCGTAGTTGAGAATCCGCAGGGCTTCTCCGCCTCGTTCACCGTGCGGGAGAGCTTCAGCGTGGATGTTTCAACTTTGCCGGAAGACGTCCAGCCAGCAGGCAGGCCGTGGCTGAAGTCTTCTTCCAAGGCCGGCTTTCCGGAAAAGACCGGCAGCAGGAACTCTCCGCGGATGTGACGCATCTCTAGCACCGGTTGCTTGCCTTTCTCGTCGGAGCCGGAGGTCACGGAGATCGCGAACATCTTCGCCGGGCCATGCCATTGGCCGTCGTTCGCGCCGCTCCAATGCTCGCCACCGGCGATTTGCTGCGGGTCGATGATGACTTCGTGCCAAACGTCATCGGCGGTGATCGGGATGCCCTTCTTCTGGTGCGTCTGGCCGGTGCCATCGACCAACTGAACGGACACCGTCGCTGCGTTCTTCGTCTTCGCCTCCATGCGGATCGCCTTCAGGTTGGCTGCTTGGAATTCATCGAGCGAACGGACGGCCGCGCAGTAGGCACCACCCTTTGTGAAGTCACCGCGAAGCTCGAAATGATCCTTTGCCTCCAAGCTGCCAGTAGCACCCTTGAACTCCGGACCATTGCTGAAGTTCCACTCATTCGCTCCATCGATGACTTCATCGAGGTCCACCGATTCAACCACCTCGGCTCCCGCCACGGCCTGCGGCATCGGCTCGATCTTGAGATTGCGGAACTCCAGCGTGCGGACCTTGTTGGTTCCTCCGCTGTTGCCTAACAGAAAGCACACGTATTTTGCCGGGCCATGCCACTTGCCATCCTTCGCGCCGCCCCAGGATTCATAGCGGGCGATGTTCGTGAGCGCGCCCGCAGTGCCACGATCGCGGAAGAACGTCTCCAGTGGCAGATTCACCGGCTGCCAGCTCTTCGCCGGATCGATCTTCAGCACGATCTGGTGGCACTGCTCGCTGCCGTCACCGATGCGCAGGGTGAATTCCTCCGAGCCTTCCGCGCGAACGTCGAACGACAATACCCGCACGTCGATGTCCGCGATCGAGCGCTGCGCTTGGACGTAGCCGCCGCCGCCCGTGAAATCACCGATGAGTCTCACCCCGCCTTCCATCGCCTCCAGCTTTCCCTTCGCTCCCGGAAACTCCTGGCCATTGTTGAAGGTCCATCCCTCGGCCGGTTTGTCGGTGTCGATCAGCGAGACCGGCGCAGCATGGGCGACCTGAATCGAGAGTGCGGCAAGGAGCGAGGTGAGGAAACGGCGCATGGTGGGAAAGGGGCCAGGTGAGCCTTACGAGACATAAGGGGACTTCATCTCACCCGATCGCTCCGAAAATAAAAAGCCCGCCGGACGTCAATCGGGCGGGCTCGAGATGCGGGGGTTCTCGTCAGGTGCTCAATCGGTCACCAGCTTGCATTTCTGGATCTCGCTTTCGCCTTCCTCACGGCTGACGTGGGTCGGGATCACGTGTCCGACGAAGGCGCCGATGGTGACGTGGGTGCGGACGAAGCTGGGCTGTCCGGCGGTGACGTTCACGGTATCCTTGTGCTTCCACTCGGTCACCAGGGACACCTCGTGGGCACCCGGTGAGTGGTCGGAATAGGAGAAACCTTGGGCAGTCGAGGTGCCGACGGCTTGACCATCGATCTTGATCGAGGGCTTCACCGCCATGCCCAGCGTGCTGGTGCGATAGACGAAGACGCGGCCTTGTCCCTTGGGGATTGGAGGCAGTGTCTTGGAGACTTCCGCATAAGTCGGTCCGCTGGCGCAGCTGACCAGGCCAAGCGCGGCAGAGGCAACCAGGGCGGAGATGATGGCTCGGGGAGTATTCATGCGCGGCGGAGATGGATGAAGATGCGCCGATGCGGCAAGTATCTTTGCCCACATAACTCCGTCTTCATCGGTTTTTCACACAAAAAAGGCCCGCCGGCTTTCGCTCGGCGGGCCCTTGGTGAGATGACAAGTCAGATGGTCTCAAGGATCGCCTTGAAGGTCGCGCTAGGACGCAGCGCCGCGGATGCCTTGGCATCGTCCGGTTGGAAGTAGCCGCCGATGTCCACCGGCTTGCCCTGCACGGCGTTGAGCTCTTCCACGATCTTCGCTTCGTTCGCGGCGAGTTGCTCGGCGACAGGGGCGAAGATGGCTTGCAGTTCGAGATCCCCGGTTTGCTCCACGAGCTCGTGAGCCCAGTAGAGCGCGAGGTAGAAGTGCGAGCCGCGGTTGTCGAGGGTGCCGAGCTTGCGGCCCGGGGAGCGGTCGTATTCGAGGAACTTGCCGGTGGCGGCATCGAGCGTGTCGGCGAGCACCTTGGCGCGCGGCAGCTTGAAGGTATCGGCGATGTGCTCGAAGGACGGCGCGAGCGCGAAGAACTCACCGAGGCTGTCCCAGCGCAGATAGTCCTCCTGCAGGAACTGCTCGACGTGCTTCGGTGCGGAACCACCGGCACCGGTTTCAAAGAGACCGCCGCCATTCATCAGCGGAACGATCGAAAGCATCTTCGCCGAGGTGCCGACTTCGAGGATGGGGAAGAGGTCGGTGTTGTAGTCGCGTAGCACGTTGCCAGTCACCGAGATGGTGTCCTTGCCCTGCACGATGCGCTCGAGCGAGTAGGTGCAGGCATCGGCTGGCGCGAGGATCTTGATCTCAAGGCCAGCGGTGTCGTGGTCCTTCAGGTACTTCTCGACCTTCGTGATGAGCTGGGCGTCGTGCGCGCGGCTCTTGTCGAGCCAGAAGACGGCCGGATCGCCAGTGGCGCGGGCGCGGTTCACGGCAAGCTTCACCCAGTCCTGAATCGGCGCGTCCTTGGTCTGGCAGGCGCGCCAGATGTCGCCGGCTTCCACCTCGTGGGAGAGCAGCACTTTGCCGTTAGAGTCAGTGACGGTGACGGTGCCCTTGGCAGGGATTTCGAAGGTCTTGTTGTGCGAGCCGTATTCCTCGGCGGCCTGCGCCATGAGGCCGACGTTTGGCACCGAGCCCATGGTCTTGGGATCGAGCGCGCCGTTCTTTTTGCAGAAGTCGATGACGGCCTGATAGACGCCCGCGTAGGAGCTGTCCGGGATCACGGCGAGGGTGTCGCCAGTCTTGCCCTGGGCGTCCCACACCTTGCCACCGGCGCGGATCATCGCGGGCATCGAGGCGTCGACGATGACATCGCTCGGCACGTGAAGGTTGGTGATGCCCTTGTCGGAGTTCACCATCGAGAGCGCCGGGCCATTGGCGTAGGCGGCCTGGATGTCGGCTTCGATTTCCGCCTTCTTGCCAGCCGGCAGCTTCTCGATCTTCGCGACGAGATCGCCGAAGCCATTGCGGAAATCGACGCCGAGCTCCTTGAGCGTCGCGGCGTGCTTCGCGATGAGGTCCTTGAAGAACACCTCCACCGCGTGGCCGAAGATGATCGGATCGCTGACCTTCATCATGGTCGCCTTCATGTGCAGCGAGAAGAGCACGCCATCGGCCTTTGCCTTCGCGATCTGGCCTTCGAGGAAGGACACCAGCGCCGCCTTGCTCATGAAGGTGGCGTCGAGGATTTCACCGGCCTTCAGCGGTGTGGACTCCTTGAGAACCTTCACGCTGCCATCGGCTCCGGTGAAGGTGATCTTCACGTCGGTCGCGTCGCCGACGGTCACCGATTTCTCGTTGGAAAAAAAGTCGCCGTTTCCACCCATGGTGCCGACCGAGGTCTTCGAGTCGCCGCTCCAGGCACCCATCGAGTGCGGATGCTTCTTCGCGTAATCCTTCACCGCCTTCGGTGCGCGGCGGTCGGAGTTGCCTTCGCGAAGCACCGGGTTCACGGCCGAGCCCATGACCTTGGCATAGCGTGCCTTGATATCTTTTTCGGCATCGGTCTGCGGGTTCTCCGGGAAGTCGGGCAGCGCATAACCCTTTGCCTGGAGTTCGGCCACGGCGGCCTTCAGCTGCGGCACGGAGGCCGAGATATTAGGCAGCTTGATGATGTTTGCCTCCGGCGTAAGCGTCAGAGCGCCAAGCTCCGCGAGATGGTCGCCGATCTGTTGCTCCGGCTTCAGGAAGTCGGGGAACTGGGCGATGATGCGGCCGGCCAGTGAGATGTCCCGGGTCTCCACGGTGATGCCGGAGTGCTTCGTGAACGCCTGCACGATCGGGAGGAACGAGTAAGTCGCGAGCAACGGGGCTTCGTCGGTCTTCGTGTAGATGATGGTGGGAACCTTGGACATGGAAGTGGCGGTCGTTTCGACCGGGCTTGGAACTAGGGAAATGCCTCGCCGGGGTCAATCCC
Source organism: Luteolibacter sp. Y139 (assembly GCF_038066715.1). Taxonomy (NCBI): domain Bacteria; kingdom Pseudomonadati; phylum Verrucomicrobiota; class Verrucomicrobiia; order Verrucomicrobiales; family Verrucomicrobiaceae; genus Neoluteolibacter; species Neoluteolibacter soli. Next base: position 134,338 of record NZ_JBBUKT010000003.1, on the reverse strand, counting down.
GGGGGAAATGGCGGGTTTGTGAGGAGCATTTTCCGGGCAGATCGCCTCCGCCCGGTGTCTGCTGACGCGAACTCATGGTTGCGAAAGGCCGCCGAAGCTCCCAACGTAGCCGGGCAGCCTGACACGACCGATATGAAATACCTCGCTCTTTCTCTCCTCGCCGCGACCGCCGCGGTTGCCACTGCCGATGACGCCCAGAAGGCCAAGCTGATGGAAACCGGCAAGACCACCTTCATGACCTGCTCGGCTTGTCACGGTCCCGACGCCAAGGGCATGGCGATTCCTCCCGACATGAAGATGGCTCCTTCCCTGGTCGACTCCAAGATCGTGGTTGGCGAGCCCGCCGCGTTTGCCCTCGCCGTGCTGAAGGGCATCCAGAAGGACCCCACCAATACCAAGATCATTGGCATGATGGCACCGCTGGAAGCCTCGCTCGACGATGAAAAGCTGGCCGCGGTGATGACCTACCTTCGTAACTCCTTCGACCATAATGCATCCGTGGTAACCCCGGAAGACGCCAAGAAATTCCGCGAGCAATTCAAGGACATCAAGGCGCCGGTGACCCGCGCCCAGCTCGAAGAAGCCGGCAAGAAGAAGTAATCCAGCGGACCGATGCGCGCGCTTCTCGCCACATCCCTCCTGTTACTCGCCTCGGCCGTGTCTCACGCGGCCGAGGTGGTGAAGCTGGAACTCAGCGCCGATGACCGGATGGTCTACAGCAAGACCACCTTCGAGGTGGTGAGCGGCCAGAAGGTCTCGCTGGTTTTCAAGAACGCCAGCGCGAAGGGCGAGAAGTCGATGAAGCACAATGTGGTGCTGCTGAAGCCGGGCACCACGGTCATCCAGTTCGCACCGAAGTGCCATGCCGCTGCGGCCACGGGCTACGTGCCGACCGACAAGGAGTCAAAGGCCCTGATGGTCGGAAACACCAAGCTGATCGGCGGCGGCGAGAGCGCCACGCTGAACTTCGTGGCGGGTGAGCCGGGCGAGTATCACTACTTCTGCTCCTCGCCCGGGCACTTCGACAAGATGTTTGGCAAGATCATCGTGAAGGCCAAGTGACCTTCATTTGACCGGATTCACGCGACCTCCGAAACGGCGGCTTCCGAGAAGCTCCGGAAGCCGTCTTCGCCCATGTAGCGGGCGAGTACCGCGGCGGGAGCCTGCCGCAGGTCCACGAGCACCAGAGCGTCCAGCACGTCCGAGAAGTCAGGGTCCACGTTGAATTCCAGCAGCGTGGCATTCAGCTTGAGATACTGCCGCAGCAGCACCGGCACGCCCTTGTTGTCGGGTTCTGCGGCGGAAACCGCGGCGGAGACATCCTCGATGGATTGCAGCCGGTGGCTGATTCCTTCATCGTCGGGAAGCCCGTCGTACGGGTGACGGGGCTTCACCCAGCGGGAAACGGTGGGATCTTGCCGGCTATCCCGGAGGAAGCGGACAATGAGATCCTGCGAATACGCCGTGTAATCGCGGGAGATGCTCACCGGACCGAAGAGCCGGGCGTAACGCGGGCGCTCCGCCACGAAGCGGCCGATCCCGCGCCAGAGCAGTCCCAGCGGGTGGATTGATTTCTGGTAGTCCGGCGCGACGAAGGATCGCCCGAGTTCCAAGGCGGGCTTGAGGAAATCGAGGAAAGGCTCCTCGAAGTCGAAGAGGGTGGAGGTGTAGAGCGCGCTGGCTCCGCCGGCTGCCAGCAGCACGTCCGTGCAGCCGAGGCGGTAGCCACCGGCCACTTGGCCGCCTTCGCGGTCCCACAGGAACAGGTGGAGGTAGCTGGCGTCGAAGGGATCGAGGTCCAGCGGCTTGCCGGTGCCTTCACCGACCTGGCGGAAAGTGATTTCGCGCAGCCGGCCGATTTCGTGGAGCAGCGCGGGAATCTCCCACGCGGAGGCGAGGAACACATCGAAGCGCCCCTGCGAGGCCAAGGGGCCGCGGCGATTCAGAATCGCGATTTCCGCGGCGAGCTCGGTGGGATCCACCGGCGGGGCGATGGGCTGTAGAGAGTCGTTCATGGCAATTCGCCTGCCAGCATGTCCGAAACGCCGGTGGAAGTCTCATTGAGAATTCCATCCCGACCATCGCCGGTGGCGATGGAGTGAACCTTGCTGTGGATGTTATCAAGTCCCGATTTTCGGGGCGGGTCGATGGGGGATGGACGACGTTCTTGTCACAGGGGCGGAGTTTCTTCTCCGATGGCCCGCGCCCGCAGGAACGCCGATAAATCCTGCGGTGTCATGGTCGCGACTTCTTCAAAACCAATGCGCTGGGCGTGGCAGGGGACCGTTTGGCCATCCATCACCAGCAGCACCCGCGGGAGGAGCGCCGTCCTCACCATCGGATGCAGTTTTCCGGCCTGGTGGAACCATTCCGGCGCTTGGCCGGGAAAGCGGACCACCACCAGATCCGCCTTCGCTTTCAGCGCGAGGGCGGCCACGTGGGGTGACCATGGTCCCTCGGTGACCTTGCCGTCCCGGAATGATGCGACTTCACCGGCGGGGAAGCAGGAGAGCAAACCGCCGGCCCGGAGATGCTGGAGCGCCGCTCGCAGCGAGCGCGCATTGTCACGGGCCGTGTCCCCTTCGTTCAGGATCGAGAGCGGGATCATTTTCGACCCGATCCCGGGGATGGCGGCGGTCATCCGGTTGGCCAGCATCAGGGAATCCGGCCGGCGAGTCCCGCACAGGGTGCCCAGAGACATGGCATCCGCCCCGCCGAAAGGGTGGTTGGCCACCACCACCACCGGGCCGGTCGCTGGTACCGCTTCGTCGAAACCGGGGCAATCGACCTCCAGCCCGTAGGCGTGGAGGGCCTCGGTGAAAACTTCTCCCGGTTGTGCGGCAGCACGGCGGAAGGTCGCGCGGACCCGGGTCAGTCCGAGCACGTTTTCCAAGCTCCGGCGCGCCATCCCGCGCCAGCCATCCCCCGCAAGGGATGGCAGGACGTCGGTCAAATCGAAGGGCTCGGCAGGCACGGCCGGAAGGCCAGCAGACCGGGCGCGCGGATCAAGCCTTGTTCTTCAGCAGATCGCGGATCTCGGCGAGGAGCTTCACGTCGGCAGGAAGCTCTTCCGGTCCGGCTGGGGCTGCTGGTTTCTCGAAGCGCTTCTTGGCGGTGTTGTAGGCCTTCACCACCAGGAACAGCGCGAAGCCGACGATCAGCAGGTTGATGAAGGAATTGATGACCGGGGCAATATCGATCGCTTTGACCACGTCCTTGCCGTCGGCACCCTTGGTGACCCGCTTTGCCAACTCGATCGCGCCCACTTGGGTTGAATCGGTCGGGAAGCTGATCGCCGAGAGCAGCAGCTCGGTGAAAGCAGTGACCACCTTGCCGAACGCGGTCGCAATGATGACGCCGACCGCGAGGTCGAACATGTTACCCTTGAGGATGAATTCTCTGAACTCCTTGAACATGGCGATTGGGGATTGTTGCCCTGCCATCCAAGCAGCGTTTCTAACACGGCGCAATGTCGATTCCACAAGGGTTGCAGAGCGCCATCTTGGAAGCAAAGCCTCCCCGACGATCCACGGACATGAAGGAATCCGGGCATGAAAAAGCCGGAGCCTGTGACGGACTCCGGCTTCGAAGCGGATTTCAGGCCGAGCGGGTGATCATTCAGCGACCGGTCCCAGCGCGGTGAGCGAGGTCAGCGGCCATGGGCCACCAATGTGGCCGAGCGAAGTTGCGGTGCCGTTGGTGAGGTTGATCGTAAAAAGGGTGGTGCGGTATTTTTTCTTCTTACCCTCCTTTACGACGATGCCGGCGTAGGCGACGCCATTGCTGCCGGCGATGTCGAAGCCGGCGACTTCCGTCACGTCCACGCCGAGGGCACCCACCGTGTTCAGGGTGCCGGAATTCGGCGGGTTCTGGACGACCAGAAGGTCCTGGGAGGCATCGATGTCGTACAGCGTGGTGGTGGTGGTCACCGGGTCGTTGTCGTTGTTCGTGTAGGCACAGGCCGCGATCGAAGGCGTGTCGCCGAAATTCGGATCGCCGCCGGCGTAGGCGACGCTGGCGTCGACGGAAGTAACGGAAGCATCGTCCGGATTGAGGCGGAGATTCTGGCCGGCATCGCTCACCAGACGGATGCGGTCCACCACTGGATTGAAGTCGAAGGCGAAGTGGGCGCCATTCAGCAGCGTGGAGAAGGTCCCGCTGCCGACCTGGGTGGCATAGCCCGTTTCCCAGTTGAGGGTGTAGAGGCGGCTGCTGCTGCCGAGCGCGTAGAGCAGGCCATTGGCAGGGCGGATATCGATCGCGAGGATCTTCTCCTTCTTCTGGAGGCCCTTGATCTTGACCTTGGTGACATCCGTGGGGGCGTCGCTGGCGAACATTACCAGCATGCCGTTCTCGGACACGCCGGCGAGCCACTCGGGGCGGACGGGGAGACCGGCTTGGGCACGCAGGCCGGCGGCGAGAAAAAGAGCACTGACGAGTAGGCGGAACTTCATGTTTTCCTAGGATAGGGGGTTGCACGCGCTGCTTCCCACTGCGGGGAACGAGCGCGTGCCCTAGTTAACATTCAACTTTTCCTAACTACAAGACGCGAAAGCAAATCGGGCGGGAAACCGAATTTCCCGCCCGTGCGAAGCCCTGCTTAATTACTTCTTCTCCGGACGCCCGTAGCCCGCCTTCGGCTTGCCCTGGGCATCGAGCTTGTCGGTGGCCCACAGCACGCCCTTGGCGACCATGTCGAGATAGCGTGCGTCGCTCACCGTGTCGTTGTTGTGGCCGATGGTGGTGGCGAAGACGCGGGTCTTCTTCGGCCCGTAGAGGTTCGTCCACACGACCACGGTCGTGGACTTATCCTGGGTGCCGGTGGCGAGCGGCGTGGCGCTCTTGTGGATGTCGATGTTGTTGTAGAGCTCCTCGTTCCCCGTGGTCCAATCCTTGGCTCCCTTGGTGATCGGGTGGCTGGTGTCGGTGAACTTGATGTCGATCGGCCTCTGGGAACCGTGGCCGCTGGACTGCAGGCCGAGCAGGTCGAACCAAGTCGTGTCCTCGTCCTTGGTGGCCTTCTTCTGGTACTCGCCGACGCGGTAACAGTGCATGGCGCAGTGGAGGGCGATGGCCGGGATGCCATCAAGGTGCGGCTTCACCACGCCTTTCACGACCTCCAGATCCTTCACGTCGGCGGCGCACTCGTCGTGGATGACCAGATCGTAGCCGGCGGCGTAGTCGGGATTGCCATAGATCGGGAGCGGCGGCTTGGTGCTGCCGTCATCCACGTGGATCTGCTCCACGGTGACATTGATCCGTTCTTCCAGGCCCTTCTTCAGGATGTCCTTCTGGGTCTTGTAGTCGTGGCAGCAGCCGCCGGTGAGGAGCATCACCTTGAGCGGTTTGACTTCCTGGGCGGAGGCGGAGAGGGCGAATGCACCAAGGAGGGCGAGGATGGACGGCGTTTTCATGCTGACGGTATTTTGAGTGGCCGGATGGCGTAACGCCAAGAACGGAACCGCGGGGGCGATCATTTCACCCCGATTGGGTAACCCAAACAGGCTTCTTGCTTCCTGGCGATCGCCATGCCAACCTGCAAGGTGAGAAAGGAGCTTTGAATCCCATGAAGGAATTGTTCGATGCCTGGCGGGACGTGGACCGCAACAAGGTTGCCGCCCTGCTCAGTGTGGTCCCCGGCCTGGGGCACCTCTACAAGCACCACTATGTCGACGGCCTCGCCATCATGATCGTCGGCAACGTGCTGATGGTCTTCTGCGCCCTCTGGCTCTCGTTCGCCACGATCGGCCTGTCGCTGATCCTGGTGCCGCTGCTGTGGGTGGCGGGAGTCGCCTATGCGGCGCATGAGGCGTCCGATCAGCACGGGGCTCACCCGTGGCTGCACGTGTGGGAGCACAAGTGGGCCCACGCGTTTCGCCGGACCAAGCACTAATGGGCCAAAGGGACCATTGAAAGGTCCGCACGTGGGCGATTCAATCGCGCCATGGCGCTCGAACTCGTCCCCGCGATCGCGGAATTCATCCCGCGGCTTTCCGTCATTTGCCACGAAGCCTTTTCCGCCCTGCACGACCGCTGCGGGGTCGAGAGGGATATTCCCGCTCCCGAAGTCGGGGAAATGATCATCGGCCAGACCGTCCAGCGGCCCGACTACACCGGCGTGATGGCGGTGCTGGATGGCGAAATCATCGGCTCGAATTTCCTGACCTTCGCCGATGAGGTCGCAGGTGTGGGGCCGATCACCGTCGACCCGAAAGTGCAGTCGAAAGGGATCGGCCGGGCGCTGATGCAGTGGGTGATCGATGAAGCCCGGCGGCGGGAGATCCGGCAGGTGCGGCTTTTCCAAGAGGCGCTCAATATCACCTCGCTGTCGCTTTACACTGCTCTCGGCTTCGATTGGCGGGACAGCGCGGTGCTGATGCAGGCGGCGCCCGCAGCGGAGGAGGATCCGGAGGTCCGGCCGATTACCGGAGATGACCTGCCAGTGATCGCCGAACTTTCGCGCCTCGCCTACGGCTTCTCGCGCGCAGGCGATGCAGCGCAGCTGATCGAGTTTCAGGTGCCGGGTTTCCTCAAGCTCCGCGGCGGAAAGCCGGTCGCCTATCTCTTCGCGACCTTGTTCGGTCACGCGGGTGCCGAGACCGATGAAGACCTGCTCGGCCTGGCTTCCCAGGCCGCCCGTCACCTGCCGCCACCGGTGGCCAAGTACATCTGCCCGATGGCCCGCACCGGCCTCTTCCGCAAGGCGATGGCTGCTGGCCACCGCACCGGCAAGGTGCTCTCGTACATGTCATTCGGCGACTACACTCCGCCCACCGGGGCGCATTTCCCGTCGATCCAGTGCTGAAGGGGCATCCGGTTAGAAGGGCGGCGTGAGCGACCACTTGTCGCCGCCCTTGCTGACGCCTTCGAGCTTGGATGCCCGCAAGTCGGGGATCTGGAATTTTACCCATCCATTGGAGGGCCAGTGGCACCAGAGGATCTTCTCGTCCTCGATCTTCCACTTCCATGCGACGGTCTCCTTACCCTTGTCGCCACCGCCGCGCGTGGCGGTGCCGTTTTCGTGGAATTTGACCGTCCAAGGTTTCTCGCCCACTTGCTTCGCCTCCCATTCCGTTGAGAGGATCAGGTCCCTGGCGGATTTGATCAGCGGCTTGCCGGAAAGGTTCGCGATGGTTTTTTCAACTGCGCTGGCTTCATCGCGAACGATCTTCGCATCGTCGATCTTGCCCTCCTTGGTAAGCCGGGTCACCAGTCCTTCGAGCTTCTGCCGATGCAGGGTCCAAGCGTCGATGAATGCAGCCTTGAGAGAGACTTCCAGTTTGGTGCGCTTTTCGAGGTAGGCCTTTCCGAGCTTGGCGAGTTCCGGGTCGGATGAGTCGGCCGTCGGTGGGTTGCCGGCGTCGAAGCTTTTGAGGGCTGCGTCGATTTTCTCAACCGCATCGAGTTTGCCCGCGGCTTGGGTTTCCGCGCGGTATTTCTCCAGGGCGGTCCTGAACTTGGAGTCCAGATCGGCGAGGGGCTGGCCGGCCTTCTTCAAATTGTCCCCATGAGTGCCGGAGATCAGATCATGCTCCAATTGCGTGGCCGGTGAGAGTTCGGCGGCGGCGGACGGAACCGGCAGGGCGACGCAGGCCAGTGACAGCAGCGCCGCGGCAATTCCGGAAAGAGGAGTGGATCTCAGGGATTTCATCGGCGGTGAACGACCTGCAGAACTACTGCTTGTCGTTGCGGTCGGGCGAGGAAGAAAGGGCCAGCACCGCGATCACCGGGCGATGGTCGGAGCCCATCCAGTCCGGGTGAACCTTCCTTTCCACCACTTGCCAGTCGCTGCTGACGAGGATGTGGTCGATGGGCAGGCCGATGCCATTGCTGTGCCACGTCGAAGGGAGGCCGAAGCCCAGTGCTGAATCGTGGAGTTTCCCGCGTTTCAGCAGGCGTTGGAACCATGGCGAAAACGGGGTGCAGTTCAGATCGCCGAGAAGGACCACCGGTGTTCCGGCGTTGGCCGCGATGTCCGCCGCGTGGTCGTATTGCTGATTCCGCTGGTCGAAGCGCTGCCCCGCGCGCGGGGTGCGGGGATGCATGCCGAGGATCCGGACTGGTCCGCCGGGTGCATGCATGAGGGTGGAAATCCACGGCTTGTCCGCAGCGATGCCGTCAGCGTCGGGCACATCCAAAGGATAGCGGCTCAAGAGCCACATGCCTTCCGCCCCGTCGCGGCCGCTAGAGATCTGGAAGGGATACTTTTCCTTCAGCGGCGAGAGCCTCTGGCGCCACTCGTCCGTGCATTCGGTGAGGAGAAGGACGTCCGCCTCCTGATGGCCCAGCCAAGGCAGCGCGAGGTCTTTTGTCGGGTTCTCCCAAAGGACGTTCCAAGCGAGGAACTTCAGCGCGTTTTCACTCGCGACCTTGGGATGGGAGATCCAGTAGGGCCCCAAGGGGATGGCAGCCCATGCGGTCAGTGCTGCCGCAATCGCAGCCAAGGCACGTCTCTGCTTCCTGAAAAACCAGCTGGCAAGTGCCACAAGCAGCCCGAGCCACCACCAGCGGAAGTGGCTCATGCGCTCGATGTGGCTCGACCAAATGCCCAGTGGCGAACCTGCCGTGCCCAAGGCTGCGATTGCCAGCAATGCCACAGGCACCCTTCCGGCGGTTGCTTTCAGCAGCGGGCTCCAGCGATGCGGCACGGCGGAGCTTTCCATTCGTAAACCGCTGTCGCAAGGCACTCAGGCGGGATTCCGCTTTTCCGGTATCCTATACATACCGTAAAAGCGGAATCCATCGTATGTCCATGTGGTCACTCCCAGTCCATCCCGAGCTTCGCGAGTTCGGCACGCAGGGTAGGGAGGTCCCATGAGATGACCGCGCCGTCTTCGACGTGGATTGCCAGGTGATGGCCGTCCGGGCTGAAGGTGAGCGTGGGCATGCCGACCTCGCCGACGGCGGCGGGGATTTCGAGGCGGGCGATTTCCGCGAGATCGCTGGTGCGGTGGAGGATGACGGCGCGGCGGGTGGCGCTGGCGGCGAGGGTGCCATCCGGCGAGACGGTGAAGCCGTTCGGCGCTTGGCCGGTGAGCACGGTCTCGGATTTCCACGTGGCGGTGTTCCAGCGCGTCACGGCGTGGTCGCCCCAGAGCCAGAGGGAATGGCCGTCGTCGGTGAAGAGGGCTCCGAGCACGAGGCCGGGGTGATCCAGCGGCCGGGGTGATCCGCCTTGCAGGGAGTGCAAGGTGGCACCGGGGACGCGGAAGCTGCCGGTGACGAGCAGGGTTCCATCCGGCGAAAAGGCGGCGCAGTAGGGGTCTTGCTGCGGGAGGTTCCGGATCGAGAAGTCGGCGGTGGAAACGAGAAGCACGCGGTCGTTCTTCGGATCCTCGTCGTTTTTGGTGAGGGCCAGGAATTTTCCATCCCGGGACGTCGCGACCAGCAGCGGACCGGGGCCGATTTTCGTGGCTTGCAGGTCGGTGACGGCGGGCCACGCACCGGGGGAAAGTGGGATTCGCCGGAGCCCCACATTCCAGCTGCACAGCCACAAGGTCTCCGGGGTGAGTGCGGCGGACATCCACTCGACGTCGACCTTTGGGAATCGCGCCACTTCACGGCCCTCGGCGAGTGACCACAGTCGGCAGACCTTTTCATCCACCGTGACGGCGACCCGGCCGGAGGCATCGAGGTGCAGGCTATCGATGTTCTCCGATCGCGGTTCGGGCGCTCCGGGACCGACCACGGTGAGAAAACGCGGCCACTGGAAGCGGAAGCCATCGACCGCGCTGCCGTCCGAGCGGCGCACGCGCAGGACGGTGCCGTCTTCCGACCACGCGACCGGTCCGGCATGCTCGGGCAAGCCGGTCACGCGCAGCAGCTCCGCACCTAGGCCGGCGTGCCAGACCTTCAGCATGCCATCCCGGGCGATGCTGACGAACTCCTGGCCGCCGGGGCGGAAGGCGACCGCTCCGAGGTCGGCATTGTGGCCGCCGAAACGATGCAGGCGCTGGCCGGTGGTGGTATCCCACACCTGCACCAGCCGGATCGACTTGCCTCCGGCGATGAGCAGCTCGCCCGACCAGTCGAGGCAGGTGATGCGGTGGTCGTTCTTGAGTTCGTGGAGTACCTTGCCGTCAGAGACCGACACGATGTCGATGGCATCGGCGCGTCCACCGGGCAGATGACGGACGACGGCGCGGCGACGGCCTGAAGGATCGGCAACGGATAGCTCTCCGGTGGGCGGGGCCGGGAGGTCTCCTCCGAGCGCAGGCAAGAATTCGACACCCGGCAGCGAGAGCGCGGCGATCGCTTCATTCCTAAGCCCCGGGGAAGGCTTGATTCCCCAGGCCTCTCGAACCGCAGCGATCGCCCGTTTCCCCGAGTCGCCTTCCCGCTGGGCCCTCGCCTCGTGGGAGGCCGCGATCAGGATTACCCGGCGCCCCTCGCGATCCTCGCGCTGCTCCGTCACCACGAAGCCTGCAATCAGCGTCGCCACCAGGATGGTGCACGCGATGGCGAGCGCCGTGGTCCATGGACGCCGACGGCCCCAGCGCCACGCCCGGCCGAGCGGGCCGAGGGGCTTGGCATGAATCGGCTCGCCGGCAAGGAAGCGCCCGAGGTCGTCCGCGACCTCCTGCGCGGTGGAGTAGCGCTGGACGGGATCCTTGCGCAGGCATTTCAGGCAGACCGTTTCCAAGTCGCGGGGAACGCTGGGATTCAGCCGGCGAAGGGAGAGCGGATCGTCTTCGCGGAGCTGGACGAGAATCGTATCCAGCGTCGGCCCCACGAAGGGCGGCCGTCCGGTGAGGAGGTGGTAGAGCGATGCTCCGAGGCCGTAAACGTCGGTCCGGGCGTTGGCTTCTCCGCCGAAAGCTTGCTCCGGAGCCGAGTAGCCGGGAGAGCCGAGGACTTGGCCGGTGCGCGTGAGTTCGGAGGCATTGGAAGCGTCCATCCGGGCGATGCCGAAGTCGGTCACGCGCGGATCGCCTTCGCCGTCTAACAGGATATTGGACGGCTTCAGGTCTCGGTGAAGCACGTCGTGGTCGTGCGCGTGTTGGACGGCCTCCGCCACGCGGCGCATGTGCCGGGCGGCATCCTTTGCGGGCAGCGGATGGTCGCGCACGGCCTCCTCCAGGTTCTTTCCCGGCAGGTGCTCCATGCAGAACCAGGGCACGCCATCGTCCTCGCCGATGTCGAAAATACTGACGATGCCGGGGTGCTTCAGCCGTGCTGCCGCCCGGGCCTCGCGGTGGAAGCGCTCCCTTTCCTCCGCTCCGGCGAAGCGCGCCCGCAGCAGCACCTTCACCGCGACCGTGCGCTCCAGCCCGGCCTGCCGGGCGCGATAGACCACGCCCATGCCGCCGCGGCCGATTTCCTCGTGGAGGTCGAGATTTGCCAGCCGGGCCCACGGCTCCGATTCCTCAAGCGGCGGCTCTTCGAGGTCGCTGAAGGAGACCTTGAAAAGACAGCGCGAGCATGGCCCTCCGCGAGGCATCGGCTCGCCGCAGATTTCGCACACGCTGCCGTTGGCGGGGTTCATCCTTCGGGGGGAGGTTCACGTCCCTAGCAGCTCGACCAGCGACTTCATTTCCTCCTCCACCAGACTGTCATCCCGCAGGCCGGCGGCGACTTCATTCCGTACCATGGCGCGGAAATCGGTGCGCATCCGATAGACCGCGACCGCGACGCTGCGGCCGTGGATGCCGAGCTGTTCGCCCACGGCGTCGTAGTCGCCCGGGACGGCCTCGCGGTAGAGAAACTGGCTGATGGCTTCGAAGACCTTTCCCTTGCCCGTGGAATCGTATTCTTCGCGCAGCCGGGCCAGTGCGGCCTCCATGACCGCGTGCGCCCAGCGTTTCTCGAAAAAGGCCTCCGGGGCGTCCGGTGTCGCAGGTTCCTGACCGAACCAGTGCTCGGCGTGGGCCAGATCCAGCGACACCGGCTTCTCGCCGCCGCCGCGTTTTTGCGCGGTTTCGCGATGGTGGGACTTGATCAGGAAATTTTTCAGGATGGTGACCAGCAGCGTGCTGAACCGGGCGTCCCGCTGCTCCACCTTGGAAAGCCAGTCCTGCTCGATGAGCTTGGCGAAGAACGCCTGGGTGAGATCGCTCGCGTTGTCAGGGCCATGGCCGCGGCGGCGAATGTAGGCGTAGACTGGGTACCAGTAACTTCGGGAGAAGTGCTCCCATGCCTTGTCCCGCCGCGACGCCTCGCCGGCATTCCCTAACAGCGTCCAGCGCGTTGTTGCAAAACGCGCGGACGGAGGGGACTCATCGGAATGCGGGGGCATGAGCATCGTCATATTGGCACGGAAGCTCTCTAACGCATTTGAAAATTTCCGGTAATCGGACGGCCCCGACCGGGTGAAAGAAAGGTGACGCGGTTCATCCGTGCCAATCACACCGGATTTCCCCTCCCCGTTTGTCCCCCGGAGACACCGTTCCCCCCAACGGTGCTCCGCGGGACGGACGGCCCCGGGGAAAGGTGGCTAGAGGGCCGGTCGGCAGCCGAAGAAGCGGCGGTCCTTGACCATTTGGGCGACCTGCGGCGGAACCATTTCCACCCATGCCTCGTCACCGGCGGCGATCTTTCTGAGCACGTCCCGCGAGAAGATGTGGAGGAACTCAGGCTTGAAATTGTCCAGCGCCACGAAGCTGCCGCGGTCGGCGAGGTAGCCGTAGAGCTTCTTCAGTTCAGGGGCGACTTCGAGGTTGTCGACGGTGGTTAGAGCGCCGGTTTCGGCGTTCTTGAGCGGGTAGATGTAGAGCTTGAGGTTGTATTTGAAGAGCCGGCCGAAGCTTTCGAGGATGCCGCCGGGGAGCTGGGTGTAGTATTTTTCCTCGAAGAGCTCGGTGAGGCTCGGGGTGCCCATGACGATGCCGATCCGCTCCTTCGTCCGCCACGAGATGTAGGCGGCGAGGCGGTAGTATTCGAAGTAGTCCGAGATCATCACGGTCATCCCGCAGGCGGCGAGCAGGTCGGCGCGAGCGAGGAAATCGCGGCGGTCGACCTCGTTGCCGCCAGCGAGCAGATTGCGCATGGTCAGCTCGAAGATCGGGAGAACCGGCTTGCCCGCGACGTCGGGGTCGGCGGTGAATTTCTCCAGCGCGCACTGGAGCATGTCCAGGTTCACGTGGGTCGGCGGGCGGAAGCTGCCGCGCTCGACGAGGACGGCCTTTTTGTAGAGCGCCTCCGATGGCTGGAGCACCTGGCCCTGGGGATCGAACATCGCCGCGCCGCTGAGGCCGAGCTGGACGAGCTTGAGGCTAACAAGCCGGTTGTCCACCGAGCGGAACTCAATGCCGCGGAACTCGATCACGTCGATCTCGATGCGGCCGGTGGTCAGCTTGTCGAGCAGGCTTTCCACGAGCTGCTCCGGCTCGTGGTGGAGGAAAAAGGCGCCGTAGAGCAGGTTCACGCCGACCACGCCGAGCGCTTCCTGTTGGAGCGAGGCCTCGTTGTCCAACATCCGGACGTGGATCAGGATCTGGCTGGGCTCGTCGCGGGGGCGGGACTGGAATTTCACGCCCATCCAGCCGTGACACTCGTTGCCGCCCTTGAAGCTGCGGGCCACGACGGTGTCGGCGAAGGCGAAGAAGGCGGTGGTGTCGCCTCGTTTTTCGGCGAGGCGCTCGACATTCAGCGAGAACTCGCGGTCGAGCATCGCCTGCAGGCGGGTGCGGGAGACGTAGCGGTCGCCGCTGCCGTAGATGGCGTCGCTGACCGTCATGTCGTAGGCGGAAATGCTCTTGGCCACGGTCCCGGCGGCCGCGCCGACACGGAAGAACCAGCGCACCACCTCCTGCCCTGCCCCGATCTCGGCGAGGGTCCCGTACCAGCGTGGGTCGAGATTGATTTTAAGAGCCTTGTGGTGAGTATCTAGGGCTTCCTCGCTCATGGGACGAGTGGAGCATCCCGCGAGCCACGATCAAGCTGGCTATTCGAGCAGATGGAGGCTCAAGCCCGCCTTCTCGAACTTGCGAAAGCCTTTGTGAATATTCCCGCCGAGAACTTGGAAGGGTGGCGGGCAAACAACGCTTTTGTCGCAAAAAGGTGTGCGGGAGATCCTGAAATTCACGATCAGTTTTTGGCTTTGGTTGGAAAAAGCTGGCGCGTGGGCTCGTTGAAAAATTGGACATGAAGATCAGCCGGTTGCTTATTTTGTGCGGGAAACTCCTTTTGGTATCCCTTGCCAGGGCGGAGGTGGATTTCGTGGTTCTCGATTCCGCCGAGGCGGGCCCGACGGTGATCATTCATGCTCCTGAGGAGGGGGCGGGGAGAGACGTGTTGCGTCAGCTTCAGTATGACCCGCCGGTTAGAGGGCGGCTGGTGCTTGCGCGGGAGCATCTCGGGAGGGAACCCGCGAGTTCATCGGGATGGGAAACGGGTCCGGGACTTTCCCTCCTGACGAGCCGCTTCCAAGACGCCCGGCTCCTCGTTTTCCGGAAGGATGAGGACGCCCACGCCTACGATCCGCAGTTTCGTGGGGATACGGTGCAGGGAAGCGGTGAAGGGGCGGCTGCGGTCCTGAAGTCCCTTTGCGCGATGAAGACCGGAGTGGCAGGGAAAGGCTGGGAGGCTTTGCCCGCGACCGGGAGGGAAGGGGAAATCGTCGTTACGACGAATGCCCGCTTCCAGAGCAATGCCGGCCTGCGCCCTGCCCTGCAGGAGCGCGAACTGAGGACCGCCGCCCAGACATTGCTGCGGCATCTCGGGATGACAGGGGAGAAGCCGGGAAACCTGTCGCTGTTCCCTGCCACGAGATCCGGGCAGATCCGGGTCGCAGTCTTCGACGACATGGGAGCCCAGAGCTCCAGCGGCCACGAACCCTCGTGGCTGAGGTCGCGACTCGAGCACGACGCAGGACTGCAGGTGGAACTTGTGGGCGTTCCGGAGATTCTCCAAGGCGCTCTGAGCCGTGCGGACGTGCTGGTGATGGGTGGTGGCAAGTCGAGCATGGAATCGAAGGCGCTGGGTGAGAAGGGGCGGACGATCGTGGTGGATTTTGTCAGGAAGGGCGGAGGCTACCTCGGCATCTGCGCCGGAGCCTTTCTCGGAAGCAGCACCACGGGAAAAATCCCGTATTTGAAGCTGCTGCCGGTGACCACCGGCGCCACCGCCTTGCAATGCCAGACGCCCTTGAAGTGGCGCGCCGGTGCCTTGGGGGAGGACCGGGTGGAAAAGGCGGAGATTCACGGCGGCCCGAGCTTTCAGGTGATGGAAGATGCCGCCGGGCAAGTTGATGTCTGGGCGACTTTCGCGCAGAACGAGGTCCATCCGGAAAAGGGTGAGTACAAGCTGAAGGATACTCCGGCCGTGATTTCAGGCAGCTGTGGGAAGGGCAAGGTGATCCTCACCAGCACCCATTGCGAACGGCCGCCAAGCCCGTCCACCCACTTCGCGGGCATGGTGCGCTGGGTCGCGGAAGGGAGCGGGGAGCCCGGGAAATGATGGCGGACGACGGTTGCTGAGGGCTTGCGCGTCCGCCTTTGGCCGCCATGCTCCCGCGCGTTGTGAATTCCATTCCGGTCGAACCGTCGTTCGAGGCCTTCTGCAAGCTGGCCGGGCAGGGCAATGTTGTCCCGCTCTACACCCAGCTTGCCGCGGACTTCGAGACGCCGCTGTCGGCGTACCTCAAGGTGCGCGACGCGCGTCATTCCTTCCTGCTCGAGAGCGCTGAAAGCACGGACAAGAGCGGACGATGGTCGATCATCGGGACGAACCCGCGACGGGTCATCGAGGCCCGCGACAAGAACCTGACGATCCGCGAGGGTTCGTCGGTGGAAAAGATCACGGTCGAGGACGACGTGCTCGCCGCGCTGGAGCGCCACATGGCTCCCTACAAGCCGGTGTTGCACGGCAACCTGCCGCCGTTTTGCGGCGGTCTGGTCGGCTTCCTCGCCTACGATGCGATCCGCCAGTTCGAGCCGACGGTACCTGCCGCGCCGAACGACGAACTGGGCATTCCGGACGCAGTTTTCATGCTGGCCGATACGCTGATCGTTTTCGACCAGCGCCTGCGCCGCCTGCAGATCATCGCGAACGCTTTCACCGGCGATCACGCTTCGTTGCAAGAGGCCTATGACGCCGCGCGCGGCAAGATCTCGGCGCTGGTGGAAATGCTGAATCGTCCGCTGCATGTGCCGGCCCTGAACGGCCTAGCGCCGGTCGAAGCGGCACCGGCGGAGAGCAACACCACACAGGCTGAGTACGAAGACATGGTGCTGCGCGGGAAGGAATACATCGCCGCCGGTGACGTGTTCCAATTCGTGCCGAGCCAGCGCTTCTCGACGGATTTCCATCGCTCGCCGGTGGATCTCTATCGCGCGCTGCGCCATGTGAATCCATCGCCGTACATGTTCATCCTGGAACTCGGCGACTTCGCGTTGGTGGGTTCGTCGCCGGAAGTTCATGTGCGTGCCATCGGCGGTCGCATCGACATTCGTCCGATCGCGGGAACGCGTTGGAGAGGCAAGACGCAGGAGGAGGACGATGAACTCGCCGCCGACCTGCTGGCCGATCCGAAGGAGCGCGCCGAGCACTTGATGCTCGTCGATCTCGCGCGCAACGATGTCGGTCGCATCGCCAAACACGGCAGCGTGAAGGTCGATGATTTCATGATCGTGGAGCGTTACAGCCACGTCATGCACATCGTCTCGAACGTCACCGGCACACTCGACGACACTCATAGCAGTTACGACGTGCTGCGCGCGACCTTCCCAGCGGGAACGGTCAGCGGTGCACCGAAGATCCGCGCGATGCAGGTCATCAACGAACTCGAGAAGAGCAAGCGCTGCGCCTACGCGGGTGCGGTTGGCTACTTCGGCTTCGATGGTGGCCACGACTCGTGCATCACCCTGCGCACGTGCTTGCTTAAAGACGGCAAGGCGTACGTGCAAGCAGGCGCCGGCGTGGTCGCGGACTCCAACCCGACCTACGAGTACAACGAGACCGTCAACAAAGCCAAGGGCATGCTCCGCGCGATCGCCTTGGCCAAAACGCTGGAGGACTGACCATGTTGCTCATCATCGATAACTACGATTCCTTCACCTACAACCTCGTCCAATACTTCGGCGAGCTCGGGGCGGAGATGAAGATCGTGCGCAACGACGCTCTGACGGTGGATGAGGTGAAGGCCCTCAAGCCGGAACGCATCTGCATTTCACCGGGTCCGTGCACGCCGAATGAAGCGGGCATCTCCTGTGAGTTGATCGAGAAGCTCGGGCCAACGACTCCGATCCTTGGCGTTTGCCTCGGCCACCAATCGATCGGCCAAGTCTACGGTGGCGACGTCGTTCGTGCAGCGCAGCTCATGCACGGCAAGACCTCGCCGATCCTGCATGAGGGCAAGAGCGTCTTCGCCGGTCTGGCGAGTCCCTTCGAGGCCACGCGCTATCACTCACTCATCGTGAAGCGCGAGACCTTGCCGGACTGCCTGGAGATCACCGCATGGACTGCCGATGGCGTCATCATGGGCCTGCGGCACAAGGAGCATCCGGTCCACGGCGTGCAGTTCCACCCGGAGTCGATCCTGACCCAGGATGGGAAGCGCATCCTGGAGAACTTCCTGTCGTTCTGAGCCGGGGCGGGGGCAATTTGCCCGGAAAAAGAGCGGAGTTCCTGATGGGAAACTCCGCTCGACCTTTTCGTCAAACCAGCGAATCTCCCGCCGATGATCCGCGCCGTCTGTCTTGCCGTGCTGACCCTGTGGGGGATGACCGCCGCCCCAGCCTCGGCCGTCGACAAGCAACTGGTCACCGAAAGCCGGCATCCTACCGCCATGGAACGGCGCGCTGGCCGGGAGAAGATCCAGAAGGAGATGGAGAAGGACGGCTTCGGCCCGGTTCCCCGGATCGTCGGTGGTCATTCGGCGGCGGATGGGGAGTACCCGTGGATGGTTGCCTTGCTCAAGGCGGACGAGCCGGATGAGTATGATGGCTTTTACTGCGGTGCCTCGCTGGTCCATCCCTACTGGGTGCTGACGGCGGCGCATTGCGTGCTCGGCAGCCGGGCGGAGGACATCAATGTGCTGGTGGGGACGAATGACCTGTCGAATCCAGGCAGCGGCGCGCAGCGGATCGCGGTGTCGGAAATCGTCATCTCGCCGACCTATAACGAATTCTCGATGGACGGAGACTTCGCCCTCCTGCGGCTGGCACAGCCGGCCACGGGTACCACGATCCCGGTGATCGATGACGCCGAGCTCGCGCTTCCCGAGGTGGAGGCGACGGTGACCGGGTGGGGAGACACCACGGACGGGCAAGGGTCTTACCCGAACCGTTTGCAAGAGGTGGAGTTGCCGATTGCCGATCTGGACGTGGCCAATGCGAGCCCGGCCTACGCTGGCACGCTCACGGAAAACATGATTCCGGCGGGTTTGGCGGAAGGTGGCCTCGACTCCTGCCAGGGAGACAGCGGCGGGCCCTTGCTGGTGCCGTCGCCGCGGGCGCCGGGGTGGGCGCTGGCGGGCATCGTCAGCTTCGGCGAAGGCTGCGCCGAGCCGGGCAACTATGGGATCTACACGCGGATCGGGAACTACCGCGACTTCATCACCGGCCACATCCGGCCGAACTACGCGGCGTGGGAACGCGCGAACGGCCGCAGCGGCGAGAACCTCGACCTCGACGAAAACGGCCGCACGAATTTCGAGGAGTGGGCGCTGCCCGACGGCGGGGTGATCACGAAGAGTGTCTCCGGTGGCTTCCTTTACCTCAGCTACCTGCGTCCCTTCACGGCTCCCGAGGCGGAGTATTACATGGAGCATGCGACGACCGTGGCCGGGCCGTGGTCGGCGGTGGCAGGTTCCGAGTATTCCGTGGAGAATGCCGTTCCCGCTGGCATGGGCAAGGGGACATGGCGGCTCCCGCAATCCGCGGACAATGGCGTCTATCGGGTAAGGGTGAGGTTTTCCTCAGTCCTCGCCCAAGGGGACCGTCCCCTGAGCTATCCCGACACGGCGTCGGGGCAGCTGGGAACGCTGGACCGGACCTTCAATAGCCGGCTCTATCAGACCTACGCGCTGGATTTCCCGTCGGGCACCGGCCCGGTGGCGATCTCGCTGCGTTCCGTGGGTTTCGATGCGGCGCTCAAGGTGGAAGCGCTGGGGAACGGCGGCGGCATCGTCCCAGTCGAGACCAACGCGGGAATCGGGCTCGATGGGACCGACGAGTGGTATGAGTTCACTCCGGAGGAAGGACGCAGCTACCGGATCTGGGCGACCACCACGGCCAGTGGCGAGGCGGGTGCTTTCCAGCTGAATGTCTTCGATCCGGTGGCCTTGGAAGCCTTGCCGCTGCTGGCGGTGCCGCGGGCGAAGGCCTTGAGCGGATCCCTTTCATCCAGCGATGTCGTGGACCCGGTGTTCCTGCCCGGAGCCACCTACTACAAGGACGACTACCTGCTCGATACCTCGTCATTGACGACGGGCAAGCTGGTGGAATTCCACATGACGTCCAAGGGGAGCGCGGCCAAGGGAATCGATGATTTCCTGTCGCTGATCGATGGCGAGAGCGGTCGGCTGGTCGCCGGCAACGACAACTTCGCGGGCAAGAGCAACGATGCCGGGCTGCGATTCGTCCCGATCCCTGGAAAGAGCTACTTGCTGCGCGCCTCGTCCAGCGAGGAGCGGGATATCGGCCTCTATCAGCTCGCCGCCACGGCTCCGGTCGCCGGGGCGAAGAAGAGCAGCGTCGGCGCGATCAGCATCGGCGGCTCGGCGAGCGGCAAGCTGTCGGCCGCCAGCGAGCTCGACGAGCAGTACCTGACTTTCAAATACGACTATCTCTTCAACGCAGGGGCCGCTGATCAAGAGGTGGTGGCCACCTTGGAATCGGCGAAATTCGATGCCTACCTGATCGTGATCGATGCGACCGACCTGACGGTGGTGACGGAGGGCGACATCGGCGGTCCTGCGGGCGGCATCGACAACGCCCGGGCGACGTTCACGGCACGGGCTGGCCGGCACTATATGATCCGGGCGACGACCTACGACAAACTCGAGAAAGGGGCCTACGTCCTCAAAGCTACCGCAGCCCCATGATCGACGAACCGTGGTTCCTGCCGACCGCCTTCGGCACGGTGGTTTTCCTGCAACTGGTGCTGCTGATTGCCGTGCTGCGGCTGTCGGGGCGGGTTTCCCAGCTGTTCCGGATGGTCGCGCCGCCAACGCAGGCATCGGCGGCAGTCCAGGAACTGGCGGACCGCAAGGAGGCGACGGGAGAGCAGAAGAAGTGGTTCGCCGAATTCCTGGCCGAAGATCCCTCGCGACGTGAGCTTCCGAAGAAGGAGCAGTTCGCCCAATTCCGCCAGTGGCGGGATCAGAAGGGGCTGAATTGGAAGGGGCCGGCGGAGGCGTGACGGGCTAAACGCGGCCTCGTGGTATACCAAAGTCGGACCCTCGAGCGCCGGTTTGCCATTGACTGGGATTTTCGCGGCGGGGAATTCTCACGATATGAGATGGCGAGTTCTCCTGTGTGTCTGGCTGGTTGGTCCGCTGATGGCGCAGACGCCCTTGGCCAAGCAATTCGAGGAACTCCGCACCGCGCGCGAGGCGGCGATGCAGGAGCAAGACAAGCAATACCTGGCCAAGCTAAAGGTGCTCCATGCCCGCGCCGAAAAGGCGAGCGACATGGAGGCGAAGGCGCTGCTGAATACCGAAATCGCCAAGCTGGAGGCTTCCACGGTGGCTCCTGCAACGGCGGGAGGGGTAGTTCCTGACAAGATCGCGACCGCGGACGATCTGGGGGCCGTGTTGGTGGCGGCCAAAAACTGTGAATGGCTGAAGCATGACGGCAGCGTTTTCGACCGCTTCCAATTCCTTCCCGGAGGAAAGCTGAAGGTGCCCGGCTCAATGAATTGGCTAACGAAATGGGAGCCGGTCTCGAAGGACGAGTTCCGCATCTACCATCAGGATGGTTTCTATTGGCTTTTCGAGTTTTCGCGGGATGCGGGGTTCGCCAAGTCGGTGAAAAAGCGCGGTGCCGCGCAGGACGAAACGAAGGCGATCCGGCTGCTGTACAAGATGTCTCCCTGAAGCGGCTGGCGCCGGATTGAAAGGGTGTGTGACAATGATGTGTCATGTGGTTGATAACCACTCATAGGAAAGTCGATTGACTTGCCAACACCATGCCGGTGTAGCGTTCGTTCCGATGATGGTTGCAGGCTGCGGGAAGTCCGGATGGGGTTGGCTGGCGTTTGTTGCGGGAGTGATTCCGGCGGTGGCAGCGGAGCCATTGCCAGCGCCGCAGCCGAGGATCGAGAAGGTCTATGAATTCTCCGCAAGGTGGCTATCGAGGTGGGAGGTCTCGGACGCAGGTCCGGTAGTCGATGCAAGTTTTGAGCGGGAAGGGAAGTTGGTCGAAGGGATCACCTATTGGGTGCAGTCGGGTGAGCCGGTTTTTTCCAAAGGATGGGAATTGGATTGGAGCGACGACATCGTGATGCGGGGCGACACGATGATTGTGGGACGGAGCAACGATTTTGTAGTCCAGCAGCCCCTGACCTTGGGAGGCACGCCGAAATCTTTCGTGTATCCCCCCAATTGGGAGTTCATGGGAGCTTCGGACCACGACGTCGTCTTGAGGGGAGGCAACTATCCAAACGAAGGCGGCCATCTCGGCTTCATCACCCGCGACAGGTCCCACATCCTGCGCGGGGTGGATCCTGGCATGTATGTGGTCGCTCTAGTGGCGCGCGAGAATGACTTCGTGCTCCATGGCAGCACGAGGCAAGGTCATGTCTTTGCCCGGATGGAGCAGCCGCCTTACCGGCCTGGGGAGGTGGTGAAGGCGAAGGTATCACGGGTGAAGGCAAAGCCGGAGACGGTCCGCCATTTCGGCCGGCACTTCGCGCTTTTCGAGCAAGGCGGCGCTTTTCATCTGCTTGCCTGGGGTGCCGAGGAAGCGGAATCGATCCAGCGCGTTCCCGGGCTGGCGAGGGATATTGGAATAAGCGGCATAACGGAGACGGAGGAGGCTGTTTATATCAAAAGCGGGCTGCGGGATCTCCTGAGGATCGCTCCTGGCGAAAAAGAGGCCAAGTTCACGAAGGTGACCCTTCCAGCCGGATTGAGTATGGGCTCGATCCGCGGGGGCAAGGAAAACGAGTTGTTCATTCTGTCGCCGCTTGAGACGTCGATCGTGCGCTTGAACACCACGCCGGTCAGCCAGCTTGAGATCTATCCGGCGGTGGGGCGGGAGATTGACGGGGTGATGCGCTTCAAGGTGAGGCTGGAGCCCGCTTCGCAAGTGCCGGTGAGCTTTTCCTACGAAACCCGTCCGCGCGGTGCGGAGGCGGGTGTCGATTACGCGCCGGTGGGGGGCACTGCCACGCTCGCACCGGGAGCGACCGAGGCGGTGGTGGAAGTGCCGCTGATCGAGGACTTCACGATCGAATCATCCGAGTCCTTTGAACTGCATCTGACCGGTATCTCCGGTGCGCGTTGTGAGCGACCGGTGACCACGGGCCGGATCCTCGGGTCGAGTAGTCCGAGGAAACTGGGAATCACCTTCGACATCGGCGCCCAGTCGGAATTCGAGAGATCCAATGCTTCCAGTGTGGTCTTTCCGGAGGGAGTCGCCGAAGCGAGCCGTCTGGGGTGTGTCGGGTTGTCTCCCATGACCCCGAACAGCGGGCCTTATTTTTATGCGAGCGCGACCACGTTCGAGTGGGCCGAGCAGGGAGGAATGGGAGGAAAGATCTACCAATTCGATGCTGTCACCGGTGAGCTGCTGGAGGAGATGCCAGATCGCTTCCGGAGGGTGGAAGGGAACGAGGTTCTGACAGTGACCGGGATCGGAAGTTCGGTTGATAGCCTGATGCGGTGGGGGTTCTTCGACGGATTCCCGGTGCTGGATTTTTCCGCGCAGGCCTTGGTGGAAGGCGGTGGTTTCCAAGAGTTGGTGGCGCGGGCCGAGCGCTCGCACAAGGCCATCGATTGCAAGGTTTTGACGGCTGATCCCGCTCTCGGGGTGACGGGGATATCGGTGGATGGCGACGGACGCTTCCAGTTGCAGGCGTCGCCGCCCGATGATGGGGCGGTGCGGTTTACCCGGACCTTCGACGTGGAGGTGCGCCTGACCGACCGCGAATCGGGGGCGACGAGCATTCAACTGGTTCCGGTGAGGCTGGCCGATGATGACTTTCTCCTCACGAAGCAGGTCAAACTCGGTGGCAAGGAGATCGCCCAAACCTTGCTGGCGGATGGGGACCGCCTGCTCGCTGGATATACCGGATTCGTCGACACTTTCCGTGTCTCCGGAGAAATTTTGACCGGGGAGTCACGGACGATGATGCCGAAGGGCGCGGTGGCGCTGAGAGCGCTCGAACCCGCCGGGCCACGGGTGGTGTTTTCGACGATTACCAACAAAGCGCAGAATGGCCTCCAACTGTCGGGCCTGGAGCGCGGGGTGAAGGGTTGGAAGTCGAAGTCGGCAGAGCGGCCGAAGGCGATGGTGCTTGCCGGCCAGTATCTGGCAGCAGGAGAGGGACAGGCGGCTGGCGGAGCTTCGGGCCGGGTGAGGATTCTGGATGCGGCGAGCGGCAAGGAATTGCGGGTGATCGAGGCACCGGACGGGTCGCCGGGATTCGGCTACGATTTGGCGTTCTCCGCGGGCACCTTGTGGGTCGCCTCGCCGCCGTCCGGAATGCCTTTCGGGAAGGTGTATGGCTATTCGGTGGCGGATTTCTCCCTGATCCACGAGATCTCCAATCCGGAGCCGGCGGCGGGAGGGATTTTCGGGATTTCGATCGCTGTGGATGGCGACCAACTGGTGGTGGGCGAGCCGCGAAATGGAGGAGGTGCGGTGTGGTTGTTCGATGCGTCCAGCGGGACTCTTTTGGGAAAACTGGCGTCGCTGGCAAACAAGCCGGTGCCGGGGCTTGGGGTTCAGGTGGCCACGCGAGGCGGTCGTATTCTGGCAGCGGGGGGGAATTTCCTGGCAGGTCTGGCTCCTTCGTCGGCACCGGCTTCCGTCGCGTCGAAGGTTTCGACCAGCAGCGTGATCATCATCATCAATCCCACTCCTCCGAACGCGGAATCGTGGCTACCGGTGGTGCTGTGGGAGGATCGCAGTTCCTCACCGCGCTATCTTCATCCCAATGGGGCCGGTACCCACTATTTCACAAGCGGCGGCCACATCGCGTTGCTGGACGGTGCTGCGGTTCACTCCTACGCATCGTTCACCGGGGACGGGTGGGATCAGGGTTTGGAGGTCTATTATTTCCCGGAGCCCGCTGTGGCGGGTAGCACGATGGCAGCATCGGCGCCGAGGGCGACCGCGCTGCCGCTCTGGCCGCAAGGCGGAGCGCCGGAACCGCGCTGGACGTTTCACCGCACCGAGGCTGGCGGGCTGGAGGCGGAGGTCAATATGGGGGCTAGCGTGACTGTCGGCACGGTGCCGCAGGTGGAATGGTCCGGGGACCTGAAGGTCTGGTATCTGATGACAGAGCTGCCGGAGCCGGCGGGAGGTTTGCTGCGGATCCCTTTGCCCGCCGGCGACACCTCCCGTCGATTCTTGAGATTGAGGACGTCAGGGGATGAGTGACCCGCATGTGAGGCCGCGATTGTTCCGGGCTTTCCGCATGAGCAAGTGGGATGGCGCAGGTTTTTTGGAAATCTAGCGGTTTTTCCGGTTGCCAGTGCGGGAGGGGGTTTGCAGACTCCGCGCCCGCGCCGCTCTACCTTCCCGGGATGCGTCGCGAAAGAGCTTGTGAAAAATTTCACAAGCGCCCTAAATTTCCTCGCCGAGCATCACCGAAGCACCTTCGTCATGGCCAATTTCTTCCCGCGCTGGACCAATTTGCTGCCGCTGAAAATCGCCGTATGCGCCGCTTCGGTCGCTGGTGGAGCGGTGCTTGCGTTCACCTACTACGCGACACCGAAGACCTTGGTGGAAGGCTACCAGCCGTCGCAGCCGATCCCGTTCTCGCACAAGATCCACGTAGATCAGCTCGGCCTCGACTGTCGCTACTGCCACTCTTTCGTCGACGTTTCCGGCACCTCGAACGTCCCGGGCAACAACACCTGCTGGAACTGCCACCAGCACGTGGCCAAGGACAGCGCGAAGCTCCAGCCGCTGCGGGACCGCATGGATCCCACGCTGAAGAGCCCGGACTTCGGCAAGCCGATCCAGTGGGTCCGCATCCACAAGACGCCGGACTACGTGTATTTCAACCACTCCGCGCACGTGAACCGCGGCATTTCCTGCCAGAGCTGCCACGGCCGGATCGACCAGATGGAAGTGGTCTATCAGGAAAACAGCCTGTCGATGGGCTGGTGCCTCGATTGCCACCGCGCGCCGGAGAAGCACCTGCGCCCGCTGGAGGAAGTTTACAACCTGAAGTACAGCGACGCGGACGTGTCGAAGTATACCAAGGACGCCGGGGTGAAGACCACCGAGGACCTCGGCCTCAAGCTCAAGGAGCACTGGCAAATCGCGCCGAAGACGACCTGCGCCACCTGCCACCACTGATTTCCGCCCGTTTTTCCCTGATCTTTTGATTCTCCGCCGCCCATGAGCAAACGCATCTGGCAACATCCCGAAGTCCCAGCCGGTGAAACCACCGTTTCCTGGCGCAGCCTCGGACAGCTTGAGGACACTCCGGAATTCCGCTCGTGGATGGAGCGGGAGTTCCCGCAGGGAGTGGCGGAAATGGACAATGAGGAGGACGCAGAGACCTCGCGCCGTTCCTTCCTGAAGCTGATGGGAGCCTCGACCGCGCTGGCCGGCTTCGGCATGGCCGCCTGCCGCCGCCCGGAAAGCTACATCGTCCCCTACAACAAGGCGCCCGAGTGGATCATCCCCGGCAAGGCGACCTATTATGCTTCCAGCCGTCCTTCCGCCTCCGGTGCGGTGCCGCTGGTAGTCACCACTTTCGAAGGCCGCCCGACCAAGGTCGCGCCGAACTCGCTGCACCCGGACGTCACGGGCACCGACGCCTTCACGCAGGCTTCCGTGCTGGACCTGTATTCGCCCTCGCGCTCGCGCAAGGTGCTGAAGCAGGGCAAGCCGTCCTCCCGCGCCGAGTTCGAGGCCGCGCTCGCTGCACTGGCCGCTGACAAGTCCGCCAAGGTGGGCTTTGTCTTCGGTGCCGATGTTTCCCCGACGCGCTCGCGCCTGGCCAAGGAGCTCGCCGCGAAGTTCTCCGGCGCGAAGTTCTACAGCTACGAAGCACTGAGCGGTGGCAAGGTCTTCGGCGATGGCGTCCGCGCCGTGGCTGATTTCGCCAAGGCCGACCGCGTGGTCGCGCTCGATTGCGACTTCGCCTGCCTCGATTTCCAAGGCTCCACGATCCCGTTCTTCGAGCGCCGCAAGCCGGAAGGAAAGGACTACTCGAAGAAGGCCGATGCCTCCTCGATGAACCGCCTTTACGCGGTGGAGAGCGCCTTCTCGCTGACCGGCGGCATGGCGGATCACCGCCTGCGCGTGGCTCCGAGCCAGCTGGCCGGTATCGCCGCTTATATCGGCAGGGAGCTCGGTGTCTCCGGAGGCACCCCAACGACGGACGACAAGACGATTTCCTGGCTGGCACCGCTGGTCGCTGACCTGAAGGAAGCCAAGGGGAAGGCAATCGTGCTCGCCGGTTCCCGTTTGCCGGACGCGATCCAGACGCTGGTCGCTTCCATCAACGAGAAGCTCGGCAACGTCGGCGAAGGCAAGGCCCTGCGCTACGTCCGCACCGAGAACGAAGGCTTCGGCGACATCGCCAAGCTGAAGGCCGACCTTGATGGCGCCGCAGTTGAGACGGTGATCCTGCTCACCCCGGCCAACCCGATTCTCGACGCCCCGGCCGATCTCAAGATCGCCGACGCTTTCGCCAAGGCGAAGACCGTCATCCATTTCGGCGAACGCACCGACGCCACCGCGCTGGCCGCGACCTGGCACGTGCCTACCAGCCACTACCTCGAAAGCTGGTCGGATGCCCGCACGGTCAATGGTGTCTACACGGTGGTGCAGCCGATGATCCTGCCGCTCTACAGCGACTGCGCGAGCGAGCTGGAAGTCCTTTCCGCACTGCTGGCCGATGACGGCAAGCTCGTCACCGGCGAAGCTGCCGATGGCAAGCCTTCCCCGGCCTACGATGCGGTCCGCAAGACCTTCGAAACGGTCGGCGGCAAGGGTAGCGAGCCTTGGAAGAAGCTTCTCCGCGACGGTTTCCATGCCGGCACCAAGTTCGAGACCGTGGCTGCCACCTTGGCCGCTGGTGCCGCTGCTGCTCCGGCCGCTGGTGCCGAGGGGACCTACGAGATCGTTTTCGCGACCGACTCCTCGATTTACGACGGCCGCTGGATCGACAACGGCTGGCTGCAGGAAGCTCCCGATCCGATTTCCAAGCTTTGCTGGGACAATGCCGCGCTCATTGCGCCGCAGACCGCGAAGGACATGGATCTCTACCATGAGATCGTGGAGCTCGAGAAGGTCAGCGCGCTCGGCAAGCGGACCAACGTCGGCGAAGACGGCGAAGGCGAGCACCGCACCGGCCCGATGATCAAGATCACCGTCAATGGTGCCACGATCGAGATCCCGGTGATGATTTCCTTCGGCCAGGCCGAAAAGACCATCGTGCTGCCTCTCGGCTACGGCCAAGGCTTCAACGACGAGGACAAGTTCAATCGCGGTCCGAAGAACACCGGCACGGTGGGCTTGGTCGGCGTGAACTCCGGCTTCAATGTCTACCCGCTGCGGACCTCCGCCGCGCCTTACTTCGTCACCGGTGCCACGGTTGAAAAGGCCAACAAGCGTTACCCGCTGGCCGTCATCCAGGAGCACCACGCGATGTATGGCCGCGCGCTCGCCCGTGAGGTCTCGACCATGACGGACGAGGAGAAGGGCAGCTTCGCCACCCAGCTCGAAGGCGTGAAGAAGCAGGGCAACGACGCCCACGCCCCGGAAAACACCTCCCTCTACAAGCAGCAGAACAACAAGGGCGTGCCGCACTTGAGCGACACCCTCCACCAGTGGGCGATGTCGATCGACTTGTCCTCCTGCATGGGCTGCAACGCGTGTCTCATCGCCTGCCAGGCGGAGAACAATATCCCGATCGTCGGCAAGGATCAGGTCGCCCGCGGCCGTGAAATGCACTGGATCCGGATGGATCGCTACTACGCGATCGACGAGCACAACAAGTTCGACCCCGGCAGCCCGTCCTTCGTGCCGCAGCCGGTGGCTTGCGTGCAGTGCGAAAGCGCGCCGTGCGAAACCGTCTGCCCGGTCAATGCCACGGTTCACACCGAGGACGGCCTCAACGCGATGGCCTACAACCGCTGCATCGGCACCCGCTACTGCGCGAACAACTGCCCGTACAAGGCCCGTCGCTTCAACTTCTTCGACTACAACAAGCGCAACCCGCTGATCGCCCACAACCTCTACAAGGGTCCCTTCGGCGAGAAGCAGGTCGGCACCGCGCCGCACCTCCAGCGCAACCCGAACGTCTCCGTCCGCATGCGCGGTGTCATGGAGAAGTGCACCTACTGCGTGCAGCGTCTCAAGGACGCCAAGATCCGCCAGAAGCGCGGCCAGAAGCAGGAAGCCCTGCTCGCCGGCAAGGCCTCGCCGGATTCGAACGTCACCACGCACACGCTGCGCATCCCGGTGGACTCCGTGAAGGTCGCCTGCCAAGAGGCCTGCCCGGCCGGTGGCATCGAGTTCGGCAACATGCTGGACGGTGCCGAAGCGGTGGTGAACCGCGCCAAGGGTGTGGATCGCAACTACGACCTTCTCAACTACATCGGCACCAAGCCGCGCACCAGCTACCTGGCACGCGTCAAGAACCCGAATGAGCACATGCCGGATGCCCCGTTCATCGGCAAAGCCACCATTCACATGCACTGATCCCGGTCAGTCCACGAGCTCAGTCATCCTTCTTCCATCCGATCATGGCCTCCGCCACCGAACACGCGCCGAGCACAACCCGCCAGGGACCGAAACTTCCGGTTCTGAAGCGCGAAAAGCTCATTCTGAGCGGCCGCTCCTATCATTGGATCTCCGACCGCATCGTCAGTGTGGTGGAGAATCGCCAGCCCCTGCTGTGGTGGCTGCTGTTCCTCCCGTCCGCGCTGATTGCGATGGTCGGCGTGGGCCTTAGCCTGACCTACCTCGTTTCGACGGGTGTCGGCGTGTGGGGCATGTCCAACCGCACCTTCTGGGGCTGGGACATCACGAACTTCGTGTTCTGGATCGGTATCGGTCACGCGGGAACCCTGATCTCCGCGGTGCTTTTCCTAACGCGGCAAAACTGGCGAACGTCGATCAACCGCGCCGCTGAGGCGATGACGATCTTCGCGGTGATGTGCGCCGGCATTTTCCCGGCATTCCACGTCGGCCGCGTGTGGATGGCGTGGTTCCTCGCGCCGATCCCGAACGCCAACTCGATCTGGCAGAACTTCAAGTCGCCGCTGCTGTGGGACGTGTTCGCGGTCTCGACCTATTTCACGATCTCGCTGATCTTCTGGTATCTCGGCATGGTGCCGGACCTCGCGACCATCCGCGACCGCTGCAAGCCGGGCCTGCGCAAGATGCTCTACGGCATCTTCTCCCTCGGCTGGCGCGGTGGTAACCGCCAGTGGAGCCACTACGAAATGGCCTACCTGCTCCTGGCGGCCCTTTCGACCCCGCTGGTGCTCTCCGTGCACTCGGTCGTGTCCTTCGACTTCGCCACCTCGGTCGTCCCCGGCTGGCACACCACCATCTTCCCGCCGTACTTCGTCGCAGGCGCCATCTTCGGTGGCTTCGCGATGGTGCTCACCATCATGGTCCCGGCCCGCCAGCTCTACGGGCTGCAGGACCTGATCACGATGAAGCACATCGACAACATGGCGAAGATCATCCTGCTGACCGGCACGATCGTCGGCTACGCCTACCTGATGGAGCTGTTCGTGGCCTACTACTCGGGCGCGCTCTATGAAATGGAGGCGTTCCGCATCCGCATCACCGGCCCGTATTGGTGGGCCTATCTGGCGATGATGAGCTGCAACGTGCTTTCCCCGCAGTTCTTCTGGTTCAAGTGGTGCCGCGAGAATCTCTGGGTCGTGATGGCCGTGTCGATGTGCGTGAACGTCGGCATGTGGTTCGAGCGCTTCGTCATCATCGTCGGCACCCTGGGCCGCATGTTCCTGCCGGGTGACTGGAAGACCTACTCGCCGAGCTTCGTCGAAATCTCGCTCTTCATCGGCACCATCGGCATGTTCCTGTCGCTGTTCCTCCTCTTCCTACGCTTCCTGCCGTGCATCAACATCGCGGAAGTGAAGTGGACCCTGCTCGAGTCCGATCCGCATTTCGACGATTACAACGATCACCCCGACCATGGCACCGAGGTCGTGGCCGCCTACCAGCACGAGCTCCACTCGAAAGGCGCCGTCGAAGCCAAGGCCTAATCATTTCAACCGGCATCCCTGATCCGTGAGTACTACCCGCAAACGCGTTTACGGTTACCTGGCCGAATTCGGCAGCGCCTCCGCCCTTTACAAGGCCGCGGAAAAGGTGCGCGACGCCGGCTACCGCAAATGGGACTGCCACACGCCGTATCCCGTGCACGGCCTTGATGGCGCCATGGGCATGAAGCGTTCGATCCTACCGTGGTTCGTCTTCTTCGGCGGCATGCTCGGCACCTTCACCGGCTTCTTCCTCGCTTCCGCCACCCAGACCGAGATCTGGGGCTGGCTGCCAGGTCTGAACCACGCGATCGAGAGCTATCCGACCGTGGTGCAGGGCAAGCCCGCGAACATCTTCACGGTGCCGGCGTTCTTCCCGATCATGTTCGAGCTGACGATCCTGTTCTCGGGCTTCACCACCTTGTTCGGCCTGCTGGCGCTGATGAAGCTGCCGCGCCTGAACCACCCGCTGTTCGCCAGCCACCAATTCCACCGCGCGACCGACGACGCGTTCTTCATCGCCCTTGAAGCTCGCGACCCGAAATTCAGCCCCGAAGGCACCCGCCAGTTCCTTGAGGAAATCGGCGGCAAGAGCATCGAACTCGTCGAAGAAGAGGACTGATCCCCTCCGCGCCCAACTCCCAGATTTCCCGTCGTGAAATACTTCTTCCTCGCCTACGC
This sequence comes from Luteolibacter sp. Y139, assembly GCF_038066715.1. NCBI lineage: Bacteria > Pseudomonadati > Verrucomicrobiota > Verrucomicrobiia > Verrucomicrobiales > Verrucomicrobiaceae > Neoluteolibacter > Neoluteolibacter soli. The sequence continues at coordinate 103,344 of NZ_JBBUKT010000003.1, read as the reverse complement.
GATCATCGCAGCCCTGTTCATCGGCCTCATGCCGGTGCGTGGCAGCAAGTCCCCGGACGCGCCGATCCGGCTGTTCCCGGACATGGACGAGCAGGACAAGCTCAAGCCGCAGAAGCCGGACGAATTCTTCGCTGACGGCCAAGGCGCGCGCCAGCCGGTCCACGGCACCCAGGCGCTGGGCCTGAACCCGGAAGGCCTGAAGGAAATCGGCGGCATCCCCGAGCAAGAGTTCGGCGGCGGCACCGGTCACCTCGCCACCGGTGGCATCGACGGCTACTACGCCAATGGCATGCCGGAAGAACTCGGCCTGACTGCCGAGAACGTCGGCGCTTTCATCAAGCGCGGCGAAGAAGTCTTCAACGTCAACTGCGCGATCTGCCACGGCAAGTCGGGCGACGGCCAGGGCATGACCAGCCACTTCGGCGTCCCCGGCATCGCCAACCTGACGCAGGACACCTACGGACAGGCCACCTACCCGGACGGTCGCATCTTCTCAGTGATCTCCGACGGCAAGGGCAACATGAGCGGCTACAAGCACAACATCGCCCTGCGCGACCGCTGGGCTGTCGTCTCCTACGTCCGCGCCCTGCAACTCGCCCGCAAGGCTCCCTACGACGTCGTGAAGGACGCGTTCGACAAGGGCATCGCCACGCAAGCCAAGTAATCACCTTTCCCCGATGGCACACCACCACGTCACTTCTGCCGACATCCCGGTCGACGGCGAGCGCCTCGTCAATTCGAGCGTCGAGAACGTCAAGCGCATCGCGGGCGGTGCGGCTGTTTTGCTCGGCATCATCAGCGCTTATCTGCTCTTCGGGGCTCCTGAGAAGATCCAAGCGCAGTTCGCCTACTCGTGGCTGTTCGCGATGTTCCTGTTCTTCACGCTGGCGGCCGGCGGTTGCTTCTGGACGTTGCTCCACAATGTCTCCAACTCGGGGTGGGGGACTTCGGTCCGCCGCATCATGGAGAACCTGGGTTCGGTGTTCCCTTTCATGTTCATCTTTGCGTTGCCGCTCCTGTTCCCACAGGTCCAGCGGTGGCTCTACGAGTGGATGAATATCCACGGTGACGCTCTCAAGCACCACGGCGGCGGCTACTTCGATGGCTTCCTCGGCGGCTTCTACGGCAGCGAGTCGATGAAGGCCGCGCTTGCGAAGGATCACGAGGGTCTGCTGGTGAACAAGCTGTGGTACATGAACAAGGTGGCGTGGTATACCCGCTTCTTCTTCTACTTCATCGGCCTCGGCCTGGTGATCCGCACGTTGCGCAAGTTCTCCGTGAATCAGGACACCGATCCGAATCCGGGCACCAAGAACCTGTTCAAGGCCCGCTTCCACTCGACCTACACGCTGATCATCTTCGCGATCACCATCACCTTCGCCGCCATCGACTGGCTGCAGGGCATGAACTACCCTTGGTTCTCCACGATGTGGGGCGTCTACATCTTCGCCGGTGCCGCGCTGAACTCGATGGCCGTGATCATCATCACCGCCGCCCTGATGCAGAAGGCGGGCTACCTGAAGCGCGTGACGGGTCCGGAGCACTACCACATCATGGGCAAGCTGCTGCTGGCCTTCACGATCTTCTGGGCCTACGTCGCCTTCTCGCAGTTCTTCCTGATCTGGTATGCGAACATCACCGAGGAAACCTCATGGTTCCTTGATCGCAACACCGGCGGCTGGAACACCGGCAGCATCGCGCTGGTCTTCTGCCACTTCGTCATTCCCTTCGTCATCCTTCTGCAGGCATGGCTGAAGAAGAACCCGAAGCTGCTCGCGATCATGGGCGGCTACACGCTGGCGATGCACGTGCTCGACCACTACATCATCACCATCCCGGAGCGCTCGGTCTCCATTTACACGATGGCGAACTTCGGCACGCCGTGGCAGATGGAGAAGCTGGAGTCCCTCAAGGGCGTCACGACCTCGGTTCCCGGCGCCTTCTGGTTCGACATTCTCGCCTTCTTCGCCGTTGGCTCCGGCTTCCTCTTCTTCTACCTGCGCGCCCTGACGCAGACCGCGACCTATCCGCACCGCGACCCGCGCATCCTCGAGTCCGCCAACGTCTCGAACTGAACGGACTTACCTGCCCTTTCCCATGTCCTCGACCAGCGACAATCCTCTGACCCGCTTCTCCGCCTTTATCTGGGCGTTGGGTGTCTTCTCGCTCTTCGGCGTGATCGTGCTCGCCCTGAAGCTGTTCTCTCACGACACCACCGGAAAGAACCCGCTGGAAGAAGCGGCTGCCGCCAAGCGCTACGAAGTCCGCGCGGGCGTCGATGCCGCGCAGAAGGCGGGCTTCGCTTACAAGGAAGTGGAGAAGGGCAAGACGGTGCAGGTGCCGCCGCACGATGTCTTCGCCAGTCTCGGCGAGAAGCTGCTTTCCGAGAAGCCGGCGCCGGTGGCAGTGGATGCCCAAATCGTTCCGGGTTCTGACCGTGCGACCGCCAAGTCCACAGAGGCAGGTCCCGACATGTCCGCCGTGGACAAGCGCACGCCCGCTGCTGACACGCCGATCGATCCTGCGGTGATGGCCAAGGGCCAAGCCACCTTCGCCTTGTGCGCCGCTTGTCACGGTCCGGCCGGTGCCGGTGTTCCTCCGGTCGGTCCGCCGCTCGCTGGTTCCGAATGGGTGACTGGTCCGGTTTCCAACCTGATCCGTATCCAGTTCCGCGGTCTGCAAGGCCCGCTTCATGTGAAGGGTGCCGTGTTCACGCCGCTCGCGCCGATGACCCCGGTCATCGCGACCCAAGACGACGAAACGATCGCCGCCGTCCTCACTTTCGTCCGCAACAGCTTTGGCAACAAGGCCGCCCCGGTGCTGCCGGAGCAGGTCAAGATGCTCCGCTCGGAACTCGGCAAGCCGATGCTCACCGAGGCCGACCTGATCAAGCCCTGATCTGACCCGATCCTTTCCCCTTTTTCTCCATGTCCGCCGCCTCATCCCAGACTTCCGACGCGATCCGCCGCGCGGAGATCGACCGCTCGCTGCGCCACCCGGTGATGTTCTTCTTCACCAGCGGTGCCGCATGGTTGGCCGTGGCCATCCTGCTCGGCATCATCTCGTCCGCCAAGACCCACAGCCCTGATTTCCTCAGCGGTTGCGCGTTCCTGACCTACGGTCGCGTGCAGCCGGCGCACATGAATGCGCTGATCTACGGCTGGGGCTGCCAAGCCGCCTTCGGTTCGCTGGTGTGGCTGATGGCCCGCCTGTCCCGCCAGGAGTGCCGCGCCGCCGGCCTGATCCTCACCGCCGGTCACGTCTGGAACTTCTCGCTCGCCCTCGGCATCATCGGGATCCTTTCCGGCAACAGCACGGGCATCCCGTGGATGGAAATGCCGAAGTTCGCCTGGGTGCCGATGCTGCTCGCCTACGCCGCGATCGCGATCTGGTCGATGGTGCAGTTCAAGGTCCGCCCCTCCGGTCACGTCTTCATTTCCCAGTGGTACATCCTGGCCGCGCTGATCTGGTTCCCGTGGGTGTTCGCCACCGCACACATCTTCGTGCACGGCTTCTCCGGTTCCCCGCTGATGGCTGCGGCGATCAATGCCTGGTATCGCTCGGCGCTGCTGTTCTTGTTCTTCCTGCCGGCCGGCATTGCCGCGGCTTACTACCTGATTCCGAAGGTTACCGGCCGTCCGGTGTATAGCTACACGCTGTCGCTGCTCGGTTTCTGGTCGCTCGCGATCATCGCCCCGTGGGCTGGCATGCAGAAGCTGGCCGGTGCGCCGATCCCGAACTTCCTGCCCTACCTCGGCGCCGCTGCCACCATCCTCGTGGCGATCCCTTGCATCGCCGTCGCGGTGAACCTGCTCAAGACCGCCGCGGGTGCTCCCGAGACGGTGGTGAACAGCCCGTCGCTGCGCTTCACGGTGGCCGGTCTATTCGGCCTGCTGGTGACCGGCTTCGCCGCCACCTTCCTGAATGTCCCGTCCTTCCTGCCGCTGAGCCAATTCTCGCTCTCGCAGTATGGCTTCGACGTGCTGGCACTCTACGGCTTCTTCAGCTTCGTCGCCTTCGGGATGATCTACTTCGTGGTCCCGCGCGTGACCCGCCGCGAGTGGCTTTCCAGCCGCCTGATCAAGATGCACTTCTTCCTCTCGATCTACGGGGTAATGACCATCGCGCTGGTCGCCATCTTCGGCGGTCTGATGCAGGGCCAGGCCCAGGAGGACTTCAAGCAGCCGTGGGAGAATGCGATGACCTATGCCAACCCGTATGCGGTCGCGACCACGCTGTCGTGGTGCTTGCTGTTGTTCTCGAACGTCTGGTTCTTCGTGCACCTCGCGCTGATGTGGCTGCGCCTCGGCCGCCGCTCCTCGCACCCGACCCTGCTCGGCCACGCGCATCATGATGATCTGCACGATGCGACCCACGGCCCCGAAGGCGACATCGACAATGGCGGCCCGGGTTCCGCTTCCGCCGCTCACGCCCATTCCCACTAAGGAATTTCAAATTTCGCTTCCATGACCTTCCGCTCCTTCGCAATCGGTCTCACCCTCGCCTTCGGCATTGCCTGGATGGCCGTGGTGGTCGTGCCGTTTTTCTCGATGCGCGACGTCAAGCCGGTGGCCTTCGATGAGGCAGCCGACGGCAAGACCGGCATCTATTTCCCAAAGCGCACCGGCCGAGTGGCCAATGGCGCGGAAGTCTATGCCTCGAACGGCTGCTACCTCTGCCACACGCAAGTGGTCCGCACCACCGACGCTGGCAATGACCTCGGCCGTGCCGACTGGGGTGGCAACAAGACCGACGAAACCCGCGGCGACACCCGCCGTGAGTCGAACGTCTTCGACTATCAGGGTGAGAAGTTTGCCCAGATCGGCGTGTCCCGCCTCGGTCCCGACCTCTCCAACATCGGTCTGCGCGTGCAGAACTACGTGAAGGAGTCGAACGGCGATCCGAAGACATGGCTCTACCTGCACCTCTACAATCCGCGCCTGGATCCCAAGCTCTCGACTTCCAAGTGCCCGTCGCTGCCGTTCCTGTTCGAGGACAAGGCGATTACCGGCCAGACTCCGGTGGCTGCACTCGCTGTGCCGACCAAGGAAGGCCGCGCCATCGTTCCTACTCCCGAGGCGGAATCGCTGGTGAGCTATCTGCTCTCGCTGAAGCGTGATGACGCGCTGCCGAAGGCCATCAACCCTGCTCCTGCCGCCAAGCCGGCTGCCGCTCCTGCCGCCGCCCCGAAAGGCTGAACCGTTTTTTCCCTGTCCGAGATGATCGATCCTTCCAAGCCTGACCTCGAGGAATCGGTGAACGTCACCGAAGCCCACGAGCGCGTGGTCCGTGGTGCCGCCGCTGCTTCCCGCGAGTCCAAACTCAAGGAGAACGGAGCCGAGCCGATCTCGCTCTGGGTGCTTATCCTGTGCGCCGTTCCGCTGCTGGCCGCCGGCTGGACGCTGGGCAAGGCCGGCACGCTGTTCTCCTACAAGGACATCACGCGTGAAGACTACGTCCGCGTGATCCCGAGCGATGGCGAAAGCGCCAAGCTGCCGCCGACCGACTACCTCACCGCCTCGATCAAGAAGGGCCAGAAGATCTTCGCGAAGTGCGCCGGTTGCCACGGTGCCGATGGCAAGGGCGATGGTGCCAACTATCCGCCGCTGGCTGGTTCCGAGTTCGTCAATGGTCCGCACGAGCGCTTCGCCATGGTCATTCTCAACGGTCTTACCGGCCCGACTTCCAGCGGCAAGACCTTCGGCGTGATGCCGTCCCAGGCCGCCGGTCTGAATGGCGAGGACCTTTCCCACGTGATGAATTACGTCCGCCACTCCTTCGGCAACAGCGCCGCCGACGTGGTAACCAAGCAGATGGGCACCGCTGCGCTGGAAATCTCCGGCAAGCGCGCCAAGGCCGGTGCCTCCGTCACCGCCGACGAACTGAATGCCGATCACAAGAAGAACCTTCCGGGCGATCCCATCGATCCCAAGATGATGGTCGATCCGATCACCCTCGAACCGGCGGAAGCCAAGTAACTTCAGCCCCACCTTTTCCCACGCATGAGCGCCCACGCCCACGCCGCCGACCAGCACGGCCACGATGACCATCACGGTCACGACGATCACCACCACAACCCGGGCTTCTGGTCGAAGTACGTGTTCTCGACCGATCACAAGATGATCGGCATCCAGTATGGCCTGACGGCGATGGCCTTCCTGGCCTTCGGCTTCTACCTGATGATGGTGATGCGCTGGAGCATCGCCTATCCGCACCAGCCGCTGCCGGAGTGGATGAGCTGGTTGTTCTCGGACAACTGGAAGGCCCGCTGGCTGACGGACGGCAAGGTGACGGGCGAGACTTACAACATGTTCGGCGCCATGCACGGCACCATCATGGTGTTCCTCGGTATCGTGCCGCTCGGTTTCGGTGCCTTCGGCAACTACGTCACGCCGCTCCAGATCGGTGCGGTCGACATGGCCTTCCCGAAGCTGAACATGACCAGCTACTGGCTCTACCTGCTGGGTGGCCTGGTGATGTGCGCCTCTTTCTTCATGGAGTCCGGCGCAGCCAAGTCCGGCTGGACGAACTACTCGCCGCTCGCTGGTTTCGCTGACGGCCAGATCGTCAACCAGTGGCTTGCCGGCCAGACCCAGTGGCTGATCGGCCTGGTGCTGCTCATTTCCTCGTCGCTGCTCGGTTCGGTGAACTTCGTCACCACGATCATCAACCTGCGCGCCCGTGGCATGACCTGGATGCGCATGCCCTTCTTCGTGTGGGCGATGCTCGTGACGGGCTTCCTGCTCCTGCTCGCCTTCCCTCCGCTGGAAGCCGCCGGCATCATGCAGCTGATGGACCGGGTGAGCCACTCGTCCTTCTTCATGCCCTCCGGCCTGTATTCGGCCAAGGAAGGCATGGCTGACCTCTCCGGTGGTGGTTCGCCGCTGCTGTTCCAGCACTTGTTCTGGTTCCTCGGTCACCCTGAGGTGTACGTGCTCCTGCTGCCGTCGATCGCCTGCGTCGCGGAAATCATTCCGGTCAATACCCGCCGCCCGCTGTGGGGCTACAAGGCGATGGTTTACGGCGTGCTCACGCTGGGCTTCCTGTCCTTCGTCGTGTGGGCGCACCACATGTATCTCACGGGCATGGGTCCGGTCGTTTCGACCTTCTTCCAGACCACCACGGTGCTGATTTCGATCCCGTCGGTGATCCTGCTGACCTCGATGATCATCTCGCTGTGGGGCGGCTCCATCCGCTTCACGCCGGCCATGATCTGGGCCTGCGCCTTCCTGCCGATGTTCGGTATCGGCGGTCTCACCGGCCTGCCGCTGGCATTCAACCTGGTGGACCTTCACCTGCACGATACCTACTACGTGATCGGCCACTTCCACTACGTGGTGGCCCCGGGCATTCTCTTCGGCCTCTTCGCCGGCGTGTATCACTGGTATCCGAAGATCACCGGCCGCCACATGAGCACCTTCCTGGCTCACGTTCACTTCTGGCCCAGCCTGGTGTGCATGAACCTGATCTTCTTCCCGATGCTCACGCAGGGCATGGCCGGTTTCCACCGCCGCTGGTACAACGGTGGCGATGCCTACCTCGCCAACGCCAAGAACGCGGCGGACGTCTTCGCCCAGGTCGTGGACAAGCACATCGACCTCAACATCGTGATGTCGATGGCCGCATGGACGATGGCGCTCGCGCAGATTCCGTTCGTGATCAATCTCTTCAGCGCTTGGAAGATCGGCCGCAAGGTCGAGAGCGACAATCCTTACCATGCCACCACCCTCGAGTGGGCGACGCCGACGCCTCCGGGCCACGGCAACTTCCTCACCGAGCCTGCCGTTTACCGCGGCCCGTACGAATACAGCCGTCCGGATTGCGAGGAAGACTACCTGCCGCAGTGGGAAGAGCCGAAGCGCGATAGCGACGCTCCCGCCGAGAAACCCGTCACCCCGTCCGCCCACCACTGACGATTCATTCGGTCCCGGGCCTGAAAACCCGGCACTGGAAACCAGCTCTTTTTCCCAATGGAAATCCCCTACATCGTCACCCCGCGCAAGGACACGGGCCTCTTCAACTCGAAGATCGCCATCTGGTTGTTCCTCGCGTCGGAAGTCATGCTCTTCGGCGGCTTCTTCTCGGCCTACATTTTCCTGCGCCTCGGCGCGGACTTCCCATGGCCGGAGCGCACGCTGCCGGTGCTGCCGGGCCTCATCAACACCTTCGTGCTGATCGCCTCGTCGGTCACCGTGGTTTTTGCCTGGGCGTCACTGAAGATGCGCCAGTGGGGCAAGTTCCAGATCTACATGCTGATCACGGTCGTTTGCTCCTTCATCTTCATGGGCCTGAAGGGCATCGAGTACTACGTGAAGTTCCACCACCAGGCTCTCCGCACGATGGACTGGGCGGTCGTGGAAGGTCACCTCGGCAACGTGGTGAAGGAAGGCGTTCACGTCGACCACGAGCATGGTCCGAAGGACGAGGACCTAGCCCTCGATCACAACGGCAAGAAGATCGAGGAAAACGTCATCAACTACGAGACCACGCAGATCACCTTCAATACCCTCCGCTATGAACGGCCGTGGGTGGAGGAGATGATCGCCCACGCGGCGGAAGAGAAGGCAACCATCGAGCTCGCGGCCAGGCTTGAGCTCCAGACCGAGCGCGGCAAGCCGGTGGTCTTCGAGAAGGGCACCAAGCTCGACCTCAAGCTGCTGGACGAAATCAAGAAGGCTCACCTCGCCGGCCACCGCAACAACCAGGCGCTGCGCACCGATAGCTTGCGTGAAAGCTGGCGAGAAGTCCACAAGGCCAATCCGGGCAAACGCGATTCGGACCTCGCAGGGCTTGCGAAGGTGGACGATGCCGCGATCGCCAAGGATCTGATGCCGGAACAGCCGTCCGTGGCCTTCGAAGTGAAGCCTGCCGTGGTCTTCCGCTTCGCCCCGCGTGACATCCAGGAAGCAAACGGCACCTTGCGCGACGGCACCGCCCTCGCCGGCAAGTTGCTGGAGAGCCCGATGGGCTTCCACTTCGTCGACGCCATCGATTTCCGTCATCTCGCGATGAAGGTCACCGAACGGGTCGGCCACCACGACGAGGCTGCGATCGAAAAGGCGATCGAGGAATCCTGGTTGCTCAAGGAGAACCACGAGCTGGCCGAGATCTGGGAAAAGCAACAGAAGGCACTCGCCAAGCTTGAGGAATTCCTGGCCTCCAAGGGCAAGGAGCCGACGGAAAAGGACAAGTACCGGATCAACTGGCAGGAAATGGCGTTCTACGCCGATCCGAAGTCCTCGGTGGAAAGCTACGATCCTTCGAAGACCTACGCGATGCCGCGGGTGGATGAGAACCCGAAGGAGAAGTTCTTCGGCCCTGATTACCACGAGCGCTTGTTCCCGCACCTTGAGGTTCCTCGCAATCAAGTGCAGTTCGCCTCGAAGTTCGCGCCTGCTTGGAACACCTACTACGCGATTTACTTCACGATGACCGGTCTTCACGGCCTGCACGTCATCGGCGGTGCCATCGTGCTCGCCTACTACCTGTTCTTCGGCAAGAAGATGTATCTTTCCAATCCCGAGTGGCTTGCCAACCGCGTCGAAGTCGGCGGTCTGTTCTGGCACTTTGTGGACTTGGTCTGGATCTTCCTCTTCCCGATCCTGTATTTGATGTAAATTCCCCGGGTTCCCGTTTTTTTCGATTCCAGCCTTTTTCCGTCCATGGCCGATTCTCCTGAAGCAATCCAGAAGTCGCTCCGCCTCTACAAGTTGATCGGCCTCGTGCTGTTCTGTGGCACCGCAGCCACGGTCGCGGTCGCGACGATCCCTCAGCTCGATGTCGGCAAGCACGGCTTCGACACCGCCGACATGTGCCTCGGCCTGTTGATCGCCACCGTGAAGGCCTCGCTGGTGGCAGCGATCTTCATGCACCTTAATCACGAGAAGCGCCTGATTTACTGGCTCTTCAGCTTCGGCATCATCGCCGCGATCTGTCTCCTGGGCCTGACCGCCCTCGCCGAGCACGACCCGATCCACTACAATGGATTCAAGGACGGGGTGCCCGGTTCCGACGTCAAGAGGCAGCACTGATCTGATCCACTTCAACCCTTCACCGCCATGTCGCTCCGCGCCTTCCACATTGTCTTCGTCACGGTGAGCACCTTGCTCTTCGTGTTCCTTGCCGTGTGGGCCTTCGCGTTCGCGACGGACCGGACCGGCACCACCACGGGACTCGGGGTGGTCAGCGCGATCTGTGCGGTGATCATGCCGATCTACGGCGTCTGCTTCTACAAGAAGGTCCGCAAGATCGTCCTCTAACACGACACGATACGGCCATGATCAATACATTGCTCGCCTGCGCCACCTGCGCCGTGAATTTCAAGGACGACGGCACCAATCCCGCCGGCTGGTCCATCCTTTTCATGCTCGGCGTGATCCTGCCGATGCTGGGTGGCGTGATCTTCTTCATGACCCGCCTGATCCGCCGCAGCGATGCCGAGCTCGATCCCGAATTGCGCGACGACCTGCCCGCCGCTTCTGCTTCCACCCGCTGACACTTTCCTTTTCCCATGACCCTGAGCCCTTCAAAAGCCCTCAGCATCCCCGAAGTCTTCTCCGCCCATGGTGGCCGGGTGGACCACCTCATTGACGTGGTTCACTGGTTCATGTTCGCGCTCGGTCTCGGCTGGTTCTTCTTCTTCGCTTTCTGCCTGGTCCGCTTCCGCGCGTCGGTGCACCCGAAGGCGTCGTATCACGGCGTCCGCAACCACATCTCCAGCCACTTGGAAATCGCGGTGGTCATCATCGAAGCCGTGCTGCTGCTGGGCTTCGCGTTCCCGCTGTGGCGCGAGCGCACTGACACCTGGCAGACGGTGCAGAAGCAGGATCCGATCCGCGTCCGCGTCGTCGGCTGGCAGTTTGGCTGGACCTATCACTACCCCGGCAAGGACGGCAAGTTCGGCCGCATCAATCCGCTGGTCCGCACCAGCAACAACGACGTGGCGCTCGACCTGAATGATCCGAATGCCCAGGACGACTTCATTGCGTCCAACCTCAAGATTGCGAAGGGCCGCCCGGCGATCCTCAACATCACGTCCAACGACGTGATCCACAACTACGCGATCGTCCCGATGCGCATCCAGCAGGACGCCGTCCCGGGCCGCGAGATCCCGATGTGGTTCACGCCGACGAAGACCCTGGAAACCTCGATCGTCTGCGCCCAGCTCTGCGGCGAGAAGCACGGCGACATGGTGGGCCAGATGGAAGTGGTCGAGGACAAGGCTTTCCGCACTTGGTTCGATACCGAGTCCGAGAACGCGCTGAAGGCTCACGCGCCGAAGGCTGCAGCCACTGCGAGCCGTTGAGATTCGGCTAATCCAGTTTTTCCCAAAGCGGGAAGCTCTCCGGGGCTTCCCGCTTTTTGATTTAACCGCGGATGGCGCGGATATCACGGATGGTTTGGATTTCTCTTTCCGACCTCTCCGAGATTCTATCGGCCATGCTACATGAGGAGATCACGAAGGATGCAATTGGGGCGGCGATGGTTGTGTTAAACGAGCTCAGGCCGGGACTGGACGAGAAGCTCTACGAGAATGCATTGGTTCTCGAACTTCGCGCGCGGGGGCATGAGGTCGAGCAGCAGCGCGAGTATCCGGTCTATTACCGCGGACAATTCATCGGGAAGCTTATCCCTGATCTGGTGGTGGACGGGAAGGTGATCGTGGACCCAAAGGTGGTGAGTGTATTCAACGACACTCATGTGGCGCAAATGCTCGGTTACCTCAACATCACCGGCTTGGAGGTGGCGCTGCTGCTCAATTTCAAGAGTGCCAAGTTGGAATGGCGACGGGTGGTCAACGAGCGGCGGTTCTTGGGAATCGAGGATGATTCCCCGCCCATGTTGTCGTAAAATTGACCGCGGATTGCGCGGATATCGCGGATGGTTTTTGGATTTCTCATCCGCGTGATCCGCGGTTGATCCCTCTCGCGCGAGGTCGGGGGCCGTTGTAAGAGGAAGCGTGACCGATATCGAACGCGAGGACTTCCGCAATCTGCTCGGTGAGATCGGGAAGATGCGGATGCCTTTTGGCAAGTATGGCCCGGCGGGGGTACCACCGCGCGGGATGCCGATTTATGATCTGCCGCCGGAGTATCTCTCGTGGTTCAAGGAGCGCGGCTTTCCGAAGGGACGGCTCGGCGAGCTGCTGGCCATCGTTTGTGAGATCAAGGATGTCGGGATGGACATGGTCTTCGACCCACTGCGCGAAGCGAACGGCGGCCGAGTGACCTATTGGGTCAAACGGCCGCGCGAGAGGAACTTTCCTGACTCAGGGGAGTGATCGATCAGAGGATCGAGCCCGGCGAGTAGGCCGCGGCTGCCGGGTTGGCGGCTTCAAGGGCGGCCACGGCTTTCGCGAAGGTGGCGACCTGGGCTTGGGCCGCACCGGCATTGCTTTCGCCGGCAGCGACGATGGCGGCGAGTTGGGAGCGATCCATCGGGATGCGCTCGTCGTTGGCGAGGCGGTCGACGAGGTCGTTCACCGTGGTCTTGCCGGCGCGGAGGTCGTTTACGGTGCCGACGGCGTGTTCCTTGATTGCCTTGTGCGCGGTCTCGCGGCCGACGCCGGACTTCACGGCTTCCATCATGATCGTGGTGGTCATCAGGAAGGGGAGGTAGTGGGCGTTTTCCTTCGCGATCACGGCGGGATAGGCGTCCATCTGATCGAGGACGGTGAGGTAGGTCTCGAACAGGCCGTCGATGGCGAAGAAGGCATCCGGCAGCATCACGCGGCGGACGACCGAGCAGGATACATCGCCCTCATTCCACTGGTCACCGGCGAGACCGGAGGCCATGGCGAGGTAGCCCTTCAGGATCACGTGGAAGCCGTTCACGCGCTCGCAGGAGCGGGAGTTCATCTTGTGCGGCATGGCGCTGGAGCCGGTTTGGCCGGGCGCGAAGCCTTCGCTGGCGGTTTCATGGCCGGCCATCAGACGCAGGGTGCGGCAGAAGGAGGAGGGGCCGCTGGCGAGATCGGTCAGGGCAGCGACCACGCGGAAATCGAGCGAGCGCGGATAGACCTGGCCGACATTCGTCCAGACCGCCGGCATGCCGAGGTGGGTGACGACTTTTTGCTCAAGCTCGGCGACCTGCGCGGCATCGCCATTGAAGAGGGAAAGCTGGTCCATCTGCGTTCCGACGGCGCCCTTGAGGCCGCGGACCGGGTAGCGGGCGATCACGTCTTCCAGCGCGTGGTGGGCAGAGAGCATTTCCTCGCCGAACATCGCGATGCGCTTGCCGAGCGTGGTCGGCTGGGCGGCGACGTTGTGGGTGCGGGCGGTGATGACGAGGTCATTCCACTGCTCGGCGCGCTTCTTCAGGCGGGCGAGTACGGCGACGGACTTGTCGCGGATCGCCAGCAGCGAGCGCCAGACCTGGAGCTGCTCGACGTTTTCCGTGAGGTCGCGCGAGGTCATGCCCTTGTGGATGTGCTCGTGGCCGGCGAGGTCGTTGAACTCCTCGATGCGGGCCTTCACGTCGTGGCGGGTGACGCGCTCGCGGGCCATGATCGAGCCGGGATCGACCGAGTCCTTGGCGATTTCATACGCGGTGATCGCCTCGGCGGGGATGTCGAGGCCGAGGTCGCGCTGGGCCTTCATTACGGCGATCCAGAACTCGCGCTCCAGCACGATGCGGCCTTCGGCCGACCAGATGGCTTGCAGGGCAGGGGAGGCGTAGCGTTCGGCGAGGACGTTCGGAATCACGGCGGGGAGTAGCGGCCAGCGGCGGGTGCGGGGCAAGGGAAAATCGGGTCGTGAAGTGCGGTTCATTCCTTGCCGGAGAGGCTGATATGGCGATTCTCTGATCCATTCTCCCGAACGAGTTCGGCTCCATGAATTCAAATATCGAACGTGTTTGAATTCGGTGGGAGAACGGCCAAGCTCGCGTCGTAACCCAAGCCCCATCCATGAAGAACGTCATTTTCCTCGCTGCGGTCGCGCCTCTGGCCGTGGTCGGTGTTGTCGCTTTTGCCGACCCTGCGACCCCAACGGCACCGAATCGCGCGCCGCTTGATCCCGGGCATTTCACGGCGCTGCCGCTGGGCAGCGTGAAGCCGCAGGGTTGGCTGAAACACCAGCTGGAATTGCAGCGGGATGGATTGACGGGGCATGCTCCGGAGCTTTTGGAGGCGGTGAGTCCCAACAGCGCTTGGCGCGGGGGCACGGGTGAGAACTGGGAAAAGGGGCCCTATTATCTGAAGGGGCTGATCTCGCTGGCGTGGGGACTGGATGACGAGAAGCTGAAGGCCGAGGCGACGAAGTGGTGCGATGCCATTCTGAAGAGCCAGCGCGGGGATGGCTTCTACGGCCCGGCGAACAATGACGACTGGTGGCCGCGGATGGTGGTGAACCATTTGCTGCGCGATTTCCATGAAGCCACCGGTGATGAGCGGGTGATCCCGTTCCTCACGAATTACTACAAGTTCATGAATTCGGGCCTCGATGCCCGGCCACTGCGCGACTGGGGCAAGTCGCGCGCCGGGGATGACATCGAGACGGTCTTCTGGCTCTACAATCGCACCGGCGATGAGTTCCTGCTCGGGCTCTCCGACAAGCTCGCAAAGCAGGCGTATCCGTGGACTGACATCCTCACGAACAACAAGTTCGTCGAGGTCGATCGCAGCTTCCAACCGCGCCACAACGTGAACGTGCCGCAGGCGATCAAGATGCCGGCGGTGTATTCGCTGCGGTCCGGCAAGGCGGAGGATCGCAATGCCTATGACATCGGCGTGGCGAATCTGGATCGCGACCATGGTACTGCCGTGGGGATCAATGCGGGGACCGAGTTCCTCGCGGGCAATTCGACCACGCAGGGGATCGAGCTGTGCTCGATCGTCGAGCGCATGTTGAGCGACGCGAGCGTTACCCGCGTGACCGGTGAAGTGGCCGCGGCCGACAACCTCGAGGAGCTGGCCTTCAACGCGCTGCCGGGTTCGGTGACGGAGAACATCCACCAGCACGTCTACTACTGCATTCCGAATCAGGTCATCTCGAAGCGCGGAGGCAAGGGCTTCGACCAGGACTATGCGAATGGTGCGACGCCGTCGCCGATCTCCGGCTTCCAGTGCTGCTGCTACAACTTCCACATGGGCTGGCCGAAGTTCGTCCAGAACTCGTGGGCGGCGACGCCGGACAAGGGACTCGCGGTGCTCGCCCACGCGCCTACCGAGGTGAGCGCGACCGTGGGCGATGGCACCAAGGTGAAGCTGCGTTCGGAAACCGCGTATCCTTTCGGCGATACCGTGCGGCTTCGCATCGCCACGCCGAAGGACGTGGCCTTCCCGCTCTCGTTGCGCATTCCCGGTTGGTGCGACGACGCGACGATCGAAGTGAACGGCAAAGCTGAGCCTGCTCCGAAGGCGGGCACTTTCGCTAAGATCCAGCGCATCTGGAAGCAAGGCGACGAGGTGGTGCTGAAGATGCCGATGAAGGTGAAGCTGCAGCGCGGTCTGAATGACAGCGTCGTGGTGCATCGCGGGCCGCTGGTTTATTCGCTCGCGATCAAGCAGCGCGTCGAGGCCTTCGAGAAGGGCAAGGTGGCTGGGTTTGATTCTCTGGAGTATTATCCCGAGTCGCCGTGGAATTATGGTCTCGTGGTCGATGAGAAGAATCCGGATGCGTCCTTCGAGGTGAAGACGGGGGCGTTGCCGGATCAGCCGTTCTCGCGGGCGAAGTCACCGATCACCCTGGTCGCGCACGCGAAGAAGGTGCCGTCGTGGAAAATGGCGAACAGTGGCTTGGTGGCGCTGGATCCACCGGTCAGTCCGGTGGCTTCGGAAGAGCCGGAGGAGAAGATCGAGCTCGTACCTTTCGGTGCAGGCATGCTGCGTGTCACGAGCTTCCCGGTGATTGGAAAGCCGGCTGCTCCGCTTCAGTCATACGCGGCCGATTTCAGCAAGGGCACGTTTGATCGCTGGGTGACCTATGGGGGTAGCTGGTACATTCGCGATGGCGCGCTGCATACCGCGGCGGAAGCTCATTCGGGCAGCGGTGGCGTCGTTGGTGCGAAGGCGGTGATGCCTTACACCAATTTCGCGGACTTCGTTTATGATGCGAAGGTCACGGTGAGTGAAGCGGGCGACGCTGGTTTGCTTTTCCGCGCCAGCGACGTTTTCCCAGGCATGGACAGCTATCGTGGCTACTATGCCGGGATCAGTGCGGAGAAGAACGAACTGGTGCTCGGCAAGGCCGACAACCGCTGGATGCCGCTCAAGTCGGTGCCGCTCGCGGTGAAGGCGGGTGAGGCGATGGCGCTGCGGATCGAGGCTGAAGGTTCGGTGATCCGCGTGTATGCGGGAGACCTCGATGAGCCGAAGATCGAGGTGACGGACGATAGCTTCCGCTCCGGCATGATCGGGGTGCGGCGCTATTGCACGAAGGGTGACAAGCACGCGGCTTCGTTCTCGGAGATCAAGGCGAGCGGACTCTAACAAAGCCGCGGATGTCCGCACGATGACCGCAGCAGTCCGAGGGCGGCTGCGCCGCGGCCATGATGCGGGCCGCGGCCTAACAAGGCTTACTGCCCCGGCATGGGCGGCAGTGGGCGGAGTGGCGGGATGCCTCCGTTGCTTCCGCTGCCGCCGCTATTGTTACTTCCGTTGTCACCCTTCGGGACAATCTGCCAGACCTCGCTGATCTGGTTGCGCTCGGGGAACTTGGATCCGAAGCGGTCGGTCTGGCCGAGATAGACGGCTTGCACGCGCTGGCCGGGCTTCTTCACCTCATTGAGGATACGGGCGACGGCGGTGGCGCGTTCGGAGGAGAGGGTGCGGTTGCCGTCCACATTGCCGGTTTCGGAGGCATAGCCTACGACGAGAAGCAGTGCATTGTCCGGGGCTTGGATCGGGAAGCGGGCGATCTTGTCGTGGAGTTCGGGGGCGACGTCTGACACGCCGGTGGGGAAGTCGATCTTGTCGAGAACGTTGGCGCCGAGTTGAGCTCCGTATTGGCTATAGGCGGTGGCGATTTCGGAGTCCGGCTTGTTTTCCAAGGCTCGCAAGCTGCGGAAGAGCTCGACCGCATCCTTGAGCAAGTCGCCTTCCGAATTGGCGAAGAGTGTGGCTTGGGAAAGGCGCGACTCGAGTTCGGTGACGCGGGCGCGGAGTTCGTCGCGCTCGGCGGTGATCTGGGCGAGCGCTCCGGAGCCTTGGCTGAGGCGGCGGATTTCATCGCCGAGGGAAATGATGCGCCTGTTGGCGGCTTCGAGTTGGGTGCGCAGACTGTTGGCGTCAGAGCTATCGATCAGGGCCTTGTTGAGTTCGGCCTGGAGCCGGTTTATTTGCTCGCGGAGCACGCCCTGGAGCTTCACGGCTTCGGTCCATTCCTTGGTGCGCTGGTCCAGTTCGAGATCCTTGCGGGCGATGAGATCCTTCACTCCCTTCGCCATGTTGACGAGGGTGGCGGCGTCTTCGGTGATGCGGGAGGCGACGGCTTCCGCGGATTCGGTGGTCTGGCCGTAGAGCGGCGAGAGGCCGAGCTTGGAGCGCTCCTGATTCAGGGTCGTCTGGAGCATCTGCACCTTGGCCTTGGCTTCACGCATGGCGGGGTCCTCCGTCTCGCTGGCTGCGGCGGGAGGAGCACCTGCCGGGCGCGACGACTTGATAGTCATCGCGATGATCACGCCGACGAGGGCGATGGCGACGAAGCCGAGCGCCAGCACGGAGGTGGGGAGGGCGACTGCGGACTTTTCGGCAGGTAAAGTTGACGTTTCGTCGTGGTGAGGCGCGTGCTCTTGCTCGTGCTCGGGAGGGGTGGGGCGCTCGTTCATGACCGGCAGATTGGCAACCGGGGCCGGATTGTCGAATCCGGAAATCGGCCCTACGGGCTTCCCGAGCGGCTGTTAGTCAGGCTTGAATTCTTGCTTCAGCGAGGGAGGCAGGTCGTGTGTGGCCAGCCATTCGCGGGCCGCGGCCCCGTCTTTTTCCAGCCAAGTGGTGAGCACGCGACGATAGACCATTTCTAGGTCGTCCGGTCTTTCGATACGATGGATTTGCCCGAGACCGAGGGCGGGGTCGTCGTCAGCGACACCGGTGACCCAGGAACAGAGCAGGAGGTCTTGTCCGTGTCCGGGATGGCGATCGATGATGTCCAAGGCGCGGACAGGGTCCTTGGGCGAGAGGCATTGAATGATGCCGAGCAGGGCAATTTCCCGCTCTTCTCCCGGTTCAAGATTTTCAAATGAGGCCATAGCGGCAGCTTCATCCACATCCGCCCATGCATGGTAGAGGTTCTGGGTGACCCGCTTGCGCATTTCTGGCTGGTCGTGGACGAGCTCGAGTTTTTCCTCGATGCGGCTTTGGGGCAGGTTTGTCAGCAACGCATGGAGAGCTTCGTCCTTCAGTTTCGGATCGGAAATGGAGTCGAGCCACTGACGCGATGCGCCCTTTTCCATTCCTGCAATGCGGCGGGCAACGTCCCCGAGAATCGAACCCCTATCGTAGCCGAGAATCGAGCCCCTATCTTTCATTGCGGCGAGTTCACGGGTGACGCGAGGGAGGTCGGTTTTGACCCATGCCAGAAGTGCGAAGCCGACCAGTTCCGGTTGCTCGGCCTGATCCTGGGACATGATCCACTCCCACGCAGCCTTTGGGTCGCGCGTGATCCACAAGGGTATCACGGCGTGGCGCAGCGTTTTCAAATACCCGACTGCGGCGAGTGGATCGACCTCCGTCCACGCGGTCATGAGGAGAATCCCCTCCTCGCCATGCCGGTTGATGCCCATGGTGGGGAGGCTGTTCATTGCCAGCGGCCATTCATCGGGCTTCAGATGTTCTGCCAGGAGGAGCAGGTTGCGACTGCGTTCCATCCAGTTGGCGTTCAGGAGTTGCGTCTGGACCCGCCGGTTCATGGCTTTTTGTGCGGCTTCGGGATCGCTGTCCTGTAAATCCATCCGTTGAGGCGCGGAGGAACGAGCCCGCAATGGATCATCTCCGGGAACAGCAGCCTCTTCACCGGCGATCCGTGGCACGATCACCGGGCATAGCATCGCGGCGGCGAGCAGGACTGCGACGGTAAGGACGGTGGCTGTGGACGGCTTCACGGCTCGTCGGACTGCTGGATTTCGACTTCGTTCTTCAGCAGGCGGTCGCGGACCTCCACGGGGATCTTGTTTTCTTCAAGCCATCGACGGGTTTGGGGATCCGTCGTCCAATCCTTGTGATAGCGGAGGAGCCGGAACAGCAAATCGTTGCGGACCGCTTGGTCCGCAATACGGCGGACCAATTCCAGTGCTTTTCCTTCATCCCACTCGATGAACCGCCAAGATAGCTGAGAGATCGCACGATCGGTTGCGGCATCAGGGAACTTTTCAAGCAAAGCATAGCGAGCGGCGGGGTCTCCGACGTAGGATGCGATGCCAAGGACCGCTTCATTTCGCATCTTGCCGGGTGGCAGCTCATCGAGCATGGCGACGGCCTCTGCGGGTTTCTTGTGGTAATAATCCGAGTAGACGTCCGTGGCGTCGGTGAGTTCCTGAGCGCCGGGGTCGGAGGCCAGCAATCGTGAGCCACGGACAGGATCGTCTGAGGCGAGGGTGGGCGCGGCACCGGCGATTATGCGTGTCCGCAGGGCCGGGTCCTTGATTTCCGCGAGCAAGCGCTCAATGCCCGAGGGCTGGGGGTCCATGGCCCAGAAGAGTTCCAGCGCCGAGTCGGAGCGTTGCTTTTCATCGGGCATGGCTTCAAGTCGCTTCACCGCGGTTGGCACGTCTTCCGTCGCGATACCTGACAGTACCCAGATCAGGTGCTTGTTTACCTTGCCGGAGGAAGGATTGGAATCCGCCCAAGCCAAGGCGGCCTGTGGATCGTTCTGGGCCCAGGCTTGCAGGACAGTCTGTGTTCCGGCGCCTTTGAGAACCTCCATGACGTAGGCTCGCGCATTCTCGATATCCTCCCTAGCCCATGCCGCTAGCATCACGTCGTACTCGGCTCCGTCGGTTTCCCGGGTGGACTTGTGGAAATAGTCGGCGACCTCACGGAACTCGGCGGGGGAAAGGCGATTGAGGAAGGAAATCAGTTCGCGCCGGCGAGGAGCGAGACCTTCGATGGAGAGGATCTGTTCCAGGTGCTCGAGCCGGTTTTCCGGATAGGTTCTTGGCTGAGGGCGCTTGCGATCCGCTGAGGTGGCGTCGCTTGTGGCGCTCTGATCTTGGGAGATCGCGACCGTGGCATTGCGGGCGGTGGCTGCTGCCGAGAGCGAGTGACCCAAGGAGGCGAGGAAGATCACGACGGCCAGTGCGATGGATCCGAGTTGCACTTTGGTCATGGCGAGGACGGCGGTGAGAAATCCACCCGGCATCATGGGTGCCACTCCCTGCGCCGCGCCGACCACCGTAGTCATGAGCGTGGCGGGCGCAGGGGTGGCAGCATGGGCAGGAAGGAGGATGGCCAGGGCAGTGGAGGTGGTCGCGATGCCCTGCTTCCCGAGCAGGTCGCGGAGTTTGCCGATGGCCCGGAGCGAGCGCTTGCGCGCTGCTTCTTCGGTGAGACCGAGCTTTGTCGCGATGGCGGCGTGGGATTGGTTTTGGAAAAACCGCAGGAGCACGACCTCGCGATCGGCGGCGGGGAGGCGATCAACCAACCCGTCAATGACCGGGGCCAAGTCGGACCAAACGGGCTCGGTTTCCATGACGGGATTCGGGGAGGAGGCTTCCCGCTTTTTCCGGCGGGTTTCGGAGCGGACGAGATCGATGGCGAGCGAGCGGCTGGTGCGGTGAAGCCACGCGGCCAGCTCGATCCCGCGCGGGATCATGGCGGCGCGCCGGGCCAAGCGGATGAAGGTGTTCTGCGCGACGTCGCGGGCGAGGTCGTCGTTCGCGGTGACGCGTTGGGCCACGCCATGGACCAGATCGAGATGGCGGCCGACCAAGGAACGGAAGGCGGCCTCGTCCCGCTGCGAGACGAAGCGATCAAGGAGTGTGCGGTCCGACGGGGCCATCATTCACGAGGTATTCGTCGCCGATTTCAGTTCGGGACAGAAAAAATCTCGTACGGGGAAATCAGGCGGCTGGAAGGCGAATCATCAGCCCGCGGGCGATGATCCCGATGGCGCCACCCGAGCTGCCGAGTCATCCAAGATGGCCGGGTAACAGAAGACGCAGCAGACTAACAGGACATTACCAAATCCCATCCAGGCGCGGCGGTGGCGCGGCTCTGGTGGAGGTGGTGTCTCTGGAAGGGGTCACGATGCCGGGATCAGCTTCAGCAGTTCCCCCGGGGAATGGATCACGTGTGCCGGGGATTGCGCGGCGAGGGATTCGGCGGAATTGAAGCCCCAGGTGACGGCGGCCATGGCGATGCCGGCTTTCTTGGAGGCCTTGATGTCGCGGATTTCGTCGCCGACGTAGAGCATCTCTTCCTCGTGGAGCGAGAAGGTCTTGCGGATGGCGCGGAGGTGGCCGGACTTGCCGGTGAGTCGCGAGGTGGAGGAGATGAAATCGAAGTGCTCGCGCAGGCCGTGGGCCTTCAGGAAGAGGTCGACGTTTTCCTCGGCATTCGAGGTGAGCACGCCGAAGGACCGCGCGCGGGAGCGCATCTCGGGAATAATCTCGCCCATGCCGGGAATGAGCGGCAGGCGGGTGATATCAGAGCGCATCATCGCGGTGCCGCGGGAGAGCAGGGTGGGAACACGGCGCTTCGGGATGCCGAGGTGATCCAGCAGCTCCATCAGTGAGAAATTGCGCAGGCCCGGCAACTCTTCCACTGAGACCTGACGCAGCGAGTATTCGGTGGCGAGCAGGTTGTAGATCCGGCGGGTCTCTTCCAGGGTGTCAGCGAGGGTTCCGTCGAAGTCGAAGATGATGGTGCGGTAAGGCATGCGAAGGTTTTAGCCAAGATGAGCGCAAACCCGGCGAGCCTCAAGCATCTTGGATCATCCGGCGTTTCCGGCGGCCACCAGCGGGAGATTCGGGTCAATGTCGGCGTCGAGCGGAGAGGCGTGGCCCTCGAAGGCGCGGAGCAGGGCGGCGAAGGCAATCATCGCCGCGTTGTCGGTGCAGAGGCCCGGCGTGGCGGTGGCGAGGGTGAGGGCGTGCTTCTTGCAGGCGGCTTCGAAGGCGGCGCGCAGGGTTTTGTTCAGGCTGACGCCACCGGAGAGGGCGATGATGTCGCGACCGGCATGCTTGGCGGCGCGGATCGTTTTCGTGACGAGTACGTCGATGACCGCTTCTTGGAAGGACGCGCAGAGGTCGGGAAGCTCCTCGGGAGATGCGGTGCCGGTCTCTGGATTGCGCTCGGAGAGGGTGTAGAGCACGGCGGTCTTGAGACCGGAGAAGGAGAAGTCGAAGCCCGGCTCTTTCATCATCGAGCGCGGGAAGGCGAAGGCCTGCTTGTTTCCTCCGGCTGCCGTTTTCTCGATCTCCGGGCCGCCGGGGTAGGGGAGGCAGAGCATCTTGGCGACCTTGTCGAAGGCCTCGCCGGCGGCATCGTCGCGGGTGCCGCCGAGCTTCACGTAGCGGCCGGGGGCAGCCACGTCTAACAGCAGTGTGTGGCCGCCGGAAACGATCAGCGCGAGATGGGGTGGCACGATGCCGGTTTCCACGAAGGGGGAGAGGAGGTGTCCTTCGAGGTGATTGATAGCGAGGAAGGGCTTGCCCGCGGCGGCGGCCATGGCTTTGGCCGCGGTGGCACCGATGAGGAGTGAGGATGCGAGGCCGGGGCCTGAGGTCGCGGCGAAGGCATCGATGTCGTGGATGGACACGCCAGCGTGCTGCAGGGCTTGCTCAACGAGAGGACGAAGATGGAGGGAGTGATTGCGCGAGGCGACTTCGGGGACCACGCCACCATATTGGCGATGCAGCTCGATCTGCGAGGCGATCTCGGACGCGAGGATTTGCGCGGGCTGCCTTGGCTCGCCACGCAGAATCGCGACCGCGGTTTCATCGCAGGAAGATTCGAGAGCGAGCAGGAGCACGTCGCGAGGGTCCGAGGAAGACGTGCCGGGTGCCAAGGAAAGAATCACCGGCAAATCCGGTGCCTCGCCCCGAAATCTGCCACTTGTGCCGTTAGCTGGGCCGGTTAGCATGGTGGATGCGTCTGCTTGGAAAGCTTGTCCTGCCTCTCGCGCTGCTGCTTGGCGCGCCGGTTTTGTCTTCCGCCAAGGAGCCGCCGGCGATCCCGGCGGACTTGGCCAACTACATCGCCAAGGACGAGCCGGGCTCCGGTTGGAAAATTGAGGACTCCAAGGATTTCGGCAGTGCCAAGGTCTGGCGGCTGAAGCTGACCTCTCAGGTCTGGCAGGGCATCACGTGGACCCATGATCTGCTGGTGGTGCGGCCCTCGGATGCGCCGATTGGAAAGATGCTGCTGCTCAATGAAGGCGGAAGCGCTTCCGAGCAAAAGGCGATGTATGCAGCTCTCCTTGCGGGCAAGATCAAGGCTCCCGTCGCGATCTTGCTCGGCATTCCGAATCAGCCCCTGTTTGAGAACAAGAGGGAAGACCATCTGATCGCGGAGACGTTTGTCCGCTATCTCGATTCCGGTGATTCCTCGTGGCCGTTGCTGTTCCCGATGGTGAAGAGCGTGGTGAAGGCGATGGATTCGCTCCAGGAGTTCAGCAAGCAGGAGTGGGGAGGACCGGTGGAGAAGTTCATCGTCGGCGGTGGCTCGAAGCGTGGCTGGACCACGTGGCTCACCGCTGCCAGCGATCCCCGCGTGATGGCGATCACACCGATGGTGATCGACGTGCTGAACATGCGTGAGCAGCTCACCCACCAGCAGAAGTCACTCGGCGGGACCAGCGAGGAAATCTCACCCTACACGGAACGTGGCCTGGTGCCGATTCCCGACACGCCGCGGGCGAATAGCCTGTGGACCATGGTGGATCCGTGGACCTACCGAGAGCGCTTCACCATGCCGAAGTTGATCGTACTGGGGAACAATGATCCCTATTGGAGCACCGATGCCCTGAACCTCTACTGGGACGCCCTGCCCGGGGAGAAATACATCTCCTACACTCCGAACGCTGGCCACGACCTGACCGAGCGGGATGCCGCAGGCAAGAAGCTGACTCCTGACCGCTCGATCAACAATGTCTGCTCCTTCATCCGCTATCAGCTCAGCGGCAAGCCGATGCCGAAGCTGAGTTGGAAGCACGGCACTCGTCCTGATGGCAGTCTTGAACTCACGATCACGGCCGACCCCGCGCCCCAGCAGGCCCGCTTGTGGTATGCCCATTCCGAGACCCGCGACTTCCGCAAGGCGCGGTGGGAATCACAGCCGATCGAGCTGAAGGAAGGCCAACCGATTACCGCCAGTGGCCCCAAGCCGGACAATGGTTTCGCCGCCTACTATGCCGATCTCGGTTATCAGATCGATGATCTGCCGCAGTGGCTCTGTACGCAGTTGCGGGTGGTGGGAGCGGATGAGAAGTGAGTCAAATCACTTCGCGTCTCCCGCCGCCTTCAGTCCGGGGTCGGTCCATCCTTCGAGCTTCTTCGCTTCGTCGGCCGTCAGCGAGGCGCGGCGGAAGGAGAGTGCCAGATTCTCGCGATCGGCGTCGGTGAAGTTCACCTTCACATCCGGGGTGATGCCGACGCGGTGCGGGGTCCTGCCGGAGGGTGTGTGATAGGTCGCGATGGTGAGGCGGAGCGCGGTGCCGCCACCCATCGGGATGATGTTTTGAACGGAACCCTTGCCGTAGCTTTGCTCGCCGACGATGACGGCGCGCTTGAGATCCTGGAGGCAACCGGCGGTCAGCTCGGAGGCGGAGGCCGACATGTGATCGATCAGGACATTGATGGGATACTCGCGTTTGCGGCGCTGGCGCTCGGGGGTCTTCATCGGCTCGCCTTGGACCACGCCGCCGCGGCCTTGGGTGGTGACGACGGCGGTATTCGGTGGAAGGAAGAGGCCGAGGATCTGCACGGTCTGCTGGAGATCGCCGCCGGGATTGCCACGCAGGTCAAGGATGAGGCGCTTCATGCCCTTGTCCTCGAGTTCGTCGAGGGCGGCTTCCATTTCGCGGGCGCAGCTTCCCATGAAGGAGGCGAGGCGGATGTAGCCGGTGCCGGCTTCGTCGAGCAGGCGGGCATCGGTCACGGTCTTGTCCTCGACGGCGATGTGGACGAGCTCGACTTCGATGGGTTTCGGCGAGGTGAGGGATTTCACCTTCAGCTTGGTCTTTTCGCCGGGGGCCTTGTGCAGCGAGTGCAGCAGAACTTCAATCGGAGGAGGGGGATTGCCATCGACTTCAAGGATCGCGGAGCCGGGTATGAGGCCCGCGCGCGAGGCGGGGGTGGCGGGGGCGATGTTGGAGACGAAGATGCCGTCATCGCGCACGCCGAGGGTGAGGCCTAGCGATGGCAGGAAGGGATCGAGTTTCGGGTCGGCTTCGAGAGCCCGGGCCATCTCGGGATGAATGAAGCTGGAGAAGGGATCGAGGCTGGAGAGCATGCCTTCCAGCGCGTGATTCACGAGCCGGTCGTAAGCGACCTTGTCGGCGTCGGGGTGGCGCTGGCGGACTTGCTCGAGCACCTTCACGAAGCGCTCGATGGCGGGGTAGGCGGCCTCGTCCGGGTCGGGCGGGGTGGTAGTCGCCGGATCCGCGAAAACGACAGCGGGCAGCAGGGCCAGTAGGAGAGCGCGCACAGGGGAGACGTTAGGAGGGCTGCTGGCGTTTTGGAATCGGGAACTTTGCGTTGGCAGACTGGCAATTTGCGAAGAAATGCTGGCTCTTGAAAAACATCCCCGGTGCGCTGCGCTATTTGGCTGTCCGCTTTTTTCCGAACCCATGCATTCCCGACGAGAGTTTCTCAAGCGCGCGGGCCTCCTTTCGGGAGGCCTGGGGGCGCTGACCGCCCTGCCAGCCTCCGTCGCCAAGGCGCTGGGGATTGAGCCTGAGCCGGGTAGCACGTTTTTCGATGCCGAGCATGTGGTGATCCTGATGCAGGAGAACCGTTCGTTTGACCATGCCTTCGGCAGCCTGCGGGGGGTGCGGGGCTTCGACGATCCGCGGGCGATCACTACTCCCGGTGGCAAGCCGGTGTGGCTGCAGACGGACGATCAGGAGCGGACTTACGTGCCCTTCGGTCTGAAGATCCACGAGACGAAGGCGACGTGGATGAGCGACCTTCCCCACGACCGTGGATCGCAGGTGGCAGCGGGCAACAAGGGCAAGCACGACCACTGGCTGAAGGTGAAGCAGTCCGGTCATGGATACGGGGAGATGCCGTTGACGCTCGGTTACTATGACCGGCGGGACATCCCGTTCTATCATGCGTTTGCGGATGCATTCACGATCTGTGACCAGCACTTTTGTGCGTTGCAGACCTGCACGACGCCCAACCGCCTTTATCTCTGGACCGGCACCAGCCGTGATCCGCGGGATTCGTCATCGAGGGCGCGGCTGAACAACAGCGAGATCGATCACGATTCGTATGCCGACTGGACGACCTTTCCGGAGCGGCTGGAGGAGCATGGGATCTCGTGGGCGATCTATCAGAACGAGCTGGATCAGGCGTCCGGGCTTTCCCCGGAAGCTGCGGCTTGGCTGGCGAACTACGGAGACAACCCGATGGAATACTTCACGCAGTATCACGTGGAGTTTTCCTCGCCGCGGCTGGCGTTTCTGAAGGAGAGGCTGGCGGCGCTGGAGCTTCAGCTTGAGCAGCCGCCGGCGGAGGGAATCGCGCCGGAAGAAGACGTGACGCGAAGGGAGGGGATCCAGCGGAAGATCGATGCGTTGGCAGCGGAGCTGGAGCGATGCTCACCGGAGAACTTCGCGAACTTGCCGCAGCGTGAGCAGAACCTGCACCGGAAGGCTTTCACGACGAACACGGGGAGCATCGGCTACCGGAACCTCGCGACGCTTGCTTATCGCGAGGGAGAGGAGGACCGCGAGATTCATGTGCCGGAGGGCGATGTGCTGTTCCAGTTCCGGCAGGACGTGAACACGGGCAAGCTGCCGGCGGTGTCATGGCTGGTAGCTCCGGAGAACTTCTCGGATCACCCCAGCGCACCGTGGTATGGGGCGTGGTACGTTTCGGAGGTCTTGGACATTCTCACGAAGAATCCGGAGGTGTGGAAGAAGACGATTTTCATTCTCACCTACGACGAGAATGACGGCTACTTCGACCACGTGCCTCCGTTCGTGGCGCCGCATCCGGATTTGCCGGGCAGTGGGGCGGCATCGCCGGAGGTGGATACGCGGCTTGAGTTCGATGGGCGGGGAAATCCGCTTGGCCTGGGCTATCGCGTTCCGATGGTGATCGCGTCGCCGTGGAGCCGTGGCGGGCAGGTGTGTTCGCAGGTGTTTGATCACACGTCGGTGCTGCAGTTCCTGGAGGTCTTTCTCGCGAAGAAGACGGGGAAGGCGGTGCGTGAGACGAACATCGGGCCGTGGCGGCGAGTGGTCTGTGGTGATCTAACGTCCGCGTTCCGTCCGCATGATGGTGAGCCTGATGTTCATCCGATGCCGGTGCAGCGTGATCCCTTCGTGGAGCAGATCCATCGGGCTCGCTTCATGGAGTCGCCGAGCGGGTTCAAGGAGCTGAGCGATGCGGAGATTCAGGATGTGATTGCGAATCCGCTCTCGAATGCGCACTTGCCGAGGCAGGAGCCGGGGATGCGTCCGTCATGTGCGCTGCCATATGAATTGCATGCGGAGGGACGGTTGAATCGCGAGGCATCGCGTTTCGATATCATCTTTGAAGCGGCGAATGCCGGTGCTCCGTATCACGTGTATGCGCCGGGAGGTTATTATGTGGACGATGCTGCGAGCTACACCGATGCGCCTGCGCCGTTGGAAGAAGTGAGGCGTTGGTCGTTCACGGTGGTGAGCAAGGGGCGGCTCTCCTATTCGTGGCCGCTCGCGTCGTTTGAGGGCGGGCGCTACCATCTCCGGACGTATGGGCCGAATGGCTTTTACCGGGAATATATCGGTGGAGTGGATGATCCTGCGGTGGAGGTGGCGTGCCGCTACTCAGGTGGGAGCTTGGTTTTCCAATTGGCTAACACGGGCTCGGAGGCGGTGGAGCTAGTCATCGCGGACCAAGCCTATGGGGTCAAAGCCGTGACGAGGCGACTGGCTCCGGGAGAGCGGCAGATGTTGTCGATCGATCTCGCGGGTAGCTTCCGATGGTATGATCTGGTGGTGACCGCGAATGGTGCGGAGGGTTTCTCGCGGCGCTATGCAGGCCGGGTTGAGAATGGAGAGCCGGGGATGAGTGATCCGCTGATCGGGCGGAATGGGGCGGCGACGGCGCAGGTTGTGAAGCCGGCTCAGGGGACCATTCGAGCGGAATGAATTCCGCGCTCCCAGTGCTCTTGGCCGGGCCGTGATTGAGGGGATGCAGAGCGCGGTGTCGTTCCTGCTCCATAACCCCCTTTCAGGGTGCCTTCAGGTGATGCAAGAAACCCGGGGCTGCGCTGGCGCTTACCCCGGGCTTTCACATTGCCGCACCTTTGGTGCTGAAGAGGGCTGGTTGCTCAGGCGGCGTCCTTGTCGGCGCGTTTGCGGCGCATGAGGGGGGGGCGTTCGCCGAGGACGACGGGGCGGTTGATGGTGATGGCTTCGATGTCGCCCTTGGAGGGGACTTCGTACATCACATCGAGCATGAGGCGTTCGAAGATGGAGCGCAGGGCGCGGGCGCCGGTGCCGCGGCGGACGGCTTCCTCGGCGAGGGCGCGGAGGGCGTCGCGGGTGACGCGGAGCTTCACGCTGTTGAGGGCGAGCTGCTTGCCGTACTGCTTCACCAGTGCGTTCTTCGGCTCGGTAAGGATGGAGATGAGCTCGTCCTCGGTGAGCTTGCGGAGTGCGGAGATGACGGGCAGGCGGCCGATGAATTCGGGGATGAGGCCGAAGTGCAGGAGGTCTTCCGGCTCGGTCAGGTCGAGCACGTTGCCGGTGGAGGACTTCACGTCTGGCACGGTGCCATGGAAGCCGAGGGTGCTGCGGCCGAGGCGGCGCTGGATCATGTCCTCCAAGCCGACGAAGGCACCGCCGCAGATGAAGAGGATCTTCTCGGTATTGACCTGGATGTACTCCTGCTGCGGGTGCTTGCGGCCACCTTGCGGCGGGACGTTGCAGACCGTGCCTTCGAGGATCTTGAGGAGAGCCTGTTGGACGCCTTCACCGGAGACGTCGCGGGTGATCGAAACGTTCTCGGTCTTGCGGCCGATCTTGTCGATTTCGTCGACGTAGATGATGCCGCGCTCGGCGCGCTCGACATCGAAGTCGGACGCCTGGAGCAGGCGCAGGATGATGTTTTCCACGTCCTCGCCAACGTAGCCGGCTTCGGTGAGGGTGGTGGCGTCGACGATGCAGAAAGGGACATCCAGCAGGCGCGCGAGGGTGCGGGCGAGCAGGGTCTTGCCGGAGCCGGTGGGGCCGAGCAGCAGGACATTCGACTTCTCGATTTCCACGCCGGCGAATTCCTCGCCGAGGTTCGGCTGGTCCTGGCGCAGGCGCTGGTAGTGATTGTAGACCGCGACGGAGAGCACCTTCTTCGCGTGCTCCTGACCGATGACGAACTCATCGAGGCGGGCACGCAGCTCGGCGGGCGAGGGGAGACGCTTGTTGTTCTGCTGGTTGCGGCGGTTCTTGGAGGACTTGGCAGAACCCTCGGCGAGTTCCTTGTCGAGGATGTTCGAGCAGACCTCGACGCATTCGTTGCAAATGTACACGCCCGGGCCGGCGATCAGCTTTTTGACCTCCGAGTGGCTTTTGCCACAGAAGGAACACATCGTGAGATTGGAAGCTCTTGCCATAGGGGTGCCGGGTTAAAAAAGCAGCAGGCGCCGGGCCGAAAAGCCCGACGCCTGAACTTAGCTGAAAAGACGTCAGGCGTCGTCCTTTTTTCCGTCATTCGTGTCAGCCAGTGCCGCCACGACGTCCGGAAGCTGCTTGCGGTTTTCCAGGACCTTGTCGACCAGGCCGTAGGCCACGGCCTCTTCGCCGGTCATGTAGTTGTCCCGCTCGGAATCCTTCTTGAGCTGCTCGAGCGTCTTGCCGCTATGCTTGGCGAGGATCCCGTGCAGGCGGTTGTTCAAGTTGATCATGAAGCCGAAGGTCCGCTCGACGTCGAGGGCGGTACCCTGGGCGCCACCGGAGACCTGGTGGATCATGACGTGGGAATTCGGCAGGCAGAAGCGCTTGCCCTTGGTGCCCGCGGTGAGAAGCACCGACCCCATCGAGGCAGCGATGCCGATGCAGTAGGTGTTCACGTCGCAGGTCATGAACTGCATCGTGTCATACATCGCGAGGCCGGCGGTCACGGAGCCGCCGGGGCTGTTGATGTAGATGTGGATGTCCTTCTTCGGATCCTGCATTTGCAGGAAGAGAAGCTGGGCGATCACCGAGTTCGCGACGAAGTCGTCGATGGCGGTGCCGATGAAAATGATGCGGTCCTTGAGAAGCCGCGAGTAGATGTCGAAGGAGCGTTCGCCGCGGCCGTCCTGTTCGACGACCACGGGGACGTAGTAACTGTTCTGCGGTGCTCCGCCGGAGCGGATCACGTTCGGGAAATCACTCATTGGAAGTTGGTTCATCTTGAACTTCCTCGACGGTGGCGTGCTCCAGCACGAAGTCAATGGCCTTGCCCACCAGCATCGAGTTGCGGATGCCGGGGATGCGGCCGCCGCGTTGCAGTTCCTTGATGAACTTCTTCGGGTTCTCCTTCCGCTGTTGGGCGATCATGGCGAGGTGATTCACCAGCTCCTGGTCGCTGACCGCGATTCCTTCGGTGCGGGCGATTTCCTGCAGGATGAAGTTGGTCTTGAGATTCGTGCGGGCCTGGTCGCCGGCGGTGGCGATAATCTCGCCCTGCTGGGCCTCGATCTCTTCCTGGGTCATGCCGGACTTCATGCCGCGCTCGACGAGGGCGTCGGCCTGGCCTTGGGTCTCGTGGCGGAGCAGGTCGTTCGGAAGGTCGAAATCGACGATTGAATTGAAGTGCTCGACGATCTGGTTGACCTTGTAGTCGTCGATGCGGCGGCGCTTCTCGACTTCGATCTGCTGCTTGGCGAGGCCGCGGAGTTCCTCGAGGCTCCGACCGCCGGTGATCTTGGCGGCGAACTCGTCATCCAGCTCTGGGAGCACGGCCTGCTTGAGGCCCTTCAGCGCGACGTGGAAGACGACTTCCTTGGTGCGGAGGTCGGAAAGCGGGAAATCCTCAGGGATGGTGAGGGCGATGTCCTTGGTGTCGCCAACGCTGAGGCCGGTGACCTGGGCGGCGAAACCGGGGAGGAAGCTGTTTTCGTCCAGCTTGAGCCAGAAGCCTTCGCGACCGCCGAGGTAGCCGGCGGACTTGCCGAGCGCTTCCTCGAGGGGCTTGCCTTCGAGGGTGGAGGTGAAATCGATCACGGCGAGGTCGCCATTGTCGGCGGCGCGGCCTTCGATGTCCGAATAGTCGGCGAAGCGCTCGCGGAGGCCATCGAGCTGGGCGTCGATTTCCGCGTCGGTGACTTCGGTGGACGGGGCTTTCACCGGAATGCCCTTGTAGTTCGGCAGGGCGACTTCCGGGGCGAGGGTGAGGGTGGCGTTGAAAGTGATGGTGCCGTCCTCGTTGTGGGAGAGGTTCTGCGGGATGCCGAAGTTCAGGACCTTGAGGGCTTCCTTGCGGAGCGCTTCGTCATAGGCTTGGCGGACCAGGCGGTCATCGAGCTCCTCGACGATGGCGGTGGAGAATTTCTTCTCGATGACGTTCTTCGGAGCCTTGCCGGGGCGGAAGCCGGGGATGCGTGCCTGGGCGGTGTAGCCCGAGACGATCTTGGCACGTTCGGACTGCACGGTTTCCGAGGGGACTTGGACGCGCAGCGTGGCGAGGCAGTTCGGCTGCTTTTCAACGGTGATGTTCATGACAGGAAAAGGTGGGTCCGGACTCGCCGGGGGCGGGAAGCTAAGGGGGCCGTCCGTTCCTTGTCAAAGCGAAGGTGCGGTCGTTAGGGGGCCACTTTGAGACATGGTCCTTGACGCCCCCTGCCCTTAAAAGGTTCCATGCATTCCGTTAGCCGACACACATGGATATTCAACCCCTCCTAACTAACCGGGGCCTCGCCTCGCTTGCCCGCCGGGTTTTCGTGGCGGCGCTTCTCTTCCTCGGCTTTGCCGCCACTCCGGCGAAGGCGCAGGATATCGAAGGCAAGAACGTCTCGGAGGTGGCGATTCACTATGCCAGCCAGGCAAACATCGATGAATCGCGCCTGCGCAGCCACATCTCCACCCATTCGGGCGAGGGCTACCGCAGCGAGAAGATCGATAAGGACATCAAGTCGCTCTACGAGTCCGGCCTGGTGAATGACGTGCGCGTGCTGGCGGAGCCGTCCGGCGAGTCGGTGAAGGTGATTTTCGAAGTGACCACCCGTGGCACGATCGTGGCGGTCGGTTTCGCGGGCAACACCGTGTTCACCGACGCCAAGCTGGCCAAGGAGACCAAGCTCAAGGTGGGCGGGGCGCTCAGCGACGATGCGATCCTGACGGCACGTCGGAACCTGGAAACCTACTACCGCGGCTACGGCTACCCGGACGTCAATATCACCCACCGCACCCAGCCGAGCGAGTCCGGCACCGGTGAAGACCTGATTTTCATCATCGAGGAGGGCGGCAAGAACGAGGTCCGCGACATCCGCTTCGAAGGAAACACCGTTTACGACAGCCGCACCCTGCGCAAGCAGATGAAGGTGAAGGAAAAGGGCTGGTTCTCGTGGATCAGCAAGTCCGGCCGCTTCGAAGTGGACCAGCTGGATAGCGACCTTGAGTCGGTGCTCGATTACTATCGCACCCGCGGTTACCTGCGCGTGACTGGAACCGTCCGCCGGGATTCGGTGGGTGACGGCCGCGTCGACCTGGTGATCCAGATCAATGAAGGTGCCAAGTACACCGTGGCCGGTGTCGGCTTCGGCCACATGACGGTCTTCAAGCCCGAGGAACTCTACCCGGCGCTCTCGCTCAATGGCGGCGACGGCTACTCCTCGAAGAAGATGCGGGACGACATGAAGATGATCCGCAGCTACTACGGCTCCCGTGGCTACGCTGACGCGTCCGTGGTCCCGGACATCCGCGATGCCGGTCCGAATCAAGTCAACATCGTCTACCGCATCACCGAAGGTTCCCGCTACCGTGTCGGCCGCATCAACATCGGCGGCAACACCAAGACCCAGGACAAGGTGATCCGCCGTGAAATGCCGCTCAAGCCGGGCGACTGGTTCAACTCGGTGGAACTCGACACCGCCAAGGCCCGCCTTGAGAACCTGCAGTATTTCAGCAAGGTCGACGTGGACTCCAACGACGGCCGTGGCGGCTACCGCGACATCGACGTGCTGGTGGAAGAGCGCCGCACCGGTTCGGTCAGCGCGGGTATCGGCTTCAGCTCGATCGACAGCATCGTCGGCTTCGTCAACCTGGAGCAGACCAACTTCGACATCAAGAATCCCTGGTCCTTCACCGGTGGTGGCCAGCGCTTCGGCATGAACCTGCGCCTCGGTTCCGAGCGCACCGACTTCAGCGTCTCGCTGGTCGAGCCGTGGTTCATGGACCGCCAGCTCTCGCTGGGCACGGAACTGTTCTACAAGGACTCGCAGTACTACTCCGACTTCTACAACCAGACCAACGCCGGTGCTTCCGTCTTCGTCCGCAAGCCGCTCGGTGAGAAGTCCTCGCTCAAGCTGGAATACCGCCTTGAGAACGTCTCTGTGGATGTCGAAGGCTCGGTGCGCACGCTCACGAATGCTTGGCTCACCAACAACCCGACCTTCCCGGTCAGCGCGGCCAATCCTTACCCGCGTCCGTCGCTGCTCGACGAAGACGGCAGCTACATTCGCAGCGCGCTCGGTTTGAACTACGTCTACGACAGCCGCGACGCGGTGATCGAAACCCGCTCCGGCGAGAAGTTCGACATCGGCCTGCAGATCGCTGGCACCGCGCTTGGCGGCGACGTGGACATCTACTCGCTGTCCCTCCAAGGCCAGAAATACTGGAACCTCGCCTGGGATTCGATCCTCTCGCTCAACGGTGAACTTGCCTTCGTGGATGCCACGAGCGGCGAGGTGCCGATCTTCGACCGCTTGTTCCTCGGTGGTGGCCGCACGCTGCGCGGCTTCGAGTTCCGCGACGTGGGTCCCCGTGATATTGTCACTGGCGACGTGCTCGGTGGTAAGTCGCTCGGCTTCCTGTCGACGGAATACACCGTGCCGATCATTGACAACGTCCGCGCCGCGGTCTTCTACGACATGGGCTTCGTCAACGATGGTGCCTGGGATCCGAGCCCGAGCGACCTGTATACCGACTTCGGTTTCGGCGTGCGCCTGAAGCTGCCGATCAGCCCGGTGCCGATCGCGCTCGACTACGCGCTGCCGCTCAACAGCCCGGATGAAAAGGCGGACAACGGTGGCCAGTTCAATTTCTACCTGAACTACCAGTATTGAGCCGGGCTTAGCCGGAAGAATTTCACAGAGGGGCCGCGGGAGACCGCGGCCCTTTTTCTTTGATCGTTCCTGGGATTGCCTGCGAGGTTGCTTCGACTGGCTGATTGCGATTCAAGCGTAGCGATGCGGCCCGTTTACAAGTCCCTGCGGTTTTGGTTCGGGCTTCTGACTTTGGGATTTCTGCTCGTTGCATGGGCGGATTCCATGCGGCACGAGACGGGGATCTCCATTTGCATCGCAGGGCGGCCTATGGGCACGTGGTCCGGCGAGGCGTCGGTGACTTTCTCGAAGGTGGATCAGGTGGCGACGTGGGGGAGATGGAGGGTTATGGATCACTACCGGGATCCGATTGTGGGCGCGTCCTGGTTTCCTTCACCCGTGTTCGAGGTCCGGGCACCCGACCCCTTCCCCATTTACCGGGTGCATGTTCCTTACTGGCTGCTAGTTCTTCTCTTCTTCATTCCTTGGTCCGTCTTTCTCGTTTGGTGCTGGAGACGGCAAAGGAGGCTAAAAAATCCATGACGCCGCGCCCGCTCCATAAGTGGAAATCCTTTTGGCTTGGGATCCTGGTCCTGGTGTTCATGGGATGGGCTTGGGGGCGGTCCAATTCCCGTGTTGAAGGTTTCGGCTTCTCGACCCGGACCACCGGTCCTGGAATGATCTCCCAAGGGTTGGGCGGCGTTTCGCTCGTTATGAACGACAGAACCATGGGCACGGGCTTCTTCTCGATCCAGACCTCAGGCGAGGATCCTTCTCCACCTTTCAAAGTCACTCGTTGGGACTGGGGACAGGGATGGGGGATGACAACGTGCTATCGGGTTGCCCATTGGTTTATCATGCTTCTTTTTGCCGTCCCATGGTCGGCCTTTCTCGTGTGGTGGGGGAGGCGACAGCGTATTCTAACCGAAGCTCATGACGCCGCGCCCGCTCCATAAGTGGAAATCCTTTTGGCTTGGGATCCTGGTCCTGGTGTTCATGGGGTGGGCTTGGGTGCGGTCGATGGGACATCTGGACTGTGTCCTTTGGGCATCAGGAGACGGCACGCGCGAGATCGACCTTCTGCAGGTCGAGGGAGAGGTGAGCTTGTTCTGGGGGAGCAACTACGTGATTCATCCGCGAGGCTTCGAATTTTCCTCAGATGATTTCGGCCTTGGTGGGCCTTGGTTCCCGCGATTTGTGAAATTGGAGACGCCCTTTAATGGGCCTACGATTTCCGTAGCCCACTGGTTCCTCATTCTCCTCTTTCTTTTGCTGTGGCTCGCGTTCCTTTTCTGGCGTGTTAGGATGTAGAAGAAATTAAACCCATGGATTGGTCAGACCCACGTTGCCCGCTTGCCATCACAACCGACGCAGTGGCCTCGGGATCCAAGAGTGTTCTTTTGGTCATTCATGAGGAGGGGCACGGAGGCTGGCAGTTCATGGATGGCGGGGACGTGAGTGGAATGAAGCCGCATGTGATTTCCAAAGACGACTTACTAAAGCTCGATTCGACATTGGCGGAGGTCACTGATCTTCCTGTCGATTGGGAGGCTCGCCGAAGCAGCGCATCATCCCCTTGGATGAGGGGGCGGCGGGAACAAGACAGGCTGTGAGGCGGCGTCCCTTGAAGAGGCATTGGGGAGCATAGCGTTGACGTGTCGACGGGACGTCGACACCCCTTAGGCGCTTCGCGTTAGACGAAGCCGAGGACGCGAGCGGTGCCGTGGTCGGGGAGGGTGAGCTCGCCGGCTTCGAAGGCGGATTTTTCGAGGTAGCCGAGGGCGGTGTGGAGGCCGCTTTCGTTGGGCCAGGGGGCGATGCTGGTGAGCTTGCCGGCGGGCTTGCCATCGAGTTCCAAGGGGGAGCCGGGCGTGGTGTCGGGCTCGACTAACAGGGCGGCGAGGCGGCGGTTCACCTTGCCGACGGTCTTGAGGCGGGAGAGGACCTCTTGGCCGATGTAGCAGCCCTTGTGGTAGCAGATGGAGGTCTTATCGAGGCCGGCTTCGGGGGGGAGCATGCCGGGGGTGAGCTCGGCACCCCATTTCGGGAGGCGGGACTGGATGCGGCGGGTTTCGGCTTCGCCTTCGGTGATGATTTCCAGTTCCGGGAGCGAGCCGGTGGGGAGCCAGAGGTCGAAACCATCGGGGCCGATGCGGCGGGCGTGGCGGACGATGCCGCCGTCGAAGGATGGGGCGTCGATGGTGTCGACCACGTGGACGAGCTGCCACTCGTCCGAGATGTCGTGGATTTCGGCGTCGTCGGCGATGAGGTAGCGGCCGAGGCGGGCTTCGAGTTCCTCGCGCTGTTCGGCGGGGCCTTCGACCCATGGCGAGCCGTCGGCTCCGCGGAAGACGTGGACGAAGGCCTGGAGCTTGCCCTTGGCATCGGTGACGCAGGCGGGCAGGGCGGTTTCGCCGAGGTTGCGGACGTCCTGGGAGACTTGGCCGTTGAGGTAGCGCTCGGCATCGGGCCCGCGGAAGGCGAGCAGGCAGCGCGTTTCCGGGGCGAGGCTGCGGAACTTCACGGCTGGGACTGGACGTAAGGAGCGGCTAAGGCCGAGTAATCGCGGTCGGCGAGGCCCTGGTCGCAGAGTTCCTGCATGCGCTGGGAAACGGCGCGGATGGCCGGGGTTTCCAGCCCGGCTTCGCCAGCGAGCTCGAGGACGTAGCGGCTGTCCTTGAGCATGTTGGAGAGCGAGAAGTGGGTGTCGAACTCGCCCTTGGCCATGGTGGGGAGTTTCATGTTCGCGAGCACCGAGCCGCAGGCATTGAGCGAGACGGCGTGGGTCAGGGCCTCGGGGGTGATGCCGTGACTGGTGGCGGTGGCCAGTGATTCCGCCAAGGCTTGGACCGTGCAGGCGGAGATCAGATTGGTGACCAGCTTCATGATGGTGGCCGTGCCCGCGGCACCGCAGCGGAGGACCGTTTTGCCGGAGCGAAGGAGCACCGGTTCGACGCGGTCGATCAGTTCGTCCGGGCCGCCGGCATAGTAGACCAGTGCGCCTGCGGCGGCGGCTTCACGGCTGCCGGTGAAGGGGGCATCAAGGAAGCCGATGCCACGGGCGGCGCACTCGTCGGCCAGCCAGCGGGTGGTGGCGAGGTCGATGGTGGCGTGATTCACCAACACGCGCTCGCGCGGTGGCGCGGCGAAAATCCGGGCGGCGACTTCCCGCGTGGCGACGGCGTCTTTCAGGAAGAGGACCACCAGACCAGCGTCGGCGATTGCTTCTTCCACGCTGGCGGCCTCGTTCGGGAGGCCTTTCGGGGTGCGGTTCCAGGTTTTCACCGGGCCCGCTTTTGCGAGATGCCCGGCGACGCGGGAGCCGATGATGCCGAGGCCGAGAACGGCAATGGTTTCGAAACTCATTGTCCTTCGTCGCGCTTGAGGGCGAGCTCGGCGAGCTTGGCCGCCTGCTTGGTGATTTCGGCGATCTTCGGCTGGGTGACCTTTTCACCCTCGGGGAGCGTCATTTCCGTGCGCAGGCCGGCGAAAAGATCACGCATTTCCAAGAAGCTCGGGCGTTCCGAGATCCGCGGATTCAGGCCGCCAACGACCGCCGAGTAGTAGTCGGCGATGTCCTCGCGCATGACGAACTTGGCGCGCTCCTCGCTGAACTGGTTTTCCACCGCGGAGGAGGAAACCTGAAGGGCGCGGATCCAGCCACCCATCGAGATGAGGTGGGCGAGATCGGCATCGCGAAGGGTCACGAGCTCCAGCTCGACGTCCTTCTGGGTGGCGGAGAGTTCCTTCTTCAGCTGGGCGACCTCCTGCTTGCGGGCGCTTTCCAGCAGGCTGGCAGCGTGGCGGTTCACGCGCTCGCCGGCACCGAGGGCCTTGCCGTAGCGGGTCAGGTCGGCGGCGAGCTTCTCGACCTTGCCGAGTTCGCCGGCCTGGACGACGAGGAAACCGTCGGCGATCAGGAACCCGAGTTCGACGGCGAGATCGGCGCGATCGAGAGGGGTATTGGTCGGGGTTTCGCGCTGGAATTTCAGGATCGGCAGCGGCGCGAGAGCCTCCAGGGATTCGAAAATCTTGGCGATGGATGGCGCGGTGAACTCGTTGATGGCGAGTTCCTCGCGGACATGGGCGTCTTCCAGGAGGTCAGCCGGGATGTCCGGCTTTCCCCCTTCTTGGGCGGTCGCCGGCAGGCAGGCCATGATGGCTCCGAGAGCGGCAGCAAACGACGGGCGGGAAAGGATCACGGAAGAAATGCTGCCATCGGACCGTATTTCCCGCAACCGGCAATGCGGCGCCGGAAATCAAACGAGGTTGGCGACTTCCCGGCTTGACTTGTCCGGGCGGCCATGTTGGCCTCCGGCCTGCCCGGAATGCCTCTATTTCAAGCGCTTGGCACCGCCGCGCTTTACCCAATACCCGAGCCACATGGACCTCTCTTCTCCTCTTTGGTACGCTTCCTACATCCTCGTGCTGGTCGGCCTTGCCGGCTACGGCTTTCACCGCCTGTGCATCGTTTACTTGTATGCCCGGCATGCTTGGAAAAAGCCTGAGCCCAAGGAGCTGTTTCAGGAACTGCCGCTGGTGACCATCCAGCTGCCGGTTTTCAATGAGATGCACGTGGTGGACCGCCTGCTCGATTCCGTCTCGAAGCTGGATTACCCGCAGGACAAGCTGCAGATCCAGGTGCTGGACGACTCGACCGACGAGACCACGGAAATCTGCCGTCTCGGCGTGGAGCGCCTCCGGGCCCAGGGCTTCGACGCGGAAATGATCCACCGCACCGACCGCACGGGCTACAAGGCCGGTGCGCTCGAGCACGGCACCCAATTCGCCAAGGGCGAGCTGCTTTTCATCCTGGATGCCGACTTCGTCCCGAACGCGGACGTGCTCCAGAAGACGGTGCACTATTTCACCGACGAGAAGATCGGCATGATCCAGACCCGCTGGGGTCACCTCAACCGGACCTTCAACGTGCTGACCCGCGTGCAGGCAATGTTCCTGGACGGTCACCTGGAACTGGAGCAGACCGCCCGCAACCGCAGCGGCCGCTTCTTCACCTTCAACGGCACCGCCGGTATCTGGCGGAAGGGCTGCATCGCCGACGCCGGTGGCTGGGAGCACGACACGCTCACCGAGGACATGGACCTCAGCTACCGCGCCCAGCTGAAGGGCTGGCGCTTCATTTTCCTCAATGACGTGGAAACCCCGGCCGAGCTGCCGGTGGACATGGACGGCTTCAAGAGCCAGCAGCACCGCTGGACCAAGGGCTCGATTCAGGTGTGCAAGAAGGTCCTGCCAGCGATCTGGAAGGCCAAGGTTCCGCTCTACATCAAGATGGAGGCCACGGCGCACCTGACCTCGAACTTCGCCTACCTGATGCTGATCTGCCTGTGCTTCCTGATTTACCCGAATCAGCAGGCGGCTCCGGATTTCGGCGCGTGGACGACCTACATCGTCAATGTCCCGATCTTCTTCTTCGCCTCCGTCTCGGTGGTGGTCTTCTACATCACCGCCCAGCGCGCCCTGCGCCCGGGTGCCTGGTGGAAGGAGCTGCCTTACCTGCCGCTGCTGCTCGCGCTCGGCATCGGGATGTCGATCAACAATGCCAAGGCGGTGCTTGAGGCTATTTTCAATCACCAGACCGGATTCGTCCGCACGCCCAAGTACGGCATCGGCCAGAAGGCCAAGAGCGACTGGAAGAAGAGCAGCTACAAGGCGATGAAGACCCTCACGCCGGTGATCGAGCTGCTGTTCGGCTTCTTCTTCCTGTTCGTGGTGGTCGAGGCGGCGATGAAGGGCCGCCTGGCATCCGCAATTCTTCTACTTCCCTTCCCCGTCGGTTTCTTCTACACTTCGCTATCGTCATTGGCACGCTTGCTGCCCTCCGGTCGCGTCGCCTTGGACTCCACTGCCGATAACTCCAAGGAAAACTAGAAGCACCCATGATCTGGCGAAATCTCCGTTCCGCCCTACCTCTTGTATTGTCCCTTCCCGCTGCTCTGCTGCTGAATAGCTGCGGGAGTGCCAATAAGGACAGTCGTAACCAAATGATCGTCAGTGTGACGGATCAGCGATTGCTGCTCGTCCACGACGGCAAACCGGTTAAATCCTACAAGGTCTCCACGTCCAAGTTCGGCATCGGCTCGGAACGTAACAGCAACCGCACGCCGCTCGGGAGGATGGAAATCGCCCGCAAGATCGGCGAGGGCGCCCCGACGGGCATGGTTTTCAAGAGCCGCCGGGCGACCGGTGAGATCGTGAAGCCGAATGCCCCCGGTCGCGACGCGATCGTCAGCCGCATCATGTGGCTGAACGGGACCGAGGATTACAATCGCAACACTTACGGGCGTTGCGTCTACATCCACGGCACCCCTGAAGAATGGCGGCTGGGCACCCCGGCGTCCTACGGCTGCATCCGGATGGGAATGAAGGATGTGGTGGATCTTTACGAACGGGTAGGCGAGGGAGCGGAGGTTCGCGTGATGCGCGGACCGCTGGTCGATACCTCGGCTGGCCAAGAATACGTGAGCAAGCACTCGAGCGAGCAATCGCTCGGTGTGGCACAAAGGTGAGTCCCACCCGAGATACAAGCTTGACGGGGGCGCTTTGATTCCTACATTGCCGCCCCCGCGCGACCCGGATCGCGCCTGAACCGTCCGTCTGAACTTTTTTCCGAAAATGGCCAATCACAAGTCCGCCCTCAAGCGCGTCCGCCAGACCAAGGTCCGCACCGAGCGCAATCGCGCCCGCAAGCTGACCATCAAGACGCTCCGCAAGA
Organism: Luteolibacter sp. Y139; assembly: GCF_038066715.1. NCBI lineage: Bacteria > Pseudomonadati > Verrucomicrobiota > Verrucomicrobiia > Verrucomicrobiales > Verrucomicrobiaceae > Neoluteolibacter > Neoluteolibacter soli. Next base: position 62,275 of record NZ_JBBUKT010000003.1, on the reverse strand, counting down.
AGACCCTCGCCGCCGTTGCCGCTGCTGACAAGCCGGCCGCCGGTCAATCGCTTGCCGAGTTCTCCTCCGCTGTGGACAAGGCCGCCAAGAAGGGCCTCATTCACAAGAACAAGGCGGCCAACCTGAAGAGCAAGGCCGCCAAGGCCCTTGCCACCATCGCCTGAACTTCCGCTACCGGACGGTTTTGAAATCCTGAAGCGGCTCCGGGCACCGGTGCCGCTTCTGTTTTTTGTAACCCCATGTCCACCCCAACCCCGGATCCCGATTCCCGCGAGGCGAAAGCCGCCCGGATTGCCGCCAACCCCGCTGCCTACAAGGTTTGCGAGGGATGCGACTCGATCGTCGGCAGCGGCGTCGTCCTCTGCCCGAACTGCCACAGCTACCGGTTTGATGCCACGCCGGAGAGCGTCCGGCGGCAGGCCCTGGCCCTCGGCTCGCGCGAACAAACCTCGGTGACGGCCGGGGATTTGAGCTGATTCCGGGGATTTTGAAAGATTTCCAGCAAAACGACAATTTCCCGGGAACAAAACCGGCCTTGTCGGGTTCTCAAACAAGGCCGAACGGCCACCGATTCCACATCAACCCACCACAGCATCCATGAAACTGCTACTCAGCTCGTTTGTCGCGCTCTTCTGTTGCGCCCCGCTTGCCTTCGCCGGTGACTGCGAAAAGTGCAAGGACAAGGACAAGAAGGAAGAGACCACCCTCGCCGACTGCGAGAAGTGCAAGGGTAAGGACAAGGAAGAAGACCCTGCCATCGCTGGTGACTGCGAGAAGTGCAAGGACAAGGAAAAGGAAGAAGGCACCCTCGCCGATTGCGAGAAGTGCAAGGATAAGGACAAGAAGGAAGATCCTGCCATCGCCGGTGACTGCGAGAAGTGCAAGGACAAGGAAAAGGAAGAAGGCACCCTCGCCGATTGCGAGAAGTGCAAGGACAAGGACAAGAAGGAAGATCCTGCCATCGCCGGCGACTGCGAGAAGTGCAAGGACAAGGAGAAGGAAGAGGGCACCCTCGCCTGATCGTCCGCTTCAGAATCGAATTTCCCGAGCCGCCGGATTTCCGGCGGCTTTTTTGTGCCCGCGTCGCTCGACAGGTGAGGGCACCTTTCCATGGTTCGCCATGATCACGGTCGGCCTTGTCTATCCCAACCAACTCTTTGGACGCCATCCGGCTTGGCGTGAGGGGCAACTGACGTTGCTGATCGAGGATCCGCTGTTCTTTGGAAACGACCCGCACTGGCCGCTCGGGGTCCACAAGCAGCGGCTGGTGCTGCACCGTGCGTCGATGAAGGCCTGGGCGACGGGGAAGAAGGACGTTCGCTACGTCGAAGTTCCGTCCGGAGCAGACCTTGATTCGACGGGGGTATTGGAAAAGGCGGTGCCGAAGAATGTGGAGTGCTTGGAAGTCGTCGATCCGATGGATGATGTGTTGCTACGGCGGATCCGTCGCTTCGCCGCGAGCCGCAGGATCGAATTGGTGGTGCATCCCACGCCGAACTTGGTGACGCCGCCGGATTTTCTCGAGAAGCACACGGGGGGTGGCCGGAAGAAGCCTTTCATGGCGAGCTTCTACCAAGAGCAGCGCCAACGCATGGGCATTCTCGTCGAAGCCGAGGGCTCGCCCGTTGGTGGTCACTGGTCTTTCGATGTGGAGAACCGGCAGCGATTTCCTGAAGACCATCTCGCCCCGATTGAGCCGAAGACGAGGCAGAACGAGCATGTGAAGGCGGCGATCGAGTGGGTGGAGGGCCGTTTTCCGGACAATCCCGGACGCTCCGATTCGTTCGGCTATCCGGTGACCCGTCGCGATGCCTTGGCGTGGCTGGATCGTTTCCTTGCCGAGCGTTTTGAGGACTTCGGAGCCTATGAAGATGCCTTGTCGCGGAATCATCGCGTGCTTTTTCACTCGGTGCTGACGCCAGCGCTGAATATCGGCCTGCTCGATCCCAGGGAAATTGTGGAACGAGTCTTGGAATACGCCACGCGACATCAGGTGCCGATGAACTCACTGGAGGGTTTCATTCGCCAGATCATCGGCTGGCGTGAATTCATGGCCGGCATCTACCGTTACCGAGGGGTGGAGATCCGGAACGGCAACTTCTGGAAACACGACCGGCCGATGCCGCGCGCCTTCTATGAGGGCAAGACCGGCATCCCGCCGGTGGACGACACGATCCGCCGGGTGCTCGACCACGGATGGTGCCATCACATCGAGCGGCTGATGGTCATGGGGAACTTCATGCTCCTCTGCCGTATCCGGCCAGACGATGTCTACCGGTGGTTCATGGAGCTATTCGTGGATGCCTACGACTGGGTGATGGTGCCGAATGTCTATGGCATGTCGCAATTCGCGGACGGCGGGACCTTTACCACCAAGCCCTACTTGAGCGGCTCGAACTACATCCGGAAGATGTCGTTCTATCCCAAGGGGGAATGGTGCGACACATGGGACGCCCTGTTCTGGTGCTTCATCGGCGATCACCTGAAGTTCTTCGACTCGAACCCGCGGCTGTCGATGATGGCGCGGACGTGGGAGAAGCTCCCGGCGGCGAAGAAAGAAGCGCATCACTCCCGGGCCACGGCCTTCTTGGAAGGGCTCGCTTAGCCGCGAGGGTGGAACTTCTTGTGCACGGCTTTCAACCGCGTGCCGTCTACGTGGGTGTAGATCTGGGTGGTGGCGATGTCGGCGTGGCCGAGCAGTTCCTGGATCACCCGGAGGTCGGCTCCGCCTTCCAAGAGGTGGGTGGCGAAGGAGTGGCGCAGCAGGTGGGGGTAGACGTTTTGATCGATGCCGGCCATGGCGGCGCGCTCCTTCACGACCTGCCTCACGCGGTCCGGGGAAAGCCTGGAGCCGCGGACGCTGAGGAAGATTTCCGAGCCGGTGCGTTTTTTCACGAGGGTGGGGCGCTCGTTGCGGAGGTAATCTTCGAGGGCTTCTTCCGCGCGCTGGCCGACGGGGACGAGGCGGGTTTTCGAGCCCTTGCCGGTGACGCGGATGAAGTGCTCTACCGAATCGAGGAACTCGAGACGGGCGGAGCAGATTTCCGACAGCCGCAGGCCGGAGGAGTAGAAGAGCTCGAGGATCGCGAGATCGCGGCGGCCGAGGGTCTGCGTGGGGTCGATGGATTCGAGGAGCTTGCGGATGTCCGCGGAGTGGAGCGTTTCCGGGAGTGATTTTTCCGGCCGCGGGGAGAGCAGGGGCTCGGCGGGATCCATGGGCAGCTTGCCGCGACTGACGAGCCAGCGGAAGAAGACCTTGAGATGCACAGTGGCGATTCTCAGCGACGAGGCGGCAAGGCCGGCGGCCTTCCTCTCGGCGAGGAAGGCGGCGAGTTCGTCGGTGCCCACGTCGGCGAGTGGCAGGCTGCGCTTGCGGAGATGGGCCGCGAGCGCATCGAGCGTCTGTTGCACGGAGAGCTGATAGGCGGACGAGAGCCCGCGCTCGGTCGCCAGATACAGGATGAATCCTTCAGCCTCTGCCTCCACGGGGGGAAGCTGCCAGATCCTGCGACTTCTGGCGAGGGTTCAGCGGGTGACTTGGAAAATCGCATCCGGCTTTCCAATTGCTCCAATGCGTGGGTCACCGTTGGATTGATGGTTCATGCCTGAGATACCTGTCAGCTGGTGGATAGCCTTCAATGCGTTCGTGATTTTCATGCTGGCGCTCGACCTCGGCGTCTTCAATCGGAAGGCGCATGTGGTGAAGGTGAAGGAGGCGCTTGGCTGGACCGCGGTGTGGATCGTCTTCGCGATGATCTTCAACGGCTGGGTGTGGTGGAAGCTGGGAGCGAAGGCGGGTGAGGAGTTCTTCGCGGGCTACCTGTTGGAAAAGTCGCTGTCGGTGGACAATGTCTTCGTCTTCGCGGTGATCTTCTCCTTCTTCAAGGTGCCGCGTGAGTACCAGCACAAGGTGTTGTTCTGGGGCATCTTCGGAGCGTTGGCCTTGCGCGCGATCATGATCGCGGGCGGAGCGGCGCTGATCACGAGTGCGGCTTGGATCATCTATTTCTTCGCCGCCTGGCTGGTCTATACCGGGATCAAGATGTTCTCCCACGATGACGATTCCGTGGACCCGGGGAAGAGCATCGCGGTGCGATTGCTGAAACGCATGATGCCGATGACCCAGAGCTACGTCGGCTCGAAGTTTCTCGTGAAGCAGGACGGCAAGTGGTTCGCGACACCTTTGCTCGCGGTGCTCCTTTGCGTGGAAGTGACGGACGTGATTTTCGCGGTCGATTCGATTCCAGCGATCTTCGCGATCACGACGGACACGTTCATCGTCTATACCTCGAACGTCTTCGCGATCCTCGGACTGCGGGCGTTGTATTTCGCGATCGCGGGCATTCTGCCGTACTTCCATTATCTGAAGCACGGGCTGGGAGTGATCCTGATCTTCGTGGGTGTGAAAATGTCGCTGGCCCATACCCCATGGAAGATCGACATGCACGTCTCGCTGGGGGTGATCGTCGGCGTGCTGGTGATTTCGGTCATCGCCTCGATCATCCACCGGAAACGCCATCCCTTGCCGCCGGCCGAAACGCCTGAGGAGGCGGTGGAAGCTGAGATTGCGGAGAAGGAAAAGGAATGATGCTTGCTTGCAGGAAAGCAGGGATGAAATGCTTCCCTGCCTCCTTCAGGTAACCACTCGAAAATGTTTGCTCTCTTTGAAATTGCGCTGATCCTGGTGCTGCTGGTCTGCAACGGGGTCTTTGCGATGACCGAAATCGCCATCGTCTCGTCGCGCCGGGCCGTGCTTCAGGCGCGGGCCGATGCCGGTGGCAAGGGTGCCGCACGGGCGCTGAAGCTCGGGGAGTCGCCGAATCAGTTCCTGTCCACGGTCCAGATCGGCATCACCCTGGTCACTCTCATCAACGGTGCTTTCGGTGGTGCCAGTCTTGGTCTCCGCCTTTCGGAGTGGCTCAAGCCGTTCGGTATCTTCGGGAATTTCACCGAGGAAATTTCGATGGCGGTGGTGATGTCCTTGCTGACCTATGTGTCGATCGTCGTGGGCGAGTTGGTGCCGAAGCGGCTGGCCATGCAATACGCGGAGAGCATCGCGAGCATCATGTCCTTGCCAATGGCCTGGCTGTCGAAGGTTTCGTCCCCGTTCGTAAGGCTGCTCTCGTGGTCCACGAGCAAGCTGCTTTGCTTGTTTGGCGTGAAGGAGAGCGAGGAATCGAAGCTTTCCCGCGAGGAAATGAACGTGCTGATCCGCGAGGGCATGGTGGCCGGCGGGGTGGATCGCAATGAGTCGCGGATGATGGAAGGCGTGCTCGGGTTCGAGAAGCTCGATGTCTACGACATCATGATCCCGCGTCCCAAGATGGTGTGGATTGATCGCGAGGAAAGCCATGCCCAGGTCTGGCCGCGGATCGTGAAGAGCACGCAGGGCGTGTTTCCGGTCTATCAGGGGCAGCGCGACAATCTGGTCGGCGTGGTCTCGGTGAAGGACTGCTACGCGCAGCTCGCCGCGGGGATCGAGGTGAAGTTCCAGAACCTGATGCAGCCGCCGCTGCTGGTGCCGGAGGTGCAGAAGGCGAGTCTCCTGTTAGAAGACTTCCGCCGCACGGGGCATCATGCGGCGTTCGTGGTGGACGAATTTGGCGGAGTGATCGGGATGGTGACTCTGATCGATTTGATGGAGGCGATTGTCGGCGACGTGCCGTCGAAGGAAGAGCGGCTCACGATGCCGATCAAGCAGCGCAAGGATGGCTCGTGGCTGATCGACGGGCTGTTCGAGATCGAGAAGCTGGATGCCTTCCTCAAGGGCTTCGCTCCACCGGATGGGGCGGGCGACGAGTATCAGACGCTGGCGGGCTGGTTTTCCCAGCGCCTCTCGCGTGTGCCGACCGAGGGCGACGAGATCGAAGAGCACGGCTGGCGCTTCGAGATCATGGACATGGACGGCATCCGCGTGGACAAGGTGCTGGCGACGCGGGTTCCGGCGAAGCCGAAGAAGTGAAACGCGAGGCTACAGCTTGAAGTTCGGCGACTGGCTGAGGAAGCGCTTCGGATTTTCGTAAAGCACGCGCTCGATATCCTCGGCGGAGTGCTTGCGGCGCTTCATTTCAAAGCCGCATTTCACGACGGCCAAGGGATCGGAGACACCCCAATCGCAGGCGGAGTTCAGCCACAGCCGGTCGCTGTCGCAGGTCTCCAGCATGTCGATCGCGCGGTTCGGCGTGCACTTGCTTTCCGGGTAGAGGGTCATGCCGGCCCAGTAGCCCTGCTCTTGTACGAGGTTCACCGTATGTTCCTCGACGTGGTCGATGATGACCTTGCCGCGGTTGAGCTTCGAGAATGAGGCGAGTGCGTCGAGGATCAGCTTGGTGCCCTTGAGCTTGTCCTCGAGGTGGGGGGTGTGGATCAGGATCGGCAGGTCGTGATCGAGCGCGAGCTGGACGTGCTCCTCGAAGATCGCGAGCTCGCTCTTGGTGTTCTTGTTCAGGCCGATCTCGCCGATGCCGAGCACGGTGGGCTGCTTGAGGAACTCGGGGATGATGGCCATCACCTCGCGGGCGAAGACGGCGTCCTCGGCTTCCTTCGGGTTGATGCACAGCCAGCAGAAATGGGGGATGCCGTATTTCGCGGCTCGCTTCGGCTCATACTCGGTGAGCTGACGGTAGTAGTCGTAGAATCCCTGCGGCGAGGAGCGGTCGAAGCCGGCCCAGAAGGCGGGCTCACAGAGGGCGGCGCAACCGGCGAGGGCGAGCTTTTCATAGTCATCCGTCGTGCGGCTGACCATGTGGGCGTGGGGCTCGATGTATTTCATGGAAATCTGTCTCAGGCTTGGGGAGCGCCGAAGGCACCCTGGAAGGTGGCCTTTTCTGCCGGTTCAGTGGAATGGTCGGAGAGCGCCTCGAGGACGGCTTTGGCCCGGCCGGGTTGGTCGGAAAGAAGGATGGGGATTGCCTTTTTCAGGCCATCGAAGCGGAAATCCGCCTCTCCCGGGTGCCTCTCGATGCGATCGAGGAAGGCGGCGATATCGAGCAACTTGTACCGCGCGTCCATGAAATGGAGGTCGAGGATGTCCTTCTTCGTGGGCATGGGTGAATTCTACGGCGGCAAATTGCGATTCCCAGCGGGAAAGCGTGGCAGCAGGGCAATCTAAACCTTTCCGGGGAGGCCGACATCCTCTCAAGTAGGGGATGATGAACGCGTCCCAAAATCCGGACGAGGGCGAAGTCTCCGAAGCTTTCGTCAGCGAGCTGACCAACCACCAGACAGCCATGCTGGCCTTTATCCGTGCCCTGATGCCGGGGTCCTCCGGCGCCCGCGACCTGCTGCAGGAGGTGAACATCATCCTGTGGCAAAAGCGCGCCCAGTTCGAGCCCGGGACCAGCTTCAAGGCGTGGGCGTTTCAAGTGACCCGCTACCACCTCATGAACCACCGGCGGCGGCTGGCCTCGAAGGGCTGGCTGATCTTCGACGATGACCTGGTAGAGCGCATTTCCCCGGCGCTGGAAGCGGATCCGGAGGAGCTGGAATCCCGGCACCAGGCGCTGCACCTCTGTCTTTCCAAGCTCCGGCCGAAGGATCGCGACCTGCTCCAGCATCGCTACGCCAGCGGTGCGCCGCTCAATGATTACGCCAAGGTCATCAATCGCAGCGCTGGCACGCTCAAGGCCACGCTTTTCAATCTCCGCAGCTCGCTCCGGAAGTGCATCGAACGGCGCTTCCACGAACAGGGCATTCCTCTTCCATGAATCTCAATGACCAGCAGCTCGTCGCGGCGGCCTTCGACGGGGCGCTCGATAAGGCCAGCTTCCGCCGCCTGCAAGAGCGGCTGGGGAAGGATCCGGCGCTGTTAGCCCTCTATCGTGAGCACGCGATGCTGCATCATTCGTTGTGCGAGGAATTCGAGGGCAGCCAGATGCTCGGCTACAGCGTGCCATCCTCGGTGGCGCGGACTCCGCGCTGGGTGCCGGTGCTGGCGGCGTGCGCGGTGGCGGTGGCCGCTATCTTCTTCGCCTGGCAGTGGCTGAAGCCTTCGCGGCCTGCGCCGGTGATGGCTGGCTGTGCGTTTTCCGCGGATGCGATCGTCAAGGTGGACGACCGGCAGGCGCTCAATGGCTCGGGCTTTGCGGTGGGGTCGCGGCTTTCGGTCGAGCGGGGATGGGTACGGCTGAATCTTCCGATGAAAGCAATCGCGCTGGTCGAGGCGCCGGCGTCGGTGGTCTTCGAATCGGATGGCGTGCTGCGCTTCGAGAGTGGTCGTGGGCGTCTTCACGGCCCGGAAGGCGGGAGGGGATTCACGGTGAAGACTGGCTCGCTGACGGCAGTCGATCACGGGACGGACTTCGGTGTCGTGAGTCGTCCCGGTGCCGCCGACGAGCTTCACGTTTTCTCCGGTGAGGTGGCGGTGAATGCGGTCACGGGAACGGCCAAGGCAGTGCTGCATGCCAAGGAGGCCGCGAAGGTCGACAGTGCGGGGGCGCTGCAACGGATGCCGGCCCGGGAGGAGGACTTCGAGTCGATCACGCCGGAGCTGCGGGTTTTGTTGGAAGATCGCTTCGATACGGGCGGCCCGATCAATGATCGCCAGCCGGTTGCCGGGATCAGCCGCTGGCGCTTGGACAAGGGGGCGCCGGTAATCAAGGACGGCCACCTCGAGGGCACGGGTTTCGAGGCTTTTTACACGCTGCCGATGGATGGGCTCACGGCTTCGCGGCCGGTGTTGCTGGTGACGGTGGAGACCGTGGCTTCGCCGTCGTTTCATACGGAGCAGTGGTCGGGTGTCAGCCTCTATCAGGAGGGGTATGAGCATTGCTTCTTCGGCGATTGCTTCGGACCCGAGGAGACGTGGTCGCTGGATATGAAGCGCCGCTTGGTGCCGGTGCCGACGGAACCCCGCCTTACGGGAGCGCAGACGATCACGCTTCGCTATGATCGGCGCGATGGCACGATCGAGCTGCATCAAGGGGCGAGCGCGGGGAATCATCCGCTGGTGCGGAAGACGATCCAGTCGGGCCTTTCGTTCGATCAAATCCGGATCGGTGCGGGCGATGGTGCAACCTTGGCCGTGGCGAAAATCAGTGTCCGCGCCATCCAGGAGCCGCCGCTGCGCTAAGTTTGGAGGTGGCGAAACTGCGCGGTGGTGAAAGATTTCACCGGGGGATATCGTCCCGCCTGTCGAACTGATGCGTGCACCCGTCATCCTGCTGGCCTTGCTTTCCTGCGCTTCCGCGGCGGAGAAGCATTGGGCCTATGTGGCACCGGTGAAGGCGGAGGTGGCGGGGAATCCGGTGGATGCGCTGCTGGAGCGGGCCTGGGAACACGCGAAGCTGAAGCCAGCATCGCTCGCGGCACCGCACCAGTGGCTGGAGCGGGCGGCATTCACGGTCACGGGGTTGCCGCCGTCGGACGAGCAGCTGAAGCGGATCGAGGCGAATCCGGACGAGGCGACTTGGAAGGCGTTGGTCGATGAACTGCTCGCGAGTCCAGCCTATGGGGAGCGCTGGGCGAGGCACTGGATGGATGTGGCGCGTTATGCCGACACGCGCGGGTATAATTTCGACCAGGATAATCGCTACCCGTTCGCCTACACTTATCGGAATTGGCTGATCAAAGCCTTCAACGAGGATTTGCCGTACGACCGCTTCGTGAAGTTGCAAATCGCAGCGGATCAGATGGTGGATCGGCCGGATCATCCGGATCTTGCGGCGCTGGGGTTTCTGACCGTGGGTCTGCGTGGCGGGCCGGTGGAGACGATCGATGACCGGGTGGATGTGGTAAGCCGCGGCTTTCTTTCCAGCACTGTTTCGTGCGCGCGTTGCCACGATCACAAGTTTGATCCGATCACGATGCGAGATTACTACTCGCTCTACTCGATTTTCGACAATACCGACGAACCGGATAACAAGCCGGTGATTGGGAAGGCGGACAACGAGGCTGAGTTTCAAGCCTATCAGGCGGAGGCGGCGAAGTTGGAGGAGAAGGATCTGGCCGTGCGGCAAGAACTCGTCAACCACGTGCGCTCGAAGGAGGCTCTGCCGAATTACCTCGAACTCGCGTGGCGGGCGCGGAAGGAGGATTGGAATCATGGCAAGGCCACGAGCGAGGGCTTCAAACGCGGCCGGCTTCGTCCCAATGCCTTGATGCGGTGGAAGGATTTTCTTGGCGAGAATGCCGGTGGTGAGCGTGTGAAGCGCTGGCTCGGGGAGATGGATGCGGCGGCGGATGACAATGCGCGCAAGGTGCTCTGTGAGGCGCTTGCGGGTGAATGGCTCGCTGCGGGTGAGGGGAGTGAACTCGCGCAGCTTTCCTCGAAGGATGGCTGTCCGCTGAAGTACGGCGTGGATCGTATTTCGGAATTCATGGACGTGGAGGATGGCAATCAGCGCCGTGCCCGCGTTGGCGCGATGAGCAAGCTGATGGCGGATCATCCCGGTTCGCCGCCGCGTGCGATGAGCCTGGGCGACAAGAAGCAGTGGGGGCAGGCGGTGATTTTCGAGCGTGGGAATCCGGCGAATCGTGGCGCGACCTTTGACCGCCAGTGGCTGTCGTTCCTGGGTGGTGGCCCGTATTCGGAAGGTGAGAGCCCGCGGCTTTCGCTGGCGGAGAAGATTACGGATCCAGCGAATCCGCTGACGGCGCGGGTGATCGTGAATCGCGTGTGGGCGTGGCATTTCGGTGCGCCGCTGGCGGAGCCGGGTGATTTCGGGATGCAGACGCCACGGCCGGAGTTGTTAGAGCTGCTCGATACGCTGGCGGTGAGTTTTCAGGAGAAGGGACAATCGCTGAAGGAGCTGGACCGGCTGTTGCTGACGTCGAAGGCCTTCAGGCTTTCGGCTGAAGGTTCGCGCGAGAATGACAAGATCGACGAGGCGAACACGAAGTTCTGGAAGTGGAATCGCCGGCGTCTCGACTTCGAGACGATGCGGGATCATGTGCTGGCCACGAGCGGGGCGCTCGACACGAGTCGCACCGGTGGGCGCTCGGTGAATCTCGACAAGTCTTCGTCGGATGCGCGGCGGAGCATCTACGCGTTCGTGGATCGCTATGCCTTGCCCGGCACCTTTGTGTCGTTCGACTTGCCGCACCCGGATCATCACAGCCCGAAGCGGGTGGAAACGTCGGTGCCGCAGCAGGCGCTGTATTTCCTCAATGGGCGGATGGTGATCCGGCAGGCGGAGCGGGTGGCGAATGACGCTGCGTTCAAGGCTCAGCCTGATGACCGGGCGAAGGTGCTGTGGATCTATCAGAGATTGTTCCAGCGGGTGCCGGCGGAGGACGAGATTCGCGCCGCGCAGGAATGGGTCGAGAGTGCGAATCCAGCGGACTACGCACCTAAGCTCGGTGGCTATTGGGAAGTCCGCCATGCGCCGGACACCGGTGCACCGACGGATGATCTGAGCACTTTCCCGATGTTTGCGAACGATGTTTGGAAGACAGGTCCGGATGTTTCGACTGCGCCGATCCGCTGGCTCAATGTAGGGGCCGATGGCGGCCATGCCGGGGCGCATCACGCGATGGTTCTGCGCTGGCGGGCCACAGGGTCCGGGCAGGTGAAGATGACCGCGCACCTCAAGCGCAATCAGAAGGGTGGGGACACCCTGGCGTGGCGCATCGATGGCAAGGGCAAGCCGCTCGCCGAGGCGAAGATTTCGCCGGAAGCTTCTGTCGATGTCGCAGGCACCTGGATCGACGTGAAACCGGGAGATACGATTGATTTCGTACTTCGTGCTCCGGATGGAGATGCCTGCGGGAGCGTGAACTGGACGTTCGTCATTGAAGGCCGGGAAAGCGAGTCGCAGCCAGTGATGGAGGTCGGGAATTTCGCCAAGCAGTTTCCGAAGTCCAATGACCCTGCACCCGGTGCGCAGCCGGCGAATCCATGGGCGGACCTGGTGCAGATGCTCTGGGCATCGAACGAGTTTCACTTTGTCGACTGAGATCATGTCCCATCACCGCATCACCGCTTCCGATGTCGTTCTCGATCGCCGCGAATTCTTGCAGCGGTGCGGGATGGGCTTCGGTGCGATGGCGCTGGGAGGTTTGATGGAAGCGGGTGCCGCGCCAGCACCCCATTTCGCGCCGAAGGCGAAGCGGGTGATCCATCTTTTCATGAACGGCGGTCCGTCGCAGGTGGACACCTTCGACCCGAAGCCGAAGTTGCAGGAGTTTCATGGCAAGTCGATGCCACTCGATGGCTTGAAGACCGAGCGGCCGACGGGTGCGGCACTGCGTTCGCCGTTTTCGTTCAAGAAGTATGGGGAGAGCGGACTGGAGGTCAGTGAGCTGTTCGAGCACACCGCGCAGCATGCGGATGACTTGTGCGTGGTGAGGTCGATGACGGCGGATGTGCCGAATCACGAGCCGTCGTTGATGCTGATGAATTGCGGTGACGGGCGCTTGTCGCGGCCTTCGATGGGTTCGTGGATCAGCTATGGTCTCGGCAGTGAGAACGAGAACCTGCCGTCCTACGTGGCGCTGTGTCCGGGTGGGATGCCGATCAAGCGCGCGGAGAACTGGCGCTCCGCATTCTTGCCGGGGAATTTCCAAGGCACCTACCTCGACAGCTCGATCGAAGATGTGAACCGGATGATCGAGAACCTGCGAAATCCCTCGGCACGCGACAGCCGGCAGGCGCGGCAGATCGATTTCCTGAGGAAGATCAACGAGCGCCATCTTGATTCGCGTGGTCATGATCCGCAGCTTGAGGCGAGGATCCGGAGCTTCGAGCTGGCGTATCGGATGCAGAGTGAGGCGACGGATGCCTTTGATGTGACGAAGGAGCCGCAGCATGTGCGCGACATGTATGGGCCGGGCTCCTTTGCCAGGCAGTGCCTGATGGCGCGGCGGTTGGTCGAGCGCGGGGTGCGGTTTATCCAGCTATGGCATGGCGATGGCCAGCCGTGGGATAGTCACGACGACATTGAGGATCACCGCCGCTTGGCGAAGGAGTGTGATCAGGGGATCGGTGCCTTGCTTGCGGATTTGAAGATGCGCGGCTTGCTGGATGAGACGCTGGTCCTGTGGGGCGGCGAGTTTGGCCGCACGCCGGCGGTCGAGCTGCCGCAAGCTGGGTCTAACAAAGGCGTGATGAAGGGGCGCGATCACAATCACTATGGCTTCACCGTGTGGATGGCCGGTGGTGGGGTGAAGGGCGGCCACGTTTATGGTGCGACTGACGACTTCGGCTACAAGGCGGTTGAGAAGCCAGTGCACGTCCATGACTTGCATGCGACGATGCTCCAGCTGTTAGGATTCGATCACGAGAAGCTTACCTACCACTACTCGGGCCGGGATTTCCGGCTGACGGACGTGCATGGGAAAGTGGTGAGCGACCTTTTGGCGTGACCTTATGGTCCGACTTTCACGCGGAAGAACATCGCCGGATCCGCCGTGGGCAGGGTCACGGCAATGGTTTGTCCGGCACCGGGATGAGTGGAGAGCGTGCTCCAGGCGGTGAGGTTGGTGCTCTTCTCCACCGTGTAGGTGATGCCATTGGCTCCCGGAAAGCTCAGGGTGAGTCCGCCCGAGTGAGAGAGGATGGGGCGGAAGATCGAGGAGGCATTGAAGGGGTTCGTGCCGAAGGCGAGTTCGTCGGCGTCGGACTGGCCATCATTGTCGTCGTCGGGATCGAGGCTGTTGGCGATGCCGTCGCCATCGAAGTCGCCGTCGGAGATACCGGTGACGCTGAGGTTGTCGATGGCGAGGCCTTGGGAGGGAAGCGTGGGCAGAACGAAGCTTTGTCCTTGGTTCGGTTGGCCGGGGGAGTGGGCGACGCCGGTGAACTTCTGCCAAGTGAAGTCGGCCCTGTTTCCGCCGGTGCCGGTGCGGCCGAGCGCGGATTGTCCGGCAGTTTCGGTGCCGACCTGGCTCACACCGATATTGGTGGAAGTCATGCCGCTGGCGGGGCCGTTGGTGGCAGCGAATGATCCTTCGTAGGAAATGAATTCCTGAACCGTTCCGCCTGCAACGACGGCCATTCCATCGATATCATTCTGAATGCCGGAGATGAGCTTTGAGAAGAGCCGATGGCCTGACGCGGTCGTCGTGCCGAGGGTGAAGGTATCGAGAGTATGGGTGGCGTAGGTGACACCGCCGGTGCCATTGTAGAGCACGAGCGAGATGCCCGAGAGTGCACCCGAGTAACCGGGTCCCACGGCGATTTCGACGAACTCGCCGGTATCGGTGCTCGCGTTGTCGTAGTGGAACTCGTTCACGAAGACATCCGAAGGCAGGGCGCCGCTGCCTGCCCCCGGTGTGAAGGCGACTCGCAACTCGAAAGAAGCATCTGCTGGAATTGAAAGTCCCGAGAGACTTGCGGACTTCGCGGTCGTCAGCCCTCCGGTGATCGGGCCGGTTGGCTGGGATTGGCTGGCGACGTGGGAAAGGCCGGGTAGCGGGAAGGTTTGCCCGTCGAAGAATACGGATGCGCTCAGGCTGTCCGCTGCGCCATTGAGGGCGGCTCGCCATTGCTCGACATCGAAGCCGATTTGCAGGCCGGTGAGTGGTGCGCCGGATTGATTGACGAAGGTAGCGGTGGCGGTGGTGCCGGTGCCGGTGCCGGTGCCATTCGGCAAGATGCCGAGGGATCCATCCGTGCCGCTGCCGTAGGAGCGCAGTCCGCTTGTGATGGAGGTGCCGCTGTCGCTGCCGCGCCAGGTGAGACCACCGGAGGTAGTCCACGGGGCGGGATCGTGGGTGCCGTCGAAGGTGGTGAATTTCTCGGTGACCGGCTGGCCTGCGGAGGCGATGATGTAGGGGCCATCCACGTCGTTGAGTTGGAGCACGGCGCTATCCGGATCGTAGGCGGAGGCGGTAGCTGTGAACGTGATGCTGCGCTGTGGATCGGTGATGAAGTTCCGGGGAGCGTGAACGCCAGTGCTTCCGCTGAGGCTGCCTGCCGGGATGATGATGGTGGGTGAGACGGGCGTGGCGCCGGGGTCATCCGAGGAAAGCGCGACGGTCACTGCGCTTGCCCGGGTGGCAGGCAGGGTGACGGTGAGCGTGGCGGCGCCGTCTGGTTGGCCTTCATTAAGCGTGGAAGGCGAGAGTGTGAGATCGAGATTGGGAGAATCGGAGTCCAACTCCAGATCGGCAAAGACTGCGTAGTGATCGGATGCTGCGGCGCTGGCGCCTGCTGCCAGGGGAGAGCCTGCCTTCGGCAAGCCGACGCTGTTAGAAGTGTCGAGGGTCGAGTTGTAGACCTCACTGTCCACCGGCCTGCCGGCGATGGCGGGTGAGACCATAATGAGGTCGATGGCCGATCCGCTTTGAAAGGTGGCTGTGGAGCCGTTGACCTGGCGCAGGTCGAGCTTCGTCACCGAAGGGGTGGTGAAATAGGAGAGCGGATTGGTCGAGTAGGTGAGGGGGAAGGGAATGTCGTCGCCCAAGTCGTAGCTGGCCGGCATGTCGGCCGGGAAGGCATTGTAGGTGGCGTTGGACGACGACAGGTTGAAGTCGCCCATGATGATGTAGTTGTCGTCGTTGGTCAGGCCGAGGGCCCCGAGGTGGCCGGCCAGTCGCTTGAATTCGACGGCGCGGCGGAACTTGTCCGCGGCGGCGGTGCCGGATTTCAAGTGGGCGGAAATGAGGAGCAGGTCGCGAGTGGTGCCGGGGACATCGACTTTCACGACGGGGTCCAAGCGAGTGAGTTCCCTCGCACCTTCCGGCGAGCGCACGGCGCTGGTGGTGATGAATGGAAAGCGAGAGAGGAAGACGACCCGCAGGGTGGTATCGATCGGTCCGGTCAGCGGCGGGGCGGAGGCGGTGGGCGCGGTGTAGATGTAGGGGTAGCCCAGACTGGCAGCCAAGGCGTCGAGGTCGTCCGGGGCGCCGGAGACGTCCGCGGAGGCGATTTCCTGGAGGGCGACCACGTCGGCATCGATGCGGTCGAGCACGTCGCGGACGTTGTCGTGATCGGCGGTGCCGGGGTCGCCGAGGCTGTAGTCGGGGAAGCCTTCGGCGGTGAAGTGCGCGCCGATGTTGTAGGTCGCGACGCGGATCTCCACGGCGGCAGCCGGGATCGTCAGGGCGAGCAGCAAGGGGAGGGTTTTTCGCACGGTAGCGGCGGAACGTAGCAGAACCGGTGCCGCCGACCATTCGGGAAAATGCGGGCATTTCTGCCACCATGGAGAATCCGCCTTTGCGGGGGACGGGAAGACGCGCTGGAATCCCGCCATGAAATCGCTCGTCGCCGTTGGCGTCGTCCTTATCGCTGCTTGTCAGGACAAAGCACCGGCACCCGTGACGGCGGTGCCGCCGGTTGCCGCGAAGCCGTCGGCGGCTCCCGCCAAGCCCGCGACACCTGCCGTGAAGGCCGGCAAGCTGACGGTGATGAGCATGGCGACCTTCTTTCCTCGGCAGCAGGCGGGTACGGTCCTCATCTACGATGCGCGGCCGGGATTCGTCGCGGGTTTCGGAGAGATTCCCGGGTCGATCTCATGGCCGCGGCATGAGTTCGACAAACGTCTTTCCCAGAGCGAGACCGAGATGCGGGCGGCGAAGGCGGCGGGGAAGCCGGTGGTGATTTATTGCACGGATGCCGGGTGCCCGGACGCGCGTGCGGTGGCGGAGAAGGTGGCCGCGAAGGGTTATGACGTGGCGATTCTCGAGGGCGGGTTCGCGGCTTGGAAAGAGGCTGGGTTGCCGACGGAGTGAGACCTTGAAATGCGTCGGGAGTTCGCCGTGTATGGTGAACTCCGATGCTGAAAAACTCGCGTTTCTTGTTTGTCGCCCTCGGCTGCGTGGCCGCGGCTACCCTTGCATTTGTGACCCCGAGCCTGGCTGAGCCTGCAAAGGCTGAGGCTGTGGTGAAAAAGAAAATCGTCTTCGTGGCGGGAGTTCCGAGCCATGGGCCGGGTGAGCACGAGCATCGCGCCGGGTGCATGCTATTGGCCGAGGACTTGAACAAGAGCGGGCTGCCGGTGGAGGCGGTGGTGGTGACTGATGGCTGGCCGAAGGACGAGTCGGTCTTCGATGGGGCTGCGGCGGTGGTGTTTTATGCGGATGGCGGTGACGGTCATCCGGCGATCAAGCATTTGCCGAAGCTCCGGCAGATTGCGGATGCGGGCACGGGGATTGGTTGCATTCACTACGCCGTGGAGATCCCGAAGGGGGAGCCGGGGAATGCCTTCCTTGATTTGATCGGTGGGTATTTCGAAGGTGGCTGGTCGGTGAATCCGGAGTGGGATGCGTCCTTCAAGCCAGCGAAACATGAGATCAGCCGCGGGATCGGTGACTTCAAGATTCGCGACGAGTGGTACTACCACATGCGCTTCCGTGAGAAGATGGATGAGGTGACGCCGATCCTCAGTGACTTGCCTGGGCCGGAGACCTTGTCGCGGCCGGATGGGTTTCATTCGGGCAATCCGGAGGTGCGCAAGGCCGTGTTAGAGCGCAAGGAGCCGCAGCATGTAATGTGGGCGTTCGAGCACGAGGCGAAGGGTGGGAAGGTGCGTGCCTTTGGGTTTTCCGGCGGGCACTTTCACAAGAACTGGCAGAATGATGATCACCGGGGGATCGTGCTCAATGCGATCGCTTGGATTGCGAAGGTGGAGGTACCGGAGAAGGGAGTGCCGAGCAAGACGCCGACGGATGAGGAGATGAAGGCGAATTTGGATAAGAAGTAAGATCCGTAAATCAAAAGCCCGGCACGTAGTGCCGGGCTTCTATGAGATGTCCCGTTGGGACATTTGAGAATGTGAGGAAGTGGGAGGGTATCAATGATACTCTTGGATGCTCTTCACCGTCATCTCCTGTTCCTTCAGCGAACGGATCGCTTTCACGGACGCGCGGGCGGCGGCCATGTTGGTGCAGTAGGAGATCTTGTTCGCGACGGCGCCGCTGCGGATCTTCACTTCGTCCTCGCGGGCGGAGTGTCCGCTGGGGGTGTTGATGATGAAGTGGATGTCGCGGTTCTTCATCATGTCGATGATGTGCGGGCGGCGGCCTTCGCTGAGCTTGTAGAGGCGATGGCAGGGGATGCTCTCGGCTTGCAGGCGATCGCAGGTGCCGCCGGTGGCGTAGATCTCGAAGCCGAGGGCGACGAGTTCGCGGGCGACTTCCATCGCGGCCGGCTTGTCGCGGTCGGAGATGGAGAGGAAGACATTGCCCTTGGTCGGGAGCGGGTTGAAGGAGCTGGTCTGGGCCTTGGCGTAGGCCATGCCCCAGTCGGCGTCGATGCCCATGACCTCACCGGTCGAGCGCATCTCGGGGCCGAGGACGATGTCGATGCCGGGGAAGCGGTTCCACGGGAAGACGGCTTCCTTCACGGAGAAGTGAGTCGGGATGACGGTCTCGGTGAAGCCGAGCTCGGTGAGGGTCTTGCCGACCATGATCTGTGCGGCATACTTCGCGAGTGGGACGCCGGTGGCCTTGCTGACGAAGGGTACGGTGCGGGAAGCACGCGGGTTGACCTCGATGACGTAGAGTTGCTCGTCCTTCACGGCGAACTGGATGTTCATCAGGCCCTTCACGTTCAACTCGCGGGCGAGTTCCTTCGCGGCGCGGGTGATCTCGGACTTGATCTCGTCGGAGAGCGAGTGAGCGGGGATACAGCAAGCAGAGTCGCCGGAGTGAATGCCGGCCTGCTCGATGTGCTCCATGATCGCACCTACGACGGACATCGTACCATCGGAAATGCAGTCGACGTCCACTTCGGTGGCGGCTTCGAGGAAGCGGTCGACGAGCACCGGGCGGTCCGGCGAGACATCGACGGCTTCGCGCATGTACCTGCGCAGCTCGTTTTCCTCATAGACGATCATCATGGCGCGACCGCCGAGGACGAAGGACGGGCGGACGAGGACCGGGTAGCCGATGCGCTTGGCGATGGCGGCGGCTTCATCTTCCGAAACGGCGGTGCCGGCTTCGGCTTGCTTGAGGCCGATCTTGTCGAGCAGCGCGGAGAAGTGCTTGCGGTCTTCGGCGAGCTCGATGCTTTCCGGCGAGGTGCCGATGATCGGCACGCCGTGGCGCTTGAGATCGGCGGCGAGGTTGAGCGGCGTCTGGCCACCGAACTGGACGATCACGCCGTCCGGTTTTTCCTGGTCGCAGATATTGAGCACGTCCTCGAGCGTGAGCGGCTCGAAGAACAGCTTGTCCGAGGTGTCGTAGTCGGTGGAGACGGTCTCGGGGTTCGAGTTCACCATGATGGTCTCGTAGCCGAGTTCCTTCAGGGCGAAGGCGGCGTGGACGCAGCAGTAGTCGAACTCGATGCCTTGGCCGATGCGGTTCGGGCCGCCACCGAGGATGATGATCTTCTTCTTGTCGCTGTCGCGGGCTTCGTTTTCGTCGCCATAGGTGGAGTAGAAGTAAGGCGTGTAGGCCTCGAACTCCGCGGCGCAGGTATCAACGAGGCGATAGGTCGGGATGATGCCGCGGGCCTTGCGTTCGGCGCGGACGGTGTCCTCGGTCGGGATGTCGACCACGGCACCCTCGGGCTCGGCGCGCGGTGGCGCTCCGGCGGGCTGATCCTTTTCGCCGTGGATGGAGGCGTCATGGATGGCTGGCGAATGCGCGCGGGCCATGGCGATCTGGCGGTCGGAGAAGCCGAGACGCTTGGCATCCTTCAGGTCGAGCGTGGCGAGGTTCTTGCCCTCGTCGGCGATCTCCTTGAGGTGATGGAGGAACCATGGGTCGATGGCGGTCGTTTCGAAGACCTCATCGATGGTCCAGCCGTTGAGGAAAGCGGTCTGCAGCCAGAAGATGCGCTCGGCATTCGGCACGGCGAGCTTGGTTTCGATCTCCTCGCGGGTGGCGCCGTGGACATCCTTCTTGTCGAAGCCGAAGCCCCAGCGGCCGGTCTCGAGCGAGCGGAGCGCCTTCTGCATCGACTCCTTGAAGGTGCGGCCGATCGACATGGCCTCGCCGACCGACTTCATGGAAGTGGTCAGGACCTGATTGGCGGTCGGGAACTTCTCGAAGGTGAAGCGCGGGACCTTGGTGACCACGTAGTCGATGGTCGGCTCAAAGGAGGCCGGGGTCTCGCGGGTGATGTCGTTTGGCAGTTCGCCGAGCGTGTAGCCGACGGCGAGCTTGGCGGCGATCTTGGCGATCGGGAAGCCGGTGGCCTTCGAGGCGAGAGCGGACGAGCGCGACACGCGCGGGTTCATCTCGATCACGATCATGCGGCCGGTCTTCGGGTCGATGGCGAACTGGATGTTAGATCCGCCGGTTTCCACGCCGATCTCGCGGATGACCGCGAAAGAGGCATCGCGCATGATCTGATACTCGCGGTCGGTCAGCGTCTGGATGGGCGCGACGGTGATCGAGTCACCGGTGTGGACGCCCATAGGGTCGATGTTCTCGATCGAGCAGATGACCACGCAGTTGTCGGCCTTGTCGCGCATGACCTCCATTTCGAATTCCTTCCAGCCGAGAAGGGATTCATCGATGAGGACTTCGGAAACGGGGGACAGGTCGAGGCCGCGGAAGATGATTTCCTCGTATTCCTCGCGGTTGTAGGCGATGCCGCCGCCTTGGCCGCCGAGGGTGAAGGCGGGACGGATGATGAGCGGGAAGGTTCCGATCTCCTCGGCCACTTTCCTGGCTTCCTCCATCGTGTGGGCGATGCCGGAGCGAGGCATATCGAGGCCGATCCGGATCATGGCCTCCTTGAAAAGCTGGCGGTCCTCGCCCTTGTCGATCGCTTCCGGCTTCGCGCCGATCATCCGGACGTTGTGCTTTTCCAGCACGCCGGCCTTGTGAAGGGACATCGAGGTATTCAGCGCCGTCTGGCCGCCGAGGGTTGGGAGCAGGGCATCCGGCTTCTCGCGGATGATGATCTTTTCCACCACTTCCGGCGTGATCGGCTCGATGTAGGTCCGGTGGGCGAACTCCGGATCGGTCATGATCGTGGCCGGATTGGAGTTCACCAGCACCACCTCGTAGCCTTCCTCACGCAGCGCCTTGCAGGCCTGGACCCCGGAATAGTCGAATTCGCAGCCTTGGCCGATGACGATGGGACCGGAGCCGATGACGAGAATTTTGCGGATCGAGGTATCTTTGGGCATGGCGGGACGAGGTTAGGCGCGTGGGGGGTAAATTTCGCGGTGTTTCGCAGGGTCAGCCGGGGTTGTAAAGGGTTGGATTGACACTCTTTTCACCATGCCCCGGAAGCCCGCTAGGACGGGGCTTTCATGGCGGGAATCCGGGTTGACCGGATGGCGACGGCTTCGGATTCTATTAATGATGAAGAAGAGTCCCGCATTCTTGCCCAAGGCCTTGCTGGCTGCCGTCTCGATCGGCGCGATGGCGTCGTGCACGACTTCGGTTTCCCGAGATCGGGCGGTGGCGGCCGATGGCCGGGCGATTCACCGGCCGGAGCAGCTCAATGACTTTTACCTCAAGGAGCCGGTGAAGCTGGATGGGCTGGGGACGAAGGCGGCGCTCCAGAAACTGGACCGAGCCTATCGGGAAACCTGCCGGAAAGCGGGCGAGGTGCCGCTGGGCCTGGCCTACGAGGTGCCGGCGGGATACCACCAACCGCTGAATTTCACGGTGACCGAGAGCTTTGAGCAAGGCGTCGCGGAGATCGCAGCGACCTCGAAGCTTGAGGTGGCGCGGCGTGGCAACACCTACCACTTCCAAGCTCCGCGGGGTGGAGACGGGCTTGTGCGGCAGAAGTATCAGGTGCCGCCTGATTTCGTGCATCGAATCAGTGACGAGCCTCAGGACACGCGACTGCCGGTAAGTGTGGCATTCGAGAGGCGGGGTGTGTCCTTTGACAAATCCACCCGCTTGACGATGAAAGACTCATGGCTTGGGTTGGAAACGCGGGATCGAGGTGATGCGGCTGCCATTTTCGGGACAGTTGAAATTGTCAAAAAGGGTTATCCTCTGGAAATCCGCCTGGAGACGCAGACCTTCGAGATCCCGGCCGGTAGATCGTGGGATGGACCTGAAAACGGCATTATTTCAGGTGAAGACTTGGCCAAGCTACGCCGGATTCGGGGCGTCAAAGAGATCGCCCAGCCATTCGATCTCAGGTCAAACAAGCCGTCCCAAGGGTATATCGAGGGAGGAAAGCTTTCCGTTCAGTTCGGCTTTCTCGGCTTGGGTGTTCAGGGGAAAGCTGTGTTCGACCAAGCGGCGCCGGGCAGTCGGCCGGTCGTCGTCGAGGGTCAAACTCCGGATGGAGTGACACGAATCGCAAGCCAGACCCGGCCGGATGGTTCGCGGGTGGTGGTGGCGGTTACACCGACGGCCGTCGATGCGACGCTTCGGCCGGTGAAGCGGAGTCGATAGCGCACGACCAGGCCTTCGCCTTGATCATCTCCCGCGGGTGGAAGTGCTGGCCATGGGGCTTGGGAATGCCGGGGAACTTGATTGACCGGAGATAGGCGCTTCCAGATGGTGGGAAGATGAAGAAGAGTCCTGCATTCATGTCCAAGGCCTTGCTGGTGGCGATTTCGATTGGCGCGATCACCTCGTGCGCGACGTCGGTTTCCGGAAATCGTGCCGTGGCGGAGGATGGCCGGAAGATCCACCGGGCGGAGCAGCTCGATGAGTTTTACCTCGAAAAGACCGTGTATGTGCAGGGTTTGGGGACGAAAGCGGCGCTGGAAAAGTTGGACCGCGAGTATCGATCCAGCTGCCGGAAGGCGGGCGAGGTGCCGCTCGACCTGACGTATGAAGTGCCGGCGGGATACGAGCGGCCGCTGAATTTCCGCGCGGGTGACAATTTTGAGCATGCGGTCCGCGAGATCGCGGCGACCTCGGGGTTGGATTGGAAGAGGCGTGGCAATGTTTACCAATTCCAGGTGCCAAAGGTTTCCCGCGATAACAACCGACTCATGCAGGAGACGCTCTCGGTCCCGCCTGATTTTCTTAGCCGGGTCGCCGGGGGCGGCTACGACCGGAAATGGGGTGCCCGCGGTGCCTTTGAGAAGCGGGGCGTTTCGCTCGACCCGTCCACGCGGCTGACCGTCGTGGGATCGCGCTTTCATGTGGAAACCCGCAGTCCATCCGACCGGGTCATGACGTCAGGCATGGTGGATTCGATGGTGCAGCAAATTCCCCTGCAGTATCACTTGAGCTATCGGACTTTCGAGATCCCTGCCGGCCAATCGTGGACGGTCCCGGCGAATGGCATTGCGTCCGACCATGATCTCGCTCAGTTGCGCCAGATCCCGGGAGTTCAGGAATATGTTCCGCAATGGGAAGGTGACACGAGGTTCGATGACCCTTCGACAGTTCAGGATTTTGGAAAGAGGCTCCGCTTCCAGGCCTATTTGTTAGGTTTGGGCGTTCAGGTGAAGGCTGAGTTCGATCAGACGATTCGAGACGGCAAGCCTGTCGCTATTGTTGCGGTGGGGCAGACCCCGGATGGCGGGACGAGAATTGCGACCAAAACGCGAGCGGATGGATCGCGGATGGTGCTGGCGGTTACGCCGACGATCATTGATGCAACCGGCCGTCCGGTGAGGAAGTCCCGATAAGTGCGGCGTATCGTCGCCGATGAAACCCGGTTTTTTCCTCCCTCTCATCATCGCTTCCTGTCTTTTGCCCGCCGGGGCAAAAGACGATGCGAAGAATCCCTTAGACAGTCCGGTGGCGCTCTTCAAGGAATGCTACGTTCCGGTGATGGAGAACAACTTGGGTGCCGTGCTCCGGAATACCAACCGGGGCTTCGTGCTTCGCGGAGCGGGCACTCACGAACGGGCGGCACCCGATTGCCCGGCCTCGGACGACTTGATCGAGCTCGACGTGGCGGTTCGCGATGCGACCGAGATTCCGGCCTTCGAGGATAAGACCGAGAAGAAGGGGGAGCTGACGGTGCGCACTGTCCGCTTCCCCGCGTTTCCTCCGGGTCAGAAGATCAAGGAAGCGCAGGGACTCGTCGTGACTCTCACTTGTGGACCGAACGCCGATGAGGAGTCGCTGGCGGCGATCGGCAAATGCGTCGACGCGGTCAAGAAGACCACGGGGCAGAAGTAGCCGGCAGGCTGAGGTCAGGCCTTTGCCTCGATCATCTTCCGCCGGTAGGCCTCGTCGAGGCGGCTGTCGATTTTCGCGGCTTCTTCTTCGGGGAGGAAATTCGGGCCGCCGGCGGCGAAGGTGCCGAGGAGGACGCGGGCCCATTTGTCGAGCATCAGCATGATGTTCAGGACTTCCTTGCTGCTGGAGCCGAGGGCGACGGGGCCGTGGTTTTCCATGAGGATGACCTTTGGCGGCCTGCCGTGTTCGGCGCGGAATCTGGCGAGGCCATCGCGGACAGCGCGGGCGAGGTCGAGGCCGGGATTGATGTAGGGGATGGTCAGGACGTGGCGGCCGCAGACGACGATGGCGTCCGGGCAGACGTGGCGGAGGAAGGGTTGTGCTCCGTGCTTGCTGGCGAGGATGCCCAGCACCGAGGTGGTGTGGGTGTGGCCGGTCCATTTCACGCCGGGTTCGCGGAGGCAGAGCGAGTGGAGGAAGGTTTCGACCGAGGGTTTCTTGTGAGCCGGGTCGGCGAGGCAGGCGACGAGGCCGTCTTCGATTTCCTGCTCGGTGATGTCTTCGCGGGAGAGGAGGGCGTCGACTTTCTCGTGGGAGACGCGCGAGAGTCCATCGGTGGAAAGCGTGCCGAGGGAGGTGCCGGAGGCTTTGACGAGAAAGGTGCCGTCGCCGAGGTCGTGGGAGGTATTGCCTTCGCCGAGGATGGCGAGGTGGCGGTCCTCGCGACCGAGTTCGCGGGACAGTTGGACGAGTTCTTCGGCGGGAGACATGAAAGTGGATCAGCGCGGGAGCTTGTCGTGCATGGCGTCGCGGAAGCGGGAGGGGGGGACGCGGTGGACGGATTTGAAGACGCGCGAGAAGTGGAAGGGGTCGGGGAAGCCGCAGGCGGCGGCGACTTCCTTCACCGAGCTGCTGCCTTCGAGGAGGAGGGAGGCGGCGTGCTGCATGCGCAGGCGGGTGAGGAATTGGTAGGGGCTTTCGTCGTGGAAGCGGGAGAAGAGTCGGCAGAGGTAGGGGGCGTCGAGGTCGCAGGCCTTGGCGACGGCTTCGAGGGTGCCGAGGTCGAGGTAGTTCTGCTCGATGCACTGCTTCACGCGGCTGAAGGTGGCGAAGGCGCGGGTCTCGGTGCTGCCGGCGTCGACGGCATCCTCGCGGCACATTAGCAGGAGCTGCTGGATGATGGCGGTGCAGATCGGGCGCGAGTATTTCGAGTTCCGCGAGCCGCGGTCGATCAGGGTGTCGAAGGCGCGACGGATCGGCTCGGACTTCAGGCAGTGGGAGACCACGCCCATTTTGAGTTCGTAGCGCTCCAAGAATTCCTCCGCGGCGGGTCCCCAGAAACCGACGAAGTACTTCAGCAGCAGCTTGTCGGGGTCGGTCTTGATGTGGTGCTCGATGCCGGGGCCGTAGAGGAAGAAGTCGCCGGAGCGTAGCGGGGTTTCGACGCCATTCAGCACGACCTTCCCTTTGCCTCCGTGGACGAATTCGATGACGTACCATGGAAAGTCCGTGCGATCGATGCGGTAATCAGGACGGCAGCGCTCGAAGCCGCCGCACTTCACCTCGAAATCGCCGGGCTCCGGTTCGTCGTAGAAGAAGACCCGCGAGGACTCGACCTGCCTCGACATGAAAGTCGCGGGGTTCACATTGGGATCGGTCGGGCTCACGATGGGTTTTGTGTGCTGAAGGGATGAGTTGATGGAAGCAAAAAAATCCATTGATGGAAAGAATGATCCATTGTTGGCAGGTTAAAAGTGGTATTTGACTGACAAGGATCTCCATTTCCTTCGTGACAAGGGCGGCGGGGCGGGCGCAGCGTCGCGCTCATGAAACTCTCGCCCTTTCCCAAGGTGGGCATCCGTCCGACGATCGATGGCCGTCTTGGCGGCGTGCGTGAATCGCTGGAGGAACGCACGCTCCAGCAGGCCCGTGCGGTGGCTGATTTGATCGCCCGCGAGCTGCGTTATCCGGATGGCTCACCGGTCGAGTGCGTCATTGCGGACAGTTGCATCGGTGGGGTGAGGGAGGCGGCGGCGTGCGCGGATAAGTTCCGGCGCGAGAATGCGGGCGTGTCGCTGACGGTGACGCCGTGCTGGTGCTACGGCTCGGAGACGATGGACATGGACCCGCACGTGCCGAAGGCGGTGTGGGGCTTCAACGGGACCGAGCGACCGGGTGCGGTTTATCTGGCGGCGGTGCTGGCCGGGCACACGCAGAAGGGGCTGCCGGCATTCGGCATCTACGGGCAGGATGTGCAGGCGGCGAGTGATTCCGAGATCCCGGCGGATGTGCGGGAGAAGCTTTTGAACTTCGTGCGCTGCGGGCTCGCGGTGGCGATCATGCGGGGGAAGTCGTATCTTTCGATGGGTGGCACCTCGATGGGGATCGCGGGTTCGGTGGTGGATCCGGCGATGTGGGAAAAGTGGCTGGGGATGCGGGTCGAGGCGATCGACATGAGCGAGTTCGCCGGGCGGATGCGGAAGGGCTGGTATGACCCCGCGGAGTATGAAAAGGCGCTGGCGTGGGTGAAGGCGAACTGCCCCGAGGGGAAGGATTACAACTCACCGGATACGACCCGCAGCCGGGGGCAGATCGACAGCGAGTGGGAGGACAGCGTGAAGATGGCTCTGATCGCGCGGGACCTGATGGTGGGGAATCCGCGGCTAGCCGAGATGGGTTTGGGCGAGCAGGCGCAGGGGCACAACGCCATCGCGGCGGGCTTCCAAGGGCAGCGGCAGTGGACGGATCACTTTCCGAACGGCGACTTCCTTGAGGCGATCCTGAATTCGTCCTTCGACTGGAATGGGAAGCGCGCGCCTTACATCGTGGCGACTGAGAACGATGCGCTCAATGGGGCGGGCATGCTGTTCGGCTGGCTGCTCACGCATACGGCGCAGATTTTCGCGGACCTGCGGACGTATTGGAGTTCGACGGCGATTGAGCAGGCGAGCGGCAAGAACTTCAGTCATCCGCTGGTGCAGGATGGCATCCTTCACCTGATCAATTCCGGTCCGGCGGCGCTGGATGGGACTGGTGAGCAAGAGATTGGCGGGGTACCGGCGATGAAGCCGTTTTGGGACATCACTGATGCGGAGGTGGAGGAGTGCCTCAAGGCGACGATCTGGCATCCCTCGATCACCGAGTATTTCCCCGGCGGCGGGCTGAGCACCCGGTTCCGCACGCGCGGTGGCATGCCGGCGACGATGATCCGGCTGAACCTGGTGGATGGCCTTGGTCCGGCGCTCCAGATCGCGGAGGGGCACACGATCGATTTGCCGGAAGATGTGCATGACGCGCTCGACCAGCGGACCAACCCAACTTGGCCAACCACTTGGTTCGCACCGATTCTTAATGGCCGGGGTCCTTTCCGTAGCGCCTATGAGGTGATGAACCATTGGGGCGCGAACCACTGCGTGATGAGTCACGGCCACATCGGCCACCTTTACCTGACTCTGGCCTCAATGCTGCGGATCCCGGTCTACATGCACAATGTCAGCGAGGAGCGGATTTTCCGCCCGAGCGCATGGCGAGCCTTTGGCACTGCTGACTTGGAAAGTGCGGATTTCCGTGCATGTGCGCAGTACGGACCGCTGTATGGAAACCCCTAACGGGTGGTTTCCGTGGAAGGCGCGCAGCAAGCGTGACTTTCAGCGACCGATCCGTCAGTGAATCACCACTCGAACCCAAGATGAAATCCACCGCTCTTTTCGCTCTCACCGCTGCCGCGCTGCTCGCCGGTTGCAACAAGTCCGGCAGCGCCACCTCCGGCCAGCTCCGCGTCGCCGTCATCCCGAAAGGGACGACCCACATCTTCTGGAAATCGGTCGAGGCCGGCGCGAAGAAGGCCGCTGACGAGCTCAACGTGAAGATGACCTTCGTGGGCCCGCAGAAGGAGGACGACCGCTCGCAGCAGATCGACCTCGTGAAGAACCAGGCGCTGCAGAACGACGCGATCGTGCTCGCCCCGCTGGATGCCGTGGCGTTGCGCGATGTGGTGAAGGAAGTTTCAGCGAAGAAGCCGGTGGTGATTTTCGATTCCTCGCTGGCTGATAGTGACGGCTTCATCGCCAGCTATGTGGCGACCGACAACCGCCAGGGTGGCCGGATCGCGGCGAAAGCGTTGGCGGAGAGCATCGGGGGCAAGGGCAAGGTGGCGGTGCTCCGCTATGCGCAGGGCAGTGCTTCCACCGAGCAGCGTGAGGAAGGCTTCCTCGATGAGATCAAGAAGTTCCCGGACATCCAGGTGGCCAGCGCCGAGCAGTATGCGGGCGTGACCGCGAGCCAAGCGCAGGACACCGCGACGAATCTGATCACTCGCCTCGCCGAGGGTGGCGGGCTTTCGGTCCAAGGCATCTTCACCAGCAACCAGACCAGCACCTACGGCATGCTTCAGGCGCTGCGTGGCAAGAACCTCGCGGGCAAGGTGAAGTTCGTGGGCTTCGATTGTGATGCGACCTTCATCGATGCGCTGAAGAAGGGCGAGATGCAGGGCAGCGTGCTGCAGGATCCGCTCAACATGGGCTACCTCGGGGTGAAGACCGCCGTGGCCAAGCTCAAGGGTGAGAAGGTTGAGGCCGTGGTGGACACGGGTGCGACGCTCATTACGCCGGCGAACTTGGAAGACGCGAAGATTTCGGCGCTGATCAAGACGCAGATTCCCTGAAGTGCCGGGTGATCAGTGAAAAGCCAGAGGCGGTCGGGGCTGTATCATGCTTAAGCAACCAAGGTCATGAAATACGCGTTTCTTCTGCTATTGGCCGCGATTGCCGCGCAGGCGGATCCCGTTGTTTCGGAGATCGAATGGGAGCCTGCCTGCGACGGTGCCACGATCGAGCTGGTGTCTGACCATGGTCAGATGATGAGCGTGCGAGCCATGGCCGTTCACTCGGCGGTGACGACCGAATGGACGATTCACTACCTCGATGGCCGTCCGGTGACTGCCGAGTTCCGTGAATCCGAGCGGGGTCGAGTGACGGAGGGCGAGAATGCGGGTGACTACACGGGTGTGAATCGTCTCAAGCGCCTGCAAACCTTCAAGTGGCAGGGAGAGGGGTTCATGGTCGAGGACAAGGCTCTCCGGGAGAGTTTGGAGGGCATCCTCGTGAAGGTGCAGGCGGCGCGTGACAAGGAGGCGAAACCCAGGTCCTCCGACTGATTGCTTCTCATTCATGTCCTCCTCCGTTCCACGCCTCGTCATGCGGGGCATTCGCAAGACCTTCGGGCCGACGATTGCGCTCGGGCGGGTGGATCTTGAGATCCTGCCGGGAGAGGTGCATGCCTTGGTCGGTGAGAATGGGGCGGGGAAGAGCACGCTGATGAAGGTGCTGTCCGGGGCGCATGCGCCGGATGAGGGCGAGATGGAGTTCGATGGCCAGGTGTATTGCCCGCGGAATCCGTTGGATGCGCGGGCGTGTGGCGTTGGGATGATCTATCAGGAGCTGTCGGTTGCGCCGCATTTGACGGTGGAGGAAAACATCGTGCTCGGGATGGAGCCGAGGAAGGGGCCGTTTGTGGACCGGAAGGTGATGCGTGCGCGGGCGATGGAAGCGCTGGCGCATTTCGATCATCCGGACATCCGGCCGGATGTGAAGGCGGGCACGCTGTCGGTGTCCGCTCAGCAATTGATCGAGATCGGCCGTTCGCTGGCGATGGGGTGCAAGCTGTTGGTCTTTGATGAGCCGACCTCGTCGCTGGCGCAGAAGGACATCGAGCGGCTGTTTTTGCTGATTGATCGCCTGAAGGCGCAGGGGATCTCGATCATCTACATCTCGCACTTTCTTGAGGAGGTGAAGCGCTTGGCTTCGCGACTGACGGTCTTGCGGGATGGTTCGGTGGTGGGCACCCGCGATGTGGCGACCACGGAGCCGGAGGAAATCGTTTCGCTGATGGTGGGGCGTGATGTGGAGGATCTCTATCCGCGCACGGAGAGAACTGCGGGTGAGCGGATCCTTGCCGTCTCAGGACTGACCGGTGCGCGAAACAAGCCGGATGGCGTCACGCTTGATTTGCATCGTGGCGAAGTGGTGGGCATCGCGGGATTGGTGGGCTCGGGGCGGACTGAGTTTTTGCGTGCGTTGTTCGGGCTCGATCCGGTGAAGGGCGGGGCGGTGGAGATCGCCACGCCGGGAGCGGGGAAAAGCAAGCCACGCGATCGCTGGAAGCAGGGGGTTGGCATGCTCAGCGAGAATCGGAAGGAAGAGGGGCTCGCGCTGAATCTTTCCATCGCTGACAACGTCACGCTGCCTTGCCTGGAGCGCTTCGGCGCGGGTGGGACGCTATCGCCGGCGAAGCAGAAGTCGGCGACGGCCGCGTGGATTGAAAAGCTCGGGATCAAGTGCCAGGGGCCAGGTCAGGCGATTGGGTCGCTGTCCGGGGGCAACCAGCAGAAGGCCGCTTTCGCGCGCTTGCTGGAATACGATGTCGATGTGCTGCTGTTAGATGAGCCGACGCGCGGCATCGACATTGCCGCGAAGGCGCGCATTTACGAAGCGATCAACGAGGTTGTGACTGATGAAAAGCGACCGCGCGCGGTGATCATCATTTCGAGCTACCTGCCCGAGCTCTTCGGTGTCTGCGATCGTATCGCCGTGATGAGCCAGGGCAAACTCACCCGGGCGGTGCCGGTCGATCAACTCACTCCGCACGACGTGATGCTCGTCGCTACCGGCAAAGCCGCGGATCTTCCCGGCGGCGGTGAAGTCCGACGGTCGTAGGCCGCCGCTCCCTTTTTGCAGAACATGCGCCTCAAATCCATTCTTACCCTCCTCGGTCCGTTCATCGCGCTGCTCATCGTGTATGGGATCTTCGGTGCGTGGAATCCGGCGATGTTCACGGAGGACGTGGTGCTGAATATCCTCACCCAGACGGTTATCGTGGGCATCGCGGCAATCGGGATGACGCTAATCATCATTTCGGGTGGCATCGATCTCTCGGTGGGCTCGATGATTGCGCTGTGCGGCACGGTGGGGGCGACGATGGTGACGAAGAATGTTTCACCGGCCGCCGTCTTCCTCGGGACGATTGCCGCCGGTGGCTTGTGCGGTCTGATCAACGGCGGCCTTTCCACCGGTTTCAAGCTGCTGCCGTTCATCGTCACGCTTGGCACGATGCAGGCGTTCCGCGGTGTCGCGAAAGTGGCGACCCATGGGACGCCGGTGAATCTTCCCTTCGACGTGACGGCCTACAAGCCGTGGATGGGTGGCGCGGGGATTCCGTGGGGCGTGTGGCTGATGATCGCGCTGGTCGTGCTGTTCACGCTGGTGCTGCGCTATACCCGGTTCGGACGGCACGTGTTCGCGGTGGGTTCGAATGAGAACACGGCGACGCTCTGCGGGGTGAACGTGGCGAAGACGAAGCTGTTTGTTTACATGATCGGCGGTGCGCTGGCCGGACTTTCCGCGGTGATGAACATGGCCAAGTCTTCGCAAGGCGATCCGACGACGGCGATGGGCCTGGAGCTCGATATCATCGCTGCGGTGGTCATCGGCGGGGCGAGTCTTTCGGGTGGTGAGGGAACGGTGCTTGGTGCGTTGATCGGGGCTTTGCTGATGACGACGATCCGGACCGGTTGCGTGCTGAATGGAATCCCGACGCCGTGGACCGAGGTGATCACGGGCGTGATCATCGTGGTGGCGGTGATCATCGACCGGCTGCGGCATCGGGCGGCGTGAGTTGCGGGGCGGGATAAATCCCGCGCTCCCAGTTCATCTGGCGGATTGCCAAGCGGAAGCGGGGTTGCCACGTTAGAGAAGATTCCATGCGCCTTCCCCTTATCTTTGCTGCCGCCGCCTTGATCGCATCTTGCTCCGGGCCCACGAGTTCATCGGAGCCGGTGGTGGACGCGACGGCTCCGGCATCGTCGAAGCCGCTGTCGATCAACCCGCCTTCCCATTGGAAGGTGGTCATGGACAAGCCGGGGTTCCCGATCGCGATGTGTGTCTTCCAGATCCCGAACCCCGCGGACAAGGCCGGGAAGAACTCGACCAATGTCGTCGTCGGGGCCTATCAGGCGAATTCGAAGCAGGCGCAGGATGCCTTGGCGGGCACCAAGCGGAGATTTGTGAAGACCAGCCTCCAAAGCAGCCGGAAGGGTGCCTGGGACATCGAGTCTTACGCGGAAATCGAAGGGGTGACCCGCTACCGCATTCTGGACGGGACGCAGGTGCTGCCGGACAAGACGCTCTTCATCCGCTTCGCGTGGCCGAACCTGCCGGGCAATGCGCCGAGCTATGACGCGGATATGGCGCGGGCCTTCGACAATCTGCTGGGGCAGGTCCACTGATCCGCCTGTGGGTCGGTGAGCACGGCTATCGTCCGATCACATTTTTTTGGGGCACTTCGATGGTGTCCTTGGATTGAACGGCGGTGTCGCGCCCCTCTGCGGTATTGAGATTGTATTCCGTGCAGGTGGCTCCGCGTGTCAGCCTCACGCGATTCAGCGCTCCGAAGGGTGTCACTCCGCCCGCCTTCGCGATGACCGACTGGAGCGTGGACGAAGAACCTACGAGCACGGGTCCGGGAGAATACACCTGACCGCCCACCGTGACGTGGTCGCCTTCCTCGAATCTGTTTTGCATGCGGCTGGCGTAGGACTCGTCCTTACGGAGGCCGCGCATCTTCGTGGGAAGTTTGGCGGGGGAGGCTCCTGAGGGTGACCTGTGCGAGCGTTCCGAGAGGAACTTGCGATCGGCTGCGGCTTCGGGCGAGGTCGCCTTGGAGGTCTCCTTTTGGACGACTGCCGCGGCGGCGGTGAGCAGGCATCCGATGGCCAGTCCTTGAAGCATCCATGGGCGCATGGGGGCAAAGTAAGGATAAACTTTGTGATGCAAAGTTAATTGTGCGAGCGATTCTGATTGGTGAAGCGGCGTGGTTTCCACTTGGCGGACCGCGAGGTGCGATGGAGTTTGATGCCGATGCCCCGAACCCGGCCCAAACCGAAACCTGCCAAGCGCTGGCGGCTGTTTCCGCGGAATCCGGTCTATCAGTTTTACGTCCGGGGCACGCAGCTCAACCATTGGTTCCGCCGACGGGTGCGGCCGCCGGGGATCGCGCTGATGATCCTGGTGGTGATCTCGGCGGGAGCGGCGGCGGGGAATGCCGAGACGCCGGTGTTCCAGTCGTTTTCCCTGGTCTGCGGGCTGATGATGACCGCGCTATTTCTAACGCTGTTCCGGCGGGCTTCATTGGAAGCCGTGCGCGACCTGCCCGCCCATGCCACGGCCGGGCTGCCGGTGACCTATCACGTGTCCCTGCGCAATCTGCGCCGCCGGCCGCTGAAGCGGTTCCAACTGCAGGAGACGCCGCCGGACCCGCGGCCGGATGAGGCCACCTTCCGGCTGAGCGAGGAGCCGGGGGAAAAGCTGCGCAATGTCTTCGACCGGAAATTTGCCTACTACCGCTGGAATTGGTTGTACGAGAAGCGCCTCTCGTTCGATGGCGGGCGCAGTCCGGTCGTCGAGCGACTGGGGGCCAGCGGCCAGGTCGCAGTGACGATCACCCCACGCCGCCGCGGACTGGTGCGCCTGAATGATCTGCGGGTGCTGCTGCCCGACCCACTCGGGCTTTTCCAACGCTGCGTGAAAGCCTCGTCGCCACCGACCCTGCTGGCGGTGCTGCCGAAACGCTATCCGCTGCCGAGGTTCGAGCTGCCCGGCAGTGCGCGCTTCCAGCCCGGCGGCGAGGCGACGGCGCGGCACGCGGGGGCCACTGGTGAGTTCACGGGCCTGCGCGATTATCAATCGGGCGATCCGCTGCGGCTGATCCATTGGAAGACTTGGGCGCGCACCGGCAAGCCAGTGGTGAAGGAGCTGGAGGACACCTTTTTCCCACGCCATGGGCTGATCCTCGATACCTTTCCTGCGACGGGAGATGACGATCTCTTCGAGGATGCCGTGTCGGTCGCTGCGTCGTTCGTGGTGGCGGTGGATGCGCAGGAGTCGCTGATCGACCTGATGTTCATCGCCGGTCGTGAACGGGTGGTGACGGCCGGGCAGGGGATCGCGCGCTCGGAGACCCTGCTGGAAGTGCTGGCGGGGGTGGAAAGCTCGCCGGTTGAGGATTTCGACTCGCTCGGGAAGCTGGTCCAGCGCCACTCCGACGATCTGGCCGGGTGCCTGTGCGTCTTCGCCGGCTGGTCGCCAAGCCGGGCGAAGCTGCTCCAACGGCTCAATCGGATGGGAATCGAGACCTCGGCCATGGTCGTGGTGAGGGAGAAGCCGGGAGCGATCCCGCGCTGTCATTTCCTGCGCTCGTCCGAGCTAGCGGCGGACCTGATGAAACTGCCGAGGCGATTGTGAGGGGGCCACTCGAAGAACTGGCCTGATTTCGCCCCGGGCGTTACATTGACGTGAACTTGCAACCGACCACTTTGGACATCCGATGACTCCGCCCCGTTTCCTGCTCGGTGCCGCGCTCCTGTTCTGGGGCGTGATGACCGATCGCGTGGTGCCGGGGCTTGCCTGCGCGATGCTGGTGGAGGGTGCTCAGTGGACGCGGGTGCGCTGGAACTTCGGCGAACGCGCCTTTCTCAATGCCTGGCGTCTGTCGGTGCTGCTGTTGGTGGTGGTGATGATGCTGGTGCTGCTGAACGGGGCGCGGCTCGCGACGATGTCGATCGTCTTTACCTGGCTGCCGGTGGTGCTGCTGCCGCTGGAGTTCGTGCAGGCGTATGGGATGTCCCCGACCACTACGCTCGCGACCTTTTCGATGATGGTGAGGCGGCGGCGGGATCATGCGCGGAAGCACGGGCTGCCCTTCCGCGAGGTCCGCTTCGGGTTTGGCCATGTCTATCTGTGCGCCACGCTACTGGCTTCCTGTCTTGGGTCGCAGGCGGATGTGCCGGCTTTTTATCCCCTGTTGGTGCTACTGGGAGCGTGGGGGCTGTTGTCAGTGAGCGGGCGTGCCTGGACGCAGGTCGGGGTCGCCTTCTTCCTCTCGATCCTGGCGTCTTCGTTCATGGGGGTGGGCGGCGAGATCGGCCTGATGAAGCTTTATCGCTACCTGACCACCCTGGGTTCCAGCGATGGCGGCTACAGCTCGGAATATGCCCGCGACCGCATGACCTCGATCGGCAGCCTGGGGAGGCTGAAGATGTCGCAGGAGATCATCTGGCGGCTGATTCCGGAGCAGGGGCCGCTGCCAAAGCTGCTGCGGGTGTCGTCTTACAACACCTATCTCGCCCAGAGCTGGCAGGCTGACTTGCTGCCGGCAAAAATAGATCCGAAGAGCGCGGATTCTAAGAGCGCGGATACGAAAGGCGCGGATACGAAAGGCGCGGATCCAAAGGAGGAGGTGCCGAAAGGAGAGGTTTGGAAGGCAGACTTGCCGCCCAAACCCGGCGATCCGAAAAACGAGAAGAACGATGGCTTCGACGACGTCTCGGAAATTACCAATCCGGACAACCCGGATGATCTGGAGGACAAGTTCCTGATCGCCGTGCCGGGCTTGCCGGATCCAAAGGTCGCCGTCGATCACAGCCTGCCACGCTTCCGTCTGCGGGGCGCCACCCCTTCAACGCGAAATTATACCCTGCTGCCGTTGCCGGGAAACGTGGCCAGCCTTCATCAGTTCAATCCGCAGGAATTCCAGCGCAATCCCTTCGGCACCTTCCGTCTCAAGCCGTCCCAGCCGGTGGCGGACGCGCGGGTGTTGTGGGATCCAGGCCTCGCGCCGGAGTTGCCGCCATGGAAGGCTTCGGCCAGTTCCTATGACCGCCGGCGCTTTGATTTTTCGCCGGTTTCCCCGGACTCGAAGAAGCGGGTGACGGTGGAGCCGGAGCTTCAGATCCCCCCGTCGGAAGCCGCGGCCATCACCAAGGTCGCGACCGCGCTCCACCTGAAGGAGGTTCCGTTCGACGAAAAGATCGCGCGCTTGCGGCGGCACTTCCTGACGTTCCAATACACCAAGTACAACAAGACCGCGGCGGATTTCGATCCGGACACGGATGGAACCCTGATGGCGAAATTCCTCACCAGCAGCCATGCCGGCCACTGCGAGTTCTTCGCCACTGCCACGGCGTTGCTGTTGCGTGAGGGCGGAGTGCCGACCCGCTACGTCAGCGGCTTCGTGGTCGCCGAGATCGAGCCGAAGACCGGCCAGGCGTTGCTCCGCGGCACCCACGCGCACGCCTGGTGCCGGGCGTGGAATGCGCAGTCGAAGCACTGGATCGATGTCGATCTCACGCCGCCCGATTGGCTGGGGATGGAGACCCCGCGAGTGGAACGTTTCCAAGGGCTGAGCGACTGGTTCCAGCGGGTGCGCGAGGACTTGCTAGTATGGCGCGATCAGCCGGGGCACATGATGTGGATCACCCTGGGCCTGCTTGCCCCCCTTGCCCTCGGCATGGCCTACATCGGGCGGAACCTGTGGCGATCGCGTAGCCGGCTGGATGCGGAGAAGGCTCGCCTGCGGGGTGCCAAGGTGGCGGCGACGCCTTTGGTTGCCTTGGAAAGACCCGCGCGCAAGCTGCTGGGCGAGCGTCCTCCGGGAACGCCACTGGCCCCGTGGCTGATGCGACTTTCGTCACGACTGCCGCAGCCGGAAATGCTGGTGGAGGCGCTGGCACTCCATCACCGGCTGCGCTTTGATCCCGAAGCTCCTGTCACCGAGTTGACCGCAGAGCTGCGATCCGTGGTGGAAGAGTTACGCCGGGACTTGGGAGCGCGAAGCTGAGGTTTTGCGCGTTGGGGGGAAATTCGGCGGTGGGTGAATTGTTCCGAAACAAGGAATCACTCGTGTTTCGGCACAATTGCTGTCGTACACTTAGAGTGGCTATAAAAATTCTTTTTCCTCACAAAAATTTGATTCTTAGCGAGTTGTGACGCGCGTGAAATTGGTGTGAAATTTTGATCTAAGTCATTTATTGCCCATTAAAGTGACTTTAATCAGCGTGCTAGGTGAGCTGAATGCCTCAAAGTGATGCATTAAGTGAGATTCTGGTGTGAAGGCACTGGTGCGCTGCGTGCTTCTTTTGGATTTGGCTCAAAAAAACGACCCCGAGTGGCCCCCGACGCTCGAAAATCCCAGTACCAAAGACCCCATGAGACCTCGTACCCAATGGC
Organism: Luteolibacter sp. Y139; assembly: GCF_038066715.1. Lineage (NCBI taxonomy): Bacteria > Pseudomonadati > Verrucomicrobiota > Verrucomicrobiia > Verrucomicrobiales > Verrucomicrobiaceae > Neoluteolibacter > Neoluteolibacter soli. The sequence goes on along the minus strand of NZ_JBBUKT010000003.1, from coordinate 25,328 downwards.
TGTCCCGACGGCCGAATTCCCGGTGTGCCTTGCTGGCAGCCCTCCTCTCCGCCTCGCTTCTCCCGACCCTGCGCGCTGACTACGCGGCGGAGGTGATGAGCGAGAACCCGATCGTTTACTACCGCTTCAACGATAGCGTGGCGACCGATGACTTGCCGAGTCCCGCGGTGAATCTTGGCAGCGCCGGGGCCGCCGCGAATGGCGGCTATACCGGCGGCTTCGTCCGGGGCGTGCCGGGGGCTCTCCCGGGCAGCGCCAATACCGCGGTGCAGGGTGCCGGGAATCTCGTGGAAATTCCCAACACGGCTGCGATCAACAATGCCGGATCCTTCAGCGCCGAAGTGTGGCTGAAGCCGACGTCGATCCCGGCGACCGGTGCGCTGATCAGCCCGATCGCATCGTTTCGCGAGAACGACAACGTCTACGGTCGCGCCGGCTGGCTCATCTACCAAGGTGACGCCGCCACCGGCTTCAATTTCCGCGCCTACAACCGCAACGGCAGTACGTTCACCTTCAGCATCACCTCGGGAGCCGGCACGGTCACGGCCGGAGCCTGGCACCATGTGGTGGCCACCTGGGATAGTACGACGAACCAGGGTAAGCTCTATGTGAATGGCGTGCTGTGCTCGACCAGCGCGGTGGTGACGCCGAGCGGACCGAACAACTCCACCTACGAGCCTAACAACACGCGGCCGCTCACCCTCGGCTCCCGCGACGGCGCCTTCGGATGGTCGGGTGATCTCGACGAGCCCGCGTATTACACCAGCGTGCTCAGCGGTGCGCAGGTGCTGGCCCACTACAACAATGGCATCAGCCCCTCGCCGTCGCAGACGTATGACTCGCTGGTGCTTGCGGCGGCTCCTGCCGGTTACTGGCGAGTCGGGGAAGCGGCCTTCGTTCCCCGCACGCCGCCGGTGGCGACGAATGCGGGCAACCTCGGTGCCTCTGCCAACGGCGCCTATTATGCCGGTTCGAAGAACACGGCCACCGGTCCGGCTCCGTCTTCCGGCTTCCAAGGCTTCGGGGCGAACAACTCATGCCTCTCGCTCGCCACGGCCAATGGTTACGTGGGCACGGCGCTGAGCCTGCTGAACAATCGCTCCGCCTTCACGGTGATGGGCTGGGTGAAGCGGGGTGCGGTGCACTCGGTCCGCGGAGGCTACTTCGGCCAGAATGACCTGCTCGAATTCGGCGATGCCACCAATGGCGCCGACATCGAGTCATGGATCAGCGCCCGCGGTGGCAACATGATCACGCCGTATAGTTTCGCCGATGACCAGTGGGGCTTCATCGTCCTGACCGGCGATACCACGAAAGCGACGCTCTACTTGAATGGCGTCCAAGTCGGCCAGTTGAGCGGCACCATTGCCAACTACGGCACCAGCGCCTTCAACTTCAACATCGGTGGCGGCGGCGTCTTCGCCGCCACGGGCGACTTCTTCCGCGGTGAGATCGACGAGGTGGCGGTCTTTGACAAGGCGGTGACGCCGGGGCGCGTGAAGCAACTTTACGATGCGGCCTTGGGTGGTTCCGGCGTGGATCTGGTGAACTACTTGCCGGACGTTTCTCCCGCTGGCGATATTCCTGAAGGGCAATCGTATACCTTGAGCGTCGATGCCACCGGCACTCCGCCCTTCACCTACCAGTGGAAGAAGGATGGCGTGAATGTGCCGAATTCGAACTCACGCACGCTGACGGTGACCGCAGCGGCGAACACTCCCGTTACCAATCCGTATGAGTACACCGTGGTGGTCACCAATCTCGGCGGGGGAGCCTCGGTCACCAGCGATGTGGCGGCGGTTTATGTCACGCCTGCGCTCAAGTGGACCGGCACCGATGGTGTCAATCCCGGGAAGTGGACGATTGGCGGGCCGGTCAACTGGAAGACCTACACGGCCGGCACGGGTGTCCCTTATTCCGAGGACTTCGGCGTGGTCTTCGATGACAGCGGTACGGCATTGACGGCGACGCTCACGGAGAACGTCCAGCCGATGAACCTGACCGTGGATAGCAACACGAAGAACTACACCATCACCGGGCCATTCTCACTCAGCACGGGCAGCGGCGGCATCGTGAAGAACGGGACGTCCACCTTGCAGATGAATGTGAACGATCTCTTCGTGAATACCATGACGATCAACGGGGGCACCCTGAAGCTCGGCACTGGCATGGTCACGGGTCTCTATGCCAATGCCGTGGTGGCCGTGAATGCAGGGACGCTTGATATCGGGCTGCCGACCGGCACGCCTTACTCAAGCGCCACGACGGTGGCCACCGGCGCGTCTCTAACCGTGACCGGGAGCGGGAACCTCGAGCTGACGTCAGGAAGTGCCGCGATCAGCGGTGCGGGCAATGAGGTCTTCAATCGCAACGGCACGGTGCTGGTAAACATGGCCAACACCATTGGCGGCAGCGTTTCCATCCAGACCGGCACGGTTGCCTTCGACGGCAGCCAGAACACCAACCGTCTCGCGGCCAACCAATCGGTCACGGTCAGTCCCGGTGCGACCATGGAGATTCGCGGCGTGAATGCCTTCCCGACCGCGGCCAACTCGATCTCGGTGGTGCTCAACCAAGCCACGCTGAACGTCATTTCCGGTGGCAGCACCGCCATCGGTGCCACTGGTACCAGCCATGCGCACCTCAAGAACCTGGCCTTGAATGCCAGCACGGTGATGCTCGGTTATTCCGGTGGGGGTGGTGCTTACAATGGTGAGAGCTTCCAGCTCAACGGCGGCATCACGGTCACCGGCTCCGGTGCTTCCATGATCAGCCTGGGCAGCGGCACCAATGCAGGCAACTCGGGTGTGGCGATTTCCGGCGCGGCCACGCACACGATCAGTGTGGCGAATACCGCGGTCGGGGCCGACCTGATCATCGCCGCGGAACTTGAGAACACCGATGCGAGCGCGGCAGATTCTGCGGCGAGCATTGTGGCCAAGACTGGTCCCGGAACCTTGAAGTTGGCGGACGGCACTGCCCACAGTTTCTCCGGCACCGTGCAGGTTAACGAGGGTTCGCTCGAAGCTACCGGCTCGCTCGCAGGTCCGCTGACGGTGGCATCCGGAGCGTCGATCGTTCCCGGCAATGCGGCGATCGGCACGCTTGCCACCGGCACGGCGACCTTGAGTGGCACCTACCGCTGCGACATCGATGCGGTGGTCTCCGACCGTATCACGGTGAATGGCAACCTGACCTTTGGCGCGGGTGCTTCCATCGCCTTGAACGTGGGACCGGGCGGCGTCACCGCTCCCTCGTATGAGCTCGCAAACTGCACCGGCACGATGTCCGGGCCGCTGCCCACGCTCAGCGGAACCATCCCGCCGGGCTACACCTTGCAGGTGGTTTCCAGCTCCTCGCTGGTGCTGGCGCAGGGGGCGATCAATACCCAGCCAAAGATCTCGATCGTTCCTCCGTCGGGGAACGAGGACTTCAGCACCAGCGCCGGCGGATTCACCGTGAGCGCCCCGGTGTCGCCGGAAACGGACTGGGCCTACAGCAATGGCTCGTGGTTCAGCTTCGGAACGGATGCCGCGACGGGAGTCGGCACCAACACGACCTACCTCATGACGCCAATCTACACGGTGAATGCGGGAGGTGCGGTCGCGATCTCTTTCTCGCACAGCTACAACTTCGAGGAAGACTACGATGCGGGTGCGCTGGAGATCAGTGTCAACGGCGGGGCGTTCACGCGCGTGCCGGGATCCGCCTTCACCTTGAATGGCTATGACGGAACCTTGGCAGCAGGGACCAACAGCGCATTGGCTGGCCAAGAGGGCTTCCTGAGAGCGTCCGCGGGTTATCCGGCCTTCCACACCACGACCGCCACGCTGCTCGCCAGCGCCACGGCGGGCACCACGGTGCAGGTCCGCTTCATGGGAGCCTATGACGATGCCTATTCGGCGGGGGGATGGAAGATCGACTCGTTCTCGATCACTGGCGCCTTGCCCAGCCTGCTGAAGCTCGAGTGGCCGCTGGGAACCATGCAGTACTCGGACAACCTGCAGCCGCCGTGGACTGACCTGAGCGCCGACAGCCCGCTGCTGATCGACACGAAGGCTGCGCCAAGGCGGTTCTTCCAGCTCAAGCCGTGAGACGAATCACCGGGTAGAGAGAAAACCAAGCGGACGGATGAGTCTCATCCGTCCGCTTTTTTGTGAGCCATCACCGCCCGCAGAAGCCCGCGAGGAAGTTCACTTCTTGATCTCGGTCTTCTCGCCGGCACCGGGCACCTCCAGCTTGGCGGCGCTCGTCGGTGGCTTCACGGGCCCTTGCACCGGTTCTTCCGGCTTCTTGGCCTCTTCCTGCTTCGGCGCGAGGTCGCTGGCCGTGCGGATCGCTTGGAAGATGAGGTTGTAGTTGTGCCGCACGGCCGAGGGGAAATTGACGCGGCCGGGCTCGACGATCTTTTCGCGCAGCAGCTTCGAGGAAAGGTCCGCGGTCATGTCCGCGCCGACTTTCACCACCGCGCCCACGCCGGGAACGCCAGCACCGACATTGCCGCCGGTGCGGATCACGTCGCTGGAGATCGTCTTGCCTTGGAGGGCCAGGTTCGACTGCGCGGAAACGATGGAGCCATTCTTGTCGATGGTGACTTCCAGCACGGCGTGGTCGTCGCTGGCGAGCCAGCCGCGACGGTGGTCGATGCGGACCGAGGCGAAGATGCCGCCGTCGGGGGTGGGGGTGATCTCAGGCCTGTAGGTCCGGTAGCTGGAGCCGGAGAGATCGTAGTCGCAGGCATGCTTCGACTTGGCGTCCCAGCCACCGAGGCTCTTGCCGAAGGCCTCGATGTCGAGCGTCACGTCGGCGTGGAGCGTGGAGACGAGCGAGAAGAGGAGTAGTGCGGTGCGAATCATGGTGCGTGGCGCGGCAGGAATACCACCTCGCGGACGGATTCCTTCAGTGAAAAATTCGAGGGAGATTCGAACGGAGGCTTGGAAAATGCGCAAAGCTTCCATGGAAACGCGCAATCGGCTGTCACCCTTTTGTGTCTGGAGAAAGATTCCGGAAGCGGCGCGCCGTAGCGGGTCACGCTCCGCCGTCTCCGTGCAATCATGGAGATTGTTGCCTTTCTGAACCATATTTGCCACAAGCCGTCATGATCACGAATCCTGCGTTTCTCCGCCTCGGCGTTGCCGCCCTAGTTGTTCCCGCCGGTGGAGCATTGTTTGCCGCGGAGCCGTTGGTTTCATTGAAAAAGGGGGATCACGTCGCCATCGTGGGCAGTGGCCTGGCGGATCGCCAGCAGCACGCCGCGTGGCTCGAGGCATTGATTCACCGGGCCTATCCGGATCTGGATCTGACCGTGCGGAATCTTGGCTTCCCGGCGGATGAGGTGGCGGTGCATCCGCGTTCCGCCGACGTGCCGCCGGCGGAGTGGTTCCTTTCAATGAAAAAGGGCGACTCGACCAAGCCGGGCGAGCCGAAGACCATCTACAAGGCCGGCACGGACTTCGGCGCGGACGTGATTTTCGCCTACTGGGGTTTCAATGAGTCCTTCCATGGACCGGAGGGGCTGGAGAAGTTCAAGGGGGAACTCGGCAGCTACCTCGATGCCCAGCTTGCGGCAAAATACAATGGTCAGGGGGCGCCGCGGGTGGTGCTCTTTTCGCCGATCGCTCAGGAGGATCTGAAGAGTCCTGATTTCTCCAATGGCGAGGCGAACAATGCGAACCTGGCGCTCTACACCAAGGCGATGGGAGAGGTCGCGAAGGCGAAGGGCGTGCCGTTCGTGGATCTATTCACGCCATCGAAGGACCTTTACGCCAAGGCCGGCTCGCCGCTCACGATCAATGGCATTCACCTGACGGAAGAAGGGGATCGCCAGCTCGCGCCGGTGCAGTTCGAGGCTCTCTTTGGCAAGAAGCCGCCGTCGCTGGATGACCCTCAGGTCGAGAAGATCCGCACCGCGGTGATTGAGAAGAACCTGGAGTGGCACCATCGCTACCGCACGGTCGATCAGTACAACATTTTCGGTGATCGTTCGCGCATCGCCTACAAGGGCGTGACCAACGCGACCACGCTCGGCGAGGAGCTGGCCCAGCGCGATGTGAAGACCGCCAACCGTGACCAGCGGGTGTGGGCGGTCGCCAAGGGCGGCGATCTCAAGGTGGCTGACAACAACCTGCCGAAGGTGAATCTGGTCCCGCCGAACCGTGATGATGAGACGCCGTATCTCGATCCGGAGGAGTCGATGAAGTACCTGAAGCTCGCCCCGGGCTGCAAGGTGGAGCTTGTCGCCAGCGAGCTGTCCTTCCCCGAGCTGATCAATCCGGTGCAGATGGCCTTCGACACGAAAGGACGCCTGTGGATCTCGGCCTGGCCGACTTATCCGGAGACCACGCCGACCACGACGAACTTCGACAAGCTGCTGGTATTCGATCTCGATCCCAAGACTGGCAAGGCGGCCAAGTGCACGACCTTCGCGGACGGGCTGAACTGCCCCACGGGCTTCCAGTTCTACAAGGATGGCGTGCTGCTGATGCAGTCTCCTGACCTGTGGTACATCCGCGACACCGATGGTGACGGGAAAGCCGACTCGAAGGAGCGGGTGCTGCATGGCCTGGATGCCGCGGATTCGCACCATGAGACGAACAGCATGTGCCTGGAGCCGGGCGGTGCGGTTTACCTCAGCGATGGCGTTTTCCACCGCAGCAACGTGGAGACCTTCAATGGTCCTGTTAGAAACTCCGATGGAGGGATCTACCGCTATGAGCCGCTCACTGGAAAGTTCATGCGCCACGCGCCCTACGGCTTCGCGAATCCGCACGGCCGTGTCTTCGACTACTGGGGCAATGACCTGATCACCGACGCGACGGGTAATGCGAACTACTTCGGCCCGGCGATGAGCGGCCATCTCGACAGCGGCGCGCATCCGAACATGAAGCAGTTCTGGAATCGTCCGTCGCGCCCGTGCCCTGGCACTGCGATCCTGACCAGCCGCCATTTCCCGGATGACTGGCAGGGGCTGTTCCTCAACACGAATGTCATCAGCGTGCAGGGCATCTTCCGCGCGAAGCTCAGCGAGGAAGGTTCCGGCATCAAAGGCGAGACGATTCCGAATCTGATCGAGGCGGACATTGCGAAGAATCCGAACTTCCGTCCGTCCGGCATCACGGTGGCGCCGGATGGCTCGCTGTATTTCATGGACTGGTCACAGATGCTGATCGGTCACTTGCAGCATCACCTGCGGGATCCGAACCGGGACCACCAGCACGGCCGGCTTTATCGCATCACCTACGAGGGTCGTCCGTTGTTAGAGCCGAAGAAGATCGACGGCGAGCCGGTGGCGAAGCTGATCGAGCTGCTGAAGGAGCCGGAGAACGATGTGCGCATGCGCGCGAAGATCGAGCTCGGCAAGCGCGACTCGAAGGAAGTCATTCGCAGCGTGCAGGCGTGGCTGAGCGTGCTCGATCCGAAGGATCCCACGTTTGAACATGATGTGCTCGAAGCATTGTGGGTGCACCAGTGGCACAACATCGTGGATCTGGACCTGCTCAAGCGCGTGCTGAAGTCGCCCGATCCGCGAGCCCGCGCCCAGGGCGTGCGGGTGATGGGCTACTGGCGTGACCGCGTGCCGGATGCGCTGGCGCTGCTGAAAGTCGCGGCCGATGACGAAGCACCGCGCGTGCGCCTGGAGGCGGTGCGCGTGGCCAGCTATCTCCGCCAATGGGAAGCGGCCGATATTGCGCTGACGGCGCTCAAGCACCCGACCGACTACTACATCGACTACTGCCTGAAGGAAACGATGCGCCAGCTGGAGCCGTGGTGGAAGGCGGCCGTCAGCGAAGGGAAGGCGCTCGCCGCCGACAATCCGGCTGGCATTGAATATGTGCTGGGCTCGGTGAGCACCGGTGATCTTGCGAAGCTGCCGAAGTCGCCGGTGACGCTGACTGCCTTGCTCACTAGGTCCGGTGTGCCTGCGGCGCAGCGGCAACAGGCATTGGCCGACTTGGCGCAGCTCCGTGGTGCGAAGCCGTTGGACGTTTTGTTAGGCACTCTCTCCGGCGGTGGTGCCGGTGGGGATGATCTTTCCCGACTGCTGCTCCAGCAGCCGCCTGCGGATCTGAAGGCGGCTCGTCCGGCGCTGCAGAAGCTTGCGGTGGCGAAGGTCTCCGGCAGCGTCCGGCAGTCGGCCATCGCCGCGATGATCGTCGCCGATGGCGGTGTCGATGAGGTTTGGGCGGCTGCCGCCAAGTCGCCGGCCTTGCTCACTGACTTCCTCGAGGCGCTGCCGAAGGTGGCCGACGGCAGCCTGCGGGACAGTGCGTTCGACAAGGTGCTGCCGCTGCTTTCCGCGCTTCCGCCGGAATTGAACACTGCTGCCTCTAACAAGAACGGAGCCGCCCGTTATGTCCGCATTGAACTTCCGCGCGAGGGCACTCTCACGCTGGCCGAGGTGGAGGTCTTTGCCAATGGCCAGAACGTCGCCCCGAACGGCACGGCCAAGCAATCGAGCACGGCCCACAATGGCGTCGCGAAGCGGGCGATCGATGGCGATACCGATGCGATCTACGAGAAGGGCCACCAGACCCACAGCGAGGAGGGCGAGGATCACCCATGGTGGGAGCTCGACCTCAAGTCCGGCCAACCGGTCTCGGAAATCGCGGTGTGGAATCGCCAGGGCTATGAGGATCGTCTCGATGGCTTCACGCTCACGGTCCTCGATGAGAATCGCCAGGAGCTCTTCAAGAAGGTGGGTATTCCTGCACCGCGGCTGACCTCGAAGATCGAGGTGCCGAACGATCCGTCCGCTGGTGTGCGTGGTGCCGCCATCCGCGCGCTGGTGACGATGAAGAAGGAGCCGGGCAAGGTCTTCGCGGGCCTCGCCAAGTTGATCCAAGCGGGTGATCTCGTGCCTTCCGCAGCCAAGGCCATCTCGCAGCTTCCGCGTGATTCGTGGTCGAAGGATCTCGCCGATTCCGTGGCGGCCTCGCTGGTGACGTGGGCGAAGAAGGTGCCTGCGGACAGCCGCACGACGCAGGATTACAGCGAGGTGGTGCAGGTGGCCAATGAGCTTGCGTCACTGCTTTCCCCTGATCGCGCCACTGCTGCTCGCAAGGTACTGGCGGACTTGAAGGTGAACGTCTTCGTCATCAAGGCGGTGCCGGAACAACTTCGCTATGATACCGCGGAGATCACCGTCGAGCCGGGCAAGCCCTTCGAGGTGATCTTCGAGAATCCGGATCAGATGCCGCATAACCTGGTCTTCGTGCAGCCTGGCACCTACCAGGCCGTCGCCACCGCGGTGCAGGCGCAAGCCCCCGACAAGCTCGACAAGCAAGGCCGCGCCTACCTTCCGGATGGCGACTCACGGATCCTCGGTGCAACCAAGCTGGTCGAGTCCGGCCAGAAGGAGACCTTGCAACTCACCGCGCCGGAGAAGGAAGGTGTCTACGAATACGTCTGCACCTTCCCCGGCCACTGGGCAGTGATGAATGGGAAGCTGGTGGTGAAGCGCCCCTGATTCACTTCTCCAGCGTATCGAGTTCCGTCAGGATCTCGCGGACGATCCAGTCTCCGTATTCACGCTCCAAGCGTGAGCCGAAGAACGAGGTGTCCGCGAGCGACTCGAAGCGGATCTCACGGGTCCATGCCCTTTCCTCGGCATGGACCCACGGAATGGCGAGAGCAGGGAGAATGAGTGCGATGGCGATGAACGGCCGGACCGCATGCAGCAAGACCGAGCGGTGAAGCTTCCTGGCCTGCGGGCCATTGAAGCAGCCCCCCGCTTGGACGACTAGCCAGACGAGAGGGAAGGCGAGCAGGCAGCCCGCGGCAATCGCTGCCATGGCCAAGGCGTTTGGCCACCAGTGCATGCAGAGAGGTAGGATCGCTGCGAGCGGCATGATCGCCAGGGCGGCGGGAAAGCTCAACCGTCCCGGATCCGGTCCCACCCAGCCTAGGGATAACACTGCGCCGCGGCGACCAAGCCGCCGCCTTGTCGCTTGGAGTGTCCCGAGCAGGACGGACACCACAAAAGCCACCGACTGGCCGATCCAGAGGAAGAAGCCGATCGCCGAGATGCTGATGTCCCTGGCTCCAAGCCAAGGCAAGCGGGTGGAAAGGAGATAGACGACGGTGGGCAGGATCACTCCGATGGTCAGAATCAGGAGCCGGTCGCGGTTATCTAATAATCCCGCCAGCCGCGATCCCAGCGGTCCGATTTCCTTCCGCTGAAGTAGGGGCGTGAGGAGCAGGAAGCCAAGCGCGAGAAGGAGCAGCAGGGCGATTCCGTGCATCATCAGTCTTTCATACACCGCATATTCGGCGAGACGGCCTCCCCGTAGGTCAGCTTCCGTTGGCAGTGCGGACTCGGGGCTCTGATAGGAAGTCATGTAGATCAATCCCTGAATCACCATGTTGCTGCCCCGGTTTTCGCCCAGCATTTCGGGCGTGGGCGAGAATTTGGGATTCAGCTTCGGATCGATGGCCTCGGCGAAGTCCTTCCAGCGTTTGGCCCTCGAGGCGTCTCCGATCGCTGTCCAAGCCTTCTCCAGCGTGCGTCCGCCGCTCAGTGCCGTGGCGCGAATCATAATCGGCTCCATGAGCTCGGAGCGCAATGTAGTGCCGAGTTTATGGACAAACTTCCTTTGCAAGGCATCAAGCGCGGCGAGTCGTTCCGAATCCCCCGCCTTGGACACCTCTTCTGCAGCAAGTCGAAGTCCTTCGTGATAGCTCTTCAGTTCCAGCCAATCCGGCATGTTGTCCTCAGGCTGGAAGATCGAGAAATACATCCCCCGGGACCACGCGGCGAAGTCATCGGGCGGGGGCACCGCTGCGACGCGGATCGCATTGAGTTCGCTCCTGTAGTCGTGCCATCGGGGCATGGACAGGGCGTCATTGAGCGATTGCCATCCTTGCTGAAAGCCAACCGGATCGATCACTTGGCGCTGTGGTTTGGTTGGCTTCGGCGTTTGCGGAGGAGGGAGACCTTTTTCGCGTGCGGCGAGACGCTCTGCTCTGGTGATTTTTGGTGCGGGAGGCTCGCCCACGGAGGTTTTTGACTGGGATGCTCCGGCGATCAGGCGGAACCAGCCGTTGCTTGGATCCAGTTCTTCGCCAGTTTCGACGAAGTTTTCGGGCCACGTCCCGAGTTCCTTCCGATGGGCCAGAGCGTAGGCAAAGTAGTGGGCCGGATCGTGTGGATTGCGGTCCCACACGCGGCGCCACTTCAATACAGGATCGGGCTCGGCGGGTTCTCCGATCAGCAAGGAGCATTGGGCAGCCGGAACATCCTGTGCGATATGTTCGAGAAATTGTTTTCCGGAGTCTCGCTCTCGGGGGAACAGTAAATTTGGAAAGCGCGGCACGCCCTCGTGGCTGCAGCACACGGTGCTGACGGCATTGGCGACCTGATTGACCTCCCATATATCCCACAGCGACTTCCGTGCTCCGGGGCCGGCGATCGCGAACCATGCGACGGCGACAATCGTCGCAGTCCAGACGAGTGGGAGAATCCGATGCCGCAGACGGAAGCAGCGGCTTGTCTGCTTCATCCTCTCCGCTGCGGTGAGCGCATCATCGCCGATTGCTTGGCTGGGTAAGGTGGATGAGAGTGCGACGGCTTCTTCAAGGAGTTCGCGCCGCGGAGGATCGTCTCCCAGTGGCAGCATCACTGCGTTCACGAATGCCCGCTGGTTTGGATCAAGCTCCATCGTCCGGTAACCCTGAGGCAGCCGGGACGTATAAGGCAATTCCGGGAAGCGGGAAACGTGCAGCTCTTACCGGACACCCACTTCCTTAGCCCACTTCTCCCAAGCTGCGGTCATCGCTGCGGCCTTGTCCTTTTCGGATTCGGTTAGATCCTTGAGTTCGCAGGGGTCCTTTGCTAAATCGTAGAGTTCCCACGGCGACTTCTTGTCCTTGCGGACGAGCTTCCAATTTCCATCGCGCCATGCTGCGGCGCCGAAGTGTTCCCAGCCGAGGGTGCGTGGTTCGCCCGTGCCACCTTTCAAAACGGGCAGGAGGGACTTGCCCGCGATGCCAGCGGGTGGCTTCGCTCCGGCGATCTCGCAGAAGGTGGGCATGATGTCGATCACGTGGCCGACGGCGTCACTCGACGAGCAGGCTTTGATCGTGCTCGGCCAACGGATGAGGAGGGGCGTGTGGATCCCACCTTCGTGTGTGAAAGACTTGTGGAGGCGGAAGGGTGTATTCGAGGCATTGGCCCACGACTGTCCGTAGTTGTGATAGGAATTCACGGTGCCGATCTCGCCGGTGAGGTCGGGGCGGAAGTTTTGGCCGAGCAGGCCGCCTTCGGCGCAGGCGCCATTGTCGGAGAGGAAGGCGATGACGGTCTTGTCCAGCTCGCCGGCTTTGGCGAGGTTGTCTAACAGCACGCCAACTTGGGTATCCAGCACTTCGATCATGGCGGCATAGACGGCCATCTTGTGGGACATCTCCGCGCGCTTCTCAACGGGCAGCGATTGCCAATCCGCTCCATCCGGCGGGCTCAACGGGGTGCCTGCGGGCAGCAGCCCGAGTTCGATTTGGTGGCGATGTCTTGCCTCGCGGATCGGCTGCCAGCCATCGCGATAGGCCGCCTCGTGCTTCCTGATGATTTCCTCCGGGGCATGCAGCGGCCAGTGCGGCGCGGTGTAGGCGAGGTAGAGGAACCACGGCTCGCCGGGATGTTCCTGGCGATGGCCGTCCAGAAAACCCGTGGCTTCCTTCGTGAACTCGCGGGTGATGTAGCGGCCGTCGGCGGGTGGGACGATGTTTTCCCCATCGCGGGCGAACCTGCGCTCGCCCTCCTTGGTCTTGTCGATACGAAGGTCGTAGTAGTTCATCGCCCCGGAGATGAGACCGTAGGAGTGCTCGAAGCCGCGATCGATCGGCCATTGCGGGCGGAACTCGCCGACGTGCCACTTGCCGGAAAGGTAGCTGTGGTAGCCGGCGGGCTTGAGCGCCTCCGCCAGCGTGGTGCAGGTGCCGTTCAGGTAGCCTTGATACGGGCCCTTTTCGGTCCCCGGTTTCTCGACGACCATTTCGCCCATGCCGGCCTGATGGGGGTAGAGGCCGGTCAGCAGCGCGGCGCGACTCGGGCAGCAGCGGGCGGCATTGTAGAACTGCCGGAACTTCATCCCCTCTGTGGCGAGTCGGTCGATATTCGGCGTTGCGATTTCCGAGCCCTGGCAACCGAGGTCCGACCAGCCCATATCATCGGCCAGAATGATCAGCAGATTCGGCTTCTCCGCGGCGGTAGCGGTCAGGGCGGCGAACAGCCAGGCGAGAATCGCGGGTTTCATTTCCAGAAGGCTATGGGGAAGCGAGGCGGCTTGTCCGGCCCGCAATCGGGGGATGCAGCGGGAAAACCCGGGCATTGACAGGTCCTGCCGGGCCACGTAGGGAATCTGCCCCCGCGCTGAAAGCGTCACGGCGGAGTAGCCAAGTGGTAAGGCATCGGTTTGCAAAACCGCTATTCGAGGGTTCGATTCCCTCCTCCGCCTCCAGCGTTGTATTTCAGTGGCTTGCGGGAAGTGTTGGCTGCGAGGCCCCCGAATTGGGAGCGAAATTGGGAGCGTATTCCTTGACGTTCCAAGAAGGTTCCCTTCCTCCCACGCTTTGTGTTAGAAGCTTGGGCGGCCATGATGTTTTTCCTCGATGAAAGCGGAATCAACGAGTCTCACGCCCCATGTGAAGTGCTGTGCGGGGTCGCTGTTCACGAGGCAACGCTGTGGAATTTGGTGGAACGCATTCACCATCTTGAGCTGGAGCACTTCGGCACCACCCTAAGCGCGGTCGATGTGGAGTATAAAGGGAAGGTTCTTCTCAAAAACAAGCGCTTCGATCTTGCCGCACAAAAGGGGCCCATCGAGAAAAACCGCCGCCGCGATCTTGCAAGAACACTTCTCACCGAAAGCCACGCCCAGAAGCTAAATGGGATCACGCGCCCCCCAAAGGGCGACGAATTGACGGCCTATTCACAGGCCGTCTTGGCTTTTGTCACCCGCCTGCTGAAAGAGTGTCAAAGGTTCAATTTGAAGGCTTTCGGCGCAATCGTCGCAAGAGGTGCTCCGAAACCGTTGACCTCTCGCTTTCTCCGAAAGGACTATCGTTATCTGTTCGAGCGGTTCAGCAAGCACGTGGAGAGTCAGGAGGACGACCAGCAGGGCGTGTTGGTTTTCGATGAATCCGAGACCAGGCAGTCCCAGCGGCTGCTCAACGAGATCCGCGACTACTGCCGCGAAACGATGGCAGGGCACCGGCTCACGGGTCGAATCATTCCGCTTCCATTCTTCGTGCATAGCCACCTGACCCCGGTCATTCAGGTAGCTGACATTTGCGCTTACATCATCAGCTGGGGCGTGCGCGTCGGCAGAATGAAGGAGCCAGCGCGAGAAGAGCTCGCGCCTCTTGCGAGGCTTGTCCGTGCCCTAGAATGGAAGCAAGAGTCGCCCGGGGAAATAAAGCCGTGGGTCGATTATGGCTTGTTCTATCTTGAGTCCCTGAAGGACCGCCGAGATCGGGAGGAGGCCGATGCTGGAGAGGATGAACCAGACCTGCAGGTTCAGAAAAAAGAGGAGGAGGAGACCGAGTCTCCTCCTCCGTTGAGAAGGCAAAGCGATCGCTCACCAATGCCTCCGGGGCAACTCTCGCTTCCGGGATTCGATCCGTCAAATTCAAATCAGCCCAAGAAAATACGTAGAAGCCATCGATTTGACCATTAGGCGGCCAGCAACTAAGGGAGAGCAGCAAATTCTTCGTCCACCCGCTTCACCGCTTGCTGGAGCTTCCACATCCGGAATTCGCCGTCCGGATGGCGGGCAAAGCGCTTTGAAAGCTCTCGCACCAGATCGGCCACCGTCTCGCCTTGTGTCGCGATTACCGCGCGCTTAATGCCAAATGGGGCCTTGCCTTCTTTCCGGTCCCGCAACTCGAATTGTGCCCGTTCTAGATGAGCGAGGGCATATGGCTTCCCGTCTCTGGCGCGAATTGGCTGAGAGGAGTCGCCCTTGAGGAGCCATGGTAGAGATACGCCCGTCACTTGGGAGATCCTCTTCGCTAGATCATCGGAGAGCGCAAGGCGTCCTGACTCGATGCTCTTGATCGTCGCCGCCGTTCTTCCAATAAGGCGCGCGAAGTCTGACTGGGTAAGTTTGCGGTTCTCTTGCTTCAGGGCCCCATGAATGTGGTAGCGAAGCGCGGCGATGACATTTGACGATGATGCTTTGGGCATGGCGGAAGGTGTAGGTAACTACACTTTTTGTATCAACCTTTAAATCGCCTAATCGGAACATCACGGGCATTCTCGGCCCATGGCTAACGCAACCGCTACCCGCCCCGAATGGGGTGACGCTAACAAGGTTCGCGAGATCTTCGGCATCAGCCGGACCTCGCTCCATCGCCTGACCGTCGCAGGAAAGGTGAAGTCCTCCAGTCTCCGCGAGCGGGGGCAGATCAAAGGCAAGCGCCTCTACAGTCTCGACAGCATCGCGGCCTTTCTTGAGTCGCGCGTGATTGCTCCCGAGGCCGCTGCCGACGGGGAGGGGGTGGATGAATGAGCCGCCGCCTCACCGTTGCCGACCATGCCGCGTGGCGGGATTCTCTCTGCACGCCCGGTGAGATCGATGATGCCGACCGCGACCTTGATCTCGATATTGTGGAGCATCCACCGGCACAGCGCACCCAGCGCGAAACACGCCGATTGTTGTCGATCTTGGATGACCTCGACCGGGAGGGAAGCCTTGGGTGACGCGAAGGGCGTTCATCTCCGCCGCCTTGGATGATGCCGGGCTCTCGCCCGAAGCCTTCCGGGTGTGGTGCCACATGGAGCGCAGGGGCGACCTATGGGGCAGCGTCCGCGGCATCGCCGAACATTGCGGCATTGGTCATCACAAGGTCCGCGAGGCCCTTGCATGGCTCGCCGCAAATGGATGGGCGATTGCGGACAAGCGGAAGGGACAAACCACCGTCTATCGAGCCTGTCATCCCTACATGAAGGACGATGGAACCCCTTCCAAAAATGGAACGGGTCCCCTTCCAAAACAGGAACGACACCCCTTCCAAAATCGGAAGACAAAGGTATTCCCCCAGAAGGATACCCCCACACATGCAAAAACGAATTTCCGAAAATTATGAAGACTTCAGAACTCGCCTCAGAATTTGAAACCGCATTCCCGCGCCTCTTTGGCACTCTGGAATACCACACCTGCACTTCCTGCGGGACACCTGAGAGCTCATTTGATGAAGGCGGCCAATGCGATGATTGCTGGCAGAAATCACCAGAGCGACAGGCGCAGATCCAAGAGGAGGAGCGGAAGCACATCGAGCTTTGCCGGAGCATCGCTATCAGGGAGCTTGCGAGTGAGGTATCGCCAGAGCTTCGTGACACCGACACCGATCACCCGGAGTTCAACGCCGCCGCATGGAACCGCATCAAGGGAGCATGGGACAGCGAATCATCCGATTGGCTGTGGCTCCACTCCCTGAGCTCCGGACGGTGCAAAAGCCGGATCGCCTACTTGCTCTTGCTGGAGAAATACGCCGCTGCAATTTCGGGCCGCGTGAGCAAGATGGGCTCCACCAATGGAAGACTCCCCGGCTTGCTGTGGGTGGACGGAGACCGCCTGACCGAAGCCTGCCGAGTCCGGCACCAATACTCCCTTGGCGAAAAGGTCATGGGGGCAGCTCACGATCTTGTCGAGGATGCCCGCACCGTTCCGTTTCTGGTCATTGACGACCTCACCAAGCGGAAGATCACCGGTGAGGCCGCGAGCGATGGCTTGTGGGAAGTCATCAAGCATCGCCACGAGTGGAAGCTGTGGACCGTCATCACCGACAACGTGAGGCCGGAGAACATGGAAGACCTGCTACACGAGAAGCATGCCCCCTACATCATTCGCCGGTTGGCAGAGCGGTGCATTCAAGTGGACTTCGACGCTACGCCGTCCGAATGCGGACAGTCTGGCCAGTCGTGCGAATCAAAATCGGGCGGGAATTAACCGGAGCGCTCATGGTGACGACACAATGCGAGCCACCACCCGCCGAATCAATTCGGATTGTCCTGGGTGAAGACGATAGCAAGGCGTTGCTGGAAGCCGGAACGTTCTTTGCGGTCATACAGCGCGGACAGTATCCCGAGCATTCAGGCGGGCGGATGATCCTTCACGTCCTGCCGGTGGACTACGCCACCGCATCCGCAGCCGTGGAGGTGGCACAAGGCAAGCGCAAGCCGGGCCGGAGGACTGAACCCGCCCCGTGAAGAACCCGCCCCAACAAGCAGAGCAGCCCGGATTCCGCGCCGGTTGGGTGAAGGGCATGAACCGGAGCTGTGGCGATTGGTTGGCCAAGCGTGGGCTCATTCACCGACGCCTCTTCCTGCATCCATCGCACCCCAAGAGGGAAGGCGCGGCCAATGTCCGACATACTAAATAAATAGTAGGTGCCGGAGCCCCGCTTCGCTGCGTTGCCCTCGCTCATGCAACCCTTGCCGCTCCGTTGTTCTGCCTCATCCAATTCGCATTTAATGCCCCTTTAATGGGCATTTAAATAGGGATTACTCTCGTGAGATTGTGATGCATCACTTGCTGGTTCAATCTGACTGAAAGCCGAATCCATGACCGCCGACCCTGCCAAACCAGACCCGCTTGAACTTCTCGAATCGATCGCCGGACCTCTGCCTGCCGATGTTCTCGCCGCCACTCCTCCCGAAGTGCGGCAACGCCTAGCAACGCTTGGTCATGCCGCCGCCGGTCTCCTCCGTGCCAGCGGCTCCACCGAATCGCACGAGAACCTCGCCAGCGAGATCGATACCTGGGCCGACAAGCACCTTTCCGAATAACCAACAGAACTGCCGCCATGCCTACCACCGCCGATGAAATCCGCCGCCGTCTTCAACTCATCACCGATGAGACCTCCGATGCTCTCAAGCAATACGCCGCAATCGGCGAGCTTCGCCGAAAGGTGGAGCGACTCCGGCATGAATGCACGAATGGAGAATCCGATGCAGCCTGTGATGCCGCCGCCTCAAAACTGGTCAAGGCCAGTGAAGATCTGCGACTCGCCGAACTCGTGGAGCCCCGGAAGAAAGCGGCCAGCGATGCCGCTACAGCCCGTCGATCTCAAGCAGCTGTTGCCGAAATTCGCGCCATCATGGGCCATTTCGAGAGGCTGAACAACGAAGCGAGGGAGGTTGCCGTCAAGGTGGTGTTCGCGATGCCCTCGCCGCTGGCAATGCAGATCCGGCATGAGGAGGGAGGCGGACGCCGGGACATGGTGCTCGGACAGCTGCTTGACCTGATGCCAGCCGTCTTCGAGAGCGGCCAAGCCTATGGTCGCGCCTACAGTTCCCACAACGCGGCATCCGCATCCGCAGCCGAGAACAACTTGGCGACGATGCTGGAAACCCTAGATGAGACCACGGAAATCGTCCGTGCCCAGATCTCCGATCTCAGGAAAATTCTCGCTGCGATCGGTGGCAGTGAGGCGGCAAGCGCCGGGGGTGGTCTTGGTGACTCCCCCGGTGCAACCGCCGAAGCCGAGGAACTCGCCACCGTCTAACAAATGGCCAACGTATGGACAGTTCAAGGGCAGACAGGAGCCGCGATGGACGACACCGTGCGGACGCTTGCGGAGATTGACGCGACCGCCGCCAAGGTGGTCTTCCGCTCGTGCTCTGCCGACTACTTCACCTACACGGTCGAATGCGACTCATCCACGGTTGCGATTCCTTCGCTCACCCAATCCGTGACGCTCTTTCGCGATGGCGTTAAGTTCTTCTCAGGGGTCGTCACTGACCGATCCCAGCAGCAAGATCGCGTTACCGTTGTCGTCTCTGGCCCATGGTGGCAGCTGGACAATATGGTGCTTGAGGTGAATCAGGCTGATGGGACTGGCGCGGTTGCACCTCGCCCGTCTCTTCCCGTCGGCGGCAGCTTCAAGGCCATCATTGAAACGGTCATCAACTACGCGATTGCGGCGGGTGCACCGATCGCGCTCGGGACCGTATCGACCTATTTCGACGTTCCGGCCAACACCTACAACCAGTCCACCTACGGTCAGGTTCTCGCGGAGCTTCTGCGGCTTGTCCCCGATGGTATGGCGTGGTTCGACTACAGCACCACGAACCCAACTCTGAATGTTACCCGGCGCGGAGTGGCGACCACGCGCACGATTGACATCACCGATTGCGCCGAGTTCGAGGCGAAGCCACGGATTCAACTCAAACTGAATTACCTGAAGATTCATTACACGGATCGCGCTCCGAATGGACGGAGGCGGTGGCAGTCACAGACCGCTGGAACCCCGGCCATCGGGTTCAACGGCATCACCATGGTGTCCGGCCCCGAGATGGACACGTTTCTCCCGGATGAGCCGACCGATAGTGTTTTCATTAGCTCGTTCCCGACTTCAGGCTCCCCGGCGACCTTGCGAGCGTTCCTTAACGCGACCGATTCCGTTCTGACCCAGCTTATTTCTCGTTACACCAACAACTGGTTCAACTACCCGGGAGCAGTTCCATATTTCCAGACCCAAAGCCCCGAGGTCGGGGGCGCTTCGATCCCTTACCACACTAGCACGCCTTCTGCGAGTTCGATACCAGCGCAGCAGGGAACGATTGGGCCGGTTTTTAAGGTCAATGGCGTAGCTATCAGCGGCACCAAATACGTTGTCGATAGCAGCGCAGCGCTGCCGGATTGGCTGACCAGCGAGAACGGCATTGCGGTTTATGACGCCATCCTCGATGTCGATATTCCTGTTATTGTCGATTACAGCGAAACCACATCCTACGGAAAAGGCTTCCCTACCAGTTCCCTGCCTGGAGTCGTGGAGTTTGCTGGGTATTGCTGGCGGAATGAGCCGCAGCTTTTCAACGTCTATGGGTCCCCCTACCCGAAACGCGGCATTTTCATCTACAAGGCCACGGCCAACGTAAAGCTATTGGATAACCAGATCGTGGGCACCATCTACCGGCGGCCATCCTTCACCTACCGCGCTCCGCCTGCCAACTTCGCCAGCAACCTGCTAGCCTCGCAGAATTGGACGCCCTACGATGGGCGCTTCACGATGCCATTGGATGAATCCGGCGGCACCCGCTACCGGGGATGCAAGATCCGTGTCACCAACTCACGGATCACGGCGCACGCAACCATGGACGCCCTCGTGGAGTCGGAGGAATTGGACCTGATGAATGACATGACCACCGTCATCTTGGGCGCACCACCCCGAGTCGATTACCAGACGTGGGTGGACAAGTCGCGCACCACCCCGCAAGCGAACATCATTTACCTCTGATGCCATGAACGCTATTGCCGACGGCGACCTTATTCTCGCGAAAGCCCATCTCCGGCAGTGCAAGCCGGAGACCATCCTTGAGGCTCCCGTTTGGTGGCAGCGCCGGAGGATGCAGACCTGCCACTTCATCGCGGCCAAGCTTGAGCGACACTCATTTACCGAGCCCGGCGCGAAGGCCGCCACTTTGAAGAAGACCGCCGCCCGCCTTCGAAACTCCGCCGCCACGATTCAGAAGATCATCGACGCCGATCCCAACGACAACCAGCCATGAACATCCCAGCCAACGCCGAATTAGTTCGCGGCCTTACCATCCCGATTGTGGAAGAGGCTGAGCACGTAAAAGGTGGATTCTTCGTGCCGATTTTCCAGCCAGTCAACACTCACCCCTCGAAGCCCGCCAAGGCCACCGAATCTGTCACGCCGCCTCCGCCGCTGCGATACACCTAACGACCATGGCCACAAGCACAGCCATCACCACGAAGCGAGGACGCCCGCCGAAATATCGCGAGGAATACGCGGAACTGGCGATGCACTTTTGCCGGTTGGGTGCCACCAATCGAGACCTTGCCCGCGCTTTCAATGTGAGCATCGCCGGGATTGATAAATGGTTGGCATCCAAACCAGAGTTTGCCGCTGCTGTCCACGAGGGACGCGAGATCGCCGACGCTCGTGTTGCAAGCGCTCTCTACCAACGCGCCGTTGGTGCCGTGGTGCCTGATACCCATATCGCCACCCATGAGGGGAAAACGATCATCACGCCGCTGCTGAAGCACTACCCGCCCGACACCGCCGCGTGTTCATTGTGGCTTCGCAACCGCAAGCCGGAGCTGTGGCGGGAGAAGACAACGCAGGCCGTTGAACTCACGAACGGCGACAATCCTTATCACGAGGTGGCGATGCGGATCAGTGCGGCAGATGATGAGCATTTCCAAGCGATCTACTACGACGAACTGGCGAAAATCGAAGCGGGCAATCCCACAGAAATTCCGACCGATGCCGAATGGCATGAGGAAAGCCCTCTGCATGCGCTGGTAGGGCTAGGAAAGCGATCGACAGAAATCGGAACGCGGCATTTCACGCAGATGCACCATGCGGCGGTGGAGCGTCATGGACCTTACGAGGAGCGCTACCCAACCACGGCGCTTGAAGCTGAGATCATCCCCAGCACGCCCGCTTTGCCACCTGAGAGGGCCGCTGAGCCCGTTGCGCTCGTGGAGCCTGCGCGTGAGCCAGATCAGGGCATCACGCCAGCACCAGAGGCCGCCACCGAGGGTGGAGACGACTTCCGCGCGTTGCTCGGGCTGCCGCCAAGGGAGGATTAAGCTGATGCGCTATTTCGCAGCTCGGCAACTCTTGCGCGAATGCGGGCAAGGCCCTTCTCTCCGTGCTCTTGCAGGATGTAGCGCTCGGACGATGGGTTGCTGAGAGTCTCAGGTCCCATTGCGTGCCGGCCAATCTCGCAGAGGATGTCAAATTCCTTGCGGTCGGTTTCAAATAGCTTGCCCACATCCAAAACCCCATATCGCTCAAGCATTGTGGATAGGACAGTATCATGGATGCGATAGAGGGTGTCGTCGTGCTTGGGGTCGTCGTCTTCATCCAAGTGCGCAAGATGCTTGTTGAAGTGAATTTGCGTGGCGTCATCCGCGACGTGCTCACAAGCTAGGGCGAGGAACGAGAGCCCGCGTTCGTCGGGCATGCGCTCATAGATCGCCGCAGCCACACAGAGGCGCAGATGGAAAGAGCGCGCTAGTGCGGGAATGTCTTTGGCATCTTTTGAGGCGTCGCGAAGACGAATCTGTTCCTCATGCACGCTCCGCGTATCAGACCGAGCCCGAGAAACATCCTTGCGGATGTCAGCTTCGGGAATTTGGAAAAGAGCGTGAAAGGTTTCCTCTACGAGCATGCGCGTTTGTATCTTTGCCATCCACGGGTTGCAAGATTGGCGGTCATGGGTATAGCCATGGGGGAATGACCATCCGCACTTCGATACGTGATTGCTGCGTGGGTGATTACCTTGAGCCCTCGACAGTTCCCACTTGGCCGACTCCTTCGGTCACGGACGCCGTCCTGACACCCACGTTCCACAATGTCAGGGTTGTTGTCAGGGTGTCGCCGAATGCCATTAATGGCTTCCGGTTCGTGACCTTCGGTTTTAAGGCCGCCGCCATTTTGGTTCCGGGAGATCACCCGAGCTATGTGCTGTGGCGGAGAAATTCCTAGCGCGGGAGGGGTTTCTAGGGCGATGCCGGAATTCCGATATCGAGCATTTTTGCCCGTTGAAACCGCCCCGATCGGATCACCGCTCAAAGCCTCATTCCACAGGGGAAAGAGAGCCTACACCTACCGTTTTCCGTCGATTTCGGATCTGGGGTAAAGCGGTTTCAAACCGCCAAACCCCCGGTGCCCTTTCCGCCTGTTTTGGCCGTCTAGCCCTTGAGCTACCGAGGGAAAGGTGCGGTGCCCTTCAGGGCGAATAATTGAGGAGCGGCACCGCTCCCGAATTGATAAAGGGCGGACGCATGAAACTGACAGACGAACAGGAGCAGAAAGTTTTAGAAATGGCCGCGAAGGATCTCGCCGACCGCGTGTGGGCGAAGGTGGAAAGCTCTGCGGATGAAATCGCTCTCTTCAACTCCAACCGAGCCGCCGGGTTGTTGGACCTCTCCACATCGCAACTGAGCCGGGTTATTACCGAGTGGGTTGATTTCGGAGCCCGAGACCGCCGGTTCTCAATTGCGCAGCTTCGGGCGCTGATTGCCCGGCGGACAGCCCGCCAGGGACGCCGCTAACGCGAGCACTTGACGCCCCTGCTACGGTAGTTCCGCCGAGGCTTCCACCCCGGCCCGCATCGATACCCCTTTGGTAGTGCTTAGGGACGCGGACAACCATCGAACGACATTCTGCCAGTGATTGGATACCTGCGGCCACTAACCGCAGGGAAGGTGTGGAAGCACCATTCCGGTCACTGGCACTTTTGTTTAGTCCCAATGAAAAACAAGAAGGCCGCAGCCACGGCCACTACCAACAAGCCCGCCGCGCTTCTCACCAACGTGGTGCAATTCCAGCCAGCAACGGCAGATATCCGCCGCAGAATACAGCAGGTAGCGAAGCTCGACGGAATCACCCAGGACCAACTCGTGAACGCCGCCGTGATTGGCTACCTTGACGGCACGTCGGACCGCAATCGCTACTTTGATTCCATCGCAGACGGCCCCCTGTGTCATCGCGAGTATGTGGAGATCATGAAGCCGGAGCGCTTCGTGGACGTGACCCTACAGGTGCCACAGTCCGCCCTAGCCGTGTTTCCGGGGCCTAGGCTGGCTCGCCTGCATTCTGCTTGTGCCTTCGATGACAAGAGTGTCGCCGACCGCGTGAGAGCTTGGAAGGAACCGCACGGCGTCGGCATCGGGGGGATAGCTCCCCCCACTTCAAAGCATCTCGCCGACATGCTGAAGGAGGGATGCACTGTCACCGCCGGATTCAGGTTCCCGGAGGAGGAGTGGAAGCACGTCGAAAAGATCGCGCTGATTCTCAAAATCACGGTGGGGGAATACCTGCTAGGATGCGTTGGCTATGCGGTATCGGAGAGCAGGCAGCCACCGGCAAAATTGCCGGAGGGCTTTAGGATCAGAATTGAGTGATCGCCTGACACACCCGCCCGGCCCCCATGTAGAGGGCCGGGCTTTTCCTTTTCACCGGCTTCGCGGTCTCCTAAGATGAAGGGATGTTTCAACCCCCGAAACCCGCCTTGGCAGAAAATCGCATAATGGCCGGAGCAATCCGAGACGATGCCTTGAACTTTACCTTCGTCGTCTGGGCATACCGCGCGTTAACGGATCGCGAGATGACGATGGCATACGCTCATTGGAACGGTCAGCGAGATAAGCGGAGATCACTTAGGAACAAGCAAATCGATGTGATCGCGAACTTCCGCTGAGCCCTCGCTCCTTCCGCCATGCCCGCTCCCCGTCCAGCGCGAATGGTTCTCGGTGAAGTCAGCCGCCGCCTATTCCGACTTCTCTGTCTCAGCCATCGAGAGCGCCCTTCGCCTTGGGCAACTCGATAGCCGGACGGTGAAGATCAAGGGCGAACGGAAGGCTCGCCGCATCAAGCGCGAGTGGCTTGATAAGTGGATCGAAGGCGAGCCGGTCGAATCGGTGGGCACTCTTGCCGAGCAGATAGCCCGCGAGGTGGTGCGGCTGATGCGGGAGGCTTGATGCCGATGCTGTGCCCATGGTAGGGCATCTACGTCCAGAGTCTCCGGCACGCACAGTGCACGCACCGCCGGTGATGGGCCGGAGGCTCTGCGGCACTTCCTCTATGAACCCCCGCCCGATCTACCGCTGGAAGAGCTTCTGGCTCGGGATGCTCTTGGCGGCGTTCCTGGGGTGGGCTTGGGTGCGGTCGATGGGGCGTCTAGACACGCTAGTAGTTTTCGGCCGGGCCGACAAATACGCGGTATATTCCAAGTCCGGAAATTTATCGGGGTCACACGTTCGGCTACTTCGGACGACCGGCGGGCCCACCGACTTCAAGTTCTATTCGGCCCCGGGAAATTATCCGTGGAATGAGGGGTTTCCCCCGCCATCCAGTCATGAAGCGTCTGGAAACGATCAGGTGTGGAGGATTGCTTATTGGTTCCTCGTGCTTCTCTTCCTCATCCCTTGGACCGCCTTCCTCGCATGGCGCTGGCGGAGGATGAAACAGGTTGCCGAGAATGGCCCGTGACCGGCTGGGTTTGAATTCCGGCCACGGGCGCATTCACCGATTCACACGGATACCCCGGAAAGGGTTGGTGCCCGCGAGTCAGCCCAGACCCACGGACACCCCGCACGAGTGCGATAGCAAAACAGATGCACGATCCCGGCCCGCAGTGCAACGAACGCACGGGACGTGATTCTACGGATGGAATCTGCCGAATGCGGCCATCGGAAAAACGAAAGGGGCGCATGCCATTTTCCACTGGATCGCCGCCCCTCCGTTGATCCATTTTTCTTCGGTGAATTCGTTCCTTTTCCGAAACGGTATCCAATTCTGTGAGGTGATCGAACCAGAGAGCTCGCTTAGTCCCAATAGCAGCGGAGTGC